>CAIMUX010000104.1 GCA_903844735.1 Candidatus Eiseniibacteriota bacterium
ATCGAGCTGTATAAACGGTCCCGGGACGAAGCCGACCCCCTGGATCGAGACTCCGGAACCCATCACGCCGCCGGACACGGCGTTCCCGGTCCGATCCGGGACCACCGCGGGTGACCCCTGCGAAATCCGGGATGATAGGTCCGTCGGATGCCCCTGGTCCGTTGCCCGGACCGTTCAGCGAGGCAAAACGGTTTGCGGGAAGGACAATTCCTCCCTTGCCCGCGAGGCCCGTTCCGCCCGACTCTCTCAGGCATGGACCAGCCCCTGACAAAGATCCTCATCGTCGAGGACGACACCGACATGGCCGAGACCTGCCGCCGCATCTTCGCGCGCGCGGGTTTCTTGGCCGAGGCAGTCTACGCCGGGGAGGCCGGCCTGGAGAAGTTGCGCGCCGATCCCGATTTCACCATTGTCCTGACCGACCTGCGCATGCCGGGGATGGACGGCACCGAGGTGCTGCGCCGGGCGCGCGAGATCCGCCCCGACATCGACGTCATCATCATGACCGGCTACGGGACGATTCAGAATGCCATCCAGGCGATGAAGATCGGCGCCTCTGACTACATTACCAAACCGTTCGATCGGGAGGAGCTGCTGCGGGCGGTGCAGCAGATCCTGGAAGCGAGGCAGCTTCGCAGCGAGAACGACCGCCTACGGCTGGAAAATGCCGACCTGCGGCAGATGTACGAGTTTCCGAACATCGTGGGCCGCAGCCCGATCATGCAACGCGTTTTCGCCCGGATGCGCGCCGCCGCGGCTCACGACAGCTCCGTGCTCATTGTGGGCGAGACCGGTACCGGTAAGGAGCTGGTGGCGCGAGCCATCCACTACCACTCGCCGCGGGCGGAACAGCCGTTCGTCCCGGTGAACTGCAATGCCATCCCGCGGGACCTCTTCGAGAGCGAACTCTTCGGCCACCGGAAAGGGGCCTTCACCGGTGCCAGCCGCGACACGATCGGCCTGGTGCGGGCGGCCGATCGCGGTACGTTGTTTCTCGACGAGGTTGCGGAAATGCCGCCGGAGATCCAGGTCCGTCTCCTGCGTGTTCTGCAGGAGCGACGAGTGCGGCAGGTCGGTGATGTCACGGAGGCGCCCGTGGATGTCCGCTTTCTGGCCGCCACCGGCATCTCCGCGGAGGTGGCGATCCGCGAGGGGCGGCTGCGCCAGGACCTCTATTACCGGATCGGTGTGATCACAATCGACCTGCCGCCGCTGCGTGAGCGGCCGGAGGACATTCCGTTTCTCGCCCAGCACTTTCTGGAACGATTCAATCGCGTATTTGCGAACAAGGTCGAAGCGGTTGATCCGCGGGTCATCGACCTGCTCACGACCTACTCGTGGCCGGGCAACGTCCGTGAGCTGGGCAACGTGATCGAGTCGATCTTTGCCATGGGCGCGAGCGGCCGCGTGGTCCCCGAAGACCTGCCGAAGCACCTGCGCCAACGGCCCGCGAGTCGAGGCGACGCTTTGTTGGCGACCGGGCCCGAGGCATTGGCCGACGCCGAGCGCCGGACGGTGGAGCAGGCACTGCGCGCGGCTCGCGGAAACAAATCGCGAGCCGCCTCCATCCTTGGGATCTCCCGCACACGTCTGTATAACAAGCTTCGCCTCTACGGCATCGACGACGGTGATCCATGGAAGTGACGGAGAGCAGGGTCACGGTAGGCGTGCGCCGGCGTCCGCGACCCCTGGGCTGGTACGCCGCGGTGGCGGCTGTCGGCGTCTGTGTCGTTCTTATCTCGGGCGCGGGTGTGATCATCCTGCTTCTTCTGCGCGCGGGCGGGACGTGGTCCGCGGCGCAGGGGATCGGGGCGCTGTTGCTCCTCTTCGGCCTGTCGGGCGTCTTCCTCGGCGGTCTCTTTGTATGGCTCCGCCGGCGATTGGTCGATGATCTTGAGCGTCTCGTGCGTCTTGTGGAGCAGGCTGACCCGGAGGGGGGCGAGCCGGCTGCCCTGTCGCCGCTGCGCGTTGCGGAGTTCGAGCGACTGCGGCTTGCCGTGCACGGTTTCTTTCCGCGACTGCGAGCCAGCCGGGCGCGGCAAGAAGAAGTGGAGGAGACCCTTGATTATGTCCTCGAGCACGCGGGCGACGCCATCCTCGTCTTGGACCGCGACCATCGGATCCTTTCCTGGAACCCGGGCGGCGAGGAGATCTTCGGCTTCACCCCCGGGGAGATGACGGGCGTTCTCTACAACGTGATTACCCCCACTATCGAGGAGGAGGCGGAACTGAAGGCCCCCCTGGCCCCCGGCGCCCGTGTCCGGGACTTTCGCACCCGTCGCCGGCGGCGTGACGGCCGGATTCTCGATGTGTCCATCACGCGCTCCCGGGTGCCGGTTCCCGCCGGCGGAGAGGACCGATTCGTGGAGATCATCCGGGACGTTTCGGCCACTCGCCGCCTCGAAGAGGATCTTCTGCGCAGCGAGAAGATGGCCGCGGTGGGGAAGATCTCATCCAAGGTGGTGCACGAGATCCGCAATCCACTTGCTTCGATCAACCTCAATGTCGATCTTCTGCGCGAATCACTGGATGATTCCCGTCCGACCTCGGAGTCGGAGACGCGCGAGATCCTGGGCGTGATCAAGCGCGAGGTGCGGCGTTTGCGTCAGATTACGGAGGAATATCTTCAGTTTTCGCGCCTGCCGCGGGCCGCCTTTCGCCCGGAACGGGTGAATGACATCGTGGTCGAGCTGGCCGACTTCGTGCGGCCGCTCATCGCGCGCAAGGGGGTGCAGCTCGTCTTGACGCTGGACGAGGCTGACCCCGAGGCGATCTGCGACGCGACGCTCCTGCGGCAGGCGCTGCTTAACCTGCTCCGCAACGCCGTGGACGCGGTCGAGGAGGGGACGGGGCGCATCCAGGTGGCTACCCGCGCCATCGAGGACAAAGATGCGGACCCGGTCACCGGACGCTCGGTGGAGATCTCGGTGGAAGACGACGGCTGCGGCATAGCGGAGGAGCTGCGCGAGCGGATCTTCGAACCGTTCTTCACCACCAAGCGGGACGGCACGGGGCTGGGCCTGGCCCTTGTGCGGCGCGCAGTGGAGGAGCATGGGGGCGAGACGCGCTGCGTCTCGCTGCCCGGCAGGGGAACCTCGTTCCATGTCCGGATAGGTTGCGCACCTGCAGGTTATCGGCCGGTCGGACCGGCAGATCCGCAGATGCCGAGTCCGTAGGCGGTATGCGGACCCTTGGCTTGATGATGACGATCCTCGTTCCTCAGCCCTGATCAGCCCCCGAGGCTCCAGGTTTCCGGCGCGCTCTCGGCACGCTTCTGCAGTTTCTTCCGCTCCACCTCCAGCTCCGGCGGCAGGTGATTGCCGAACTTCCCGAAGTACTCGTCGATGGCCGCGGCCTCCTCGATCACGCCGTCGCGCACGATGTCCATGATTCCGAGGAACTGCTCCTTGGAGAAGTCGAGACCCTTCCAGTTGAGGTCCTCGTACCGCGGCATCAGGCCGAACGGGCTCTCCGCCGCGTCGGCGTGGCCGTGCACCCGGTCGACGATCCACTGCAGGACGCGCATGTTCTGGCCGTAACCCGGCCACGCGAATTTGCCGTCGGCGTTCTTGCGGAACCAATTCACCCGGAAGATCTGCGGCAACTTGATGCCCGCGCGCGCACCGTAGCGCACCCAGTGCCCCCAGTAGTCGGCCATGTTGTAACCGGCGAATGGGAGCATGGCGAACGGATCCCGACGGATCCCCGACACGCCGATCGCCGCGGCGGTCGCCTCCGAACCCATTGTCGCCGCCATGAAAACGCCGCTGTTCCAGTCGAACGCCTGGTACACAAGCGGAAAGGTCTTGGAGAGGCGTCCCCCGAAGATGAACGCGGAGATCGGCACGCCGGCGGGATCCTCCCACTGGGGGTCGATCGTCGGGCATTGGACAGCCGGGGCGGTGAAGCGGGCATTGGCGTGCGCGCCCACGCGGCCGGCCTCGGGGGTCCAGTCGTTCCCCTGCCAATCGATCCCGTGCGCGGGCGCCGGTCCCATCCCTTCCCACCAGATGTCGCCATCGTCGGTCAGGACGACATTTGTGAAGATGGTATTCGCCTTGATCGACTCCATCGCCATCGGGTTCGAGTCGTAGGAGGTTCCGGGGGCGACGCCGAAGAATCCGGCCTCCGGGTTGATGGCGCGCAGCGTTCCGTCCGGGCCCGGCTTGATCCACGCGATGTCGTCGCCGACCGTCAGCGCCTTCCATCCCTCGAGCCCCTGCGGTGGCAGGATCATCGCGAGGTTGGTCTTGCCGCAGGCGCTCGGGAAGGCGGCCGCGACATAGGTCTTCTCGCCCGTGGGAGATTCGAGCCCGAGGATCAGCATGTGCTCGGCGAGCCACCCCTGATCGCGTGCCATGCAGGATGCGATCCGCAGGGCGAGGCACTTCTTCCCAAGCAGCGCGTTGCCGCCGTACCCCGAGCCGTACGACCAGATCTCGTAGGTGTCCGGGAAGTGAACGATGTACTTGTCTGCGATGCTGGGCGCGCACGGCCACGGGACGTCCTTCTGGCCCGGCGCGAGCGGCGCGCCCACGGAGTGGATGCAGGGGATGTAGCCCGGGCTGTCACCCAGCACCTCCAGCACCGCCTTGCCCATGCGGGTCATGATCCGCATGTTGGCGACTACGTACGGACTGTCGGTGATCTCGAAGCCGATCTTCGCGATCGGCGAGCCCAGTGGCCCCATGCTGAAGGGGATGACGTACATCGTCCGCCCCCGCATGCACCCCTTGTAGATCTTGCGTAGCGTGGCGCGCATCTCATCGGGCGATGCCCAGTTGTTGGTCGGACCGGCTTCTTCCTTGCTCTTCGAGCAGATGAAGGTCCGCTCCTCCACGCGCGCGACATCGGACGGGTGCGAGCGGGCGAGATACGAGTTCGGCCGCTTGGCCGGGTTGAGGCGGACGAAGGTGCCGGACGCGACCATTTGGGCGCACAGGTGGTCGTACTCCTCCTGGGAGCCGTCGCACCAGTGGACATCCTGGGGTTCGCATAGGGCAGCGATCTCGTTCACCCATGCGATTAGTTTGGCGTTCTTGGTGGGCGGAGTCGTCATGGTTGATCCTTTCCCCTGGTGCGGCCCCCCCTGGGGGACGTGGTCCTGGGTGGATTCACTGCCAACGCGGGGCAACCGGTGCGCGCTTCGGCTGGTGACAAGGTTCGGAGACTATAGCGTCCCCTTGGGGGGATTGGGAGTGTGATCTTTCTCCAGTCCGTTCCGAAGACACAGAGCGAGCTTTGAACGCTCCCACTGGCGGGAGATCCGACGTCCAAAGGATTCGATCCTCCGATCGAATCCGGGCCGCCGGGCCGACCTACCGCAGGCCCCGAAAGTACCCGATCAGCCCGTTCGTCGACGCGTCGTGCCCCGTAACCGCCGCGTCGCCGTCCAACTCCGGCAGAATCCGACCGGCCATCTGCTTGCCCAATTCCACGCCCCACTGGTCAAACGAGTAGATCCCCCAGATAACTCCCTGTACGAAGATCTTGTGCTCGTACAGGGCTAGGAGCCGCCCCAGCGTGTGCGGGTCGAGTCTCTGGTAGAGGATCGAGTTCGTCGGCTGGTTGCCGTGAAACACGCGGTGGGGAAGAAGCTCGGCGATCCGCTCCGCGGGCATTCCCGTCGCCTCCATCTCCACGCGTGCTTCCGCCTCGGTCTTGCCGCGCATCAATGCCTCGGTCTGCGCGAAGAAGTTGCTGAGCAGCATGCGGTGGTGATCGCCGAGGGCGTTCTGCGGCCGCGCGGCGGCCAGGAAATCGGCCGGCACCAGCCGTGTCCCCTGGTGAATGAGCTGGTAGAAGGCATGCTGGCCGTTCGTCCCCGGCTCACCGAAGAGAATCGGCCCGGTCTGCCAGCCGATCACCGGCCGTCCCGTGCGATCGACGCTCTTGCCGTTGCTTTCCATGTCGGCTTGCTGCAGGTAGGCCGGAAAGCGAGCGAGGTACTGGTCGTAGGGGAGGACCGCGTGGGCATGGGCATCGAGGAAGTTCCCGTACCAGATGCCAAGAAGGGCGAGGATCACCGGTATGTTCTGCCCGAACGGCGCCGACCGGAAATGCTCGTCCATCTCGTGGCCGCCGGCGAGGAAATCCTCGAAGCGGTCCATGCCGACAAGTGCCGCGACCGACAGGCCGATGGCCGACCAGCTCGAATAGCGTCCACCCACCCAGTCCCAGAAGCCGAACATGTTGGCCGGGTCGATGCCGAACTCGCGCACCGCCGCCGTGTTGGTGGAGACGGCGACGAAGTGCCGGGCAACCGCGGCCTCGTCGCCGAGTCGGTCCACCAGCCACGCCCGCGCCGATCGCGCGTTGGCCAGTGTTTCCTGGGTGGTGAAGGTCTTGGAGGCGACGATGAACAGCGTTTCCGCCGGATCGAGGTCGCGCAGCGCTTCGGTGAGGTGCGTCCCATCGACGTTGGAGACGAATCGTGCGTCCAGCCGCTCGTGCCAGTAGGGACGCAGGGCCGTGGCGATCATGCAGGGTCCGAGGTCGGAGCCGCCGATCCCGATGTTGACCAAGGTGCGGACCGGTTTCTCTGTGTGTCCCCGCCACTCACCGGAGCGCACCCGCTCGCTGAACCCGCGCATCCTCGCCAACACCGCGTTGACCGCCGGCATGACATCCTCCCCATCCACGAGGATCGGCCGGTTGGAGCGGTTGCGCAGTGCGATATGCAGCACAGCCCGGTTCTCGGTGCTGTTGATCTTCTCCCCGGAAAACATGGCGTCGATCCAACCGCGTAGGCCGGCCTCCCTGGCGAGGCGCACCAGAAGGTCGAGGGTCTTCTCCATGATGCGGTTCTTGGAGTAGTCGACGAGCAGGTCGCCCAGTCGCAGCGAAAACCGGTCGAAGCGATTCGGGTCGGCGGCGAAGAGATCGCGCATATGCAGGTTGGCCATCCCGTCGCGATGCGCGAGCAGATGTGTGTAGGAGGGCAGTTCGGTAAGCGGAGTGCACGAGCGGGCGGAATCAGGGTGGCTCGTCTTCATGCGCAGAACCTCCTCGGATCAGCGAAACCCGAACGGACCAGTGAGCCGCAAACAGATCAGCGCAACGCGATCAAAGCAGCCGGACCCGGCAGATCAGCCCAGCACGAATCGGGCCGCACCGGCCACGGCCTCTGCGGTGAAGCCGTAGTGCCGGGCTAGGTCGTCCGCCGGCGCTGAAGCCCCGAAATCCCGCATCGCCAAGATCACGCCACCGGGTCCGGCGTAGCGCTCCCAGCCCAACGGCGAGCCGGCCTCCACCGTCACGCGCTCGGCCACTTCGGGTGGCAACACGGTTGCGCGATAGGTCTCGTCCTGTCGCTCGAACAGCTCCCACGAGGGAAGGCTGACCACCCGCGCCATGATCCCGGTTGTCCTCAGCAGTTCGCGTGCGTCGAGGCAGAGCGAGACCTCGCTCCCGGTGCCGATGAGAATGACACGTGGCTTTCCACCCGGTGCTTCGGCCAGGACATACCCCCCGCGCCGCAGCCCGTCGGCCGGCGCGAAGCGTGTGCGATCGAGGACCGGCAGGTTCTGCCGCGAAAGGACGAGCACCGCCGGCTCGTTGCGCAGCGTGGCGATCAGCCGCCACGCCTCCACCGTCTCGTTGGCGTCGGCGGGCCGCAGGACCAGCAGTCCCGGGATGGCGCGCAGGGCCGCTACGTGCTCGATCGGCTGGTGGGTCGGCCCGTCCTCGCCGGCCAAGATGCTGTCGTGGGAGAAGACCCACGCCACCGGCAATTTCATGAGGGCGCTCAGCCGAAGGGCGGGCCTCAGGTAGTCGCTGAAGACGAGAAAGGTCGAGCCGAACGGCTGGAGCCCCGACAGTGCGAGCCCGTTGAGGAGCGCGCCCATGGCGTGCTCACGGATCCCGAAATGGAAATTGCGCCCGAGGGGTGTCGTCGCCGAGAGATCGGATTCGCCGTCAAGCAGTGTCTTCACCGAGGGGTGGAGGTCGGCCGAGCCGCCCAAGAGCCACGGAATCCTCGCCGCGAGGGCGTTGAGTGCCTTGCCGGAGGCTGCGCGCGTGGCCACTCCCTTTGGGTCGGCGGGGAAGTTCGGCAGGCCTTGGTCCCACCCATCGGGCAGACGGCGCTCCAGCAGGCCGTCGAGCTCCGCGGCGGTTGTGGGATCGGCCTGGCGGAAGGTCTGGTGCCGGGTCCGCCATGCTGCGTGCTGGGCCTGACCGCGACTGCCGATGCCGGAACGGAAATGCTCGTAGACTCCTTCCGGGACGAGGAAGCGCGGCTCCTCCGGCCAGCCGTAGCTCCGCTTCGCGCCTCGGAGCTCTTCTTCACCGAGTGGCTCGCCGTGGGCGGTGCTGGTTCCTTCCTTGCGCGGTGCTCCATAGCCGATGCGGCTGTGGACGATGATGAGAGTAGGGCGGTCGCCGGGGTCATTGCGGCTATTGCGGCCATTACAGCCATCCCGGCCATCACCACCCGCGATCTCCGCAAATGCCCGGTCCAGCGCCTCCAGATCGTTCGCGTCGGCTACGTCGAGAATCCGCCAGCCTTGGGCGGTGAAGCGACCCGCAACATCCTCGCTCCAGGCGAGGTCGGTGCTTCCTTCGATTGTGATCCGGTTGCTGTCGTAGATCCAGGCCAGGTTGGCCAGTCGCAGGTGACCCGCGAGCGCGGCGGCTTCCGAGGAGATCCCCTCCATCAGGTCCCCGTCGCCGCACAGCGCCCAGGTGCGGTGCGTGAAGAGCTCGCAGCCGGGCCGATTGTACAACGCGCCGAGCCGTCGAGCCGCGATGGCCATCCCCACGCTCATGGCCACGCCCTGGCCGAGCGGCCCGGTGGTGCACTCGACGCCGGCGGTCAGACCGTACTCCGGGTGTCCCGGACATACGCTGTCCAGCCGGCGGAATCGACGGAGGTCATCGAGAGTGACGGCGAGGTGGCGGGGCGATGTGTAGCGTCCGGCTGTAGCGCTCCCGACCTCGCACAGGTGCAGCATCGCGTAAAGCAAGGTCGAGCCGTGTCCTGCGGAGAGGACGAAGCGATCCCGGTCGGGCCAGGCCGGATCCTGCGGATCGTAGCGCAGGTGTCTTTGCCAAAGCACGTAAGCCACGGGCGCCATCGCCATGGGCATGCCGGGGTGGCCTGACTTCGCCTGTTCGATCGCATCCATGGCCAGCGTGCGGATGGTGTCGACGCAGAGTTGGTCGATGGGAGCCAAGGTGGGGACTCGTTGTGTCATGTGATCTCCGTGCGCCGGCACCTGCCGACCGGACCATGATAGGGGTGAATCCATCCCGCGGTTAGATGAAAGCGGCCCATCTCGATCGGCGCCGAGGTACCGGCGGTCCAGGGCACGTACGCCCGTCGCTGCCGCCACCGCCAGCCAGCAGACGCTGGGTAGCAGCGATCCCCCATCGCCCCACATTGTGGGGAGTGCCCGCCGGGATCTGCCTTGCCCGGGGGGGCGTGGGATCGTGGGGGGCCGTGGGGCAGGTTGTCCTCGTGAGGTGACACCCCTCGGCCCGTCTTGACACGGTTCCCTTAGATTCATTGCAACTTGACACAATCAATATCGTATTGAATAATGTTGATGAACGGAGGTGGTGAGATGGACATAGCCAATGCCAAGTGCGGAAGTTGCGGGGAGTTGATGGAGATTATCCGGCTCCAGTGCTTCGATTGCGGAATCGTGATGGATGGCCGGTTCGAGGCTTCGGCTCTCGCCCGGCTCGCCCCCGAGGACCAGGTCTTCGTGGTCGCGTTCCTCCGGCATCATGGCTCGCTGAAGCAGATGGAGCGAATCTTTGACATCAGTTACCCGACGGTGAAAAACCGTCTCCATGCCCTCAACGCGAAGCTCGACCGCGTCTTCGATCTCCCCAGTCCGAGCGCGGTTGTTCTCGACCAGCTCGCCTGCGGCGATATCTCGGTCGACGAGGCGCTGAAGCGGCTGGGGTAGGGGCGAATGTCGTCCGGAATCTGGCCGATCCGATGGGCCCCACCCGTGTGCTGCGTGGGGGCTGAAATAGGCGAACCAGACCCGCGGCGTGTGGTTCGCGGGAAACGAGAGGAGACGTGGTCATGACCCAGGAACGGAAGCAGGTGCTCGACATGTTGGCCAAGGGAACGATCACCGTGGCGGACGCGGAAAGGCTTCTCGACAAGCTCTCGGCCATCGGTACAAGCGTCCCCGAGAACGAAGTGGGAGGAGCCGCCACGGCCGGCCCGGAATCGTGCTGCGACGGCGGGGCTTCCCGCTCCGGTAAGCCGAAGTACCTTCGTGTGCTCGTGGACAGCTCGCAAGGCGACAAGGTCAACATCCGCGTCCCGCTCAGCCTCGTGCGCGCCGGCATTAGACTCAAGGCTGTGATGCCGGAGCATGCGCGTCAGAAGCTCTCCGAAAAGGGGATCGATCTCTCCAATCTCGGCGGACTCGAGGGGGAGGAACTGCTCCAGGCGCTGCGGGAACTGAACGTCGACGTGGACGCCTCCGACGGCGACAAGGTGCGGATCTTCTGCGAGTAGAGGGGGCCGACGGAGACCGCTTCACAATCACCCTCCACACACCGGCTCGGACAGGCTACGCTGGTCCGGGCGATGCTCGCGCACCTCCCGTAGAATAGGGCCCGAGGACAACCCACGCGGGCAACGGAGGGCAAGAGACCATGGGTAGGCCGACAAAGAGAACAAGACCGGAGATCCGGTCGGTTGGTTCGTGCCGGGCGACGACCATCTCGACGGCGGTGTTCTGGGGGGTGGCTCTCCTGCTCTCGGCAGCCATAGTGCTTTCCGCCTTCCTGCTTTCGAAGCACTTCGGCGGGAGCCTGCCCGGGTGTGGTCCCCGGAGCGGGTGCGAGGCTCTCGAAGCCACGCCATGGGGCATGGTGCCTGGGATTCGGTGGCCCGTGTCCTTCCTCGGTTTTGCCTACTTTCTCGCGCTGCTGGCCGGGTGGATGGTGGCCGACAGGGGTACTCCGGCACCGGCCAGGTGGCTCCTGCGCTTCGGTGGAGTCGCGTCGCTGGTCTTCGTGGGCGTCATGATCGCTTATCGGAAGTTCTGTCCCTACTGCGTCGGGGCTCACGCCGCGAACCTTACCCTTCTTGTCCTGCTGGAGTGGGAGACGCGCCGGGCCGTGCCGCGGGACCCCGGGAGCAAGGCGGTCATGCCCTGGGCCCGTGTGCGGAAGATTGCCGGCGCGGCGGCGGGAACCTTCCTGGCGGCGTCTTTGGCGCTGGGAATCGCCAACGCAAACTTCCAGCGGCAGATAAGCTCCCGTGCGGAGAACGAGCGGCGGGCCTCCAAGGAGAAGATCCTCGCTCAGTCCAAGGCGGTGGACGCGAACCGTACCGCAGATACGAAGAGTTCGACAGACGCGAGCCGTTCTGTGGATTCGGACCGTCCCGCCGTTCCGAATCGCCCCGCAGACACGAACCGCCCTGCGACCACGGCGGGAAGTAGCGGCTTCACGGGTCGCTACCGTGTCGGGCCGAAGGCCAGCCCACTTCGGATCGTGATGCTGACCGACTACCAGTGTTCCGACTGCCGGCGCATCGAAGGAGAGGTTGAGGGGATTCTCGCCTCCCGAACTGACGTGTCCGTCTCGATCAAGCACTATCCGTTTTGTGCGGAGGCGGCTCCCGGGGTGCCCTGCAACAAGTACTTGAAACAGACGATGCATGCCAACGCGTGCTGGGCGGCCAGGGCTGCCGAGGCCGCCGGAATTCTCAATGGAGACGAGGGTTTCTGGGCGATGCACCGCTGGCTCTTCGCGCGAGGGGGCGCCTTCACCGATGCCGAATTGATGACCGGTCTCGCCCAGTTGGGCTTCACTCCTGCGACCTTCCTCGCGGCCATGAAGGGGCCGGAGACCCTTCGGCGCGTTCAGGCGGACTGTGACGAGGGAACCGTCCTCGGGCTCTACTTCACACCGATGATCTTTGTGAACGGTGTTGAGTTCAAAGGGTGGCAGGTGCCGGGTGCCCTCCGGAAGACCATCGAGGAGGTGGGGGCGACCAATCCGCCCGCGCTCACGGCGGCCGCGGACAGGCCAGTCGCGGCAAGACAGAAAGACATCGATGATTGGCGTGCCCAGCCGGTTCGCGTCCTCCCCACCGACTCCCGAGCCTGGTCCATGGGCGCCTCGGCGGCGAGCCCCGGCCTGGCCGGATCCCGGTTCGTCGACGTAGTGCTGTTCGGCGACTACCAAGAGCCTTACACCGCAGACATGGATCGGAGCATCCGTGATCTGGCGAAACGAAAGTCCGGCATTCGGTACACGTTCCGCCATTTTCCGATCGATCCCAGCAGCAACCCGACTCTTCCCGCGCAGGTCCGGCCCGAAGCGATTCATCCGCTGGCCGGCCGGGCCGCGAAAGCCGCCGAGGCAGCCGGGTCGATCGGCGGTTCGGCGGGGTACTGGAAGATGCATGCGTGGCTCATGGACAATGTGGCGTCCTTCAACGACGCGCCCCTGCGCTTAGCGGCCGGGACAATGGGTATCGATCCCGACCGGCTATTCGCGGAGATGGAGAAGCCGGAGGTGAGCGCAGCGATCACCGAAGACGCGCGCGCCGCACAGCAACTCGGACTGACGGCGGTGCCGATGGTCTTCATCAATGGCCGTTGGATCCAGCGGACGATCCGCGAAGGGGAAAACGTGGTCCTCCGGATCATGGAAGAAGCCGGCAGGCCATAGGAGGAGCTGAGTGCGCGCAGGCTGATCGCGTTACGACCCGGGGAAGTGCCGGCCGGGCTGATCGATCTGAGATTCGGAGTAGACAGGCTTCGGGCTTCAGGAGGACAGACCATGAACAGAGTCGGGCTTCAGGCTTCAGGAGGGCGGGCCATGAGCGCGGAGGATCACGCCAAACGCGTGGTCCGGTGCGGCGAGCTGGTTCGTGGCCTCCAGAGACCGCACGACGCCCTGAAGCCCGAAGCCTGAAGCCCGAAGCCGGATCCCGAAGCCCGAAGCCAGTCGTATTCGTTCCGTACTCCGAATCTCGGGATCGATATCTCTCGTTGACCGATCCTCGCCGGCTGTGCTTACCTGGGAGTGGCTCAGGGAACGGTCGCCCCGCGATCCGGATCGCCTTCCTCCTGTGGAGTCTTTACGGGAGACCATTTCTCGGCCGTTTCCGGATCCAGATACGTGCGACACCCGCCCCTTCCGTGGCTGTAGGCGGGGGGGCCGGACCGAAAAAGAGGTGGCGCTTTCGGGCGCCCACCACGCTGCGCCCACGAGGCGCCTCGACGCGAAACCAGGAAACCATCGCCGATGTTCGTCACGATCCATGGCCACTTCTACCAACCTCCGCGGGAGAGCCCGTGGACGGGGGAGATTCAGCGACAGGAAGGTGCCGCGCCGTTTCACGATTGGAACGAGCGCATCACGGACGAGTGCTACGGCCCGAACGGACGCAGCCGCGTACTCGACTCGCAGGGGCGGATCGCGGCCCTGGTGAATAACTATGCACATCTGTCGTTCGATTTCGGCCCGACGCTTCTCTCCGACATGGATCGACGGTTTCCCAGGGTCTATCAGCGCATCCTCGACGCGGACCGGGAGAGTGTGGCGCGTCATGGCGGGCACGGCAGCGGCATGGCGCAGGTCTATAACCACGCCATCCTTCCGTTGGCCAGCCTGCCCGACAAGTGGACCCAGGTGCGGTGGGGCCTGCGAGATTTTCAGCACCGCTTCGGCCGCCCATCGGAAGGCCTCTGGCTGTCCGAGACCGCCATTGATGCTGAGACCCTCCGTGTAGTCGCCGAGGCGGGGGTGCGCTTCCTGGTCCTGGCCCCGCACCAAGCCCTACGCATGCGTGGGCTGGGGGAGCGAAAGTGGGAGGAGTGTGGCGGGGCGATCGACACCGGTCGGGCCTACCGCTGCTTTGCTGATCCGGCGCGTCGGACCTGGGTCGACTGCTTCTTCTATGACGGGTCGCTTTCGGTGGCCGCTTCTTTTGAGCATCTGCTGCGCGATGCCGGCAGCTTCGCGGGACGGTTACAGGTCGCAGGAAAGGGTCGCGGTTCGAATGGCCTCGTGCATCTTGCCACTGATGGCGAGATCTACGGACACCACGAGGCGTTCGCCGACATGTGCCTGGCCTTCCTCTTCCACAGTGAGGCGCAACGGCGCGGCATTCGTTTCGTCAACTACCCGGAATACCTCGATCTCTTTCCGGCGGAGCACGAGGTGCAGTTGAACTTCACCGACACCGGTGAGGGAACCGCCTGGTCTTGTGCGCACGGTGTGGGGCGCTGGATTCGCGACTGCGGCTGTTCGAATGGTGGCCAACCGGGATGGAACCAACGCTGGCGGACGCCGCTACGGCGCGGACTCGATGCCCTGCGTGATCAGGTGCAGGGCGCCTTTCTCACCCACGCCGGACGGCACCTCCGTGATCCGTGGGCGGCGCGCGATGACTATATCCAGGTTCTCCTCCGGCCCGACCGCGACGAACGCGCTGCATTCCTAGCCCGGCACCTGCGGGCGCCGGTGGACGGGGAGACCCGGCGCATGATCTGGTCGCTTCTCGAGGCGACACACCAGGCGATGCTGATGTACACAAGTTGCGCCTGGTTCTTTGCCGACATTTCAGGGCTGGAGGTGCAGCAGAACCTTGGCTACGCGGCCCGGGCCTGCGACTTGGCCCAGCCCTACTGCGCCGAGCCGCTGGAAGCGCTTCTTGTAACGCACCTCGAGCAGGCGCGTTCCAATTCATCCGAGTGGGGGGACGGCGCGCGCGTTTACCGCACCCTTATCCGGCCGCGTCGCCTCGGCCCGGAGCACGCCGCCGCCCAGGCTGCGTTGGAGGCGGCAGTGCTCGACCGCTCGCTGGATCGCCGGGTGTTCCAGTATGGTATTCACGGCACGCTCGATCCTGGCTGTTGCGGTGACGAGCTCGAGTGTAGCGGGCATCTCCGCGTGGAAGAGGAGTCGCGCGAGGAGGCTTGGAGCTGGGATTTCCTCGTGGCGCCGGGTACGTTGGCGCAGCGGGTCGTCACCCTCTCCCCGGCCATCGATCCCGAAGCAAGCGTCGGGCGGTTCACCGGTACCTTTGGGTTGATGGACCTCCAGTTGGAGGTACGGGAAGAGATCGCCCAGGCGGCTTTGGGCCAGTCCCTGGAGGACGAAGGGACACGGCTGCGCGAGCTCTTCAAGGACTCCCGTGCGGCCCTGCAGGTCCTGGTCGATCTGCAACTGCCGCTTCCCGAGGTGCACCGCAGCCTTGCGCGATACTGCCTGGGCGGTGTTTTCCGGGCGTTGGCGACGCGTTTGCCACGGGATGCCGTCGCGATTCCCGCGGGCTGGTGGGAAGGGGTTGAGGCCGCGGTCGCCGAGCAGGAGCGGCTGGGTCTCGAGGTCGATACCGCGCCGATGGCCATCAAGCTTGCCGCACCTCTCGCAGCGGCACTCGCCGACCGAATCCACGATCTCCTCGATCGCGCGTTCGGAGAGCCATCTGATCTGGCCGCGCTCGGACTGATCCGTGCGGCCTACGAGACCATTGTCCCGGCCGACCGGTTCCGCCTGCCCCTGGTGCGGACCTGGATCGAGCCGAGGGTCTACGAGTTGGTTTTGCGGTTCCGCGCCGAGTTAAACCGTTTTGCCGTGGCGGGAGCGGCCACAGACCGTCCCGCCGGCCACGAGGAGATGAATGCCCTGCGCGCACTGGCCGGTCACGCCAACCTCGAGCTTGGTTCGATTCTTCGCGACGTAACGACCGCCGGCGCCTGAGGGCGTGGCTGAGAGAGAGGTATGCATGCGCAAGGATGATCTACGAGGAATGACGAGGCCGGAGCTCCTGGAGGAGGCCAGACGGTTGGAGATTCGCGGCCGCAACGCGATGAATAAAGAACAGCTCGCCGACGCGGTGGCGGCCACGGTGCGACCCAAGCGGGAGCGCGCCTCGACGCCTCCGGTTGTCGACGCTGAGCCGGCTCGCAGACCCAGGAAGACGCAAGGTGCTGAGCCGGCGGCCCCGGCCCGCGATGCGAAACCGGGGGGCAGGGCGAAGCCTCATGTTGCCGGCACCCAACCCGCCGTGCGCCCACCGGGCGAAACGCACCCGTCGGTCGTTGTGCCTCCGCTCGCGGACACGCCTGCTCCGTCCGCGGCGCGTCCGCCCGCCGACATGCCTGCGCCGCCCGCAGCGCGCCCACCGGCTGATCGCCCCCACGCTGGGATGCGCGGCCACCACCCGCCGCGCGAGGAAGAGGACGACGACGGTCAGAACTGGAACTCCACCGCTCTAGGCCGTGACCCTAATTATGGTCGCTTCCTCGGCCCGGGGAGCATTCCCTCGCGAAACCTGCCTCCCCCCCGGCGTGGCCCTGGCGGTCCTCCCTCACCGGTCGCCAAGTCGCTGGCCGAGCGCTCCGAACTAGGCCGCCAGCGGGCGGGAGAGCGCTCCTACGGTCCACGCGAGGATCTGCGTCGCAGCGGCACGTCCAGGCGCGATAGTGCCTACACCCCGCGGTACGAACGTGACCGGCGCCCGGTCGATTCCCGCGTCGAACACGGTCGCGGGCGCGTGGACGAGCATCCGGGTCGCGGCCCGCAGGGCGTCAGAGGGCCGCAGGATGGGGGACGAGGCGTTCGGCCTCCGGCTGGTCCCGCCATCGATCGAAAGGGACCGATGGAAGGACGCCCTGAGCGCGATGGTCGCCGGAGTCCGGTTGAGGTCCGCCGCGAACGCGATGATCGCCGGAGTCCGGGTGAGGCCCGTCACGAACACGATGCTCGCCGGGCTTTGGAGCGACACAGCGCAGGCGCTGCACAAGTCCGGCCGATCGGTGGTCCGACTGTGCCCGGCGAAGCGCGGCATCGGTCCTCGCGAGATGGTAGCCGACCGGCTGCCGAGGGACCTCGCCCCCGCGGCGATTCCGATGGAGACTCGAGGTCGACCGGGAGCGCCGGGGTACCGGAGATCCGCCCGCGTGCTCCCGAGCCGGTTGCTCCGCCACCCCGCATTCTCGATCGATGCCGACTCATGGTGCGTGATCCCTACTGCGTGCACGCCTACTGGGAGGTGACCGAGGAGAGCGTGGAGCGGATCACGGCCGAACTGGCAGGAGAGCTCGATGGAAGCCGGCCGATCCTGCGGGTACACGGGATTCCTGTCTCCGGCGATCCCGACGAGCCGCAGGCGGGCTTCTTCGACGTCGACCTCTCCGCGGATGCCACGAGTGCTTATGTCGACGTGCCCCGGGCGAACCGAGGCTACCGCGTCGATGTCGGGCTGATCACGGCGCGGATGCTCTTCTTCCCGCTGGCCTCCAGCAACACGGTGATCACGCCCCGCGATACCACGAGCCGCAACACGACCGAGACCTGGGCGGCACCGCCCGCGGCGGGCGCGCCGGCGGCGTCGGAACAACCGATCGACGGCGTCGGGCATGCGAACGCCGAGCCGGTCGTGGGTGCGGGGAATCCAAACGGAGAGCCCGTGGTGGGTGTCGGGAGTTCAGGCGGCGACCCCACCGCTGGTGTCGGGAGTGCAAACGGGGCGTTGAGCACCGGTGCCGCTCCGGCAGCAGGGGATCCGAGTGTCTCCGGTGCGTCCGGTGCGCCCCGGTCCCGGAGAAGCAGGGCGGCCACCGGGAAGCGCCCCGATGGCCACGCCCTTGCCGATGGCAGCGGGGCCGGGCTTGCGGGCGACAGCGGAGGGCTCGCAGGCGAGAGCGATGCCGCCGTCGCGCGGGCCGGCGGCCCCGAGCAAGAAGTTTCTGGCGTGGGTAGCAGCGCGGAAGATAGCGGCGCTGGCCTTGCCGCCGGACTCGATTCCGATGCAGCCAGTGGCCGGGGACTCGCGCCGGCCGGGCCGGGCATCCCTCCCGGGCCGACCGGACCGGACGAGGAGGGTCCATCCCCGGGATCCGTTGCGCGCGAACCGAAGCCGTTCCACTTTGTGGTTCATACCGAGCTCGTGGTTTATGGCGCGGCCGAGCCGGGTGCGACGTTGACGTTGCAGGGTTTGCCGGTGGCGCTGAGGCCCGACGGGACATTCAGCCTGCGCTTCCAGCTTCCCGATGGAGAGCAGGTGCTGCGTGCCGTGGCCGTGTCTCCGGAAGGAAATGTCGAGCGGGTCATCACGCCGGTGGTGACGCGCCGAACTATCGAGCAGGAGACGAGGCGGGACGAGGCTTAGTCACTCGCCGATGAGGAGATGGTAGCCCGGGTCGATCCGGCTGCCGCGATCATGCCCACCCGGGCGGCGGAGTCGGCCGGGGACAAGAAAGGGGTGTGGGAGTGCACGAGCCGGGCGGGTTCTGTCTCGTGCTCCACGCGCACCTACCCTTCGTCCGGCACCCTGAGCATGTCGATTTCCTCGAGGAGGACTGGCTCTTTGAGGCGATCAGTGAGACCTATCTACCGCTGCTTGATCTGGCTGAGCGATTGCTGGAGGAGCGGGTTCCGTACCGCTTCACCCTTTCGGTCACGCCGACCCTCGCGGCCATGCTGGAGGATCGTGTCCTCCAGGACCGGTATCTGCACCATCTGGAAAAGCTGATCGAGCTCGCCGGGCGCGAAGTCCAGCGAACCCGCTGGATGCCTCCCTTCCACCGCCTCGCGCTGCGCTACCACGAGTCGTTCACTCATTGCCGGTTGATGTTCGTGAACCACCACGGCCGCGACCTCCTGGGCGCCTTTCGCCGGCTGGCCGATGCGGGGGCCGTGGAGCTGATCACGAGCGGCGCCACGCATGGTTTCCTCCCGCTGATGCTGGGGAAGCGAGGGCTCTGGCGTGCGCAGGTGCTGACGGCCGTGCGTGAGCACGAGCGCCACTTCGGTCGCCGTCCCGCGGGGATCTGGCTGCCCGAGTGCGGCTATGCTCCCGGTATCGATGGGGTGCTGCGTGAAGCGGGCATTCGCTTTTTCTTCTGCGATGCGCACGGCGTCCTGCGCGGCTCGCCGCGTCCGCGGCTTGGGACCGCAGCACCGATTCTTACCCCCGGCGGTGTGGCCGCCTTCGGTCGTGATCTCGATTCCTCGCGGCAGGTCTGGTCCTCGTGGCTCGGCTATCCCGGCGACTTCCATTACCGCGAGTTCTACCGCGATGTCGGCTGGGACTTAGACCATGAGTATCTGCGACCCGCCCTCCACTCCGATGGGCAGCGCTGCAATCTTGGGATCAAGTACTACAGAATCACCGGCCCCGGCGCGGAGAAGCAGCCGTATGACTTCGAAACGGCGAGGGAGAGGGCGGCGTTGCACGCGGAGCACTTTCTGGCGTCGCGCCGACGACAGGCGGAAGAGCTGACGATTCGGCTGGGCCGCCCGCCGCTCCTGACGGCGCCTTACGATGCCGAGTTGTTCGGGCACTGGTGGTATGAGGGGCCGGCCTGGCTAGAGTTTCTTCTGCGCAAGATGGCCGTGGGTGAAGGAGTCCATGCCCTGACGCCATCGGAGCACCTGGACCGGCATCCCGACCTGCAGATCTGCATGCCGTCGTACTCGTCGTGGGGGATGAAGGGGTACGCGGAGCACTGGCTCGACCGCAGCAATGATTGGATCTACCCGTTGCTCCATCGCGCCGGAGACCGGATGATCGGACTGGCGGAGCGATTCGTCGAGCGGCGACGGAACGGCGGGGGGATCGCGCTGCCGGTGGAGCGGGCGCTGCAGCAGGCCGGGCGTGAGCTGCTTCTCGCGCAGAGCTCGGATTGGGCTTTCATCCTCAAGGCCGGAACCATGACCGAGTACGCGACGCGCCGCACGCGCGAACACCTCGCGAACTTTGCGGTTCTCCACGAGCAGGTGATGCGTGGCGAGATCGATGTGATCCGCTTGACGGAGTTGGAGTCGCGCCACAACCTCTTCCCAAACCTGGACTGGACCGTCTTTCTTGACGAGGCGGGATCGTAGAGCAAGTCTGGAGTGGCCGGAATGCAGTTCAGTTCGCCCCTGTTCCTCTTCCTGTTCCTCCCGCTTGTCCTGACGGTCTATCTTGTCCTGCCAAGAAGGCTGCACACTCCATTCCTGTTGGCGGCAAGCCTGTTCTACTACGCATGGAGCGCCCGCTCCTATGTGCTCATCCTCTTAGGGGCAATTCCGATCAACTACGGCCTGGCGCTCCTTATGCTCCGGGCATCCGGACAGGGACGCGCGGCCAGGGTCCGGGCGTTCTTACTCCTCACGGCGGTCGTGTTCGACCTGGCCTTGATCGTCGGTTCCCGCTTTCACGGGCTCTTGGCGTCAGTGCTTTCCCTGAGCGGACTACGGATCGACGCTCGCGGGGTTCCGCTCGGGATCTCCTTCTTTGCCCTGGCCCTGATCTCCTACGCCATCGACATCTACAACAGAAAGGCTCCGCCGGCCGGCAATCTGCTTACCTTCGCCACCTGGGTCTCGCTTTTTCCCAAGATCGTGGCCGGCCCCATCGTCCGTTACCGGGATGTGGCCGGACGAATTGCCGAACCACGGTCGTCTCGATCAGACCTGGCGTGGGGTGTCGAACGATTCATCGTCGGTCTGGCGAAGAAGGTGCTGATCGCGGACACCTTCGCGGTCGTCGCGGACGAAGTCTTCTTCATGCCATCCCACAATCTGACTGCCGGCGTGGCATGGCTCGGAGTGATCTGCTACGGGCTGCAGATTTATTACGACTTTTCCGGCTACTCGGACATGGCCATCGGACTCGGCCGGATGTTCGGGATCGAGTTCCTCGAGAACTTCAACTACCCGTACATCTCCAGGTCCCTGGGTGAGTTCTGGAGGCGGTGGCATATCTCTTTGTCGAGTTGGCTGCGTGACTACCTCTTCCTCCCTCTCGCTTACGCGACCTCCCGGCGGATCAAGGCCGATCGGTGGCTTTGGATAAGGGCCGACCTATGGGCCTACGCCGGGGCTACGCTTACGACCATGCTTCTTTGCGGCCTGTGGCACCGCGCGACCTGGGGGTGCGCGTTCTGGGGTCTGTGGCACGGTATCTTTCTGACCATGGAGAACACGCGGACGGGCAAGCGATTCTTGCGGCGCTCCGGGAGTCTAGCTCGCGTTCTGCTGACCCAATGGGTGGTGCTCATGGGCTGGGTCTTCTTTCGTGCGGCGAGTCTTGAGCACGGTGTCTCGATCGTGCGGGTCTTGTACGGAGTGGGCGCCGGCCAGGCTTCCGAGGGTAGTGCGGTCTTCGTGATGGGTTACCTGAACCGACCGCTGGTGATTGCCCTCTGTGTCGGCCTACCGCTCTGTGCCCCGATCGGTCCGTCGATTGGCCGCGGAGCAATCGGCTGTTTGCGGGGCCGGGGCGAGACGATGTGCTGGGTCGAGTCGGCCGTTCCTTATGTTCGGGTTCTGGTCCTTCTCGTTGTTCTGATCGCCTCGGCACTGGCCTTGGCTGCCGGCACTTACAGTCCCTTCGTCTACCAGCAGTTCTAGGAGGCGGCGCCGTGGTGGAGACTCCACAACAGACTCCGGGGGCGCTGGGCCCGGCAACCGGCGATCGCGGTAACGGCCCGCGGAAGGCACCGCTCGACGGCCCGCCCGGTCGGCTCGAAGCGCCGCGCCCACGGCCCGGCTCCGAGTGGATGTTGGTGCTGCTCTTTCTGGCCGGGATATGGCTCCCCCGGCTGGACATGACTTTTCATCTGTTCCCGTCTGTCGACACCCACGAGAACCGGCGCCCCGGGGTCGCCCCGACGCTGTCGGCTCGCGGTCTAAGCGGGTATCTCGGTGACTACGGGCGCTATTTCACGGACAATTTCGGACTGCGCGGGGCCCTCATCCGAGCGGACAACACCATCCGGCTCAAGTTCCTTCGCTCCTCCCCGGTGTCGCGACTGATCTTTGGCAGAGATGCCTGGATCTTTTACAATTCCGACGTCGTTCCCGACGGGATCACTATTCGTGATTTCAAGGGTCTGGCGACCTATTCGGCCGCGGAACTAAAGGTCATTCGAGGCAATCTCGACCGGTGTTCTCGGTGGTGCCGGGCGCGGCGAATCGCGTGTGTCTTCGTGATCGCTCCGAACAAGGAAACGATCTATCCGGAGTACCTGCCGTCCTTCATCCGCAAGATCGGGGACAAGACGCGCCTCGATCAGGTCGTGGAGGCGGTGAGATCCGATTCGACCATCCGACTCCTCGATCTCCGGCGGACGCTCTGGGAGGCGAAGAGCCGATGTCCGTATCCGCTCTACTCTCGTGGTGGCACGCATTGGAACCAGTATGGCGCCTTCTATGCCTATCGGGCCATCGCCTCGGAGCTTGCCCGCACCTACCCGCGGGTTCGGGCCCATGACTTCGAGGACTACGACGTCGTGGTGGACCGCGAGTCCTCCGAGGACCATTGGCTCGGGTTGGAGGAGAACACCGCCTTCCGGTTCAGTCTGAAGGAGCAGGGCGCGGGCTCGCCCGACCACGGCAAGATCGGCAAGGTGGTTGTCATGTACGATTCGTTCTGGAACCCACTGGAGCCTTTTTTCACGCCGCATTTCGACGCGATCATTCAGGAGCGCGTCGATCGGGATCGGGACATCGTTCGGGCACTTCTGGAGCGCGAGCGGCCGGACGTGGTGATCTATGAGATGGCCGAGCGATCGGCCGATCGGGTCTGGAAGCAGATTGGGTTCTGAAGGCAGCAAGCCGGAGCGGATGGCGGTACTGTCAAGTGTTCGGACGGGGTGCCGTCGGGTCATGAATCGGCGGGCAAAGAACACCGGCCACGGCCGCTGAGAGTCGTTCGTGGCGGGGCGCGCATGTGCGGGTTCAGCCCGCCGCCCGTCCCGCCAGTGACGCCAGGTGATCCCCCCGGCTGTCCGGACCCTCGGTGTAGTGGACGATCTCGATCCCGCCGGCGTTCTCGAAAGCCCCGCGTAATTCCCCGGATCTCAGCAGGGCCGCTGACCGTCTTGGCTTGCGCCCGGCCCGAGCCTGGGCCGCGAGGAAGGTCTGGTAGATCACCCATCCGCCTGGCGCGAGCGCGCCTGCGATGGCGGGCAGCAAGGCACGATCGAGATAGCGGAAGCACAGAATCAGCCGAAAACGCTGCGGACGCAGCAGGTCGTCGACCGTGCGGGGATCGGTCAGGTCGACGCGACGGAGGGTGAGCCGTCCGCGCGCCACACCAGCCGCGCGGGCCAGTGCTCGCGCCTGCAGAAGCGCATCAGGCAGGATGTCGATGCCGAGGACCCGGGACCGGTGCAGCGAAAGGAACGCCGCCTCCCTCCCGGAACCGCAGGCGAGGTCGATCGCCTCTCCGTTGCGTGGCAGTCGAGCGATGAAGTCGCGCAGCAAAGGTGCCGGTTCCCATGTCCGGTTCACCTCCACGCCACCCCGCAACAGGTCCCGGGGAAGATCCCGTGGCGATCCATCGAGCCAGGTAACGCGGGAGCGACCGCGCCCGGCCAGGAATCGCGCCCCTTCCGCGGCCGTGGATCCGTCGCGACCGACCAGGAGCAAGGAGCGCTCTCGATGGGGCAAGAGGAAGAGGGACCACGGCAACCGCTCTCCCGGGATGGAAATGGCGCCCCGGATGTGCCCGCGTCGGTACGCCTCGCGGCTGCGGATGTCGACGATGATCGCTTCGGCACCGATCGGGACGGGATCTCGGAGCAACAACCGCGCGAGCGCATCGGGGAAGACAGGAGCGGCCACAGCGGGCCGCCCCCCGTCCTTGTCCCCGTTGCCCCGGATCACGCCTGCTGCGCGACCGGTACCCTGTTCCCCTCGCCGATCCAGCGCATCAACTCCAGTCCGAAGCTGCCATTCAGGTCCGGGTGGTGCGGCATGACCCGGATCAAGTATCCAAAGAGCCCGCTTTCGTCGCAAGGGATGAACCCGGAGTACCGGTGGAGCCCTTCCTGCGGCGAGTCGACGAACCGCATGTTGCGGAGAGTACCCTCGGTGATGTTGTAGTCGGAGTCAAGCGGTCCCGTGTAGACCTGCACCACCACGTCGTCCTGTCGCAGGGCGCCGAGGTAAACCTCGGCCTCCACCCGCAGAGCGGTGCCGGCCTGGACCTCGACCTTTTCGAGTTGGCCGCGGACGATTTCGACCTCGCCCCAATGATTGCGGATGCCGCGCTTCCACTCAACCACGTCGCGGGCCCGGGAGAACTCGTCGGCGGAAAGCCCTTTCCATCCCTGATAGGCCTTCATGTAGAAACGGTCGGTGTACTCCTGCACCATGCGGTTGGTGTTGAAGACCGGCCCGAGTTTCGTCATGGAGGCCTTGACCATGTGGATCCACTTGCGCGGAAGGCCGTCGCCTCCCATGTCGTAGAAGAGCGGGATGATGTCGTTCTCGATGACATCGAAGAGGTTCTTGCTCTCCACCTCGTCGCGGTACGCCGGGTCGTCGTACTCCTCGCCGGCGCCGATGGCCCAGCCTGTGTCGGTCTCACACCCTTCCACCCACCAGCCATCGAGCACGCTGAGGTTGAGCCCGCCATTGGGAATCACCTTCATGCCGCTGGTGCCGCTCGCCTCCAGCGGCCGCTGCGGCGTGTTCAGCCAGATGTCGACCCCCTGAACCAGGTAGCGCGCCACGCTCATGTCGTAGTCCTCGAGGAAGACGAGGCGCTTGCGCACATCCTCTTGGCGGGAGAAGTGTACGAGTTGTTTGATCAGGGCCTTTCCCTCGTTGTCGCGCGGGTGGGCCTTGCCGGCAAAGACAAACTGTACCGGCCGCTCCGGATTGTTGAGGAGCCTCTTTAACCGCTCCGGGTCCCGCAGAAGAAGGCCGGCGCGCTTGTAGGTGGCGAAGCGCCGAGCGAAGCCGATGGTCAGTACTTCCGGCGAGAGTGCCTCGCGGGCGTATTCAACCTCCCGGGCCGCGGCTCCTCGCCGCTGCAACTGGGTGTCGAGCCGATCGCGGATGAAGGCCACCAGCCGCTCGCGACGCCGTTCGTGGATGCGCCAAAGCTCGACATCGGGGATCCGCTCCACGCCTTTCCAGACCGACTGGTCGGCCGGCTTGCGTATCCAATTCGGCCCGAGGTACCGCAGGAGAAGTGCTGACATCTCAGCGGAGATCCACGATCGGGTGTGAATCCCGTTCGTCACGCTGTCGATCGGCACCTCCTGCAGCGGGACTTGCGGCCAGACCGACTGCCACATCTTGCGGGAGACCTCGCCGTGAAGCCGGCTCACTCCGTTGGCGTAGGAGGTGGTGCGCAGGGCCAGCAGCGCCATGTTGAACGGCTCGTGCGGGTTTTTCGGGTTCAGGCGACCCAGTCCGATGAACTCCTCCCGGGAGATACCCATCTCCTGGTAGAATCGGTGGAAATACTTGTCCACCAGGGCCGGCTCGAAGATGTCGATCCCCGCCGGCACCGGCGTGTGCGTCGTGAAGATTGTTCCCGCGCGCACGACCTCCAACCCCTCCTCGAAGGAAAGGAGGTCCTTCTCCATCCGGTGGCGGATCCGCTCCAGGGCCATGAACGCGGCGTGTCCCTCGTTCATGTGGCAGACGTGCACGTGGATGTCGAGCCGGTGCAGTGTCTTCATCCCGCCCACGCCGAGGATGATCTCCTGTTGGATGCGCGTCTCCTCGTCTCCGCCGTAGAGCTGATAGGTGATCTTGCGGTCGCGCGGTTGGTTCTCCGGGGTGTTGGTGTCGAGGAGATAGAGCGGGATGCGCCCGACCTGGGCCTTCCACACCCGGCAGAAGACGCTGCGGTCCGGAAAGGCGACCTCCACCAATAAAGGCTTGCCCGCCGGATCGGTCTCAAGCGATATCGGCAGGTTGTAAAAGTCGTTGTCCGGGAAGGTCTCCTGCTGCCAGCCGTCGGCGTTCAGGTACTGGCGGAAATAGCCTTGCTGGTAGAGAAGCCCGATTCCCACCAGGGGTAAGCCGAGTTCGCTGGCCGATTTGAGGTGATCTCCGGCGAGGATCCCGAGCCCTCCCGAGTAGATGGGCAGGCACTCCGTGAGACCGAACTCCATGGAGAAGTAGGCGATCTTCGGCGTGGTCACCGGCTCGTACTTGCCGGCGTACCAGGTCTGCGCGCTGAGGTAGTCGTGCAGCTCGTGATAGGCCCGCCGCAACTGGGCCATGAAGCCGTCGTCCCGCGCGGCGAGAACCAGTTTCTCCTGCTTGACCAGACCCAGCATCTTCACCGGGTTGTGGTTGGACAGGTTCCACAGGTCCGGATCGAGCTGGCGGAAAAGCTCGATCGTCTCGTGATTCCAGGACCAGGCCAGATTGTGGGCCAACTCCTTGAGAATGGCCAACTCCCCCGGCAGAGTCGGCTTGACTCGGAAGGTCTCGACGGGCCTCGGCATGCGTTCCTCCTGAATTTGCTAAGAACCGAGAATGGTATCGTCGCCTTCCGGTTCTGACTAGAGGATTGTCTTGATGAATGGTATGTTGACCCCCGGTTCGCGAAGCGAGCGCGAGGGTAGCCGAGGCTAGTGGGGGACGGCATGGCGGGAGCTTCCTTCGAGGCACATCCTTTTCTGGATCCCGGGTTGGCGAGCTCCGACCCGGGCCTCTTTCGCCACCTCTATAAGTGGTACCTCCAAGTCCGGGAGAACCCCGGTCACTACAACGTCTTCCTCAACAAGATCCTGCACCCGGTGGAGGAGTTGCGTCCTCTCGAGGCCAACCTCACCGGGGCCGCCTACTACCTGAACGAGGCGGTCGGCTATCTCGGGGAGCTGCTCCTCATGGTCCCGCCCGAGGTCCGAGCCCGGGTCACCCCCCGTCCCGAGGTCATGGGCTGTCCTGACATCCTGGAACTGATGACGATGATTTTCGGCTCCCATGACCGGCGCATCGCTTACGAGGCCCAACGGAAGCTCTACCTGAGCAAGCTCTTCTTCGACGTGGACCACAACTGGGAGGTTCAGCGGGGGGGCGAGCACCGGGAGCATTTCGAGGCGGTGCTGGAGCGGGAGTTTTTCTCCCATTCGGTCGATCGGCGGGTCGTCGACATCTGCTACTCCCTTCGACCCGACGGAGAGTCGATCGAGTACACGGTCGGGCGACTCGACCCGGGGCAGGAGTGCTGGACCTTCGATCTTCGCGAAGTCGAGCTGATGCGGGAAGGGCGGCCGGTCCGCTTCCACGTCTACTTCTATGCCTGCCGCTTCAAGCGTGAGGTCATCCCTTTTCAGTACGCTCGCGGCGGCGGCCACTACAAGCTGGCCTCCACCGAGATCTGGCCCGGCCTGACCAAACGGCGGAGTGCTTCCATCGTCAGCAAGATGCTCCGCAAAGGGGAGAGCGACCCTCGCTGGATCGAGGACCTCATAGGGACGATGTTCATCGTCGAGAGTCTTTCCGAGGTGGAGAATCTGAAGGAATTCCTCTTCGACCTCTTTGGCGGCGTTTTCCGCATCCGCAATGCCGTCGACACCTTGAACCGGCCCAAGGATCGCGCGCTACTGAACGCATGGTCGGGACAGGGGTACGAGGTCTACAAGGCCGAGGTCGATCTGCTCTACAACTCGGAGCGGTACCGTTTCCCGTTGCCCTACTTTTTCACGGTGGAGTTGCAGGTCTACACGCTGGAGAGCTACCTACGGACGATCCACAGCAAGCACTACGCCAATCACCAGGCGCTGAAGCGGCGGCAGTTTCTGCAGGGGCTCTGTCCCTATCTCTTCCCCGCGGAAATCTACGGGCAGGAGGTGGTGGATGCGCTGGCCAACCACGGCGGGATCACGGGGGGTGCTAACGGCAAGGGCGGGCCCGGAGGGGCCCTCGGCCCGGTGGCGGATGGCATGACGCCGCATGGCGGTGCCGACGACCCGGTGCCGGGCGGCCCGGCTGCAAGTGGCGGCCCTCCCACGGTATGAGGCGTCGGATCGTCAGCCCTATCCCTCGCGAAGAACCCCATCCATGCAGACGAGATTTCGGCGAGCCACAGGCATCAGTGCACCGCCCCGCCTACATGTCCTCAATCCGCGTCAGCCACAACCACGGCTCGTCGTAGTCCGCGCCGGTGGGCAGGAACTCCACCGCCTCGCAGAACGACCGCCGTGCCGAGGGTATGTCGCCCAGTTCGAGAAGACTCACCCCCATATCGGTCCGGATGCGCGCATAGTCGAGCGTTCGGCCGAGGAGCGCGCGGGCGGCATCAAAGCCGGCGGGTCTGACCATCGGGATCACCGCTTGGAAGCCGGTCGTGATCCGCTCGAAGCTCTCGTCCGGATCGCCGCCGCTGCGGGCTACAGCCTCGATGACGAGGATCCAGGCCGCCTCGGCATAGTGCGTCACCGCCGACGCATGGTCGCCGGAAGATCTCAGTACGGATCCGAGTTGTGCGTGCAGGCTCCAGTCGGGCGAGCCTTCCGCGAGCGAACGTTCGAGCATGCCGCGGGCCTCGGCGTAGTCGCCGGCCCGGATGAGCGCTTCGATCGTTTCCTGTGCTGCTGAGTCCATCCGCCCTCCATGTTCGATACTCGGTCGATCTTACCCCCCGGATGCGGGACCGCAAGGGAAAGAGCGCCCTTCTGCCCTCGGGCCGGCGCGTGCCCCGGCGTTTCGGCGAAGTCAACTGGTGAAACATCTTGTGTCACGCTATCGTAGCCCCCGGGGCCGCACCCGAGAGCAGCTCCCTGGTCTGGCCGGCGGGGGAGGGGGCGGCGGGGACGAGGCATCGCCGGCCACGATCGACCCGGGGGATACGACATGAAGGTGCTCGCGGTCCCGATTCTGTTTCTCCTGACCTTCGGCGTTGCCCGTGTCGCGGTGGCCGAACCTCGCTTCTGCACCGCGGCCCGCGCGGAAAACGCGCCCCGGATCGATGGTGTTCTCGACGATCCTGCCTGGTCCTGCGTGGCGTGGTCGAGCGACTTCGTCCAACGGGATCCGGCCGAAGGGCAGCCTCCCACCGGCCAGACAGCCTTCAAGATCCTCTACGACGACGAGAACCTCTACGTAGCCTATCAGGCCTTCGACCCCGAACCGGGCAGGATCGGCAACATTCTTGCCCGGCGCGACTACTTCCCGGGAGACTGGGTCGAGATCAACATTGACAGCTACCATGACCACCGGACCGCCTTTTCTTTCACTGCCAGCGTTTCCGGAACCCAGGGCGACGAGTTCATTTCCGAGGACGGCAACAACTGGGACCCCAACTGGGATCCGGTCTGGGAACATCGCGCCCGCATCGACGACCGGGGCTGGACCGCCGAGGTGCGCATCCCGCTCAGCCAGCTCCGCTACGCCGGCAGCCCCGAGCAGACCTGGGGCATCCAGGTGCAGAGGCGCATCTACCGGCGCGAGGAGCGATCGACCTGGCAGGTCATCCCCAAGGACGAAAGCGGTTGGGTCAGTCAGTTCGGCGAGCTCCGCGGCATCAAGGGGATCAAGCCACAGCGCCAAGTGGAAATCCTGCCCTACGGGGTCGCGCAGCTGGAGCGGTTCCCGAAGGCCGGGGGCAACCCGTTTGTCGACGGCAGCTCCGCCAGAGTGTCCGCCGGGCTCGATGGCAAGATCGGCGTCACCGGAGATGTCATCATGGACTTCACGGTGAACCCTGACTTCGGGCAGGTGGAGGCGGACCCCTCGCAGGTCAACCTGACCGCTTTCGAGACCTTCTTCCAGGAGAAGCGTCCGTTCTTCATCGAGGGTAAGAACATCTTCGAGTTCCGGGTCGCGCCGTCCATTGCCTACGGGACGCACACGACGGACCGGCTGTTCTACTCTCGGCGCATCGGGCGATCGCCGCACTATCGAGCCGATGGGGACGAGCGGTACCAGAACGGGTACGTTGACCAACCCGAGCGCACCTCCATTCTGGGCGCGGCGAAGCTCACCGGAAAGACGGCAGGGGGCTTGTCGATCGGGGTCCTGGAGAGCGTGACGGCCCGGGAATTCGCAAGGGCGGACACCGGCGGCCCGCGCTTCGACGTCCCCGTGGAACCTCTGACCAACTACTTACTCGGCCGCCTGCAGCAGGACTTTCGCCGCGGGGACACGAGGGTGGGTGGGCTCTTCACCGCGGTGAATCGGGACCTCGATACGGATGAGCTGAGGGCATTACACAGGGCCGCGTACACTGGCGGGCTGGACTTCTTCCACTACCTGGCGGGCCGCCGGTACTCGGTGGCCGTGAATCTTCTGGCCAGCCGCGTGGAGGGGAGCCGCGCGGCGATTCTGGCCACCCAGATGGCGCCGGCGCGGTACTACCAGCGCCCGGACAATCGCCGGTCTTCGGTGGACAGCACCCGGACGTCGCTTTCCGGCCACGGAGGATCGCTCCGCATCGGAAAGACGTCCGGAGACTTGGAGTTCGAGACGGGGGCGGCCTGGCGGTCGCCCGGCTTTGAGCTGAACGACGTGGGGTATCTGCGCAACGCCAACGAGATCAACCAGTTCTCCTGGGCGGGATACAGCCTGCGCAACCCTTTCAGCGTCTTCAACGAGATGTCGATCAACGTCAACCAGTGGCTGGACTTCGAGTACGGGGGGGCGAATCTCTATCAGGCCGCCAACTGCAACACCAACGCCTCGTTCCGGAACAACTGGAGGTACAGCGCTTCCTTCTCGCGCGAGAACGAGCGCATTTCCAACTACGAACTGCGCGGCGGGCCGTCCGTCCGCATGCCGGGAAACGTCAATGCGGATCTCAGCTTCAACACGGATGAGCGCCGGACGGTGTCCGGCGGCGTCGCCCTCTCCGGGGGTGAGTACGACGATGGGGCGGGCCGGTCGCGGGCGATCCAGGTGGGCGCCACCTGGAGGCCGACCCACGCGATCCGGGTCGAGGCCACCCCGGCGTACAGCCGCAGCCAGCGGGGGATGCAGTACATCGCGACCACGGAGTGGGAGGGTGCTCCGCGCTACATCTATGGAAGCCTGGATCAAAGAACCTTCAACGTGGAACTCCGGGTCGACTACAGCGCGACCCCCAACCTGACCGTGCAATACTACGGCGCCCCCTTTGTTTCCGCGGGCAAGTACGACGGCTTCCGGCGTATCACCCGCCCTCGGGCCCGGGACTACGAGGACCGTTTCGCGGTCTTCACGGACCGGGCGAGTCTAGACCCGGCGGACGGCAGCTACCACGTCGACGAGGACGGCAACGGAACGAGCGACTACTCCTTTGGGGATCCGGAGTTCAACGTTCGAGACTTCAACTCCAACCTGGTTGTCCGCTGGGCGTATTCACCCGGCTCCGCCATCTACCTGGTCTGGTCGCAGACCCGTTCGGGCTTCTTGGCGAACGGTGACTTTGCCGTCCGCGACGACATGAACGATCTGTTCGACGTCCAACCGCACAACGTCTTTCTGGTCAAGATCAATCGTTGGTTCAATCTGTAGAAGGAACGGCGGTGCCAAAGCCGTCCCGAAGGCGCGCCGGCGCCCGGCCTGTGTCTTCCCCGATCGCCCCGCTCACAGCAACTTCCGGCACGGCGCCGAGTCGGGCACCCGAGGCGACGATGTCCAGAGCGAGCCGGGCCAGTGGCTCATCACTCCAGATGCGTGTGTGTTCGAGCGTGCGGGTGAACTCGGCGTCAACTGCCGGTGTTCCTCTTTCCGGCGGCGCGCCCCAGCTTCGGCCGAGCCAGGACACAGCAGCCGCAGCGACGCGTCAGTCGGTCGTGGATGCGAGGCGCGCGCAATCCCGGCGACGCAGGCGTACGTTTCGTACGCCGAGGAGACCCCCACAGGAGGGGGCACGCGGGACTGCGCGCAACGAAGCAGACGCGGCCGAATGGCGCGGACCTAGTTGGCCTTCGCGAACTCCTTCATGAACGACGTAACCGCCTCCGCGGCCTCCATCGGACACGAGTTATACACCGATACGCGAATCCCGCCGACCGAACGGTGCCCCTTCAACCCCATCATCTTGAGCTTTTTCCCCTCGGCGACGAACTTCTCCTCCAACTCCTCGCTCGGAAGCCTGAAGACGATGTTCATCATCGAGCGGGCATCGCGGTCAACGGGCGAACGGAAGAAGTCGGGCTTCGCGTCGATCGTCTCGTAGATCATCCCGGCCTTCTTTTCGTTGTAGGCCTTCATCGCCGACAGGCCGCCCGTCTCCTTCACGACCGCAAGAACGTTGCGGACCATATAGATCGCGAAGCACGGCGGGGTGTTGTAGAGGGAGTTTTCCTTGGCGTGTGTGCCGTACTTGAAGATGGTCGGGATGTCGGTCTTGGCGGTTTCCAAGAGATCGTTGCGAATAATGACCGCCGTGACGCCCGCCGGCCCGATGTTCTTCTGGGCTCCGGCGTAAATCAGCGCGAACGGCTTCGGATCGAAGGGTGCCCAGAGGAAGTCGGACGACATGTCGCAGACGATCGGCACGCCCTTGGTATCCGGGAACGCGTGGAATTGCGTCCCTTCGATGGTGTTGTTGCTGGTGACATGGACGTAGCGGGCGCCCGGCGTGAGGCTCAGATCGGCCTGCTTCGGGATTTGGGTGGCGTTGCCCTTGTCGCCGCCCCAGGCGACATTGACGGTGCCGAAGAGCTTCGCCTCGGCGATCGCCTTCTTGGCCCAGGTGCCGGTGTTGATGTAGTCGGCCGTCTGCCCGGGGGAGAGGAAGTTCATCGGGACGACGGCGAACTGCTGGGAGGCGCCGCCCTGAAGGAACAGGACTTGGTAGTTGTCCGGCAGGCCGATCAGCTCCTTCATCAGGGAAATCGCCTCGTTGTGAACCGCTTCATAATCCTTGCCCCGATGGCTGGCCTCCATCACGGAGGTGCCGGTGCCGGCCCAATCGAGCAATTCGCGCTGTGCCCGCTCGAGCGCGGCGACCGGCAGCACGGAAGGACCGGCGGAGAAGTTGAAACTGCGTGGCATGGCTGGACTCCTTTATTTTCTACGGACTCCTACTTGCTTCGGACTTCTACTTTCCGTATTCCCGGCCGAGGATCTCAACGATGACATCGCCGATCCGCAGCAGGTTTTCCTTGGTCGAGGCCCCGATGTGGGGGCACATGTAGACATTCTTCGCCTTGAGCAGCGGCGAACTCTCCGGCGGCGGATCGCTCTCCCAGACGTCGGTGCCGTAAGCACCCACTTTGCCGCTCTCCAGCGCCGCCGCCAAGTCGGCCTCGACGACGATCTTGCCGCGACCGGTGTTAACGAGAACGACGCCGTTCTTCATCTTCTCGATCAGGGAGGCGCTGACCATACCCTTGGTCGAGTCGTTGAGCGGGGTGTTGAACGAGATGAGGTCGGCCTTGGCGCAAAGGCCGTCCAGCGTCGTCATCTCCACAATGTCGTGCTTCGCCACCACCGGATCGAAGCCGACACACTTCATGCCGAAGGCCGCCGCGCGCTTGGCCACTTCGGTCCCGATGCGACCGACGCCGACGATCCCGAGGGTCTTGCCGTACAGCTCCGTCCGCTTCAGCTCCTTCTTGAGGAACTTCCCCTCCTTCATGGAGACATGGCCGTCGATGATGCGGCTGGGAATGGCCAGGAGGAACGCGAATGCCAACTCGGCCACCGCGATGCTGGACGCGGCCGCGGTGTTGAACACCCGGACTCCGCGCGCCTCTGCGGCCGGCACATCGACGTTGTCGAGGCCGACGCCGCCACGGATGATCATCTTCATCTTCGGGGCCGAGGCGATGTACTCGGCTGTGGCCTTGGTGGCGCTGCGGATGAGCACCACCTCGGCCTCGGCCAACTGGGCCTTGTCATCGGTCACGTCTCCGAACTTGCGCAGTCGGTCCGGAAGCGACGCATCAAACGAATCCGAAAGCAGGATCTTCATGGTTCCTCCCTGCCGCCGGGGCTTACCCGGAGGCGTCCTCACCGCCCAGGGCAGAATCGGCCGAGCTAGTCGGTCAACGGCCGGACGAAGAGCCCGGACCGCAGCTTCGGCTCGAACCAGGTCGACTTCGGCGGCATAACCTGCCCCGCGTCGGCCACCTTCATCAACTGTTCCATCGTGACCGGGTGCAGGGCAAAGGCCACCGCCCAGCCGTCGTGCTGCACGCGGCGTTCCAGCTCCGCCGTGCCCCGAATTCCGCCCACGAAGTCGATCCGCTTGTCGCGCCGGGGATCCTCGATGCCAAGGACCGGTCCCAGCAGGTTGTCCTGGAGAACCGCAATGTCGAGCGAACGAACCGGATCCCCCACCGGAATGATCGCCTCCTTGGCCCGGAGGCGATACCAGGCTCCCCCGAGAAACATTCCGTAGGAGGCGGAGCGCTCCGGCGCCGGTCGATCGGTCGGAATGCACTCGAACGTCTCGCGCACGCGGGCCAGGAAGGCCTCCTCGTTCAGGCCGTGCAAGTCCTTCACGACCCGGTTGTAGGGCATGATTTTCATCTGGTCGTGCGGGAAGACGACGGCTAGGAAGTAGTTGTACGCCTCCCGTCCGGTGTGGGACGGATTCGCCTCGCGGCGGCGGCGGCAGACCCGTGTGGCGGCCGCGCTGCGGTGGTGGCCGTCGGCGACATAGAGCGCCGGAACCCGTGCGAACGCGGCCCGGATAGTCTCGACCTCGCCGGGTTCGGAAACGACCCAGAGGGTGTGCCCGATGCCATCGGAGGTGACGAAGTCGTACACCGACGGGCGGGCCTGGACCATCGCCACGTGGCGGTCGATCGCGGGGTCCGCATGGTAGGTGAGAAAGACAGGTTCGTCGTTGGCGTCCATCTCGTCGATGTGCCGCGTGCGGTCATCTTCCTTGTCGGGACGTGTGAACTCGTGCTTCTTGATCAGATCTCGTTCGTACTCGCCGACGCTCGCGCCCGCGACGAGGCCGGTCTGCTCGTGGCTCCCCATGCGTTGCTTGTACAGGTAGAAGCAGTCCTCGGGATCCTGCACGAGGACTCTGCGCGAGATGAAAGCGCGCAGGTTTTCCGACCCCTTCGCGTAGACGGCGGCGTCGTAGGGGTTGAAGTCGGGCGGAAAATCGATCTCGGGCTTGTTCACATGCAGGTAGGAAACCTCGTTCCCGAGAGCCATGGCGCGGGCTTCCTCGGTATTGAGAACATCGTAAGGCGGGGAGGCGACCTTTTCGGCGAATTCCCGCGGGGGCCGCATGGCCCGGAAGGGGCGGATGTCGGACATGCCGGTGACTCTCCTGTTCGTGGGCGAAGGTGTGCGCTACCGACCCCGGATGCTAGCAGAGCGTGGTGCGGTACGCCAAGGCTTCCTCGAAAGGCCAAGCAAAACGGTCCCGTCGCGCCGACTAGGACGGCTCCTCCACCAAGATGCGGACTTCATCGGTCTTAGCCGGAAATTCTCCCACGGTGGCCCGAATCCGGTGCAAGCCCGGGGTCAGCGGCCAGAAGAGGCGGGCACCGGGCCCGGAGGTGCCGAGGGTTCGCCCGTCCACTTGCCAGCGAACCGCCTGCCCCTCGGCGTTCGCCTCCAGCGCTACCTGCTGCTGGGAGCGCGGAAGAGAGGGATCGAGAGCGTAGATCGAACCGTCGACCGGGCGAAGGATGCGGCAGACGGGGCGGGTGACCGGGCGGGGGACGGACCGTGAGCGGCCGGACCAAGCCTGTGGGGAACATGCGGAAGGAGCGCGGGGCGCGGGGTCGGTCACCGTGAGATTCGAGACCACCGTGCGACGGCCGAGCGGCGCAGGCAGGTCGATCGGGGCGCAATCCGGATCACCGCAGAGGCACGCCGCAGACGCGGTCGGCGGTACGGGCCAACCACGATCGGCGCACCAGAGTAGAAACGCCTCCACGTTCCACGGAATGATCCGTCCGGCTCCCGGTTCCGGCAGGTGCGGTACCGTGAAGTTGACGCTTCGCACGCGGTTCTCCGGGGTGCAGGGGCGGGCACGGTTGCCCGACATAGCGTCGAGAGCGATCCGGCGGTGCCAGGTGCAGCTCGGGCCGTTCGGGTCTTCGGCGTGGAACCAGTCCATCAGCGTCTCCGGGCAGTCAAGCCCGACTGGCATCCCCGAGAGAGCGCAAATCGTCCGCTCGCACACCCCGGGTGGAGGGGGGAACTCCTCTTCGAAGGTGCGGCCAGGTCGTCCGTCCTCAAGAAAGAACAGGATCTCCCGGAGCGCCAGGATCGCTCCGTTGGTGCCGGAGACGCGGTCCATGCCACCGCCGCCCGCGCGCCCGACCCAAGTGCCGACGGTCCACTCGCTCGTGTAACCGAATGCCCAGTTGTCGCGCCAGTCGCTGGAAGTGCCTGTCTTGATCGCCACCGGAAAGGGAAAGGAGAAAGGTCCGTCGAGCCCGAAGGCGCGCGCTCTGGCCAACGGATCGGCGAGGACCGCGGTGACGAGGAAGGCGGTGCGCGGATCGAGGATCCGACCGGCTGAGGGTCGTGTCGCGGCGGAATCGAGGCCGGAGCGGGAGCCGAAGTCGGGCAACGGCCCTGGCCCGCAAATGATCGAACCGCTCGCGCCGCAAGCTTCCAGTACTTCCACCCGTGGTTTCCAGACGCCGCCCCGGGCCAGGCAAGCGTAGGCCGCTGTGAGATCGGCGAGCGTGACCTCGGCGTCGCCGAGGGTGAGGCCGACGCCATACGAGTTTCCCGGCTGTTCCAGAGTTGAGATCCCGACGGCCCGGAGGAGGAGACGCAACCGCTCGGGCCCGAGACCGGAAACGAGGGCTACGGCCGCGGCGTTCCATGAGTTGGCCAGTGCCGCGCGCGCCCGTACCGGGCCGTGGTACTCGCCGGTGTAGTTTCGCGGTCGAAAGTTGCTGTTGCCAAAGCCGTATTCCAGCGGCAGATCAGGCAGCAGAGACGAGGGGCGCAAGCCCGCCTCGAAGCCGAGGGCATAGGTAAACGGCTTGAGGGCCGAGCCTGGCTGGCGCGGCGCGCGTGTGGCGTCGAACTGGCCGTGGCCGGGGTCGCTCCAATCGGGAGAGCCTACCCAGGCCCGCACTTCGCCGGTGGGGTTGTGGATCACCATGACGGCGGCATCATCGGCCCCGCGTGCGCCGAGCGCGTCGAGCGCGATCTCGATCGCGGTGGCGGCCCGTTCTTGCAGCGCCGAGTCGATCGGGAGCCTCACCGTCGTGGCGTTGGGCAGGGTTGCCTCCACGCGAGCCAGCCAGTGAGGGGCCAGGCGGGCACCGAGCGTTGGAGGTGCGACGAGTCCCAGCGGGCGCTCGCGAGCGGCGGCGAGGTCGGGGCCGTCGAGTCTCATCCGGGTGAGGACACGGTCGCGCGCCCGGCGCGCCGCCTCGGGATCGCGCCGCGGGTCGAGGCGGACCGGGCTGCGCGGGATTGCGGCGAGGAGTGCCGCTTCCTCCGGTGTCAGCCGTTGCGGACTGCGGCCGAAGTAGAGCAGCGCTGCCGCGCCCACACCGCGCACCGTGGCACCGTAGGGGGCGCGGTTCCAATACGCCTCGAGGATCCGGTCCTTCGGGAGGTGTGCATCGAGGACCAGCGCCCACCATGTCTCACGCAACTTCGTCGACAGGTTGCGGCGTGTCCCCGCCGTGCGAAGGTGGAGCTTGACGAGTTGTTGCGTGAGCGTGGAGCCACCGGAGACACGTCGGCCCGCCCGGGCGTTCTGGAAGGCCGCCCGCGCGACCGACAGCAGATCAACGCCGGAATGTTGCCGGAATCTTCGATCTTCCGCCGCGATGGTGGCATCAGCGAGCAGTGGATCGACCGCCTCGAAACGGACCGGGACGTACGGCTCGTCATCGGTGCGCCGGATCGCGAGCACGCTGCCGCCGCGGTCATACAGCGTGCAGAGACCGCCGCAAGCCGAGGTCGTCTCGTCAGCCTGCCACCATCCGGGCAACGGCGTTACCTGAGCCGCTACGAGAAGCGCCGCTGCGATCAGCACGAGCATGGCGGGGGGCAGGAGGAGCAAGCCCGCGGCACGGCGAGGCCACCGTGGCCGGCGTGAAGTGCGTGGCTCGCGTACTCGAGCGCGGACCATCTCCTACTCGATCCGAACCGCGGCCGCGGCCGCCGTCCCGTACACCTCCGGTTCGTACAGGAGCGACACGCGGGTGCCGGGCGTTGTGAACGATCCGGCCGTGGTGGCGCTGACCGGATAGAAGATGTGATACACACCGGCGGGAACCTCGTCGGCGTAGAAGCGCACCCGGTCGTCGAGGATATCTTTGTGGTCAAAGCGCAGGATCCGCCCCGGCTCGGCCCCGGGTAACGCCTCGTCCTCGCCCGCCCCGCTCCAGGTAGCTGCTTCGCCGAGGCGGTTGTGGGCGGGGGGGGGGGCGGCCTGTCCTGCCGGGCCGCCCAGGTGCTCGAAGGCGCTGGTCGTGCGCAGCCGGAGGTTCACCGCCTCGACCCCCGCCGGGAGCGGGTCTTCCACCACGAGCCAACGCGTGTCGTGCGGCACCACCAGTGCCAGATGCACGAGCGCTGATTCACCGCGCCGCAGGGTCTCGATCCGTCTGCCGTCATCGGCGGACACGTACTCGCGAACCACCACGAACCCTTCTTCGGCGGCGGGGGCGGTGAGCGCGGAACGGAAGCGGTCAAACCGCAACTCGTAGTAGAGCGGACCGCGGCCGTCTCCCTCGATCGACAGAGGGAGATTCGGCGAGCTGGGATCGGGCCGGCGCACCGCCTGCAGTTGCGGCAGGGTCCAGGTGAACTCCTTGGGCTCAAGCTTTCCGGTGTCGAAGCGGAACCCCTGGCTGGAGGCGAAGCCCAGCGCAACCCGCCCCTGCGTCGGGAGGCGGAGCTGTTCGAGGCATCCCGCGTACGCCCGCACCGCTTCGAGCGCGAGAGCGTTCTCGTGCGTGTTGGCCCAGCGCCCGTGGCGCCGTTCCTCCAGAAGCCAGCCGGCAAACTGGGGAAGAAGCGGATGATCGGGATTGGCCTGCGAGAGGAGAATCACCGCTAATGCGGTCGGACGCACCCGGTCCCGGGATCCCGCATACCAAGGGAAGGCTCCCGAAGCCGCTTCCTCCAGCGACGCGGTGCGCGCCGTCCGGTCGATGGCCGAACCGGCGTTTTCGAGAAAGCGGCGAATCTGGGCCGCGGCCGACTGGCGCAGAGCGGGCCGTGATGGATAGGCCGCGGCATATCGTTCGAGGGCGAGCAGGACGCAAAGCTGTCCCGCAGTTCCGAGCTGACCACGTTTCTGAACCGCCCCTTCGAGGTCGCGGTCGCTCACGCTCGATGAATCGGCATCGACCAAAGCCCAGAGCAGAAAGGCATGCTCCGGGGGTGAGGGGACCAGGCGCGCGGCGCCGGCTTCGGCCCGCCGGTCCAGCAGATCACGGGCCGAAGCGACGGCGTGCTTGTACAGGGATCCGGGGATGCCGATCCCAGCTTGCTGCAACCTGGCCAACGTCCACAGGGTGTAGGCGTCGAGGTAGACACTGCGCTGATTGGCATCGGGCCAGGAGGAAAAGCCGCCGGCGCCCGGTCTCATTCGCGCCGCCAGCTCAGCGATCCCGCGCGCTAGCGCGGCGTCGATATCCTGTGCGTCGAGCGTGTCGGCTGCGAGGTGCTCTGCGAGATCCCGCCGGGCCAGCAAACCGAGAAGGCGGGAGTTCACCTGCTCGGTACAGGCGTGCGGGAAGTCGGTGAGGTAATGAACGGCGTCACTGAGGCCGGTCAGAATCGACGGGGACACGCGGGCAGACAACGTTGCCGAGCCGGCGAGGCCGGGATCGTCGAGCCGCAATCCCTCGAGCCCCTTGGGAGCGGCGCGTCCGAATGCGACCTCTGTAATCCGGTCGACCTCCATTCGGGATTCGAGTAGGCGCACTATGCCGTCGCGCGTCGGTCCGTTGGCGCCTTCGCCCGACGCGACCAGGGTGATCTTCACCGGCCCGGGATCGCCCGTGCGGATGACGAATTCAGCGCGTTTCGTCGTGCGTGCTTCCACCGTTGTGCTCCACTGCGTCGATCCCTCGATCACGGCTCCCTCGGCGGCACAGGTGACGTTCACCGACATGGCGAGGTCGGTGCGGTTTTGTACGACGGCACCCAACACCCATCGATCGCCCGGGCGCAGGATGCGCGGGGTTGCCGCCTCCACCGAGAGCGGTCGGTCGACCCGCACGTGAGCATCCGCATGGCCGAACCTCTGTCCGGCACACGCGGCGATCGCACGGATACGATAGCGGGTCAGCGTGTCGGGCAGGCGCACCGACACGCGGACGATCCCGTCGGGGCCGACCTTCACCGATGGATTCCAATAGGCCGTAGCGTTGAATCGCGAGCGCAGCCATGAGGCCGCCGCCCCGTCACCGCCGCCGCCACCCGGTGTCGCGGCACCCTTCTCCGTGAGCGGCAGAACCTGGAGCTGATTGCGAATGTCGTCGAACTCGATGCGGTCCCATCGGCTGGGGAAGAGCGCACCTGTCGGATCGGCCGGCTGGTCCGCCGTCAACGCGAGGACCGCCTCGTCGACGATCGCCAGAGCTACCTCACCGGCAAGAGGAACGCCCGTGCCGTCGGAGAGTCGCACCTCGATCATGACTTCCTCACCGGGCAGTGCGAGCGGGCGATCGGGGCGGAGCTCGACGTTCGCTTGCCAGCGCTCGCGCGAGATCTCCACATCGGCACTGCCGCGGGCGAAGTAGGGAAGACTGCGCCGCGGCCCGCCTCGATCATCCATCGGGACGCGGTCGGGGCCCACCAGCAGGGCGGAAATGTTGACCGAGGGTGGGGCCAATCCTCCCAGAGGGACGCGCAGTTGCGGAGTGCCGGACAGCTCGAGGCTGCGCGCGCGGAGCAGCGGTCCGCTCTCCACCACGAGAAGGGCGTGCGCGCCTCCCGCCGGAGTCGGAATGATCACCGACACCGTGTCGTCGGGGGCGGCCGTGCGGCGGTCAACCTGCAATTGGATCCAATCCATTCGCTCGCGCGGGAACGAGGCAGGCTCCGCGCCTTCGAAGTAGCGTGCGTCGGCAGCCGCGAGCAGCGATCCGTCGGGCTCGCGCAGCGTGATCCGCACGAGATAGAGCCCGGGGCCGGGGATCTGCACCACGACCCGGTCGGGGTGGTCGAGGCTGGTCACTTCCTGGCGAATGAGGACAGTATCCACTGCATTGTTGTCGTAGTCGAAAGTCCCGCCGATGCGGCGGATACGGACGGTGCGCCACTCACGGCGGATGAACTCAAGCGTGGCGACGACTCCGGCTACCGCCGTGCCGGCGGTGTCGGTCACCGCCCAGGTCCAGGTTCCCCGTCCGCGGGGTTGATCTTCGTCGTAGGCAGCGCGCACGGCGGGCCGCCAAGGTCCCCGCAAGAGCTGGATCTGTGTGCGGTCGAACGCCGACCGGTCGGCGAGGTCGCGGGCGCCCATCTCTACGGTAAGAAGCGCGTCGCCCGATTCCGGCGGGAGGGCGAGAGGAAGCTGCAGCCGCACGCGGCCATCAAGGTCCAGGCGTGCTTCACCGTTCTGCATGGGCTGCGGGCCGGCCCAACCCGCGTCCCAGCGGGTGCCCGGGCGGTCGTCAGCAAAGGAGTAGCCGTCCCAGCCCTCCGGACGGAACGCCCAAGGCTGGCGGCGGATGAACCAACGCATCGGCATCCCCGCCAGCGGTCCGCCCGAGAAATAGGCGAATCGGCCGTTGATGACCGCAGTTCCGGAGCTGAGGACCCGCGGCGTTTCGGTGTCAACCCGGGCCTCGAAGCGCGGCGCGCGGAACGCCTCTATCGAAACGGAGACCGAGCCGAGCCTCTCGATGTCGTCCGCTCCCCGCGGCAGGCCGACGGCGAGTTCGAAGTCACCCGTGCGGCCGTCATCGGGCAGACGGAACGAACCGTCGGTGTTTCCCTCTACATCAGTGACGGCGTCGGCGCCGGCCTCGCCTCCGGGGAGGTTCAAGGTGGCGCGCAGCGGCGTGCGGCCCGGTGCCTGCAAGCCTGTGGCATCGCTGCGCCGCACAAACGCCTTCCACCGAATCGTCTCACCCGGGCGGTAGATCGGCCGGTCGGTGAAGACGAAGGCGGCATTCGGACCATCCGCGAGGGTAGCCTGGTCTCTACCCCAGGGGACGCTGAGATCGAGCCAGGCCTCGCCGCCCGCGGTGACGGCCCGGGCGAGGCGGGGCCCACCGTTCGCGGAGAGCGCGCGGCGTCCCGGCGTCCAGGCGATCCCACCCTCATCGGTACGGCCGGTCCAGATTGTGGCCGGGCCTCGCTCGCCGAACGCCCAGAGCGACACGGCGGCTTCGGCCACCGGGTCGCCGGTGAGCAGGTCGGTGATCCAGAGCAGCCCCGCCGTCTCGCCGAGTTGGCAGTGGATGCCCACCCGTGTGATCCGCAGAAGGTTCACCTGCCGCAGCGTCGTGGGCTGCCATTCCTGATCGGCGGGGAAGAGCCGGTTGCCCTCCACGGAAACGAGCAGGCCCGCCGCACGGGAAGGACGTGGGCGGATTCGGTCGAACGGATACTGGAGGATGAGGAGCGAATCGGGGTGCTCGGACGGGCTCTTCCATGGAGGCAGGTCGATCCAGCGCGGTTCGGGGCCGGTCGGAGTGGTCGTGAGGGTGTCGCCTTCCTCGCGGCGGGATCGTGCGGCCTCGGCGGCAAAGTACCGGGCGATCTCATCCGAGGAAAGCCAGGCCGCGCGGATCCGCGCCGGTTTCACGTTCTGTGCCTTTACCTGGACGAACTGCCCCGATTCGGGCAGAAGTACACCATCCTCGGGATACAGACTGAGGCGGGCGTCGGCGTGGGGCATCTCGATGGCCGCGGAAAACGAGGTGGTGGTGCGGCGGCTGAACAAGTCGGGGAGACCGGCAGTAACCTCTATGCGCAGAGCTTTCCCGGCCGACAAGTTGCCCCGAACACTCACGCGATTACTCCAGCCTTCGGCTTGCAGCTCGCGGCAGGGCGGCGTGATCCGAAGATGGTTGAGAAGCGACTCCGGTTCCGTGGGCGAGGCCAGGCTGAACGTCAACTGCCCGTCCTCGGAGGCCACGGAGAGGACACCCGGTGGAGGCGTGGTGCGAAACGTCCACGCGATCGCGGCGGGCAGCCCCAATGTGCGATCTGCGAACGCGAGATCGCCTGGCACGTCGCACCGATAGGCGACCCCCTCGCCGAGCGGCTGGAGAGGCCGGAACGCGACAACCCCTCGGGGCTCGAAATCGGCGGGAGGGCCGCCGGGAAAGAGCGCACGAAGATAGAGGCTGTCTGTCGGTACGATTCGCCACGCCACGGCGCCGTCGGGACCGAGGAGTCGGATCCGTTCCGCCTCACCCGGGCGCAAGGGGGCGCTGAACGCCAGGAGCACCGGATCGTCAGAATAGAGCGATGGCGGCAATATTCCCGGGGGCGATGTCTCCGGCGGCCGTGTCTCCGCCGGCCTGGCCGGGCTGTCCGCCGGTGGGACCGACGGGATGGCGCTGATCAGTCGAGGTCGACGGTACTCGATCGTCCACGAGTATGCCGAATCGAGTCTGCGGCCGGCCAAGCTCTTGAGCCCTTCGGGTACGGTGCAGGTGATCCGGGTCCCGGCCAGTGGCGGTTCCGTGGGTAGGAAGCTCACGGTCGAGGTCCCGAGCCAGGTAAAGGTCCCGTGTAGCGGTGGATCGAAGCGCAACGGACCCTTCTTCCCGTCACGTCCCCGGTCGCCCAGCCGCACCATCGGCTCGCTGAAGGCGCAGTCGATGGAGAAGAGGCTCTCCCGGTCGCCGCGCGGGCCGGCGACGAGGATCTCCAGGCGAGGGGGGGCGGCGGCGGATGAGGCGGGGGTCGCGCATGCCGGGGAGGGGGTGCTGGGGATCATCCATGTGACTAGGGTGGCTAGGAGCGTCACGAGCTTGAGGCTGGACCTGGTGATCGGTGACGGGGGACCGGAGTTCATGGATCGTCTCCTTCCGTGGGGTCGTCCCGGCGAATCCTTCCGGCCGGGCGGACCGGGGGAGTTTGCCAGAGGAACCGCCCTGCGCCAACCTCCGTCCGGGCCGCGCCATTCGGCCGCGTCTGCTTCGTTGCGCTTGCCCCGGCTCCTCGACGTACGAAGCGTACGCCTCCGGGGCCGGGACTGCGCGCGCCTCGCATCCACGACCGACTGGCGCGGCCCTGCGCGTACACGGGCGTGTCGCGCCTGCGTCGCCGGCGCTGCGCCCGGCTCGCATCTGCGACCGACAGGCGCGGCCCGGGTGGGTGTCGTGCCGGTCGCCGCGTTGGGGCGCCGCGGGCCGCCAACAGCAAGCCCGCCGCTGCCCCTTCCCGACGCAGTGATTCCACATGTGCCCACGCTGCCTTGCGAGTAACTGCTCAGTTCGCCAGAAGCCAGGAATCAGGAGTCAGAATGAGGACGCTCATCGACGAAACTTGAGGATGTGGTGGTGTGGCAGAACGCCTACCCGTTTGTGTTTGGCAGGATGGGCCAGGGCGCTCGCGGTCGTACCCCGAAGACGGTGTTGCGCGACTTGCACGGGCGCAGGGCCGTTTGGAGTATGCCCTCGGGCTGTCCGTCGAGGCGGTCACGGTCGATCCCCTTAACGCGAGGTCCTATTCGGGTCTTGGGTTCAGCCACTGGTATGCCGGACATGCCGCGGAGGCGAGGACCGCGTTTGAGAAGACCGTCGAGTTGGCGCCCGAGTACCCCTACTGCCACCTGGCGCTTGCGGTCCTCGCGCTGTCCGAAGGCAACCCCCAGGCAGCCCTGGCAGAGTGCAAACTTGAGTTGGAGGGGCCGTTTCGTCTCCAGGGCCTGGCTATGGCGCACCGGGATCTGGGTCAATCGCTGGAGAGCGACCGAGCGTTGGAGGAACTCCGTGACCGGTTTGCGGACGAGATGGCAATGCAGATCGCCGAGGTTCATGCCAGCCGGGGTGACACGGAGTTCGCGATCGAGTGGCTAGAGCGGGCTTACGAGCAGTGGGACAACGGGTTGGTCGACCTGAAGGTCAAGCCGCTCCTTGGGAGCTTGCGCGGAGAATCGCGGTTCTCCCTGCTTGTCACCAAGATGGGGCTGCCTCTTTGAGGCTCCCGGAAGACTCGTAACTCCGCACAGATCTCTGGGCTACTCGTGACACGCTTCCCAGCCCCAGATGTGCCTTTGTCACGGACTGCGGGCGGGTATACGGGCTGGCCAGCTCTCCGAGTTGCCGGTCAAGAACCCCCTCCTCCGGGACGAAACCACAAGAGAGCGCACGCGTTTGCAGTTCCCGTCGCCTTGCGAGCGGAGCGTGCGCGCGTCTTGCTCGTTCCGTCCGGGACCGGACGGGGTACGCGGTGCCCATGGGAGGCCGGGACGGATGATCGAGTCGATGCCGCCGACCGGCGCATCTCCTATCGACCCGGAAAAACTCCTCGACCGGGGCGCGATCCTGGAGGCCGTGGGGCACGCCGCGGAGGCGCTGCTGAAGGCCGGCGATTGGCGGGAGGCGATCCCGGAAATCCTGGCCGAGCTCGGCGCGGCGACCGACGTCAGCCGCGCCTATATCTTCGAGCGCCATACCGGCAATCCGGACGGCAATCCGGACGGCAATCCGGACGGCGACCTGGACGGCGACCCGGACGACTGGGTCGTCAGCCGGCGCTTCGAGTGGACGGCGCCCGGCGTGTCCGTGCAACTGGACAACCCCGGGTTGCAGAACGTGTCCATCCGCGAGTTCGGCGAGCCGGGATGGGCCGAGGATCTGGACGACGGGCGCGCGGCGCAAAGCCTATTGCGAAACCTCAGGCCCGCAACGCGGGACCTGCTCGGGGGCCAAGATCTCCTCTCCCTGGCCATGGTTCCGATTCTGCCGGGCGGTCGGCCATGGGGGTTCATCGGTTTCGACGACTGCGTGCGGGAGCGGGCCTGGTCGGCCGGGGAGCTGGAAGCGCTGCAAGCCGCGGCCGGCCTGCTCGGTTCGGCTATCCTCCGAGAACGGTCGAGGGAAGAGCGGAGGCGGAGCGAGCAGAGACTGAGCGCCCTGATCGAGAACCTGCCGGGCACGGTGTATCGCTGCGAGCTCCGGTCTCCCTGGCGGATGAGGCATATCAGCGAACAGATCGTGGACCTTTGCGGTGTCACGGCGCGCGAGTTTGTGGAGGAAGGTCGCTCATACGCGGAACTCATCTACCCGGATGATCTTCCGATGGTTGAGCGCGTCGTGGACGATGCCGTGGCCGGGAGGACGTCCTACGAGATCGAGTACCGCCTCGTCCGATCCGGCGGGAGCCTTTGCTGGGTCTTCGAGCGGGGACGCGCGGCCTACGACGAGACGGGCAATCCGCTCCGGCTCGATGGAGTTCTTTTCGACATCACGGACCGCAAGGAAGCCGAGGCGATCCTAAGGAGTCGAGACGAGATCCTGCAGGCCGTGGGGTTTGCAGCCGAGTGCTTTCTCGGCAATTCCGACTGGGAGTCGTCCGTGGTCGAGGTGCTGGATCGCCTTAATCTCGCGACCGGGCTCGGCAGGGTCTTCCTGTGGCAGGAGCCGGCGTGCCGGCGTGCCGATCCCGAGGGACTCTGGGTAGACCGATCCGGGGACCCGATGATTTCCGAGGAGTCGCGGCGATGGTTCCGCTCGGTCCTGGCCGACCTCATGCCTCACGTCGCGTCGCTGGGAGTCGGCGAGGCCGTTCACGTGCTCACGCGGGACCTGCCTGGGACATCCAGAAACCACCTGGAGGCGCAGGGTGTCGAGTCGGGACTCTTCGTCCCGGTCTTCGTGGATGGCGTGAGGTGGGGCGTCTTCGGGTACAGCCATCGTCGCGGTTTGCGGGAGTGGAGCGCCTCCGAGGTGGAAGTGATGCGCATGGCGGCCCGTATCCTCGGCGCCGCGATCGCGCGCGCGCGAGTCGAGGAACGGCTGCACATTGCCAAGGCGACGCTGGAGAACATGACCGACTGGGCCCAGGAGAAGGCGGCGGAGGCGATCCGCGCCAACACGGCCAAGAGCTCCTTCCTTGCCGGAATGAGCCACGAGATCCGCACCCCGCTCACCGGGGTTCTCGGAACCCTGGAACTTCTCCAGGACACTTCGCTCGAACCCGAACAGCGGGAGTTGGCCACGATGGCGATGCGGTCGAGCCACACGCTGCTCGACCTGATCAACGACATCCTCGACTTCTCGAAGATCGAGTCGGGCAATCTCGAGCTGGAGTCGATCGACTTCAATCTCCGGGAGGTGGTGGAAGACGCGGTCGAGCTCCTGGCCGAGCGTGCCTCGACGAAGGGGCTCGCTCTGGCGGCGGTGATTGACCCCGGTGTTTCGGGCGTGGTGCGCGGGGACCCGATCCGGTTGCGGCAGATCCTGATCAACCTGCTCGGCAACGCCGTCAAGTTCACGGAGAGCGGCGAGGTCGTGGTCCGGGTCACCCCGGAGGTCCGGGACAATGACTCCCTAGTCCTGCAGTTCTCGGTCCGGGACACAGGGATCGGGATCTCAGCGGAGGTCCGCGAAAAGCTCTTTCACGCGTTCACGCAGGCCGACATGTCGACCACTCGGAAATATGGCGGAACGGGTCTCGGCCTTGCGATCTCTCTGCGCCTCGTCCAGGCGATGGGCGGCTTCATCCGTCTGGACAGCGAACTCGGCCGGGGCTCGGAATTCGCTTTCACGATCTGTCTCGCCCGCGGCGAAGAAGAGACTCCGGCGGCGCCCGAGGGGAGCTGGCCGTCGCTTCGCGACCTCCGCGTTCTCGTGCTGGATCGGCACGCGCCGACCCGCGAGGCGATCGCTGCCCAATTAGCGGTGCTCGGCCCGGAACCGGTTCTTGCCGCGGATTCCGCGGAGGCGATCCTGATCCTCGATGAGGCGCAGTTGACCGGGCGGCGGATCGACCTTGCGCTGGTCGAGTCCGGGGTAAACCGGGAGGATGGGGCATCCATCGTTCAGATCGTCCAACGACACCCCGCGTCGACCGCGATGTCGGTGGCGATCCTCGACTCGATCGCCGCGCGATCCTGGGGTGCCGGCGACAGCCACGCCCGGCTGACGAAACCGCTGCGCCTTTCGCGACTCGAGCGGGCGCTGCAGGAACTTGACGGCGCCCCGAAGTCTCGGTCCGTCGCGGAGCAGGACGAGCCCGCCCTTGAGGGGATGGTTCTCGTTGTCGACGACAACCCGGTCAACCGCAAAGTCGACGTCCAGATGGTGCGAAGCCTCGGTCTCGCGGCCGAGGCGGTAGAGGACGGCGCTGCCGCCGTCGATGCGGTCCGTCAGGGCTGCTGGTCGCTGGTCCTCATGGACAACCAGATGCCCGTGATGGATGGCCTGGAGGCGGCGCGACGCATTCGGGCGCTTCCCGGTTCGGCCGGTCGAATCCCGATCATTGCCGTCACCGCGAGCACCGTGGGCGAGTTACGCGCCGACTGCCTCGATGCGGGGATGGACGACTTCCTCTCCAAACCGATCTCGCGTGACTCGCTGCGCAGGGTCCTGGCCAAGTGGTTGCCGGCGCGACGGTCGGCGGCCTAGTCTGCGCTGTTTACGAACTCCCGCTCGCGTCGACGTCTTGGTCCCGGCCGGTCGCTCGCCCCCTTGTTCGCCAACCCACAGCGCCGACAACCCCATGGCTCGGGTCCGCCGCCGCTATCACTCTTGACCGACGCTGGTAGTGGGTCCGGCAACGAAAGGTTTGGGTGTCGACGTCGGCATCGGGAGTTACGCTGTTCCGAACGGGGACGACCGGACCCAAGCCACCGGAGGAATCGATGAGTCTGCCCGCTATCACCCGCCTGCAAACCCTAGACGATTCCTGCCTTCGCGAACTTTCTGCCCGCTTCGTCGAGGTGGGCTTTACCTCGGATTTGCTGGCCCGGGTGGAACCGATCGCCGCCGGCTTTCTCGATCCGTTGCGCCTCTGTCTGGTGCGGGACGCGCTTGTCCGGGATGGTTCGCCCGGTGCCCGACTTGGGCGGCTGTTTCTGTACTCGGACACGGTTCTACGGTCGGAGGTGGAGGAGGCGTTGGGCCCATCACTGACGGGCGTGGCGATCGCCTCGGGCCTCATCGTGGACGCGCCGGGGGATGATGGGGATTTCGTGCGCTCTTCCTTCCAGCTCACGCCGCTCGAAGGGCTCTACTTTCTGTCGGATTCCTTAGGCGTGGGTGGCGAGGCAGTGATGGGGCCGGGACAGACCACACTGCCGTTGATCCGTCTGGCGGAGAGTCTTCCGGGTGAGTCGGTCCTGGATGTCGGATGCGGCCCGGGGTCGGTGGCCCTCTTTGCCGCGCGCCGTGGCGCCCGCGTACTGGGGACCGACATCAACCCGCGGGCGATCGAGCTGGCGCGGTGGAATGGACGGTTGAACGGCCTGACCGCGACGTTCGAGGTCGGCGATCTCACCGCTCCGGCCCGGGGTCAGCTCTTCGACCTGGTGTTTTCGCAGCCTCCGTTCGTGATGCAGCCGCCCGACATGGATGCCGTGACCTATCTGCACGGCGGAGCCTGGGGCGATGAGCTCGTGTTCCGCCTCTTCGCGCAACTGCCGTCGATTCTGGCGCGCGCGGGGATGGCGGCGATCCTCCTCGACACCGCCCTGCGCCCGGAGGCACCGTTTCACCAGCGCGTTCGGGCCGCCCTGGGCGGGGCGCCTCTCGATCTCGTGGTTCTGCTGGCCAAGGGGATGACCCCCGATGTGCAGGCGATCGCCTACGCCCAACTGGAAGACCCGGGGCTCGGGGCGCGTTTCGCCGGCGACGCGGTCCGGTACCGCCGCCACCTCTCCCGACTAGGCGTGACAGCGTTTCACCACGGCATGGTCCTGCTGCGAGTCCCGGGCGATGGTGCGGCGAAAGCGCGCTACTCGATCCAGCTTCTCGTGAGAAGTCTTGGGGCGTTACGGCCCGAGGCGGTCGCGACGATTCTCTCGGCCCTCGACCTGGCGGCCCATCCCGATGACGCCCTCCTGCCCTGTGCCGTCGCCTGGACCGGAGGCACGACCTGGATCGAGGAACGCCCCACTCCCGATCCACAGCTCGAGCCGACCTGTCGCCTGCGCTTCCCGCCCAACAGCCCGTTTCTCGAACTGGAGGTGCCGGCGGCATCGTTCCGGCTTTTCGAGATCCTCGGCCGATGCGAATCGATCGAGGAGGGTGTCAGCCTCTATGCCGAGGCTTGTTCCTGCGCCCCGGAGGAAGTGAGGGCCGAGGTGCTGCATTTCGTGCGCGAGGGGCTCTCGCGGGGAGCGCTGCGACCGCGGTGATCGTGAGTTCCGTTTGGATCGCGGCCGTACCGCCTGCCGGGAAGCCCGGCAGCCCGGTGCAACTCGCAGGCGGCTCGGCCGTCGGCCGCCTTTCGCTCTTCAGTCCCGCGGGTTTTCGGAGACTCTGCCGTCCTGATACATGCCGATCAACTTCGTGATCCGATCCCCTTCGCGCCCGAATCGCACGCGGAAATAGTCCACGCCGTCCAGGAAGAACGTGTCGTTCCCCACGGGAATGAGCCGGACCCGCGACTGTGGCGCGCGCTGGTAATAGAGGGTGCCATCCTCAACCCAGGCGCGACGGGGGCCATAGCTTCCCTCGTAGGCACCGAGCGCCGCGGCGTCGAGCGCGATGGGTCGGGCCGACAACTCCAATCCCTCCTGTATCCATCCGAGCGCCAGGGCTTGCTCGGGAACGGTCGTCTGCGCGCGTAGCGCCTTCAGCGCCGCGATGTGTGCCACGCCCAGCGCGTCGGCGGCGGAGACCTTGAGGTCAGGCTCGACACCGGTTCCCTCCCAGTTCGTCCCGGTGATCGGGTTGACGGCGCGGCCGAACGGAACGTTGATCCCGACCCCGAGAGAGGGGTACGCGTAACTGTTGATGGGATGCGCGCCACCGCCGGTCGTCTCGCCCACGATGGTGGCCCGCTTGAGGGTCTTCAGGTTGTAGGTGAATTCTTCGGCGCCAGAGAACGTGTACGAAGAGGTCAAAACCCAGACCGGTACCTTCGACAGGTCCGGGCCGGCCACGTTGGTCGGGGTCCAAAACTGCCAGACTTGGTTGCCGCGACGAAGGTGAAAATCGTTCAGGTGGGTCGGCTCGGGGAAAAGATAGCTGCACAGGAGTTGGATCATCGAGGGGTCGCCGCCACCATTCTTGCGCAGATCGAAGATCAGAGCATCGCTGTTCCCGAGCAGCGTCATGGCCGCTACAGCGGTCTTTCCGGCGATTCCGGCGTCGGCGAACTCCCGCAGGTCGAGGTAGCCGACGTTGCCGCCCAGGTGCTCGACTTTGGCGAAGCCGTAGTTCTCTCTGGCCTTGGTCTCCAGGTAGGCCTTGCGCTGGTCCTCGGGCGAGGGGGCAGGCATTCCCGGCGGGGGCGCCGGCGGCAGCGGCGTTACGGTGATGTGGCCATCATGGCTGATGGAGCGCAGATCCTCGGTCAGGCGCCGGGTGAAGTCCGGGAGGGCGAGGATCCGGTCATACTCTCCCTTCCGCAGATTGTCGTGGATCAGGGCTTCCATCCGGGTGGCGGTCTCAGGGAAGACGTACACGCTGTCCAGGACGGCCGACACGCTGTCGACGATGGCGGCGCGGGTCGCCTGATTCAGGTCCGCAGGCGCCGATGTGCCCGCCGCGCCTCCGGCGGGCGAGCCGCCGGCCGGAACCCCGGTCTGGGCCCACGCCGGTCCCCCCGAGAGCAGGCCGACCAGGAGGATCGATGACACGATCACCGCCGCAAGCACCGTGACGGGGGCGGTGCGACCTCCTGCGGAAGGGCGGGCGGAATGCGGCGTCACGCCTCGATGTGACGGATTGGTGCGGTGGCCGCGGGGAAGCGACCGGGAGCCCGGCAGGGACCGTTTCGAGCTCATGACTGCTCTCCAGTCTGCGCGACCGGGGTCGCGCTCTGTAGGTTCGACGCCAGCATGGGTCAACGTGGGCATCCACGCACGTCCAAGGCGGAGATCGCGGCGATGTCCGTGTCCGTCTGCCCTCTACTACAGAATAGTGTAAGCAGTTTCTCAAAAAGTACGCTACAATATCGTCGACTCGGCAGGCGGGCGGCCGGAGAGGTCGGAGAGGGCTTAGTGCTCGACCGGGGCCGTCCGCTATGATTCCGCCCGGCCGGTTTGAGGCAGTCCAGGAGGCTCGATGTCGGACGACCGGATTACGAGAGAGATGATCCTGGGGGCCCTGGTTCGCGCGCTGGAACCGGAACCCCACGTGCACGCCCTCTGGGAGGGCGGCTCCGAAGCTTTCGGCCGCACGGACCGTTGGTCCGACATCGACGTGCAGGTTGATGTCGACGACGATCGCGTGAAGGATACCCTGACCCTGATCGAGGGGATCCTGGAAAGTCTGTCCCCGATCCGGGACCGCCTGGAAATGCCGCCGGGGCCGGGGAACGGGTACACCCAGGTCTTCTACCGGCTGCGGGACGCCAGCGAGTTCCTGCTCGTCGACCTCTGCGTGATGAAGCGGAGCCACCCGGACAAGTTCCTCGAGCCGCAGATCCACGGGCACGTCGTGTTTCATGTCAACAAGGGGGGCGTGCTCGTGGCCAAACCCCTCGACTTGGAACAGCACATGGCCAAGATCAGAGCGCGTCGGGAAAGGATGGAGCAGCGCTTCGCCATGTTCTACTCCATGGTGGAGAAGGAGCTCCACCGGCAGAACTACATGGCGGCGATCGACCTGTACCACCGGCTCGTCTTGGACTCCCTGGTCGATGCCTTGAGAATCCTGCACAGCCCGGCGCACTTCGACTTCAAGGTACCCTACCTCCATCACGACCTGCCCGTCGAAGTACACGAGAGACTGCACGTGCTCTTCTTCGTCGCCGACGGGGACGATTTGCGCCACAAGTATCATGACGCCTCGCAGTGGTTCCGACAGACGCTGGCCGAGATCAACCTCATGGAAGTGGAGGCGAAACTCCGATCGATGTGACCGGCTGCCCTCTCGTCTGTCTCGTTGTGGCCTCTGGAGTTCCCGTCGTTCCCTCGACACGCCTTCTCATGCCACCACTAGGGCCGCGGCGGTCGGTCGTAGTTGCGAGGCGCGCGCAGCCCCGGCGACGCAGGCGTACGTTTCGTACGTCGAGGAGGCGGGGCGGCGCGCAACGAAGCAGATGCGGCCGAACGCCGCGGCCCGTCACCGCGCTGGACAGGCTCCGTGCGCCTCGGCTAAGCTCCGCTGTCGCGCGTCGATGAGACCGCGGCGACGGCCCGGGGCGCCGGGACGTCAGTCGCTCTGGACCCGGGCGAACGCGGTCCGAGGATGGAATCGCGATGGTTGAGCGAGAGATCGCCCTGCTGCGGACCCTCACAGCATTGGCCTGGGCCGATGGCATCGTCACCCCCGAGGAATCCGCGATGCTGGACCGGGCTGCCATTGCGTTCGGCCTGCCGGCCCATGAACGCGAAGCCTTGATCCATCTTCGTCGCGAACCGATCCCGCTGGACCGGTTTGAGGATCTGGCCCGCGATCTGCGGGCGTTGGTTTCGTCTGAGGAAGAACGACGCCAAGTCTTGGCCCAGGCCCGCGCTCTCGTGGCGGCTGATCTCATCGTGGCGCCCGAGGAATCGCGCTGGCTGGACCTGCTGGAGCGCATTCTCCGGGCCGGAGAAACACCTTCGCTCTTCGCCCGGGTCCGCGCGGTGCTGGCCGGGGTGCGAGGCGAGGGAGGCGCGATCCCCGTGGCTCCGCGCGAAGACCTGGAACGACGGATTCTCGGCGGGCTGCTCGCGCGGCGCGTTCTCAGGGCGGGGGGCGTGGCGGATCCGGCAGCCTTCGAAGCGGGGGTGGGCCGGTTTCTCGCGGCGACCGGACTGACCCCTGGCGAGAGAGACGAAGTTCTCGTCACCGTGCAGCAAAACGAGACGCGCGACGACGATCGCCAGCGACTGTGCGCCTCGGTCAACCGGATCACCGACCACGAGGGTCGACTCGAGCTGCTGGCCGCTCTCTTCGCGGCAGGACGGCAGGTGAAGGTCGACGTGCGCGCGGCAGAGACAGAATTGCGCTTGATCGCGAACTACCTCTGGATCGAACCACAGGAGTACGTGCACCTGCGGTCGCAAGAGGCCGCCAGAGCGCCGGACGGTGTGCCGATCGGTTCGGGTTCGGTCGTCGCCGAGGCGACCGATCCGGGCTCCGTCGGCCGGGCGCCGGCCCCCGAGGTGGGCGCGTGACCGCCCTTGATCTGCGCGGGCTCCCAGCGGGGCTGCGCCTCGGCACCTCTTCGTTCAGCAATCCTGATTGGCGGGGCTGCTTCTACCCGGAGAATCTCCCTGCCGAGCAGTTTCTCGGCCACTACGCCACGCTCCTCAACACCGTGGAGATCGATGCCACGTGGCATGCCATCCCGTCGCGTCGCACGGTGGAGGCGTGGCGCGATCGCGTGCCCGACGGGTTCACCTTTGCCGTCAAGGCGCCGAAGTCGATCACCCACGATAACTACCTGCAGGACTGCGCCGAGGATTGGAGCCGGTTTCTGGCGCTCATGGATCTGCTTGGGGACAAGCTAGGGCCGGTGCTGTTCCAGTTCCAATATGTCGCTCGCGGGCGCGACGCCGACGAGTACCGGACAGGCCTCGACTTCCGCCGCCGGCTCGAGCACTTCCTTCCGCTGCTCCCGGAGGGCACCCGTTTCGTGCTGGAGGTGCGCAACCGGGCCTGGATTACCGAGTACTTCCTGGACGTTCTGCGCAAGCGCGGGATCGCTCTGGCTTTCACCGCCTACCAAACGATGCCGGACGCGGGGGAACTCCTGGCCGGCCCCGATCCGGTGACGGCCGACTTCGGTTACGTGCGGTTCCTCGGGAACCACAGCGCCATGGACAACCGGGTGGCCAAGGCGCGGGAGGCGGGAGATCGCGACCGCGATTGGGGCGAGCTCATGATCGACAAGACAGAGGAGATGCGCGGCTGGATTGCGCCCGTGCGTGCCCTCCTGGCCCGCGTGCCGGAGGTCTTCGTCTACTTCAACAACCACTACGCCGGGTACGGACCGGGATCCTTGGAGCTGTTTGTGCGCCAGTGGCGCGAGGAAGAGGCGCGGCTGGCAGGCGGGAAGTGAAGCCGCGCGGGTGGAGCCTCAGTCCATCGCTTCGAGAGTCGATGGGGATCCGCGCGGAAATAGTGAGGGAGGACGGATGATCGATCGGGCCGAACTCTCCGGCGACGCCCTCAATCTCGGCCTCATCGGGGTCGCCTGGCCGATGCGCGGGGGGATTGCCCAGTGCACCACCATTCTCGCCACTGAGCTGGCCAAGCGGCACCGTGTCGATCTCGTCTCTTTCACACGGCAATACCCGTCGTTTCTCTTCCCGGGGAAGAGGCAGCTCGCCCCCAGCGCCACCCCACTCCGTTTTCCGTCGACCCCTCTGGTCGACAGCATCGGTCCGTTTAGCTGGGAGCGCGCGGCGCGACACCTGGCCCGGGGACGTCCCGATGCTCTCGTGTACCAGTATTGGATGCCGTTCTTTGCCCCCGCTTTGGGGACAATTGCTCGGCGGGTGAAGCGCATGTGTCGCCCGCGCGAAGTGCGAACGATCATGATGGTGCACAACCTGCTGCCTCACGAGCGGCGCCCGTTCGACGGCGTGCTCACACGCTATGTCATGGGAGCGACGGATGCCTACATCGTGCAGTCGGGGGCGGTGCGGGAAGACTTAGTCCGTCTGGAACCGAACGCACGGTTTCTCGAAGTGCCGCACCCGGTGTACAATGTTTTCGGCGATCCGATCCCGAAGGGCGAGGCGCGGGCGTCACTCGGGTTGCCGGCGGATTCACCGCTCCTTCTGTTCTTCGGATTCGTGCGGCGGTACAAGGGGCTTGATACGCTTCTGCGCGCGCTTCCGGCGATCCGCGCGGCCCTCGACCCGCCGCCGCGGCTCCTGGTCCTCGGCGAGTTCTACGAAGGGCGGGAAGAGACGGCGGCCCTGGTGCGCGAACTGGGCCTCGCAGACGCGGTCACCATCGTCGACGAGTACGTTCCCGACGAAATGGTAGGGCGCTACTTCTCCGCGGCCGACGCGGTGGTGCTTCCGTACAAGTCGGCTACGCAGAGCGGGATCGTGCAAATCGCCTACCAGTTGGAGCGTCCGGTGATCTGCACGGATGTCGGCGGGTTGGGCGAGGTCGTGCGCGACGGCGAGACCGGATTCGTGGTGCCGCCGGATGACCCGGGGGCGTTGGCGGAAGCGGTGGTACGCTACCAGCGCGACGCCTGCGAGACGGGCTTCATGCAGCGGATCCGAGTGGAGAAGCGCAAGTACTCCTGGGACCGGATGGCCAAGGCGGTCGAGACCCTCGCCGGCGCGTGAAGCGAGGCTGAACAGGAAGGGGATGGCGACGGTGATCAATCCGGATGAGATCAAGGAACGCATCGAGACGGCGATCGCGGTCAAGCGGTCGTTACTGGACCAGGCGCTCACCATCGGTCACGTGGCCGAAGCATGGCTGGATGCGTTGCGTGCCGGAAGCAAAGTGATCTTCTTCGGCAACGGCGGATCCGCCGCCGATGCGCAGCATCTCGAGTGCGAGCTGGCGGGTCGCTTCTACTTGGACCGCCGTCCGCTGCCCGCGGTGGCGCTCACCGTGAACAGCTCCTCGCTCACCGCCATCGGTAACGACTACGGCTTCGAGCAGGTGTTCGCGCGGCAGCTCGAGGGGATCGCGCATCCCGGGGATGTGGCGGTCGGGATCTCTACCAGCGGCACCTCTCCGAACGTCGTCCTGGCGCTGCAGAAGGCCCGCGAACTGGGCCTCGTCACCATCGGCCTCACCGGACGCCACGGCGGCCTGATGCGGGAGCTGTGCGACGTGTGGCTGGCGATCGATTCCGAGGAGACGCCGCGGATCCAGGAGGGGCACATTCTGGCCGGGCATATCGCTTGTGAAATGGTGGAGCGGGAGATGTTTGGGGGCTGACATACTCCACCTTCTTCGTCGCATACCCGAGGGAACCCGACATCCTGCAACTCGCGCGAGCATCTAGCGTTGCGATCCCACCGTCAAGCTGCTATGCTCACCACGTTCTTGAACCTGTGCGCGGCTCTATCTCTCCCCGGAAGCTCGGTCCACAGATCGGGAGGTGGTGCGTGATCACATTGGTAGCGCTGGCCGAAAGCACAGCGAATGCGGCCCGACGCCAGACCGGAGGGACCGCGGCCCCGGGGCCTCATGTGGCTTTCCACACGACGGTCGTCCCACGGAGGTGGACCTCGCCCCCCCGGCGCACAACCCGGCTTCTCCTGGGGGCGCTGGCCTTGGCGGCGGTCTTGGTCTTGGGCGCAATCCCCGCGCCTGTCCTGGCAGCCGCACCTCAGGTCACCAATGTAGTCGCCGTCCAGCGCCCGGGCACCCGGCTCGTCGATGTTACCTACGACCTTTACGACGCCGACGGCCACGCGATGACGGTCGCGCTCGACATCTCACCCGACGGGGGGCTGAGCTTCCCCATTCATTGCATGACGGTCTCCGGGGACGTGGGTATTGGCATCATGAGCGGCACGGGCCGACACATCGAGTGGGACGCGGGGGTCGATTACCCCAGCCACCTGGGAGAGACGTACGCCCCCAAGGTGATCGCCGACGACGGGCAGGGCTTTGATGGGATGGTCCGGATCCCGGCGGGCAACGTGCGGCTGGGCCAGCCCGGCAACCCGCTTTCCGAACCCGTCAACGACTTCTATGTCCAGGGCTTCTACATCGACCGCTATGAGGTCTCGAACGCCAAGTACAAGGCGTTCATCGATGCCGGGGGGTACACGACGCAGGCGTACTGGAATCCGGTCGGCTGGGCCTGGAGGGTGGCGAACAGCATCACGCTGCCGGACCGTTGGAACGATACGATCTACCATGGCGGCGGGATCACCGGTAACGGACAGTTCCCCGTGGGCGTCTCCTGGTGGGAGGCTGATGCCTACAGCCGCTGGGCGGGCGTGCGTCTACCGACCGAGGCGGAGTGGGAGAAGGCCGCAAAGGGGGGCTGCGAGACCCACGGAGATCCGGGGCAGTGCGACGCCTCCGACACGCCGAGCTACCCCTGGGGCGAGGGGATCAGCGGCTCGCAGGCCAACTTCTCCGAGAGCGGCGATCCCTATGAGAACAACGGTTGGACGACCCCGGTGGGCTACTACGACGGCAGCAACCACGGTGGCTACCAGACACTCGACAGTCCGAGTCCCTATGGTCTCTATGACGTGGTGGGCAATGTCACGGAATGGTGCAGCACGAAGTACGCACCCTATCCCTACGACCCGAATGACGGCCGGGAGAACCCTCCGGTGTCCTACCATGAGCAGTACCGGGTTATACGTGGCGCCTCCTGCGGCCACCCCGAACTCGATGTCGACCTCCGCTGCGCCCACCGCCACGCTTACAGCCCGGACTCGAGGCCTTGGGACATCGGCTTCCGTTGTGCGAGAACCGGCGGGTGGGGGGTGGGTCCGCTGTTTCATCTGGACACACAGGTTCCTCCTATGGGCTCCTGCTGTGCGCTAGACGGCACCTGCGCCGTGACGCTGCAGGCCGCCTGCACTGCCCCCAGCTCCTGGACCCTCGCTGGCGTCTGCGACCCGAACCCCTGCGACCAGCCGCAACCGGGGATGGGCGCCTGCTGCACGTCTCCCAGCTTTGGGTGCTGCGAGCTCCTTACGCCAATGGCATGTGCCGAACGCCCCGGGATGTACTTGGGCGACGGTACCTCCTGCGCGGTGGAGGGGATCTACTGCGAGATCACGATGGCGGGGGCGTGTTGTCTTGCGGACGGCACGTGCACCGAAGTGAGCGTCTGCGACTGCGGAAGATACGGTGGACGCTTCATGGGAGGGTCCTCGTTCTGTGATCCGAACCCCTGTGAGGCGACCCCGGTCCTCCTCGAGTCGTGGGCTGCGTTGTCGCTGCCCGAAGGCCTGCAGATCCTCTGGGAGGTGCCGCTCGCCACGACCGGGGCTATGTACCGGGTCTGGCGCGACCCTGTGGCCGGGCCGCATGACGCAGCACCCACGCCTGATGCGGTTCTGGTGTCATCCGCGTGGGTCAGCGCGTCCGCCGAAGGGATCATTGCGATCACAGACCCGGGGGCCCCGCGCGGCGCTACGATTCGCTACTTCCTCGAAATGAGCGCCACCGGTGCTCGCAGCGAATTCCTCGGTCCCGCGGAAGCTCGCTGGGACCCGCCGACACTCGCCTGGTCGGCCGGTCCGACCCCGTTCCGCGACACGGTGCGGCTCGCTCCTCCCAGGACGGGTCCGGCCCGCGCAGAGATCTTCGATCCGGCCGGACGGCTTGTACGGACCCTGGTGCGCGCTGACGGCAACGCCCCGCTGGAGTGGGACGGCCGGGATGATGTCGGTCGCGACGCGCCCACCGGAATCTACATCGTCCGCGTCGGGAGTACCGCCGGCGGGGCGGTGGCGAGGTTGGTGAAGATTCGATAGACGCACGAACGACGCAGATGAGTCGGCCGCCCGGAAGAAGCGCGGCATACGCCTGTTGCCAAACCCGGTCGAGTTGGGCGAGGAACTCTTCGTAGCCTTCGATATGCCCAAGCTGTCCGTGCGTGTCTCGGTACTCCTTGAGTGTCCAGTAGGGCGGGGAGGTCAAGACCAGATGGGCGCTTCCATCCGGCACGCCCGACGGCGCTCGGGAATCGACCAGGCAAAGGGAGTGAGAGGTCGGGATCCGGCGTACGGCCTCTTCGATCCGTGCGGTCGCGGCGCGATTCTTGGCTATGCGCGGGAGTGCGGTTTAGGGATTGTCGAGGGGAGGCAGCCCGTCGGGAAGGAAGCTCGGCAACGCCGAGGTGGGGCCTGCCAGCGGGGCACCTGCCAGTCGGGCAGCGGCGAGTGGGGCAATTGCCGCCGGAGCCTTCGCCAGCGGGGCATCGGCCACCGTTGGCTGGGGCCTGGCGGCAGACTTCTTCCTGGCCGGCATGGGGGGAGACCTTCGTCCTAGACTCGTCAGCGACACACATCAAGCAGGATTCGGGCCGCACGCGTTGTGCAACGAGCAAGATTCTCACAGCGACGGTAGATCCGCAAGCGCCGCCGGTTCCGTCCCGCACTCAGCCCCCGATCGCCCGCACCGTTCCCCCGATCCAGTCGATGATCAGAAAGTTCATCCGCCCGATGAGCAGCGAAACCCGCCCCATCACGGTATACCCGAACGCCGCTCCGAACCCGAGCATCAGAAACCAGATCCCCAACCGGCTCATCCCGCCCACGGCGCCGCGGTGCTCCAACGAGAAGAAAAAGTAGATCAGCACCATGATCACCCCGACGAAAAGCAGGAGGTTGTCGAGGGCGTCGGCGGCGAGTGGAAAGGCAACCTGAGCGACGACCCGTGCGACGATCCAGGTCGAGACGAAGATGACCGCACCCCTTGTCAGGTGGCCCCGGGCCGAGTCGATGAGCCCAAGGACGAGGGCTGTGGCCGCCAGAGTCACGAGAAGGGCCGTCGTCCCGGCGATCGGGAACGCACCCAGAAGCGGCATCATGGTCGCACCCGCCTGCGGCAACACCTCGCCTTGCAGCTTCTGCACCATGTTGACCCCGGTGTAGTACCCGACATACACAGCCAGGGAAAACCGCGCCATCCAGGCAATGCGCGGGATGTAACGGGTGTAGAGGTTGAGCCCGAGCAGCGCGGGGATGACAAGATCGTAGTTGCCACGGAAGTCGTGAACCAGCGGCAGGACCAGGTTCGGCTTCAGCGTGTTGTTCGCCGTCTGTCCGATGTAGTACCCGAGCGAAACGCCGGCGAAGAGCGCCTCCGCGAAGCGGAAGAACGGGTTGTCCTTGTACAGGAAGCTGAACAGGCACAGCGTGAGAAGCGCCGCGATCCAGGTCCCGATGAGCTCGATCGACACTTGTTCGGCCCTCCTAGACGCGCGCCGCGCGGGACCGGCCGAGGAAGTAGGCCACGTTCCCGATGATGATGAAGCCGATGATGATGGCGTGGATGATCGTCTGGACGTCCATGCCCCGCATGGCGTTGAAGATCATCGGGTTGTCGTAGACAGGCTTCACCTGCGGGTAGGCATCGAGGAGCAGCCGCTCATACTCCGAGGCCCCCTTGAGTCCGCCGAGAAGCCCGATCATCTGGTGACTGTCGTAATAGGCGTAGAACTTCGGCGCCGACACGGCGGTGCATCCGACCGCCACAGGGGTGCCGAACTGGGCATTGATGAGGTTGATCCACCAATCGCCGATGATTCCGGTGGCGAGGCTGACCACCAGCTTGATGTCCCGGTAGTTGCGCACCTTCTGCATCAGGGGAAGCCGGCTCAACGGCGTGCCGCGGGAGTCGGAGGGAAAGACCCTGGCGATATCCTCGCCCATCTGCTTCATCGAGGCCTGGCCGCCGTCCTTATAGCCGAGGTTCACGAAGTCGGTGCCGTAGCGCAGAGTCGGGAACTCCGCGGCTACGCGATCCAACTCCTCAGTGGCCATCGCTCCGCCCCCGATGGGGAAAAGTGCCAAGACGACCACCTTGACGCGGCGGGCGAGGCAGTGGCGCAGCACCGCCGCGGCCATCGGCCCGTTCTCCGGCTTGGTGGTCGGGCCATAGTCGAAGGAGACCATCACCACATCATCGGGCGTGAGCGACTCGATCCGGTCGAAGAGATCCCGCACCGGCGGCGTGACCGTAACCGACAGCCCGATGGGAAAGAGGATGGGCAGGATCGCTCCCACCGCCACGAGAAGGAAAATCCAGCGCCGATCCAACTGCTGCAAAGCGGTGGAGAGCCCGCCTTCCTTGATCTTCGCCACGGCCTCCTCCTAGTCCTTTTCCAGGCCGAGGTAGCTGCGCTCGATCCCGAGGATGACGCGCAGAGAAAGAGAAGCGGCGCCGAGGGCCGCCCCGATCATGATGCCGCGCTGGGCGGCGGTGTTGGGATTGTTCATCAGCCACTCGGTGAAGGTGCCGAGGGCGAGCTTTCCGCCTGGAATCCAGGCGAAGAGCGACTCGCCGAGCGGGATCCGTCCGAGCATCACCACCACCGCTGCCAGGAGGAGGATGGTCGCCTCCAGATTGCGCACGCGGAAGGCGCGGAAGGCGGCCGAGGCGACGTAGAAGGCGAGGAGGCTGAACATCGTTGCCTGCAGCGGCTGGAACACGTAGCTCACGAAGAAACTGAAGGGGCTGGGGGAGCCGTCGGCGTGCGGCGAGATGCCATGGAACGGGCCGACGTTGAACGCGCCGAGCAGGCCGAAGCTGCCGGGCAAGACGAGACCGATCAGGAGGAAGATCGCATAGTGCCAGCCCGGGCCTTTCCGCTCGATCTTGCGGATGTTTCCCTGCACGACATTTACCACCCCGAGCATGATGGCGAAGCCGGCGATGATGATCATCCACTTTTCCAGTCGGTCGTTGGGCACTTTCACCAGCCGCGCTTTCTCAGTGAAGAAGAACGCCACGATCGGGATCAATCCGGCCAGAAACGTGAGTAGGAGCGGCAACTGCACGCGCAAGAACATGGGGTGGTCCTCCTGGCCCGGGTTACCTGGTCGCGGCTACCTGGCTCTGGCTATCTGGCCCGGAACAGCCGGGCGAGGTCGAAAAGGCCGGTGGTGGCGGCCAATGTGCCGACGATGATGGCGAGCCCAACCAGCGCCTTGGTCCAGTCCTGCCCCTTGATGCTCCCGAGCATGGCCGGGTCGCGGGAGAGGTAGGCGCCGGCGGCGTAGAGTTCCTCACCGATCAGGGTGTAGTCGCAGGCGCAGACGAAGAACGGAAGCTGGGCGATCTCGGCTGTCCCCGCGATCTGAATCGCCCCGGATGCCTGTCCGGTCTCTGCGAGCAGCAGTGACTCGGCGGCGAATGAGCCGATGAGGAAGTTCGTGGCCGGTCGCTCGCGCATCATGATTCCGGCCACGGAGGCGGTGTAGGCGAACTGGTCATAGGTCACGTAATGAACGATCGAATCGTTGTAGAGGTCGGGCCGCCCCTCCTGGATGTAGGCCTCCTTCACCGTCTCGCGGGCCGAGGCAAACGTGAGCGGATCCTTGTTCGGGACATCGAGCTCTGTATTATAGCGCGCGGTCATACGAGCGACGTGCGAGAGGACGGCGAGGCTGGCGATCGTTTGATTCTCGTCGATGGACGAGATGCCGGGCACGTAGAGGACTTTCCGCCCCAGCTCGGTCGCCCGGCCCACCGCCTCGTCGATGGCGTTCAGTCCTGCGATCTTGCGGATGAACAGATCCTGCCGCGTCCGGGCCGCCCGGATAAACCAGAGGATGAGGGTGCAGAAGAGGAGAAAGAGCACGAAGGCGTTCGCCCGTTGGAGGTTGAAGTGCAGAAACCCTTCCATGCCGTCTCCCGTGGGTCTGCGCGAGGCCGCGGCCCCGTCGCGCCTTCAATCCGTGCGGGTCGCCTCTGCCCGTGCTAGCCCGGTGTATCCGTGGCCGTCTCGATGCGTGGGAACAACGGCCCGCCCGGACGGATCGGTGCTCCGGGCCTGAGCCCGCCCCAGCGCAGCCAGGCCGGGTCGGCCGGACCCGCCACGAGGGCCTCAGGCGCGTCGATCATCCCCAGCCGGTACAGCGCTTCGCCGCACTTACCCGGCATCACGGGAATGAGAAGCGAGACCGCGAGCCGAATCGCCTCTGCCGCCGTCGCCAGGGTGGCCGCGATCGCCTCCGGGCCGCCGTCCTTCACCGCCTTCCACGGGGCCTTCACCTCGAGGTACCGGTTGACGGCGCGCACCAACTCCATGGTTTCCTCGATCGCCTGGTGGATCCGGACCTCGTCCATGGCGGCGAAGACCTTGTCGATCGTCAATCGCGCCTGCTGTGCCAGCCCCTCGTCGGCCGCATCAAGGCTGCTCGGCGCGGGAATGCGGTCGGCGAAATGGGCGTGGATCATCCGTTCGACCCGGTTCAGGCAGTTGCCCAGATCGTTGGCCAAGTCGGAGTTGATACGGGCGATGAGTGCGGGCTCAGAGAAATCGGAGTCGAGTCCCACCACCATGTCCCGCATGAGGAAGAAGCGGAAGCCATCGGCGCCGTAGGTCTCGCTCATGCGGATCGGATGTACGACATTGCCCAGCGACTTGGACATCTTGCGGCCCGCATGGGTCCACCATCCGTGGGCCAGGATGGTCGTGGGCAACTCCAGGCCGGCCGCGCGCAGCATCGTGGGCCAGTAGACGGCGTGGGTGGTGAGGATGTCCTTGGCGATAAGCTGGCAGGTCGCGGGCCACCAGCCGTCGAGACCCGGTGCCTCCATCCCCTCCACGGCGCTGTAGTAGTTGAGGAGGGCGTCAAACCAGACGTAGGTCACGTACTCGGGGTCGAACGGAAGGGGAATACCCCAACTGAGCCGGGCCGCCGGCCGGCTGATGCAGAGGTCCCCCAGTGGCTTCTTCAGGAATCCGAGAACCTCGTTGCGACGGGAATGGGGCTGAATGAACCCCGGGTTGTCCGCGATGTGCTGCAAGAGCCACTCCTGGTAGCGGCTCATCCGGAAAAAGTAGTTCTTCTCCGAGAGGGGGACCACCGGGCGGCCACAGTCCGGGCAGTTGCCATCTACCACGTCCTTCGCGGTCCAGAACCGCTCATCCGGAACGCAGTAGAGACCTTCGTAGGTGTCCTGGTAGATTTCGCCACGTTCATAGAGCTGGGCCAGGATCCGCTGCACCACCGTCTCGTGCCGGAGTTCGGTCGTGCGGATGAAGTCGTCGTGACTGATCTGCAGGACCCGCCATGTCTCGCGGAATCGGGCGGCCATCAGGTCACAGTGCTCGCGGGGGCCGTGACCGTTCTCCGCCGCCGCCTCCACGATCTTCTGGCCGTGCTCGTCGGTCCCGGTGAGGAAGTGCGTGGTGTCGCCGTGAAGGCGGTGAAAGCGGGCGAGGACATCGGCCAAGACCGTCGTGTACGCGTGCCCGATGTGGGGCTCGTCGTTCACATAGTAAATGGGTGTCGTGACGTAGAATCGACGCTCGCTCATGCCCCGTCCGTCGCGAGCCTGCCGTTCACGAGCGACGCCGGGCTCTTACGGCGTTGCCGGGCGCTCCCCGGTACGGGGCAGCGCTGCGCCCAGGCGCTCATGAATGAATGATGCGGGCTAGTCGGCGATGCCACCGGCCTTCTTGGCCGCAGCGACGGGGTCACTTGGGTGGTCCTTGGCGAGACGCAGCGCCCAGTCCAGGAACGCCCCTTTCGGAAGTTTGCGAATGAGGCGAGCGTGTAGCTCCGCCGGTGTCTTCTCCGGCTGAGCGGCGATCGAGCTGAGCGCCGCGTCCTGCACGGGACCGGTCGTCTCATAGGCAGCCGCGAGGGCGGGAAGCAACGCTTCGTCGAGCTTGGAGTCGCGAAGCGTCTGGATCACGGCCTGCCGCACGGTGGGCTCCTTCACCTGCTCGAAGACATCGAGGAGAAGACGGGTCCGATAGGTCGTGAGCACGCCCTTGAAGGAGCGGATCAACTGGGCACCGGCTTCGGTAGTGAGCGGCTGCCCACTCGGCCATGTGCCGGTTTCGATGAGCTTCACCGCCAACGTCTCGGCCTCAGGATACGCGGCGGCGGTGGCCTGCGCCAGAAGACCGATGCGGCCGCCCGGAGACAGCGCAGCGCTGTCCTCCCACGCGCCGGACCGCAGGGCTGTTAAGACGACCGCCGGAAGCGGGTGGCACTTGCGGTCGATGGCTGCGAGGACCAGACCCGCACGCTCCGTTTCCGGGGCTTTGCTGATCGCCGCGGAAACCTGCGCACAGGGGATCGCGGCGGTATTGTCGTCTCCGGCCGCGGCGGCCGGGCCAACCATGGCCGACCCAAGGGCGAAGCCGATGCCGGCGAGACCGGCGACCAGCGTGGCGAGTGCGAGTGCAAGTGAACGAATGCTCATGGAAACCTCCGATGATCGATCCAGGTGCCCGCGAACGTCGGACGCGGGACACCACAGCATCGCCGAGGGGGCGGCTAGAGTCAAGGGGCCATCCAAAGGCTTCGGGCTTCAGGTTTCGGGCTTCAGGCTGGTGCGTCAACGACGGTTGCCCGCCCCGATCCCCTGACCTACTGTGACCAGGCGCGGGGATGGCGGATCTTCAGGGTGCTTCCGGGCCATCCCCTTCGGACTCCAGCGGTGACTTCGGGAGGTGGCGTGCCGGACTTGGTCGTTAGGGAAACCGTTTTGGATAACGGGCTCAAGATTCTCACTGTGGACGATCCCTCCAGCCCCACAGGGAGCCATCAACTTTGGTATCGGGTCGGCTCGCGTAACGAGGGGTCGGGGACGACCGGAGTCTCGCATGCCGTGGAGCATCTGCTGTTCAAGGGGACCGACCGTTTTCCCGAAGGGGCCTTCGACCGGGTCATCCAAGAGAACGGGATGGTACACAACGCGCTCACAACCCATGACTACACAGTTTTCTACGAGAATGCTGCTGCCGACCGGCTCGGCATCGCGATGGAGCTGGAATCCGACCGGATGTTGGGGCTATGCCTGACAGAGCAAGTGTTTCGTTCCGAGATGGCGGTGATCCGCGAGGAGCGGCGGCAGACGTCTGAGGACCCGCCCTTCGGGTTGCTTTCCGAGGCAGTGGCGGCCGCGGTCTTTCAGGTGCATCCCTACCGCTGGCCGATCATCGGCTGGATGTGTGACCTCGATGCGCTCACGCTTGAGGATGCCTGGCGGCATTACCGCACCTACTACACTCCGAACAACGCGTTCCTCGTGGTGACGGGAGATGCCCGGCATGAACGAGTGGTCGAGCTGGCACGGACGCACTATGGTCCGGTCCCGCGCGGCCCGGAAACGCCGATCATGCGTGCGGTCGAGCCCATGGCCCGGGGCGAACGGACGGTGACGGTCCGCAAGGAAGTGCAGCTTCCGGGCCTTCTCCTTGCGTGGCGGGCTCCGGCATCGCGGGAGCGGGACGCCAAGGTCCTGAATCTCATCGAGTTTGTTCTTTTTCACGGGCGCTCCAGCCGGCTATACCGGCGGCTCGTGCATGAGGACCAGATGGCGGTCGGCCTGGGCGGCGGAATTCTCCTGCGCACCGATCCTTCCGTCTTCACCGTGAACGCGATGGCCCGGCCGGGGGTGGCGGTGGAACGGCTGCGCGACGCGGTGTTCGAGGAAACCGATCGTCTTGCGCGCGAGCCTCTGAGCGAGAAGGAATTGGCCAAGGCGCTGCGGGCTGTCGAATCGGATTTCATCTTCTCGCGCGAGAGCCGTTTCGCCCTCGGGCAGAACTTGGGCGAGGACGAGTGTCGATCCTCGTGGCGCGACTATTTCGGGTGGTTGGACACGCATCGCACCATTGGCGCGGAAGAGATCCTCGATACGGCGCGCTTGGTCTTCGACGAGCGGCGTCGCACGGTGGGGTATCTCCGCCCTGAGACGGCCGCAGCCGGGGAGGAGACGCTGTGACCGATCGTTTCGCCGGCTGTCACTTCCACGAGGAGCGCTGCACCCTTCCCAACGGTCTGCGCGTGATCGCCGTGCGCCGGGACCATCTGCCGATTCTCTCGGCCACGGTTCTGTTGCCTGCCGGGACCGCCATGGAGGCGCCAGGAGAGGCGGGACTGTCGTCCATGACCGCGTCGCTCCTCACGCGCGGGACGCTGCGGCGGGGCGCCATGGAGATCGCCGAGGCCGCGGATGGGATCGGCGCGGGGCTCGGGGTGTCCTCGGACTACGACTACACACTGGCCGGGACCGGTTGTTTGTCGCGCGATGCGGGTGAGGCGCTGACCCTGCTCGCCGAGGTCCTGATCGCCCCGTCCTTTCCCGACGATGAGGTCGAGCGGCGTCGGGGCGAGATTCTGGGTCTGCTGGAGCGCCGTCGTGACGATCCGGCCGACCTGGTGCGCAACCGCTTCCTCGAAAGAATCTACGGTGCGCATCCGTATCACCATCCTCGCGAGGGTTTGCCCGGCACTCTGGCCCGGTTCACGCGCGCGGATCTCGCGGGCTTCTATCGGCGGCACTACCGTCCGGACGGCGCGGTGCTGGCGCTTGTCGGCGACCTCGATCCCGGCGAAGCGTTCCGGCTTGCGGCCGATCTGTTTGGAGGCTGGGAGACGGAGGGAGCGGCCCCGACGTCCGCTGCAACGGAAGCCGCCCCGACGCCTGCCGAAGCGGGAGCGGCCGGTACCCCCTCCGGCGTTTTTCCCTCGATCTATCGCGCCGGGATTCCTCCGGTCGTGGGGGAGCCCGGGGCGTCGTTCGACCGTCTGCAGAAGGATGGCCTGACCCAGGCGGTGATTCGCCTCGGCTGTCCGGGCATCCGCCGCGACGCACCCGAGTACCTCGCCGCGGTGCTGATGAACTACCTCCTGGGTGGGAGCGGCGCCGGCAGTCGCCTGTACCGGGCCTTGCGCGAGGATCGCGGCCTCGCCTATGAGGTCTTTTCCAACGTCCACCCGCGCCGGGAGCGGGGCTACTTCTTTGCCTCCTGTCGCACCGCGGTGGAGACCGCCGACGAAGCGCTTCGCGTCGTTGAAGGGGAGCTGTGCAAGCTGTGCGACGAAGGCGCCGCGCCCGCCGAGGTCGAGCTGGCCCGGCGATTCTTCACCGGGAGCCTGCCTCTCGGTCTGGAGACGAATGACCACCTGGCGACCAACGCCTTGGCCCGGGAGTTCTACGGTCTCGATGAGGAATTTTGGCTTCGGGACATCGAGCGGCTGGACGCGATCTCGGTGGTGGAGGTGAACGAGGCGGCGCGCCGCATCATCCAGACCGAACGGCTGGCCGTCGTGGTGGCCGGAGATTTTCGCGAGTCCGCGCCCGATGGCTCAGTCGCGGTCCCAGGCTGACCAGGCAGCGCGACACGGGGCTGACCAGCCAATCGCGACCTCGGCGGACCGGGCAGTTGCGACATCGGGCGGACCCCGCAGCCCGCACCGGCGCGCGGAGCGGGCAGGCCTATCGTCGAGGCCAAGAGTCCCGCGAAACTCCGTCCGTTACCGGTCGCCAGTTCCCGCCACCCCATGATCCGCCATGGCTCACCGGCGACGCGCCGCAGTGAGATCTGCATGGTCGAACCTACCGCCACCGTGAACTCGGTTCCAGGGGTCTCGGCAGCCACACCCGGCGAGCCGCCGTTCTCGCGGAACCGGATCGACGCCTGAGCGCACTCCATCCAGGCGCGCTCGTCCTTGGTGGTTCGCCAGGCGTTGACGTGCACCGGCGTCCACTCGAACCCGATCTGAGCCGTTGACGGTGCCAAGAGCCACGCCCCGGCCATCTCCAGAAACTCGCCCCGGGTCCAGATGAGCGGCCACCCTGCGCTCGTTGCCTCGTCGGCGCAGGGCACAAAGAGAAACGAATCCGCAAGCATCGCCGCGAGACCGGTGGGATCCATCGCCCGGATGGCGGCGACGGCGTTGTCGGCGCAGACCGTCGGTGTTTCCGCGGCGAGGTAACGGAACGGTCGGATCGCGAGCGTCTCGCGTGTGCACTCGTTCCAGCGGTCGGCGGCCTCTACCACGAGCCACTGCTCCTCGTCGCGGAGGATCTCCAACGGGAGCACGGCGCCGGTGACGGGCCGCCCCAGCCCCAGCCCGGTCCAGCGCATGCACTCAGGTGGGATCGGGCCGTCCTCGGGATCGACCGCCACCGCTTCGAGCCTGGTTCCGGCGTTTCTCTCGATCCAAGTGGCGGGGCGGGGCAGCACGAGGGTGATCTGCGGAGGCCGATTCGGCACCGCCCAGACGAGAATCTCGCCTCCCGTCAACGCGGAACCGTCCTCGCGCTGAACCACCGCCTGCAGCACGACGCGGATCGGGGCGTCGATGTTGCGACAGTGCCACTGCCCGGTCCAGGGCGCAGCCGTCGTGGTGTCGATCGATATGCCGCCCGCGAGAAAGACCACGTTGCGGACACCGGTCCCGTGGATCTCCACTTCCAGATCCACCAGCCCAGCCACGGAGTCACCCGCGGCGGGGGAAATCCAACCCAACGCCAGCGGGGGCGCTGCTGGGGACGGGTGCTTGTCGTGCCTCCCGCAGCCGCCGAGGGTCATCGCCAGGATCCACAGCAAGGTCGGCGCCCGGATCGACGCCCGGATGGAAAGCGCGACTGCCCGGAATATCGGGCGCACTTGATAGTCCGGCGCGGCCGCCGGCGCGATTCTCTTCATGGTTAGCTTCTCCCCTTGGGCCGGCTCCGTCGGGGACCCGACCCTCAAGGAAGGGGAGCGTCCATCATGCCTGGATCGCGTGGATGTTCGCCGGCAGAACCGGGCCCTCGCGGAAAGCGCCGCGCACTTCCACGGGGTTGTTGTCGTGGCGAACTGGAGGGTGATCTCCATCGCCAAGGTGACCATCGCCAAGGTGACACGCGACCGCCCGTCCGTGTACATTGACCTGTCCGCCGCACGCCCACTCGCTGCGGCGTCACAAGAACCGGGTCGGCGTAGGGAGGTCTCTTTGGCCAAGCAGTTCATTTACACGATGAAGGGGGTCGGGAAGGTCCACCCCCCGGATAAGGTCGTCCTCAAGGACATCTGGCTGTCGTTCTACCACGGCGCCAAGATCGGCGTCCTAGGCGCGAACGGAGCCGGCAAGTCTAGTCTGCTGCGCATCATGGCCGGGCTGGATCCCGCGCATCTCGGCGAGGCCCGCCCGGCAGCGGGGATCCGCATCGGCTTCCTGCCGCAGGAGCCGGTTCTTGACCCTGCGAAGGATGTCCGCGGGAACATCGAGGGAGGGCTTTCGGTCCTCCGTGACCTGCTCCACCGATTCGAGGCGATTAGCGCGCGTTTTGCCGAGCCGATGGAGCCGGAGGAGATGGACGCGCTCTTGGCTGAGCAGGGGGAGGTCCAGGAGAAGATCGAGGCGATGGAGGGATGGGAGATCGACCGGAAAGTCGAGATCGCCATGGACGCCCTCCGCTGTCCTCCCGGCGATGCCGACATCGCGACGCTATCCGGAGGCGAACGCCGCCGGGTTGCCCTCTGCCGCATCCTCCTTGAGCAACCCGACCTGTTGCTTCTCGACGAGCCGACGAACCATCTGGACGCCGAGTCGGTAGCCTGGCTCGAACGCCACCTGAAGGACTTCCCCGGAACCATCGTGGCGGTCACCCACGATCGCTACTTCCTCGACAATGTCGCCGGCTGGATCCTTGAGCTGGATCGTGGCAGCGGCATTCCGTGGGAAGGAAACTACTCCTCCTGGCTGGAACAGAAATCGGAGCGGCTGCGCCACGAGGAGAAGGGCGAGTCGAAGCGGCAGCGCACCCTGGCGCATGAGTTGGAGTGGGTGCGGATGAGCCCGCGCGCGCGGCAGGCCAAGAGCAAGGCCCGCCTGCAGGCCTACGAAGAGTTGCTGTCGCAGGACCAGGAGAAGCGACAGGAGACCGCCGAGATCGTGATTCCACCCGGACCGCGCCTGGGCGACGTGGTCGTGCGAGCGACCCACCTGCGGAAGGCGTTCGGTGATAGGCTGCTCTTCGAGGAGATGGACTTCAGCCTGCCCCGCGGCGGCATCGTCGGCGTGATCGGTCCCAACGGCGCAGGGAAGACAACCCTCTTTCGGATGATCGTGGGCCGGGAGCAAGCCGACGGCGGTGAGTTGAAGGTGGGCGAGACGGTAACAGTCTCCTATGTGGACCAGGTGCGCGACGCTCTCGACGCCGACAACAACTTGTGGGAGGAAATCTCAGGCGGCCTCGATCGGATCATGCTGGGCAAGCGCGAGGTGGCCTCGCGCTCCTACGTGGCGAGCTTCGGGTTCAAGGGTGCGGATCAGCAAAAGATGGTCGGCAACCTCTCGGGTGGGGAAAGAAACCGGGTCCACCTGGCCAAGCTGTTGAAGACCGGCGGAAACCTCCTGCTCCTCGACGAACCGACCAACGACCTGGATGTCGACACACTGCGGGCCCTCGAAGACGCCTTGATCGAGTTCGCCGGCTGTGCCGTCGTCATCAGCCACGACCGATGGTTCCTGAACCGGATCGCCACGCACATCCTGGCCTTCGAGGGTGACAGCAGCACCTTCTGGTACGAAGGGAGTTACGACGACTACGAGGCCGCCCGCCATCGCCGCCTCGGCACGGAGGCCGACCGACCGCATCGGATCCGGTACAAGCCGCTGGTGAGATAGGCTGATCGGCAGGCGCTGGAAGAGGCTGTCACTGTCTTGGGCAGGCGGTTCTGTCCGGAATTCGCGCCCATCCGCGTATTCTCCCCTTAAGGGATACCCCAACCGAACCCGCGACCGGGGACAGTGCATACAATCGTGTTTGCTTGCAATTGTGGTTGCATGCGAGTAGGGTTGGAGAATGGCTGCCCAGCATTTCGCCGGTCCTGTCCTCTGCGCGACGCTTGTCGATCGTGACGATGAGCGACGCGAACTAAGCGCTCTCCTGGCAACAGGTTCACCCAGGCTCGCCCTGCTCACCGGCCGGCGTCGCATCGGGAAGACGTACCTGCTCACCCACACCTGGTCGCCTGACCGGTTCTTTCTCTTCACGGCCACACGAACAACGGCTGACGTCAACCGCGTGCAGCTTCTGCTCGACTTCTCTCGGTGGTCGGGAGAAGACATTCGCGTCGAGGACTACCCCACCTGGCGGACGGTATTCAACCTGCTTCTGGATTTCAGGACTCCGGAGCCGTTGGTTGTGGCCTTGGACGAGTTCCAGTACTTGGCCGAGGACGAGACTGGCGTGGGCGGCCTCGCCTCGGAGCTCAACGCGGCGCTGGAACGTCGGCGCGCTCTGCGCCCGATTCTCCTCGTGCTCGCGGGCTCCGCGGTTGGCACGATGGAGGCGCTCGCCGCGGGCGGAGGGCCACTTTACGGTCGTTTCGCCTGGCAGCACCGTCTCCGGCCGTTCTCCTACTGGCACGCCGGGGAGCTCGCCGGCTTGGTGGACCTGCGCGAACGTGCCCTCGCGTACGGCATCTTTGGTGGCACGCCGAGATACCTGGCGGCCTTGGACCCCAATATTGGCCTGATCGAGAACGTCCAACACCTTCTCCTCGCTCCGCGTGGGGAGGTGCGACTTCTCGTCGAGACGGCAATCGAGCAGGAGGAAGGACTCCGGGATGTGGCCAAGTACCGGGCCGTGCTCCGCGCTGTCGCCGGAGGCGCTACGAAGCGCAACGAGATCGCCCAACGCGCGGGGCTGCCCAACGACAACGCGCTTCGCGACAAGCTGGTGCGCCTGATCGAGCTCGGCTACATCGAGAGGTGGCAGAACATTGACGCCAAGTCGAACGATGCGGTTCGTTACGGAATCGCGGATCCTTGCTTTCGATTCCACCAGCGGTTCGTGGAGCCGAACACCTCGGTGCTGGAGCGATACGATCCTGCGCATGTGTGGGCGGAGAACGTCGAGCCGCACCTCGACGCGTACATGGGTCGTGAATTCGAGCGGATCGCCAACCAGGCGTATGACCGTCGGCGCGTCGCGCTGGGCCTTCCCATGGTCCAGCACTGGGGGCGATGGGATGGCGTGGACCGCGCCAGGCGGTCGCTCGAAATCGACATCGTGGCACCGCTCACCACCGGTGGGACCATGACGGGCACCGTCAAATGGGCACGGGATCCGGTGTCGGCCGACCTGCACTTTCGGCATCTCGACATGCTCCAGCGTGCCGCGGACTCCGGTCGTCGCTGGGCGCACGAGGCGATCAAACCGGCGGCCCCGCTTTTCTTCCTGGCGGCGGGCGGCTTCACCCGGGGTTTCCACGAGGCAGCCGAAGCCTCGGGTCATCCGCTGATAGCGTGGTGCTTGAAGGACCTTTACCAAGAATAGCGTGACGGGCTGGCTGAAAGCGCTTCCATCGCCCCCGGGCGCCCTTCGCCCGATTCCGAACCGGCAAACAGGACTATGGCCGACCTCCGGGGGTGAGGCAACGTCTCTTTCCCCCTCATGGGGACACGGCCGGCCACTCGCCGTGCCCCCATTGGGGGTGGATCGTCACAGGCGCGAATCCCCGCCCCCGATCAGCAGGAACTGCACGCCGATTGGGTCCGCGACGGACCGCAGCGAACCGACCAGCTCCGCCAAAAGGCCGAGCTCAGACTTCTGAGAGAAGTCGAGCAACATGGGCCTCGTAGACCAGGCCCGCGGTCTCGACGCACCGCTGGTCCCCGGTCGCGAGTAAGTCCGCGTAGACGAGCAGTGGCGGCACGATCTGTTCGTGTCGCGGATCGGCGGCGAATGTCCAGAAGCGCTTCCGAACCTCGACCGCTGCGGTGTGGCCTGCCCTGGGACTCTGAAGGAACTTCTGACGCCCCGCGAGCTTGCCCGGCAATTGGTCCGCATAGATGGTGAGTTCACCCGGACGCAAATGGCGGGTCAGCAACGCCGCCGCGGGCTCGCCCCCCCACACAGCACCGTGTTCCTCGAGCGCCCAGTCGCGCCAGCGGTCGATGGTGGGCACGTAGTACCGGCCGATCAGGGTACGTGGACGTAGCACTCGGGCATAAGCCTCGGTCCATCGAGGCAGGAGTCGGGAACGTTCGAACAGCCTTCGTCTACCGCCTTTTCCTCCGGACTCACGAAGGTAGCCGAGTTGCGCGAGATCGGCCATGACCCAACCGACGGTACCGTGCGCAACGTCGACCATGGCCGCAATCCGGCGATAGGTCAGGTTGACGGCCTCTGGATTGCACAGGAGCACAAAGAGCACCTTCAACCCGGTGGGTTGAAACGCCCGCCCGACTTCCCCGGCCACGGACCTGACCTCTGGTTTCTGGCCCTTGATCCAGACCAGCAGTGGGGTCCGGTCGAAGTAGGCGTTGCCGGCGGTATCCAGGAAGGCGACGCGCTGCTCCCGAAGTCGCTCCGCCATGGGTGGCGTGATGTAGGCCGTGACCAGGAGAGCCTGTTCCCCGAGCCGGGCGAGATTGTGCACGACGGGTCCAAGGGTGGCCGGGGTGACGGAGCGTTTGACCTCGACGGCGAACAGCAGCCGGTCCTTGCCGCGCCGGATCTCCATCCAGGCGTCCGGTTTGGCACCGGATTGGCTGCGCGCCCTCACAAAGCGAGCATCCAACCCTTGCTTTCGGGCGGCATCGAGCGCGGCGCCAAGCAGGTCGTCTGTTCGGACTACATCGTCCATGGACTCAGAGTGTCCACGATTGGTGGACAGATGTCAACAGTGGACAACGGCCGCGAGAGGCGCGACCGGGCAGATGCTTCACATCCCAAGCACCCGCAACACCTCGTCCCCGTAATGGTTGATGACCTTCACCGCAATCCTCCCCGACTCCGGCCGTGGAAACGCCCGGCTCACCGTCCGGTATAGGCAACTCCACGCCGCCTCATCGATCTCCGCCCGCAGAGTCCGCCCATCACGTTCCCGCTGTCCCGGAACGTGCCAAGTTCAACTCCAGCAAACGACCGAGCAGATCGTCGTCCGAGATGTCCGGGTCCCACCCGTACGCGGCGAAGACAGCGGCGTCGAGACTCCGGTGAGCCAGGTCAAGCCACGTCGGGCGGTCGTTGTAGAGCCGGGTCAGCGAGCGCGGTTTCTTGTCGCTCGGGTCCTTCCCCGCCAGCCAGGTGTCGCGTTTCTCGACGACTTCCCGCGCGGCGACGGCAATGACCTCGTGACGCGGGTCGCTCGTCGGCTCCTGCCCCGGCGCCCACGGCAACGGAAACGTCTCGAAACTGGTGGTCGGTGTGTATCGTGCACCGCTCTCTTCTTCCCGCAACTGCGTGCCTTGTGCGCGCGCCCAGACCTCGTGAATCCGCGAATGCAGAACGCCGAAAAAGTAATCATCGTCGCGGGCAAAGACGATCGTACTGTCATTGGCCAGCACGGTAGCGGAGGCCCACACGAACAGACGATGTTTTGAGTGACGCGGCGTCAGCACGAACCGACCTTTTCCTGTTAGTGCTCGGCGCATGCCTGGACGAGCCTCTGCGTATTGCCACCATCTGGCGGCGTAGCTGGCACGCCGGTTCTGCGAGCGGATCGGCTGGACATGCTGGCGGACATGCTCGAACGGCGCCTGGTACTGGGCTGCTTCTTCCATCGGAGTGAGACCGAAGTCGATTGTCCAGTTCGTGCTCACACTGCCACCGATGTCGACGGCACGCATGAGGGGTCGCACCACGTCGGAGTTCGGTCGACCATTCGGATTGCCAGTCGTTGCCAACATGTGGGATGCAGTTTCGGCGTCGATGTCAAAAGGTGCCTTCGGAGACGGCCCCTGAAAGGACATTCGCGCGTTCTCGCGCAAGATCGCGGCTGTCGTGATGTCCACCGTCGCAGTCAGGTCCGGATTGATCCGGGCCACGGCCTGTCCGTCGAGAATGCGACCTTCTTCCGCACCGCCATCGAAGGCGACAAGGCTGACGTGTACTGTTGCGCCGTTGAGAATCCAGTCCCTGTCTGCAATTGCCCAAAATATGTTTCCGGTCTCTCTGATCCGCTTCAAGACCTCCCGGTTGGCGCCACCGCGTATGCCCTGTGTGGCGAGCAAGCCGGCGCGTTTGCATCCCCCCGCTTGGATGAGAGCCCGAGCCTTCTCAAACCAGTAGCAGCAGAGATCGGCGAAGGCCGGGACCCTCCCGGTGTATTGCCGGAACAGCGCGTCGACATAGGCGTCGCCGAGTTCTTGCCGGATGCGGTTACCGCCGAGAAACGGCGGATTACCAACGATGAAGTCCACCTTCGGCCAGTCTGGCTCCTTTGGACTTGCCGGGTCGGTGAGGTCGAGAATCGCGTCCCGACACTGGAAATTCCCCTCCATCGGCCGCAGGATCGGTTCCTGCGGAGATCCAAAACCATTGAACCGATTCCACTGAAGCCAGCCGATCCACACGGTCATCTGGGCGAGATCGTGGGCGTACGGGTTGATCTCGATTCCGTAGAGCTGCCAGGGCCCGACCAGCGGCAAGAACGAACCGAGCCCCTGCTCCAGCGAGTAGAGTGTAACCGCCTTTTCCAGATCCTTCAGCCTCTGCAGGGCCACGTAGAGGAAGTTGCCGGAACCGCAAGCGGGATCAAGGACCTTCACGTTCTGGAGCCGCGCGAGGAACTGCTGGATGACGCCGTCTGCCTCGGCTCTGGCCTTCATTCTCACCGCCGCCGACACTGGTTTACTGGTTCCTGTGCTCGCCTTCCTCCTGCCGGTAGTCAGCAGACTCTCGACAATCTGGCGGGTCTCCGACCACTCCCGAAGCAGCGGCTGCATGACGACGGCGTCCACGAGGATCTCGATGTCATCCCTGCTCGTGAAATGTGCCCCGAGCTGCGAGCGTTTCGAGGGATCAAGACCGCGTTCGAAGAGCGTGCCGAAGATCGACGGATCGATCGCGCTCCAGTCCAACCGGGTCGCCTCGGCGATTCCTTGGACTTGCTCCACAGTGAGTTCCGGGACAGTGGCGTTGTCAAACAGGCTGCCGTTGAAATGCCGGATGCTTTCGATCCCAAACTCGCCACCCTCTTCCATCGCCTCAAACAACTGGCCAAGAAGTCGGCAGAACCTCACGGGCTCGCCCGCGGATTTCTCCACAATGCGAGAGAAGATCAGGTCCGGCAGGAGGCCGATATCCTCGGCGAACAGGCAGAAGACGACCCGGTCGAGGAAGTGCGCGACGTGCCCGGACTCCAGTCCCCGCCCGCGCATGGACTCGGCGATGCTCGCGAAATGCTGTGCGGCCTTCTGGGTGATCGCCTCGCTCGTCTGGCCGGGCCGCAACTTCTCCGGGTCGAAGAACACGTTCCGAAGGACCTCCAGATTGCGCGGTTCGCCAAGTTGGTCCAGACCGATCTCATGTGCTGCCGAGGCCGTGTTCGTGAAGTTCGTGTGGACGATGATCCGGTCCAGATCGCAGACCACAAGCAGCGGCGGACTTGCCAGCGCATCCCGATACCGGAGTAGCTGGTCGTAGGCGGCGACTAAGTCCTTGTGCTTGCCCTTGTACTCCCAGCCGAAGAATCCTTTCTTCCACACGTCGGCGAAGCCGTCGCCACCGCCGTACTTGGCGGCACCGCGCTCGAAGCAGTAGCTGGCGCCGGTGGGATCGGCCTGAGCGGGCGTCGGGTGGCCGACCAGACGGCACAGGTCAATGAAGTGCTCCTGTGCGGCGGACCGCTCCTTCAGGTCCACCTTTTTCCACTTGGCAATGAATTCAGAGACGAGCAAGGAATCCCTCCGGGGTAGGCCAATCAGGACAGCGCCGCGAAGAATCCGGAACATCTGCCCCGCGGCTTCGCCTACCGGTGAGCACCTTATTCGTGATGCCTTCGTCGGAGAACCGGAAGTGGCGGGTCGGCTCGTCGTAGGGCGAGGTCAGGATCGGGTTTTCGATGGTGACTTGGGTCATGCGGAAGGGTTCCTTGGCTGCATCGTCATGGCCCAGTCGGGACATGATTGCCTCTTGGATTGGGCTTCGTCCAGACCCCACCTCGCGACGACGTCCTCGTCCTTCTCCTTGCCTCGGCTTCGCGACTACCCGGCACGGCACTTCCACCCCGTTGTTAGGTAGCGTCGTCCTTCCTCTGGGACTCAGGTGTGGGGCGCTGCTTCTTGGTGCTCCTCGCTCTCACGGCTATCGCTAGTACTAGCCAAAACACTCCCAGAGCTCCCAAACCCGGTCTGCCAGAAAGCAGGCCAACCGCGATCCAAACCAGGGCAACTAGCATGAAGGCAAGGCCTGACTCAAAGAACTTCTTCATTATCCCCCCCTCCGCTGATCCTGCGTTTCCCTTGGCTGACCTCAGAGCACCCCGTTCCGCGTGAATTCATCTCGGTGCCAATGCGGTTGAGTTGGCAGCGCCCCCTGCTCGGCCACATGGCGACGGGAGCGCGGCGATCGCAACCGCCTTGGTATCAGCCTGCCTGTTGATCCCCGATCCGATCACGCAACCTCCCTGACACTGCCAAGTACGAGAGCAACCGCAGGGGCAGCCTACTACCTCGCCGCCGCGCCCGCAACGGCGCGAACTGCGCGATGCCTGCGCGGAGCGGAGCAGGGACAGGCTCTCACGTGTGCTGGTGCAATGTTTCGAACGGCTGGAGACCATTCCAATCTTGCGGGAGCAGCTTGTGGTGATGCGCAAGCTGGGGTGGAGCGACGGTTCAAGGGACGTGCGCAATCCACTCGGCGGCCTGGCGCAGGTGACCAAGGACCGAGTGCAGGCGCAAGTCGAGGAAGCCGCTCGCAGAGCCGCCGAGACCGCTCGCAAGACCAAGATCGAGGAGGCCGCTCGTAAAGCCGCAGAGCTGGCGAGGCTCAAGGCTTTCTTGCCACGATACCCATGCCACAAGTGCGACGAAGAACAATGGCAACATATTTCATTCTCCCTGAACGGTAGGTCCGCTACGTGGGCGTGTAGATACTGCGAAAAGAAGATCATCGTGAAGGCCGCCGAGGCGGTCAACGCCACGAATCGTCGGGCGCCGATTCCAAACCACGTACAGATAGCGGTAGGGAGGTTGCTATCGAGGGTCGAGTGACCTGCTTGCGGTGCTGGAGGCGGGCAGGGTCAGGGTGTGGGCGCGGAGAACATGGAAAGGGGAAAGCGGGACGGTCGCCATGGGCGCGGCGGTCGGGCCCGGAACCGGCACCCACGAAGGACTCGACGCACACGCCCTGCTCGAACCCCAAAATGCTGTGCGGGCCGACGCACGCGCCCTGCTCGAACCCCAAAATGCTGTGCGGGCCGACGCACACGCCCGTATCAAGGACTGAACGTGGCGTCCGACAAAACGCACACGCCCGTATCAAGGACTGAACGTGGCGTCCGACAAGACGCACACGCCCGTATCAAGGACTGAACGTGGCGTCCGACAAAACGCACACGCCCGTATCAAGGACTGAACGTGGCGTCCGACAAAACGCACACGCCCGTATCAAGGACTGAA
>CAIMUX010000105.1 GCA_903844735.1 Candidatus Eiseniibacteriota bacterium
CGAGCGGGCGGTTGCGCTTCGTCCCGCTCCCTCCACCCACCACCACCGACGTGGAGGAACTGACCCGGACGGTGGCGGGCCGCCTGACCGAGCGGCTGGCCGCAGCGGCAGAGGAGCAGGGGGACTATCTTGATCCAGACCAGACCCTGGTCGAGCCCAAAGCCGCGCATTCCGGGGAAACGGCAACCATCTTCCCCCGCCGAACCGGGGACTCGCCCCTGTGACGATCCATGAGTGACCCGCCGTGTCCCCCTTTGGGGGGAAAGCACCTTGCATTCGCCCCCGGAGCTCGGCCAAAGTCCTACTCGGCTGGCTGCTCGGCGGCTGGCGAAGGGCGATCGGGGGCGATGAAGCGACTTATCGGCTGGTTGACCTGCTCGCGGAGGTCGGACGACGGAAGAAGGCGACGCCCGCTCAGATCGCGCTCGCGTGGCTGTTGGCCCAGAAGCCGTGGATCGTTCCGATTCCGGGCACGCGAAAGCTGGATCGCCTGGAGGAGAATATCGGAGCCGCGTCCGTCGAGCTGACGGCAGAGGAGCTTCGGGAGATTGACAGCACCTCCTCAACCATCACGGTGCAGGGCGCTTGCTATCCCGAGAACCTGGAGGGAATGACCGGTCGTTGAAAGGAAGAGCGCCCGAAGGGGGATCCATGGTCCGGCGGCGCGAGCGCTTTGCAAGCAGCCAGGGTGTGCCGGCGTGGCCATGCCCGGGATCCGGCAATGATTCAGGGGAGGGAAAGGTGGTGGCATTGAAGGCGGCGGCGGTTCTGTTCTTGCTCCTTCTGGTCGGGGCTTCGATCGGCCAAGCTCAGACCACTCCTGAGGCGGGGGCCTACCTCGGCCAGCGTCCACCGGGCACGATTCCTGTCGTCTTTGCTCCGGGAGTTGTTTCTACCGGGAACCTCCACAGCCGTTTGGAAATCTCCCCCGATGGTCAGGAGATGTTCTGGAATACCGTCGACATGAAGACGTTGTCCGCGCAGATCCTCTCCGTGAGGAAGGTCGGCGGAACATGGTCGGCTCCGCAGCCGCCGCCGTTTGCCAAGGATGGAAACACCCAGGCGGCCGTGTTCTCGCCGGACGGGAAGAAGTTGTTCTTCAGTGCGGATAGCGGAAGTGGCTGGGTCAAGCAGTACGTCGAGAAGACAGAGGCGGGATGGAGTACTGCCCGCGCAGACGGCTTCCTTCCGAACGGGAGTTCCTCCTTCACCAGATCGGGTCGCGCCTACTACTCCGGGGTGATGAAGACGAAGATCTGGGATACCGGGATCTTTGGAGCCCGATATGCGGCCGACGGCTATGTCGACGTCACACCCCTGGGCGAGGCAATCAACCGTCCGAATGCGATCGACTACACTCCGTATGTCTCGCCCGATGAGTCTTTCTTGCTGTTTTCCTCGAATCGTCCCCTTGATGGCGACAAGGAAGAGATGTTTATCCAGGTCACTTTCAGGAAGAGCGAAGGCACCTGGTCGGCCCCCCAAAGGGTCACGCAAATCCCAGGCAGATTTCCCTCGCTCTCCCCGGACGGACGATACCTGTTCTTTTGCGGAGACGATGGAAACATCTACTGGGCCGACAAGAAGATCCTCGACCCCTTCCGGCCCGTCTCGTAGGGGCGGGGCTGTCGTCTGCAGAGGTCGGTCCCTCATCGGGAGGGTGGCGAGAGCCCGTTGAGCGCCAGAGACGTAATGATTCAGTATGATTCCGTAGGCGGCCTGGGGAGGTTCCCCTGGAACTACCACAGGTGCCAGGCTCCGCGGGCCAGAATCCACCCTCCGAGAGCGAGATTCGCGACGAGGTGACTGACGAAGCAGGCCGCCACGCTTCGTGTCCAACGCAGCAGTCCGACCCAGAGGAGACCGGTGATCAGCGCGGGGAGCCACTCCGGATGAGCGAGGGCGAACAGTCCCGAGGTCACCACCGCAGCCAGCGGTGTCACCCGGCCGATCGGCACCTCCTGGAAACTCTGGTGTGCCAGCCAGCGGACGAGAAACGACCTCCAGAACAGCTCCTCCATCAGCGGAACCACGAGCACGAGTCCATAGAACCGCACCGCCAGGAAGGCCGCTCGCGCCGTCCCCGGGAGCTGGCCCGGGTCGAACGCCGCTCGTTTCTCCGAGAACGGCAACGCCGGGATCCTGCCATCGAGACCGACCCAAAGGGCGGCCACCAGCAGGCCGATCGCCGCCGAGAGGGCGAGGACGCCGGTCGATGGTCGTGGACGGAGGTCCCGCCAGGTCGAACGGCAGGCCGGTCTCTTCGTCCCTGTCTCTGATGCAACGAGCGGGCGGTTGCGCTTCGTCCCGCTCCCTCCACCCACCACCACCGACGTGGAGGAACTGACCCGGACGGTGGCGGGCCGCCTGACCGAGCGGCTGGCCGCAGCGGCAGAG
>CAIMUX010000106.1 GCA_903844735.1 Candidatus Eiseniibacteriota bacterium
AGGGAGGTTGACGTGGAAAGTCGGTGGCGACATCTCGATGCCGGCTCGTTGGCCGTGATGGGGCTGACCCTGGTCCTCTTCATCGTGGCGCTGTTCGCCAAGGGTTTCACCCATGACCTGCTGTTGGAGGCGGGCGTGTTCCTGGTCTCGGTGAAGCTGATTCTGGCGGCCTACAAGAGCAGCGTGTCCAATCAGCGCATCCTGACCCTCCTGCAGGAGATCCGCGATTCCATCGGCCCTACCGATCGATCCGGAAGCTGACCCCTGCGGTCACGCGGCCGACCATTGAGAGGCTATCACTATGTGGAGAAACAAGATGCGGGGTCGACGGGACTTGAACCCTTCCGGCAGCAAATCCATAACCTGTTGCCGGTGCATGACTTCGCTGCCTAACAGGTTTGCTGCCAGGGTGTTGGTGCCGTCGATCGTGTCCCCGAAAGTCCCCCTGAGTCCACAGCAGTCCACTTGTGTCGCGGAGACATCTTGGTGGCGTGCACCACCCGCCTCTACCGCACGGTCAGCTTCTTGGCTTCCGTCAACCAAGCAGATCCCGGGTCCTTCTCGGCCCAGGCTTGGAGAATTTCCTCCCGCAGTTTCGCCGTCCCCTTGATGCCAACGTGAAAAGCCAGGATCTGTAGCGCCTTGTACAAGTACGGCCCACCATCTTCGCGCGGGGAGCGGGACAACAGTCCGTCACCGACTCGATACAGAAGTGTCGCATAGTTGGGCGCGAGCCGCGCAACCGAGTTCTCCCGATTCCAGTCAAGGAGGGGATCGGTCGCGCTGTCGAGGCGGTAGAGGGTGTCAAAGAGATCTCGCGTGCGCGCCAGATCGAAACAAGGGGTGGCCCCCTTTTCTCCGCACCCTCCCGGCGGCAGTACCCGCCAGAGGAGACCATCGAGGACCCGATCGCCCGGGATCGTCTCGTTTTCCAGCACGGTGGCGGCATAGCAGAGAGGACGGGGGGCCGACGTCTTGGCCACGGCCCGAGCGATCGCGAGTTGTGCCTGCATGGAAATGGTACGGTCTGGCGTCGCCCGCAAGTCGGCGATGGCAGCGTCATCCAGATCCACCGGGACACCGGCGTCCCGAGTACGGCGGATGTACCACGGCAGATTGAGGAGCGAGACATTGACGATGCTCACGTCTCGCCGAAAGCCGACACGCGCCTGGAGCGCAAGAGGCGGATAGGTATCGTTGTCGCCGTTCGTGAACACGATGGCCGAGGGGGGCGCCCCTGCTACCAGGTTGTATCCGAAGTCGAGGAGCGGCGCCGGCATGTCTCCCAGCTCAACCACCCGGTCCATACAGTGACGCGCCAGGTTGGTGTCCCCGACCTGGAGTGAAGTCAGCCAGAGAACGTAGTAGATGTCCGCGTAGGTGGAGTCCTGGAGGGCGGCGCGCAGCAGCCTCTGGTGGGCGAGAGTCCAGTTGTCCCCTCCGGACGCGCTCAACCAGACCCGGGGGGCGTAGGCGGCAAGGACAACGGCATCGGTCGAGTCGGCGCGGAAGGCCGTGGCGAACAAGCTATCCACTTCGCTGGAGTGCCCCCCGACGTAACGAAGGGCGTGGCCCCATTCCACCAAGGCACGCACATCGGCCGGATGGGCCCGGCTCCAGGCCTCCCAGGCCTCGGCACGGCGCACGTATGCATCCTCGGTGAGGCTGGAGTGTCGCCAGGAAAGCACCCCCTCCGGAGGAACACCAACGGGCCTACCGGCCGGCTTCCAACATGGAGCGACAGGTTTGGGAGCGGTGGCGACTCGAGCTTGATTCCGGTGCCCGCTCCAGGCCGCGGCGGTCGATCCGGCTGCTGCTTCCGTTCACCCGCCAGGTTCCCGTCTATCTAGCGGCAAGCGTCGCGGTGTGCGCCGTCTTGGTCGGACTCTGGGTGGGACAACGCGGCGCCCAACCCGGGCAAGGCGCGCGAAGCCTCCCCCTCTCCCATCCCGAGCGGTTCACCCCGCTCGAGGATTCCCACGCGCCCATCACGTTCGCCTCGACTCCCAGGGACGCCATGTCCCTGCTCTTTCCCACGCATCGAGACACGCTCTAGTCTCTGTCAGGCAGCGAACCTCCGGCGGCGGCCGCAACGTGGCAGCCCGGACAACGAACTTTGGGGTTGACACTCACAACCCAGCGGTTATAGTAATTCTTGCTGGCGGCAATCTCGTCGCCACGGACCTCGAAAGGAGGCACCGCCCAATGACTGTTCATACTCTCGATCTCGTTGTGGTGCGCCTCGGGGAAGCCTCCGCCACCGTCTAATCCGCGGTTCGCTTACGTCCCTCTCCGAACGCACCTCGTAACTCGCCGGGCTTGCTGCTCTCGCGGCCTGCGAGACTGACGGTTCTTGCCTGCCTGCTCGCCTTTCACGATTCGGCGGCAGCTCAAGGACGGATTGGTCCGGCGCACCCCAACCACCATCTGAAGAGGTGCAAGAATCATGTGTTTGGAAACGACACTCTCACGATTGGGATGGGAGTCTTTCTTCGAACAGACCTTTGCCCCCCAACGCGCCGCCGGTTTCACTCCGGCCAGGGTCGCGGAAGAGCACCGCGATCGGTACCTGGTGCACTCGGCGGACGACGAACGCACGGCCGAGATCACGGGAAAGTTGCGCTACACGGCCGCGTCACGAGCCGATCTGCCGGTCGTGGGAGACTGGGTTGCCCTGCAGCCGAGCGACCACACGCACGGCTTCATCCACGCGGTCCTGCCGCGCCGGTCTCTGCTCCGGCGCAAGGCCGCCGGCGTACTCACCGAGCCTCAACTCCTGGCCGCCAACGTGGACGTGCTGCTGCTGGTGACCGACGCCGACAAGGACTTCAACGTGCGGCGGCTGGAGCGCTACCTCACGCTCGCGCGCGAAGGAGACGCCCGGCCGGTCATCGTGCTCAACAAGGCGGACTTGAACCCCGCTGTCGGTGACCTCGTGCGCGAGACGACCGCCGCGTTCGCCGGCGTGCCTGTCCTTCCGGTCAGTGCCAAGGAGGGAGAGGGCGTCGACGATCTGTATACCTGGATCGGCGAGGGCACGACCGCGGCACTCATCGGCTCGTCCGGCGTAGGAAAGTCCACGATCATCAACCGGCTGCTCGGAGAGGAGCGGCTGAAGACGTCCGGCATCCGCACAGGCGACGGCCGCGGGCGCCACACGACCACCTCCCGCCAGCTGCTCATGCTTCCACGGGGAGGCGTCGTGATCGATACCCCCGGCATGCGCGAGGTGCAGCTCTGGGCGGACGAGGAGAGCCTGGACGCCGCGTTCGGTGACGTCGAAGGACTCTCGATGAACTGCCGCTTCGCGGATTGCCGGCACGAGCAAGAGCCGGGTTGCGCGATCCGCGCCGCGCTGGAGGACGGGTCGCTCGACCGGCACCGCTTCGATGGCTACCGGAAGTTGCGGCGGGAGGTGAGGTTTCTCGAAAGGCAGCAAAGTGTACGCGCTCGCCTCGAGGAGCAGGCTCGCTGGAAGCGACTCAGCCGGGTGGGACGCGAAAACGCCGAGAGAAAGATGGGGGGGCGATGAAGCCGGGTAGGCAGGACGTGAAGCACAATGTTCCGACGACCAGCCGGTGGGCTGGCAAGCCCGGTCCACGGAACGGTCCGTGTGCCCGCGAGCGACAGGCCATCCGCACCGGGTTCGCCCACCCGCCGGAACGCCATGCCCGGTCGGCGATCCCCCACCGCCGGATTCGCGTCATTGCCATGACCGCCCACATCATGCCGGGTGACCGGAAGAAATGCCTGGAAGCGGGCATGGACGACTATGTGTCCATGCCGGTGGAGCCGAGCGCCTTGGCCGAGGTTCTGGAGAAGTGGCTGCTGCGCGGGCCTGGCGTTGAATGGTGGCGGGGTGCGTGGGCTGGCGCATATTTCAGTTCTCGAACTCCTGGACGAGCTGAACCTTCGGCCATCCGCCATCGCGGGGACGAGCATCGGGGCGATCATCGGATCCCTCTACGCATCGGGCATGTCGGAAAAGGCCCTCCGCGATCTCGTCTCCAGGTATTTCCGGACGGCCGATGAGCCGCTGCGGGAGGTAATCAAGAAGCGAACTGAACTGCTGCGATGGGTTGGTCCGCCTGCGGCCCGGTTCGGCCGCGGTGGAGGGTTCGCCCCCAATCGGTTCCTCCGGCACCTGTCGCCGCACTCACCGTCCTCACCGGGACCATCATGGCGGCCCTTGATGCGAGCATCGTGAACGTGGCGCTCCCGTCCATGTCCGGCACCCTCGGCGTGACGGTGGAGATCAAGATCGACGCGTACCCCGGCCTGACGTTTCACGGGAAGGTCGAGAGCATCAGCCTGTCTACCGGCGCCCAGTTCTCGCTCCTGCCCCCGAGAACGCGACCGGCAATTTTACCAAGGTGGTGCAGCGGGTCCCGGTGCGGGTCCGGCTTTCCGGGAACAACCCGCCCGCCGAGTTGCGGCCGGGGATGAGCAGCAAGGTAATGATTGAGAAGCGGCCTTGAGGGCGGCGCGAGTTGCCAGTCACAGAACCGCGGGCCGAAGCGGCTCGCGACGGGCTAGTGCTCCTTCGCACGCTCGTCATGGCCAAGGCCATAGTCGGCGAGGCGCAGGGTCTCGGGGAGCATGCTTGGTCACTCCTCAATGGCCCGGCGCAGCGCCGTCTCCACACGCGCCTCGATGGCGTAGTCGAGAGCACCGCGATCCGATACGGCGACGATACCCGACGTCACCTGATGGCGCCGAAGTACGTCCTCGATCCGGGCGCGGATCAGGTGCTCAAACTGCTTCTTCACCGTGGACTCGATGCGGATCTCCATCCGGTCGGCCGGCTCGACGGTGACGGAGAGGTCGCTAGATTGCATCGTGCCCGCGGTTGCCTTTCTGCGTATCTCCATGATCACGTCTCCTTGCCTTCGTGGTGCCATCTACCTGCCCTTGTCCCCCGGCTCGTGGTGATTTCAGCGGCGTGACCCCTCGGCGGCCGCAAGCCGGTCGGCGATCTCCATCCCTTCGGGCGAACGAAGATACGCGAGAGTCGTATCGGGAACCATCCGCTGCAGGGTATCATAATCGCGCCGAGCCAGCGCGGCGCGGACCTTGGTGGCGCTGATGAACCCCGCGGGGACGGCATGACCCTCCGCGTCGCCCGCCGTCTCGCCCGCCTGCGCCGAGCTTCGGCGAAAGATCTCGATGCTCCCGCGTTCCCGCATCCGCTCCACCTCAACCAGCTCGAGGTCATACGGCCCAAGCACCTCCCGCATCGTCTTGTTGTACGCCGCGGTCGTCGCATCGTACGGCTCGTGGCCGACGAACCGGACTTTCACGAAGAACGCAGGCGCGAGACGCGAGGCAAACAGACGCAGGTCGACCCGCATCTGTGCCAGCGCTACGGCGTCGAGCTTCTTCAAGAAGTACGAAGGGAAGGTGCCGGAGCTCACGGCGTAGCGAGAGGTGTCGAGGACCACGACGTTCCCTAAGTGGGCGGTCGCCTCGCGAGCCAGGCGGATCCGCGCCGCGAAGGGGAAGACCGAGCGGTCCTCGCGAACCATGAAGAGGTAGAAGGTGTCCACGCGGCGCGAGGCCGTTTCCACGAGGTAGAGATGGCCATACGTGAACGGGTTCCCGTTCACCACCGCGGCGCCGTTACGCCCCGGACGGATCTGTGGGGCGTGTTCCGCCAGGTAAGACTCGAACCCGCCGCCGTATTCGAGAAGCGTCACCGTCCCCTCGGCGACGAGGATCTTGAAGTTGAGCTGCTCGAAGGCGGGGGCACTCTGCGGCCGGGTGAAGACGAAGAACGAGTCGTGTCCGCCGTCACGGCCGAGGCGGGTCAGCTCGGTGGCGAGTTCGCCGAGGATCGATCCCCCCTGGTACTCCGGATCGATGGCAAACATCTTGAGAACGAACCCGGCCCGCGCCCCCACGCCCACGAGGCGGCCGTCGTCGTGAACTCCCACGACGTCGTCACACCCGTCCTCATAGAGGAGGTCTTGCGAGGCGAGAAGCCGTCGGGCTTCCGCGAAATCCCGCGTCGAGAAGAGCCTGGTCACCAGCGTTGTCATAGTCTGCAGGGAGCGCGCCCATGCGCGCCGGCGCGGGTCTCCGTTCGGTCGGCTGCCCGCACATCCCATCGTCCTCCTCGACCCAACCGTTGGAAGGGTACGCGGCGGGGGGCGGGGTGTCAAACCGCCCCTTTACTTTCGTGCACAAGTAACGTACTATGCCGCCGTGTCTTGAGCGCGGCGACTCGATCGACCGACCGCACGTACTCCAGGGGAGAGCCCACGACCAGGTCCGCGTCTAACGGGAAGCCGACCTGGTTCATCTTCCGATGGGAGGATCAGCCGATCGGTGGGGGGAAGGTCGAATCGAAGAGCCGGGGGCAGATCAAGACGGCGCTCGGATATGTCGCCGGCCCGACCCCGTCTGCAAAGGGAGGATCTCGTGAACCGGATCGCCGTGCCGTGGGAGAAGCTCACCGCCAGGGTTCACCACCTGTGGGAGGAGCAGTGGCTGCTCCTGTCCGCCGGTGACTTTTGCAAGGGCAGCTTCAACACCATGACCGTCGCCTGGGGAAGCCTGGGCGTCATGTGGAATCGCCCCTTCGCCCAGGTCGTCGTGCGCCCCACGCGCTACACCCGGGAGTTCATGGAGCGGTACGACACCTTCACGCTCACGGCCTTTCCGGAGCAGCATCGGCCTGCGCTGAGTCTCCTGGGCAGCCGGTCCGGGCGCGACGGCAACAAGATCGCCGCCTCGGGCCTCACTCCTATCGCTTCCACCAAGGTCGCCGCCCCCGGGTTTGCCGAAGCCGAGCTGATCATCGAGTGCCGGAAGATCTACTCGCAGGACCTCGATCCGGCCCGATTCTTCGACCCTTCCATCGAAACGAACTACCCGAAGAAGGACTACCACCGGGTCTACTTCGGCGAGATCGTGGCGATCCTGGGGACGGAGAGTTATCGCGCGGGGGGCTGACGCGGACGCCGGGAGCGCCGGGAGCGCCGGGATCTACTCGGGCGGCGAGCGAGATTCCCGCGAGGATCGCCCCTTGCGCCGCGTCTGCGGGGATCTACAATCCAGGGAACAGGCCGGGGTTGCATCGCTCGGGAGGAGTCTCATGTCTCAGAAAATGCGAGAGAGACGTGTCGCGACACGAGTCACCCTCTGCGTTCTCTCTTTCCTGGTCTGCAGCGCCTCATCCGTCTTCGTGGCCCGTGCGGAGGATCAGCTCGTCAAGGAGCTTCTCGACAAGATGTCCGACACGCGCGTGGAGTCCTCGCGCGCCAACTTCGCCCGCCAGATTCTGATGCTTGAGCCCTCCGCGCCCATCCGCTCCTTCTGCGATGGGTACCTCTTGCTTCTCGCCGGGGACGATGCGGCAGCCGAGTCGAAACTCGACGCTGCGTTGGCCAAGGAAAAGAGGTTCGGCCAGGCGTTATACATGTACGGAGACGTGTACGGCACCCGCGGACGTCAGATCGAGGCGATGGGCGCATACCGCCGTGCCTTGGCGATGGAGCCTAAGCTGCTTTCGGCTCGTTTGGCCCTCGGGCGTTTGCTGTTGGAGCGGGCAGGACAGTCATCGATCCCGGACTCGACAACGGCGCTTCGGAGTGAGGCCCTCGAGGTCGTCCGGCGCGGATTGGAGGACTATCCCCAGGACGTATCTCTGTATGCCGCCCTCGGCGACGCGTTTGTCGCCGTCGGACAGCCCGCCGAAGCGGTTTCGCCCTACCAGGTGGCCGACCAACTGGAACCGGGCAAAGCCGATATCGAGAGCAAGCTCGGATTCCTCTATGCGGACCAGGGCGAGACCGCACTTGCGCAGTCATACTTGGCCATGTCGCTCCAGAGCGCTCCGAACAACCCCGCCGCTGTACGGCGACTGGCCGATCTCTATGGGAAGGAAGGGCAGATCGTCACGGCGCTCACCCTCCTCAGCCAGGGTTGGAAGCCGGTGCGGGACACGCAGGAGCAGGCACAGATACGGCGCGCCATCGGTTTCGGCCTGCTGCCTTTCGGCGAACGCGTGAAGTCGCGTGAGCACCTCGAGCGGGCTCGGGATCTGCTGAAAGACAAAGAGATCGAGCTCGCGCTGGCCTGGATCGATAGCACAACAGCCCCGACCGACGGCCGGGCGCTCGAGCTGGCTCGCATGGTCCTTCCGACCTGGAACTTCCGACGGTTGGACGAGGAGAGAATGAAGATTGACGCCTGTTGGCCACCGCCGGAGGTAGCGCCGCGGCTCGTGCGTGCCGCGGATCCTATCTATCCTCCGCAGGCCCGCCAACGGGGGAACGAGGGTGAGGCTCTGGTGAAGGGGCTGGTTTCTCCTGAGGGAGATCTGATCGAAGTCAAGATCGCGGAGTCGTCCGGCTATGCCGACCTCGATGCCGCCGCACTAGCCGCGATGCGCCAGTCGGCGGTCATGCCGGCTGTCTCGAGTGGGTCTCCCATAGCCTGCTGGATTCAGGTTCCGTTTCGGTTTTCCTTGCACGGCGCAGCCCGGCGCCTGCGCGACGGCCGCTTGCCGAGCACACTGGGAACGGCGGGCGAGCGCGTGATCGAGCACGAAACGCCCGCCACCACCAGTGACGGGAAGTGAACGGGTTCCAGAACGCGACCGGAACCGCGGCTGCTCACGGAGACCGTCCTCCACAAGCACGGGCAGCGACGTCGCAAGGGTATCCGGCCTGCCCGTCCAGGGGACGCAGGGTGGCGCGGAAACGACCTTGAAGTCGTCACGACGCTGCGCGCCACCCACGCGCAGTCACGGCAGGGCGGCTCGTGAGTCGCACGGGGGCGACAGAGTGTCTCCCCTGCTCATGTCTAGAGCATCGAACGCAACGGCGGCACGGGGACGTATTGCATGAGCTTTTCCGCAACAGGCAAGTCGTTCACCAAAGACGGCACACCGTACATTCTCGTCTCCGGGGAGATACATTACTTCCGGCTTGATCCGTCGGTGTGGGAACAGCACCTCCTGCTTCTGAAGCAGTCCGGGGCAAACACCACCTCAACATACATTCCCTGGGATTGGCATGAGTACGAAGAAGGGAAGTTCGACTTCACCGGCGAGACCGATCGTGCCCGGGATCTCAAGACGTACATTACTCTCTGCAAGCGGGTCGGCTTGGACCTGATCGTGAAGCCAGGCCCATACATCCTCGCCGAGTACGAGGCATCCGGTCTGCCTGGGTGGCTGCAGGCGCGTTGTTCACCCGCGGCGTTCGCCACCGATGAGCACGGCAACATCATCTCGCCCGACATTATGTCGTACATGTCCGCCGAGTTTCTCCACTTCACGCGACTCTGGTACGACCGCGTCATGCCGATTATTGCCGCGCATCAGCACGGCAATGGCGGACCGATTATCATGATGCAGGTATGCAATGAGGTCGGCGTATTCCAGTGGCTGTCCGGCCGCATCGATTACAATGCATGCGTCATCGACCTATATAAGACATTCTTGAAGGGCCATTACAGTTCGATCGAACTACTCAACACAACATATGGATCCTGTTACCCGTCATTCGACGCCGTCCATCCGCCGCGCGGCATGATCACCACCAGAAGCGAATACGCCGGTTACGTTGATTTCCATTTGTTCTACCGTCGCTACTTCGCTCTATATCTTGACACGCTGGCGACAAGCATCAGGTCGTATGGCATCGATGTGCAGCTCACGCACAACATTCCAGGCTGGATTTTCGGGAACGCCGCTGAACTACCGATGCTCATCAGCACCTATGCCGAAGTGCTGAAGAACCACAAGGAGTTCCTCTTCGGAATGGACCACATTCCAGAGTTTGTCTCCTTCCGCAACGCGCATTCCGATCTAGCGGCAAACAGGATCCTGGATGCTCTGCAGCCGCACGGTCCGGTGTGGGCAGCCGAGTTCCAATCAGGCACGCGAGAGCATCATGTGAAGAACGATCCGGTCGACATGGACATGTTCTATTTTGCTTCTCTAGCGCACGGCCTGAAGGGCTTCAACTACTACATGTTCTCTCAGGGAATCAATCCGCCCGGAAAGGGATTCTTCGGGAAGACGTTCTACTGCCAGACGCCGCTGGACGTGAACGCCAAGGAATCGGATCTGTACGGGGTGACACAAGCCTTTGCCCGCTTCATCAACCGCAATCAAAAGGCTCTGCTGGCAAGCGAGCCGAGGGCGAATATCTGTGCCGGCCTGTACAAGCCGTACTTCAACACGGAACTCACGACATCACAGCTCCTGAAGGAATGCCGTCTTCATGTCGACAAACTCGGATTGTATCTCGATCCGCGCTACATCCGCGAGGAAGTGTTCTTCAACGGACTCCTTCGCGGACTTCAGACAATCAACATCAACTATGACATTCGCGATCTCGAGACAACGCCGCTCGACGAGTTGTTGCGCTACACGCAGCTGTGGGTCACGACGACGGAGTTTATGGATGCGATAACGCAATCGTCGCTCGCGGACTTCGTGAAGGCGGGCGGACATCTCGTCGTCTATCCGGCTCTCCCGACGCTCGACAACTACTTGAATCCATGCACAGTATTGCTCGACAAGCTCGGTCTGTGTATCACGAAGTCCGACAGCCGGAACAAGGTGCGCGCTTTCGGCATCGATGATGTGTATTCGACGATGCGTGAGAAGCAATTGTTCGGCGTGACGGACGAGGAGGTCCTGGCGACAACGGCCGCCGGGGAAGCCTGCGGGATACGAAAACGGGTGGGTGAAGGCTGGGTGGTCGCACTCGGGTTCGCCTTCGGCTATTCCACGGACGACCATTTGCGTTTGTACGAGCAGGTCCTGGGTCTCGACGGAGTCGAGAGGGACGTTGACGTCTCCGATCCTGACATTCAGTTCGTGCTGCGTCGGGGGAAGAAGTGCTCGTTTCTCTTCCTCCTCAACTACCATAACCGGAAGACGACCTTCACGGCGATGGGCCGGCGACATACGCTGAAGCCCTTCGGCTACAAGATTGTCCTTGTGGCTGCGGGCAAATAGAGCAATCGAACTGTGGTTCCTTTCGAGATCGTGGGGCACGCGACCCCACACGACCCTGAACCGCCGGTCTCGGGGCGCCCGGGAGTCACGCTCCCAGTGTCACCTCGACCCGATGCTCCCCGTCATCCCGAGGAGCCGGGACCATCGCGGCGCCGTCGATGATATGAGCCGGCTCGCCATCCAGCGCACATTCGATCACTCGCGCGGCCTTCCCGGTGGGGTTGCGCACTTCGATCACCAGGCTCGTCCCGGTCCCGGGCACCTTGAACCGGATCGTGAACCGGGGCCAAGCATCGGGAATGCGCGGCTGCAACCGCACCACCGTCCCGTCCTGCATGGTCAGGCCGAGTACCGTTTCGAGCGCGACCCGGTACATCCACGCGGCCGAGCCTGTATACCAGCTCCAGCCGCCGCGCCCGACGTGGGGCGGCACGCCATAGATGTCGGCCGCGACGACGTAGGGCTCGAGCTGGTAGACGGCAATCGCCTCCGCGGTTGTAGTCCGGTGGATCGGATTCATCCAGGCCAGCAGATCAGAGGCCGAGTCCCGGCGCCCGAGTTCGGCGAGCGCTCGGACGACCCAGAGCGCCGCGTGCGTGTATTGCCCGCCATTCTCGCGGACCCCCGGCGGATACCCCTTGATGTAGCCGGGATCGTGCAGGGTGTTCTGGAAGGGCGGGGCGAGAAGTTTCACGATGCGCCCGGTGTGATCGACGAGCAGTTCTTCCACCGCATCCATCGCGCACCGCATCCGGTCCCCTGGCGCGGCTCCGGACAGGACCGACCAAGCCTGGACGAGCGCGTCGATCCTGCATTCGTCGCCAGTCGCGGACCCGAGCGGCGTCCCGTCGTCATAGTATCCGCGCCGGTACCAGAGGCCGTCCCACCCGGCGTCGTTCACCGCCACCCGCAACCGGTCGCGCGCTCCGCCGTAGCGTTCTGCTCGCTCCGCCTCGCCGCGATCCCGGCAGATCGGAATGAAACCATCGAGCACGGCCACCAGGAAGAACGCCATCCAGACGCTTTCGCCTCGGCCTTCGCGGCCCACCCGGTTCATCCCGTCGTTCCAATCGCCGGTCCCGAACAGCGGGAGCCCGTGCGCGCCGGTGACGAGTGAACGATCGATCGCCCGGGCGCAGTGTTCGTACAGATCCGCCGACTCGTCAGCCTCCTCGGGAACCAGCAGCGCCTCGTCCTCCCCGGGATACAGCCCTCGCGCACGCAGGAACCGGATGGGCTCCGCCAGCACGGCGCGATCCCCGGTGGTCTGGACATAGAAGACGGTGACGTATGGCAGCCAGAGCAGATCGTCCGCAAAGCGAGTGCGGATCCCGACGTTGCGCGGTGGATGCCACCAGTGAAGGACATCCCCCTCGATGAACTGGTGGGCCGCGTGCAGAAGGATCTGCGCCCGCGCCCGCCCTGGTTCCAGGTACATCCAGGAGGCCGCATCCTGGAGTTGATCCCTGAACCCGAAGGCACCGCCCGACTGGTACAGGGCCGAACGCGCCCATAACCGGCAGACCAACACCTGGTAGGCCAGCCATCCGTTCATCATCAGGTCGAACGCGGGATCGGGCGTGGCGACCTGGAGACCGCAGAGCGCTGTGGTCCAGAAGGCCCGGACATCGTCGAGCGCCGCGTCCCCGGCCGCGCCGGTTGTGAACAGCTCCGCGAGCACTTCAGCCTCGGCGCGATCCGCGCCTTCGCCCAGCAGGAACCAGGCGACGGCCTCGCCCCGCGCAGGCAGGGTGAGCTTGAGGCGAAGCGCGACCGAAGGGAGCTCCCCGAAACCGACGAGCCGGTACAACTCGCGCGTCGTCTCGTCCTCATCGACGTGTGGAAGATCCGCACCGGCGGACGCAAGACCCTCACCAGGTCCGGGGAGAACATCCGCCCGGATTCGTTCCCGTGTTTCGCCCTGCCGGGTCGCGGCCGAGACCTCGGCAAATCCTGTCATGAACGCCACCGCGTTCTCGTACCCGGGCTGCTCCGTGTTGCGCGCAAAGACGATGCCGCGTGCCGGGCCTTCCTCGATCTCCACGAACGGTGCGGTCTCCTCCGGCTGACCGCCGAGGACCAGACGCCACGCGCCGAACACCGTGAGACACCGGGCGCGATCCGCCGTGTTGCGCAGTTGCACGCGCGCGATTTTCACTCTGTCCGAACGTGGGACGAAAAGGACCGTCGTTTGCTCCAACTCCTCGCCGACCATGGCAAAGCGCGAGTACCCGAAGCCATGGCGCACCTCGTAATCGACCGGCAGCGGATCCGGTCCCGGAAGCGGCGACCACGAGCGTCCGGTCTCCTCGTCGCGGACGAGAAGTATCTCGCCGTGGGGATCGGTGACCGCATCATTGGACCAAGGCGTAAGACGATGCTCTCGGCTGTTCCCGCCCCACGTGTAGCCGGCCCCACGCTCGCTGACGAGAAAACCGAAAGTCTCGTTGGCAACGACATTGATCCACGGCCGTGGCGGCAGGAGATGGCCTTCTTCCCCCCGCCAGGGAAGTCGGATGACGTACTCGTGACCGTCAGCGCTGAATCCACCGTGAAGATTCGGGAATTGCAGCGATACCTTCGACTCACGCTCGTTGGGGATTGTCGTCATAGACGCCGAATCCCACCATCCGAGTCGAGGGCTACCACGTCGATCGGAAGGTTGAGCTCCCTCCAGAAGCGGGCGGCGGGCTGCCCGGCCTGGACAGTCGGCACCGCATACACCTTCCTCGGCTTTAGGCCCATACTCTCCGGCACCTGTTCCCGATCGCGGATCCGGCGCAGGACCGCGGCATCCGGGCGCACCTTCGGATCTCCGCAGAGCACCGCCGCCGCCAGCCGCTCGAGTTCGTACGCGCGCGCCGCATCGAGGCCCAGCTCGCGCCATCTGTGCTCCTCCGCACAGGCAGCGGCTTTGAATCGATCCTCCACCGCCGCAACCGCGTCGGCCGACCCCAGGTCGGTGAGCGCCAGCGCCGCTTCGCGGTCACCGGCGACGCCGGACAACAACGTGCGCTCGACCAGGCCGCCCGGGCCGACCGTCACCCGCGTCCGCAGAGAGAACACGGGATCGAGGACATCGCCGGTCGTCCCCGCCAAGGGCGTTTGGGCCAGAAGTGCCTCCGGCGCGGACGCATCTCGTCCACGGCCTAGGAAACGCATCCGGTCGGTCTCATGCTCAACCGGGCCCGCGGAAAGGAGTGCATGGATCATCCAGGGAAAGGCGTCGCCGGAATCACGCACTCGTCGACGGAAAAGCAGCGCCCGCCGTTCGGAAACAAACTCCGAGTACACGAAGAGACGCGAAAACGCATGATGGGGGGCGTGCGAGGGTGGCTCGTGCAGAACGACTTCTCCGTATGTCGTGATCTCTATGGCCCGATCGCACTCGGAGTGGTTGCGCAGCCGCAGGCGTCGCAGTTCCAGGCCCTGACTCGCGCAGGCCTCCGGCGGAACGCAGGTTTCGAGGACGATTTCGAGATCCCCGACCTTGCGGGTCATCACGACCCGCCCCGGCTCCCGTCGGTACCCGCCTCGGCTCGGCGGTCCCTCCCCGGGCCGGCTGCCGAGCGAGATGAACCCCTCCATCTCCGGATCCCGCAGGTAGAGGAGGACACCGGCTCCGCTGTCGAGAGGATCTCCGTTCCATGGCGTCAGTGTCCAACGCTCGAACCAGGAGAAACCGGTGCCGTCATCGGCCAAGAGCACGCCGTACCGTCCGTTCGAGAGAACGCAGCGATCCCGCAACACCCCGGGGTCGGCGGGCGGGCGGATTCTTTCGGTCCAGGCGGGCATCGGCGGCATTCGTCTCCGGCAGTTCGTAGCAGTGCTCGGTCATGAGACAACGCAGGCGCGATCCGGGCGCAAGCTACTGCACCCGGGGCGCGACTGATCCGACTCGATACTAGCAAGAACCCCTGACGTCCGCCAGACGGATCTCGACGGATGCAGCACAGTCCGCGCGCCAGAGGCCTCAGAGTGGAAGGCGAACAATGAACGTGCTGCCGACTCCGACCTCGGTCTCAAGGTCGATGCGACCGTGATGTTTCTTCACCACGATCGTGTGGCAGTAGGGAAGCCCCTGGCCGGTTCCCTCGCCCATCGGCTTGGTGGTGAAGAACGGCTCGAAGAGCCTAGAACGGTGCTCTTCCGGAATGCCGGGGCCGTTGTCGGCGATGCTAAGGACTGCCTGGTCCTCGTCGCGACGAACGGTGACCCGGATCCATCCCGGCCGGCTGGGGTCGGCCCGGCGCGCCTCCGCAACAGCGTCGGCGGCGTTCACCAGCAGATGGAAGAGAACCTGGTGCAGATCGGCGGGATCGCAAGGCACATCAGGCAACGCCGGATCGAACTCGGTGGTCACCTCAGCCACCGGCTCCCAGCGGTGCCGCGTCACAACAAGAGCGTTGCGGACGGCGCGGCGGATGTCCATCGGCACCCGCTGATCCGGGCCGGCTTCCGAGAACTCCCTCATGGCCCGGACGATGGCCGTCACCCGCTCAATCCCGTCGATCGAGTGCGTCGCGGCCGCCGGCATCTCGCGAATGAGTGTGGCGAGATCGGACGTCCGCAGTTCCTCCGCCAGCGCATGGGCCGTGGCGACCTCGAGCTCTCCTTCACCAGCCAGCGTCAGAGCAACCTGGACCTTCCGCAGGGCCTCCGCCATCTCCACGACGCCTTCCCGCAAGAAACGGAGACTGTCGCCGATGAGTTGGGCCGGTGCGTTGATCTCGTGGGCCATGCCTCCCGCGAGTTGAGCGAGCGCCTCCAGCTTCTGCGCGGAACGGAGTTGCGCGTCCATCCGGTCGCGATCGAGCTGCGTCCGTCGCGCCAGCGAGAGATCCTCCACCACCACGAGCATGGTGGGGATCGCCTGACGCGCGCCGGAGCGCACCACCGGTCGAAAGGTCAACCGCACAAAGCGACGCAGGTGGGAATCCTCGGCTTCCACCGCCACCTCGCGCCCTTCGAGGGTCGCATCCCAGGCACGGCGTAGCCCCGCCGTGAGGTAGCAGGAGTCACCGGAGCAGCCGGGATGGAGCAAGTCGTGGAAGTCCAGCCCCGAGATCTCCCCTGGCCCGCGCAGCCCCCAGGTCTCCAACATGCAGTTGCCGGAAACCACGCAGCCGACGAAATCTACAAGGGCGACGAATTCGGGAAGGGAGTCGAGGATCACTTCCAACTCCTCTTTGACCCTGCGCGACCATTCGAGAAGGCGCGAGAGTTCCTCCTGCTCGCGGCGACGGTCGGTGACATCACGCCCGATGCCGACGACACCGGTCACGCTCCCGTCGTCCCCCCGGATCGGGGCGAGAGATGTCTGGTAGAAACGTCGCCCATGCTTCGCCTCCGCCTCCCATTCGTAGACGACCTGCTCACCGGCAATCGCGCGGCGCGTCGCCTCCTCGTGGACGGCAGCCTGCTCGGCCCCCAGGATCTCGCAGGCCGTGCGGCCCACAATTGTCGCGGGAGAGACCCCTTCCGCTTTCAGCCAAAGGCCATAGACGCCGGTGTGCCGCATGTCCCGGTCGAGGGTGAAGACAATGTCGTTCACGGAGTCGACAAGGGCCTGGACGTTCCCCTCACCCTCGGATCGGGCCGCGGCGATATCGAGGCGGCAGACGGCGCCGAGGATCTCCCCACCGGGACCGCGCACCGGGGCGAGGTGGTAGCCCAGACCCGCAGCTCGGTCCCCCAGCTCCGAGGGGCAGATGCCATCGCGAGGCGCTCCTGTTTCAAGAACGGCGGTCAGCCCCGAAGCGAGGCAACTGCACTGCCCGTCAGGCAGGGCCAGATCGGCCACCCCGGCCCCCGGAAGCTCGCGGAGAGAGAGACCGATGGTCCGGGCGGCGGCAGGACTTCCAGTCAACACGCGCCCACGTCGGTCGAAGACGAGGATCGACTCGGTGCCGGCGGCGAGAACCGCGTGGAGGACCGACTCCGCGGGAACGGAGGCGAGGACGAGCGAAGGCCCTGCCGGATTCAGCTCCGGGTTCGCCGCCGGTCGTTGCATGCGTGTCCGACTGGCCAAAGTACGACCCATTCCCGCATCCCCCAACACGCTGGCTTCAGAAGAGCCGTATCCATGCCGACCGGGAGATCCCGGAGGCAGTCCGCTCAAGGTATCGGCCTGTCGGTCCGATGATCTTATTGGAAAGACGCGGGGTACCCATGACCACGAAACGAGTCTTGCTCGTCGACGACGAGCCGCTTCTTCTCGACACCATGGCCCAGTTGCTTGAGCATCAGTACGAGGTGACGACCGCCGTCGGCCCGATCAAGGGACTCGTGGCAGTGGAGACTGACGGGCCGTTCGCGGTAGTCGTCTCCGACCAGCGCATGCCCGGAATGTCCGGCACGGTGTTCCTCAGCCGAGTGCGTGACATCTCCCCCGATACGGTTCGCGTCATGCTCACCGGGTGCAACGACCTGGAGTCCACCGCCCAGGCGATCAACGAGGGGCAGATCTTCCGCTTCCTGACCAAACCGTGTCCATACGAACAGATGATTGCGACCCTTGACGCCTGCCTTAACCACTACCGGCTGGTGCGCGCCGAGCGGGAGTTGCTGGAAGACACACTCGCGGGGAGCATCCAGGTCATGAGCGAGATCCTCGCTCTTGTAAACCCGGAGGCGTTCGGACGAGCCTCGCGCGTGCGCCGATACATCCGACATATGGGGACGCAACTGCACCTGAAAGAGCTCTGGCAGTTTGAGCTGGAGGGCTCCTCTCGCAAATCGGGTGCGTCGCCATCTCGCCGGAGATCCTGCGGAAAACCTGGGCGGGTGACAGGCTATCCCCGGAGGAAGACACCATGCTCGCTTCGCATCCCGCCGTGGGCCGCGCCCTCCTGTCGCGTATCCCGCGGATGGAGGCGATCGCTCGCATCATCGGCCGTCAACACACCATACCGTCGGTGGAGACCACGATCCCGGAGGAAGGAGACACGCCGACCGTGGTCCTCGGCGGCGCCATGCTAACGACAGCCATGGAGTTAGACCAGCGCCTCGCCCAAGGAAAGACCCTGGAACAGGCTCTCGCAGGCATGGCTCGGCAGCCCGATCTCTATCCGCCGCACATCCTCAAGACACTCGAGAGTCTCAAGCCGATCGGGCAGGATTGGGTGCCTCGGCTCGTCCATGTGAGACAGCTCGAGACCTTCATGGTTCTCGATGAGGACGTCCATGCCCGCAACGGGTTCCTTCTTGCCCCGAAAGGGCACGAGTTGACCACACCGCTGATCCATCGGCTGCGCAGCTTCAGGCTCGGTATTGGCGTGGTCGAGCCGTTCCGCGTTCTCATGCCCGGCGATACAGAGATCCGTATCGCCGCCTGAGTGCGGCAATCTCCCGGAACCAGAACGCCTCGTTCGTGGTGCCAACGGTTACCGTGCCGGCGAAGTACCCGGCACGAGGGTGTCACCGATCTTCCGGGCGGCCCCACCGCCCGTACCGGCAGGAGGTGCTGGCCATGCAGGTGCGCATCCACTCCCACGGAATTCACGCGGATACGGAACTTCGCCAGGCGATTGAACGGCGACTTGATCTCTCCCTCGGGCGGTTCGAATCTCGGATCCACGAGGTTCGGGTTTGGTTGCGTGACGCTAACGGCCCACGCGGAGGTCTGGACAAGACAGTCCGTCTCGAGCTGGACCTCTCCCGCGCTCGTGAGCTGCGAGTCGAGCAGACCGCCACAAGTTGGCAGGCAGCCGTTGATATCGCGACCGGCCGGATGGGCCGCACAGCGGCACGCGAAATCGAGCGACGGCGCAACCGTCGGCTGCACGCGGACCTAGCCGCCTTCGCGGAGTAGGAGTCAAACGCGAGGCGACTCCAGCTCGCTCACGAGAGGGTGCAGGACGCGCCAGGCTGAACACACTGGACAACGGAGGACCGGGATGACCCGAGGATCCCTTTCAGCCCGGGCCGCGATCGTGGTGGGGACTCTGGTATTGGCCACCGCGGGTTGGCTGGCCCGGCCCAAGGGAGACCCTCGTCCCGCCCTTTCCCATCGCGGTGTCGGGCTCGCACCTCCTATCGAGGAGTCGGAGCCGACCCGGGCGGATGTAGCCTCGCAACCATCGCGAGAAGACGGTACGCCGCCGCATGGCACCGTGCCCGCCCTCCTCCCTTCGCCCTCCGGGTCTCCGATCCGCGATCGATTCTCGACTGCGCTGTCCACCGCCTCCGCCTGGCCGAACGTGCGCGTCGACCAAGCCTTGCCCGCCCCGGAGGAAACCGCCATCGCCATCGATCCCAATGACCCGAACCGAATCGTGGCCGTTGCCCAAGGATCCGGCTGCTACCACTTCCGCAGCGCCGACGGTGGCGCGACGTGGACCGAGGGATCAATCTCCGACCCGTATGACCTGGGCGACCCCACCCTGGCCATGGACGCGAACGGCATCGCCTACTACGGCTACATCGGAACGTGGCAGCACTCGGGAATCTTCGTCGCCCGCTCCACCGACGGCGGCGCCACATGGCGGCCGGGAGTGCCGATCATCGAGCACGATGGACGCACGCCGTTCGAAGACAAGGAGTACCCCGCGTGCGACCGCACCAACGGCGTCTTCGCGGGCAGCCTCTATATCGCCTGGACCCAGTTCGACGGGTACGAAAGCACGAACCCGGCCGACAGCACGCGGATTCTCTTTTCTTACTCGCGCGACCAGGGAACCACCTTCGCCCCACCCATCAAGGTGAGCGACCGCGGCGGCAACTGCGTCGACGGAGACAGCACAGTGGAGGGCGCGGTACCCGCCGTCGGGCCGGACGGCGCTGTGTACGTAGCGTGGGCAGGCCCGCGCGGCATCGAGTTCGACCGTTCCATCGATGGCGGCCTCACCTGGGGCGCCGATCGAGTCATCAGTGATATCCCCGGCGGCTGGGATTTCGCGGTCAGCGGAATCTACCGCGTCAACGGCCTGCCGGTGACGAAGACCGACCTCAGCATCGGCCCGTACTCCGGTCGCGTGTTCGTCCTCTGGTCGGACCAACGCAACGACGACACCGATGTGTTCCTCATCCACTCCGATGACCGCGGCGAACACTGGTCGCCGCGCGTGCGGGTGAACGGCGATCCGGTCGGCAACGGGCGCGATCAGTTTTTCCCGTGGCTCGACGTTGATCCGATGACCGGACATGTCTACGTCGTCTTCTACGACCGCCGCGCCACCACCGGGACGTATACCGAGGTCTGGCTCGCCACATCCACCGACGGCGGTGACAGCTTCACCGAGGAGCGAATCAGCCAGTCACCATTCCAGCCAAGCGCAACAGTCTTCTTCGGCGACTACATCGGAATCTCGGCCCACGACGGACGGGTGCGTCCGTTCTGGATGCGGCTCGACGGGAGTCAGATGAGCGTCTGGACCGCACTCGTCGAACACACACCCACGGATACCGTTCCCGCGGACACCGTCCTTGTCGACGGACGGAGGCGGCTCGTGGTGGTTCCGAATCCCACGCACTCCGTGGCGCACGTCTACGCCGGTGGCACCGGGCTGAGGGCCGGAGGGGAGGTTCAGGTTATCGGTCCGGACGGAAGGCTGGTACGCTCGCTCGCCACGATTCCGATGCCCCAGACCGGTCCCTTTGCCAGTTGGGATCTGCGGGATGATGCGGGACGCCGGGTTTCGGCAGGGGTATACCTCATCCGCTCCCCGGCGGGGGCGGCGGCAAGACTCGTGGTGACCCGCTGATTTTCAGCGTCCCACGCTAACAACCCGCCCGATCGTGCGAATCAAGCTGGGATCCGTCTGCATCGCCGTGCATAGAGCCGCCGGGATCAGGGCGTTGACTAGAACCTTTTCCAGGGCCGGTCGGTGTCGGTACTGCCGCGGCGAGCCCCGCCAGAATACCGATGATCGAGATCCGCACGCCGGCAAACGCCGGTTCCTCCGCGCGGAACTTCTTGAGGGCGTACCCGCTCGAAGCCGGCCCGAACTGAACCACCCGGCGGACGCCCAGCGCGGGCAAGCCGCGCAACGTCTCGTCCCACCGCACGCGCACGAATGTTGTGTCGACACGGTTCTTCCGCAGGGCCTCGGCTTCGGCCAGGAACTCGCCCGGAGCGAGCGTGGAGAGAAGTGGGATCCGGGGTGCGGTGAAGGCGAGGGTCGTGAGGAACGCCTCGTGCGCGTCCCAGATCGCCGTCGCCGAGGCCAGCCGTGGCTCATGCGCCGCACAGGGGTTATTCGACACCAGGGTGTGGCCGCCGCGGAGGATCACTTCGCGGTCCAGCTCCTCCATGTGGCAGGGAGGAAGCGCCACGACGAGGAGGCGCGGGGACTCCGCCACCACGACGCGGGCTTGCAGGTGGCGGGGAAGTCGCGCCACCTCGGCCTCCGCCAGATCTTCGATCACCGCCATGCGCAGCCCGAGGTGGTTCGAGGCTGCCTGCAGATCGACTGCCCAGCGGTAGGTGAGCAGCGCGGTTTGCTCTACTCGGAGAGCGCCGGCTACACAGTAGGCGGCGAGTTCGCCCATGCTCTCGCCGGCGAGCACGCACGGCGGTCCGTGGCGTTCGACAAACGCTTCGCCGAGCGCGACGCCTACCGCCATCTGCGCCACCATGCTCAGCGGGAAGTCGCCCGACCAGGACCACGCGCCGTCGGCACGCACTCTCCGCGCCTGGTCGTGACCGGCCATCAAGCGCCGGAGCGAGCCGGAAACGACGCCGCACGGGGCCAGCGCGGCCTCGGCGCGGTCGAAGATCTCTCGCCGGGGGGTCACATCGACGTCGGCGCCCATGCCGGGCCAGTGGTAGCCGCCGGTGGGGAAGAGCAGCGCTGTGTGGTGAGGATTCCATGACATGGTGCGGGAGAGGCTACGGGGCGGAATGGGGATCGGCAAGGTGTGATCTGACCGGATTGACCTGACCAGGAAGGTAATCCGGCCGGTGATCAGGCCCGAGTGATCGGACCGGTTGATTGAACCGGGGATCTGACCAGTGCATCCGATCGACCACGCGGGCGTCGAACTGGGGACCAGGCGGCGATGCGGGCGCGAGGCGAAGCGGCGTGTATGAGGAGTTCTACAGGTGCGGCCGGCCGTCAGGGGGACGCCCCGAACGCACGGGAGAGCGGACTGTGCACGGACAACCGCAGCCGAAGACGCCCGGCGTGACACACGACGCGCCCCGCCACCTGCGGCGGCGGCGCAGGGTCACGATCCGCTCGCGCGCGCTCAGATGGAGGCCGTGCTCGCGGTAGAGGACGAGGAGGTTGCGGGCCAGGATCCTGAGGGCGAGCCTACGCCTTGTTCTTCTTCCCGCGTCTGCCGCGCAGCGCTCCCAATGCGCCGACCAGACCCAATCCGAACAAACTGAGCGTGCGGGGCTCGGGCACGACTCCCGACGGGCCAAATTCAAGTTGATCGAAGTTCAGATACTCGCTGCCCGCGAAGTCAAAACGCGCCTTGCTGAACGGCTGGCTGTTCAGGACACCCAGAAAGGTGGCGCCCGCCCACTGGCCATGAACGGCGAAGTCGTTCAAAAAGTTTCCGTTGTCGTCAAGGAACGACACGGTCGTCGGCGGCGCATAGTCGATGGAAGTGATGTCGACGCCAAATGCGTTAATGGGAGCATCGAAGGAGAACTCCACCGCGGTAGAGCCAAGTGTGAAGAACGTAAGGACCGAGTTGCCCTCGGTCGTGATGAGAGGATTCCCAACAAACTGCTCAAAGCCGGTGCCGGCGGTCAGCGTGGCTGTAAAAGGCCCGAAGTCGAGCGGGTTTCCCGGTGAAAAGGACTCGAAGCCCTCCATGGTCAGGCTGACCCCGCCCGCCACGGCGGCCCCCCGGAACAGGTTTCGCTCGGCCGTGAGGAGTCCCCAGTCCCCCGGCAGGGCGCCATCCGCTTGAAAGTACGTCGGCAGCCCGAAAGCGACTGATGAACCACACGCCAGCAAGGCGGCCAATAGGACCGCCGTTCGAGTTCTCAAGCTCACTCTGAACCTCCCTCCACTGCTTTGCCTGGGCCCGGGACGCAGACAACTGCTTTGTCATCATCTGGACATCAACCGGCTGCGCCGGCTCACCCGTGAAACGAATGAAGCCCCCGGCTGCCGGCTCGAAAGACGAGTACTTGCCTCCGGGCACCCTTTGACATGCTCGACGGAGCCGAAGAGAAGTGTAGCGGAACCGCGGGGGAATTGCGACAACTTCCGGGGGCGTTCCGTCGGCCGTCATGAGAGTCATCATCTCGCCGTTCGGCCTCAGACCGGATTGTCACGCCGCCTCGGGCGTCAACACGACGAGCGACGGCGAACCCCAGGTCGGAGGACACGATGGTGCCCCGTGATTGCGCTGGTGGCGTGCCGGCAAAGGCATCTACGGCGACCGCGGGAGCGCGTTGATCTCGGATCTCAAGCCGGTGATTCTCGAGGTTCGCACACCGGGTGAGTTCGCCGGTGGTCCTATCGGGGGAGCGACCCTGATCCCGGTGCAGGATTCTCAGCGACGCGTGGGCGAACTGCTGCACGGGGAATTGAACCTCGCTTCCCAAAAGGGGCCGGTGAAAACCGAGAGAGGCACCGGCCAGATCGACCGAGCCGGAGTGCAGTTCGCGCAATTTGTATGCCCGGGCGCGGTGGCCGGCGCGGATGGCGCCAACGACGATGGCGACGCGGGCGTGGCTCTTCTCCGCGCCAGGCGGGCTGATGAGCAGGATCCCGAAGTGGCGGGCGAAGAGCCGGTCGTCACGGCCCGCCCAATTGCGTCGCCGAACTCCCGAACATCCAGGCGCAGCAGGAAGTCGGTCACCAGCCGGTTGCCGGCTCGTTCCAGCCGGGCGCTCTTCCGGTGGATGCAGAAGCCGATAAGCCGATAAGCCGAAAGCACCTTGAATGCCCGGGGGCGCACTTCGCCCCGCTCCGAGCAACCGGACGGGACCGTAACCGGAGTCCGGGGGCAAGGGGAAGGCCTCTTTCCCTAGCGGGGACACGGCCGGCCACTCGCCAAACACCCCACGGGGAACGACCGCGCCGGGACCAAAGCCGGCGCCGCGGTCGGCAGGCCCGCGTGGTGGAGGATCTCTTACTCCGAATTCGGAATGATTACGTCCATCGGTGAGGGAATCCGCAGGATCGGTGCCGCGGCGCGCGGCCATCTGCGGCGGATGGCGAACGCTGGCCACGGACGTCGGCGAGGCATCCTCTGCCTCGCGGGTCGAGACGATACACAGTGGGGATCGTCATGAGAATGTCGATCAGGATCTTGGCGCTGGTCTCCAGAACCCGCGACTGCAGGCGCCGGCCGCTGGGGCCGATCAACGCCAGCGTGCTGCTTGACGAGTGGGCCTCCAGCTCGATATACCTGTCCACGGGCGTGGACGGAGTCCATGAGTGTTGGAACGGTCCGGAGGGCGAGCAGATTGCCGTTTGCGTGACCTGCGGGAAGTCCCATCCCGCCCGTGGAATGATTCCCGCAAAGGGGAGGGCAGGGTCATGAGAACGGCGCTTCAGACGCTGAGGACGGTATTCACGGCTCTGCTTCTGGTCGGCTTTCCGGCGTGGGCCAGTGCGGAGGGAGTCACGGCGGAGGCGACATCGTCCCCGGCGGCGATGTCTACCAGGCTTTCTTGTCGGCATTGAAGTACCATCGTTGGCACAGCCCTGTCACGGGCACGATCAAGACCTTCTATGCCCCGGGCGCCGGCACCCCGCCTCCGGAGGTGTACCCCACGTCAGCCCGATCGAACTGGCCGAATCGCAGCCTGCTATGAGTGGCTCTCCCCGCGGCTTTCGGTCGGTTTCCTGCCCGGACAGCGAGCGAACCAGAGCCCGGCGTAGATCTTAAGGTCGATCAACACGCCCGTCTTCTCTCTCTCGCACAGCCACGCCTCCGCGTCATCGAGCGGCACCTCGTGCACGGTGAGCGACTCCGCACCGTGCCCCCCGCCGGGCCCGACGTGGGTGAGCTCGGTCGCCAGCAAAAGCGCGATGATCTCGCTGGTAGTGCCGGGGGAGGTCGGCCCGCTGGCGACAACCTCCCAATTCGCGGCTTCGAAACCGGTTTCCTCAAGGAGTTCCCGCCGCGCACCGTCCACGAGATCTTCGTGCTCCGTCCCGGCCTCGTCGCCGACCAGCCCTGCGGGGAGCTCGAGCACGGCGCCCCCCACCGGCGGGCGATGCTGCTCCACCAGAAGGAGCTTGCGGTCATCCGTGACCGCCACGATCCCGACGATCCCGGTGATCCCGACGCGGTCGGCGAACTCCCAGCCGTCGCGCACGACAAAGCGTAGGAAGCGGCCGCGGGCGAGTTCGCGCTCGTCTACCACGGCCGATAGGTATTCGGATCCCAAGCCCAGGCCTGCTCCCGGCGCCAAGGGCCGTCGACCTGCTCCTTCACCTCTCGCACCGCCTGGCCGGTCAGTTCCTGCGCCAGCACTCGAGTGAAAGCAGCCATGCCGCCGCTCTTGAGCGCTTCGATCGGGCTCTTCTTCCGCGGATAGTGGACAAGCTTGACCTCCTGCCCCGCGGGAATGCCGCCCTTCTCTCGAGCCAGAGCGACGGCATCGTCAAAGCCCCCGATCCTGTCGATGAGGCCGCGCTCCAGCGCCTGCTCGCCCGTCCAGACCCGGCCGCGCCCGATGCTGTCGATCTCGGCCGGGGTCTTGCCGCGGACGCGCGCGATGTCGGCCACCCAGTCCTGGTAGCCTTTCCAGTGGTCGGCGGTGAAGGCGGCCCACTCGGGCGGCGTGTAGTCGAAGTAGTCGGAATCGATAGTCGGGAACGGCCCGCGAGTGACGAAATCCTTCGTCAGGCCGATCTTGTCGTAGAGGCCGCGCATGTTCATCTTGCCGGAGATCGACCCGATCGACCCGACCACGCTCATCTTCCCGGCCAGGATCGGCGCGCACGGATAGCAGATGAGGTAACCGCCGGAGCCGGCGACGTCGCCCATGGAGACAACGATCGGCTTGCGCTTCCCGGCTTCCAGCGCAGCCCGCTGGATCCGCCAGGAGGTCAGGGCATCGCCACCGCCACTGTCGACCCGGTAGACGATGGCGGCGACATCCTTGTTGGCGGCCGCGGCGCGGAACGCCTCTTCCATGGTCAGAGCCCCCATGGTCGCCCCGAACGGGAAGCTCATCCCGCTCTCTTCACCCTGAATCATGCCGTTGGCGTGGACGATGGCGATCGTCTTCTTCCCCTTGATGCCGGCCTCGGCCCGGGTGACGCGGGAGTAGTCTTGGCCGCTGATCTCACGCGGGCGTGGCGTGGCCTTCTTGTCCTTGTTCTTGTCCTTGTTCTTGGCCTCCTTCACACCCGGCACCTTCAGGAACCCTTGCTCAACGTCGTCCCAGTAGACCAGCCGATCGACGATTTTCAGGTCCCGCAGGCGCTCCGGACTGTTCACCCCGGCGGCAAAGACCTGTCCCTCGATGGTTCCGGCGGGGAGACGGCGCCCCTCCTCCACGGTTTGCAGGTAGGCCGGGTAGAAGACGTCCAGCATCCAATTGACGTTGGCGCGGGACGTGGGGCTCATGTCCTTTCGCTGAACCATCTCGGCGAACGACTTGTAGCCCTCGATCCTGTGCATGTTCTGCTGAATGCCGAGCTTCTCCAGGGTGCCGGCGATGAATGGCCGCTCGGAGGCAAGGCCGTGCAGCGTGGCATAGCCGTATTTCATCAGGAAGAGGCTGTCGCACGCGGCGCCGAGGTAGAGAGCGCCGCGGCCGAGGTACTCGGAATAACCCCAGACCGGCTTGCCCGCCGCGCGCAGGAGGCGCACCCGTTCCCGCAGCTCGTCCATCTTGGCGAGACCGATCGCCGGCGCGCCGATCTTGAGGGCCACCGCCTTGATCCGTTTATCGTGACGGGCCTTTTCCAGGTTTTCCATCACCGCGGCGTGACTGAGCACCCCGCCACCGGGCAGGGAGAAGCCGCCCGAGGGTTCCGACTCGGGCATCTCCCCATCGATCGTCTGGACCAGAACCGAGCCGTTCTTGACCTCGACCGGCTTCTTCATCTGGCCGGCGACCGCTCCGATGATCACCACGACGGCCAGTACCACCACGAGAGCATTGGCCACGATGACCGCGAAAAGAGTCCTGAAGAACGATTTCATGGGGACCTCCGGGTGGACGAGCCGTCGGGAAAGAAACGGATGATCTTCCTACGTGTCGATGGTTGAGTCGGTTGCGGCGGGCCCGCGGGCCCCTAGTCGCTGCCGTCGCTCTTCCGAGCAGGAGCCTAGACCGTCCCGGGCCGCGTGTCAGCAAGAGACCCGCGACTTGGGCCGGGCCGACGACTCGGACCTCGATTTGTCCCGCAGTGACCACTCCGTGTATCGTCTCCGTCACGCGCGAGTTCCGCGTGGACACCATTCCGCCGATAGGCAGGAGATCACCGCATGCACTGGCTGACCGACCCCCAGGCTTGGATCGCGCTCGTCACGCTCACGGCCATGGAGATCGTCCTCGGGATCGACAACATCATCTTCATAGCGATCTTGGTGGGGAAGCTGCCCCGGCCCCGCCAGGCCAGCGGGCGCGTGGTCGGCCTCGGCCTGGCCATGGTGACGCGGATTCTCCTGCTGCTCTCCATCACCTGGATCATGAAACTGACCCAGCCGCTCTTCGCCGTTCTCGGGCGCGAGTTCTCCGGGCGCGACATCATTCTCCTCACAGGCGGGCTCTTCCTACTGGCCAAGAGCGTGCACGAGATGCACGACAAACTGGAAGTCGACGAATCGGAAGGCCGCGAGTCAGAGGGCGGCGCATCGGAAGGCAGCGGGGCGCGGCGCGGCGCCTCCTTTGCCGCGGTGATCACGCAGATCGCGATCCTCGACATCGTCTTCTCGCTCGATTCGGTCATCACGGCGGTGGGGATGGCCAAGCATGTTCAAGTCATGATCGCCGCGATCGTGATCGCGGTCGGCGTGATGATGTGGGCGGCGAAACCGATCGGTGACTTCGTGCACCGGCATCCCACGGTGAAGATGCTGGCGCTGAGCTTCCTCCTCCTGATCGGCGTCATGCTGGTGGCCGAAGGGCTGGGGCAGCACATCAGCCGTGGCTACATCTACTTCGCCATGGCGTTTGCGTTCTTCGTGGAGATCATGAACCTGCGCCTGCGGAAGAAGGAAGCGCGGCCGGGCGGGGAGATCGTCTAGCCCGGCGGTCTTCTTGCGCTTCCTCAGCCTCCGGCTTCGTTCCTGTCACTGCGCAATGTGAATGGATCCGCTCCCGGCATCGAGGGTGACGCTGGCTTCGCCGTTGCCGAGGGTCACGGCGACCTCGTCCTCTTCATGGCGCCGGAGTTTGGCTTGGGCGAGATCGAGGGAAATGCCGCCGCTCCCCGTATCGGCCCGGATGTCCGCGGAAGCGCCTGGAGGCAGCCGAAAATCGATGGAGCCGCTGCCGGTGTCGATGACGAAGGAGCCCTTGCCCATCCGCGTGAGGGCCACCGTCACCCCTCCGCTTCCGGTGTCGATCTGCAGGTCGTCGACCTCGATCCCCTCTGCGTCCACCGATCCGCTGCCGGTGTCGACGCTGACGTGCCCGCCCCGGCAACGCTCCAGGGTGACAGATCCGCTCCCTGTGTCGATGGTGAGATCGCCGTCGGTGTCGCGGACGCTGACTTCTCCGCTGCCGGTGTCCACGGAGACCTCTCCGCGTATCCCTTCGACCTCGACCGCCCCAACACAACTGTCGAGCAGGAGATCAGACCGGACGTTCGTCGCCTTGATCCGGCCGGCGCCGTGGCGGATCTCCAGCTTCTTGCCGGCCGGAACCCGCACCGTGACGTCGGCCCACGCCTCGAGCCCGCGCCCGCGGTTGCGGATCCGCACCTGCCGGTTGGCCCGATGGAAGAACGAATGATCGCCGGTGCCCGACTCTCCCCAGCTCGTGCCCCGCGGGGCGGCGAACGAGGAATTGGACCCGTGGCCCAGCCCGGGGTAGACGAACGTTCTCTCCTCCTCGATCCGGTACTGAACGAATAGGTGAGCGTTCGGTCCTTCCGCCTGGTCGAAGCGAACAAGCTCCGCTTTGGCATCCCGTCCTCGGACAGCCACGTCGATCTCGAAGCCCGGTCCGGTCCCGGCCTCGACCCGAATCTCCCCCACGAGGTTGACCAGCAGAAGCTTCTCCCCGGAGATGGAAAAGCGCTTGTCCACACTCTCGGCCCGGACCGAGCCGGCTCCCAGCAGGGCGAGCAACGTTAACCCAATGACGGTTCTCATGTTCCGGATCCTCCTCGGCCTGGGATGGATGGCGTGCCGCGCGGGAAGCGCACCGCGCGTGGAACAGGGCAAGGAGACATACGGTTGCAGGGTCGTGGGGTTGCGCGGAGAAGCACCGGGATTCCGGGCTAGCCCTGGCTCCGGGTTGAGGCGGGCTCCTGGCTAACCCTGGATCTCGGCCCGCGCGGACTCCCGACAGGTGCCGGCCATCGAGTGTTCCTGGTCCGGCTCGCAACACCTATCCCCTAGCGAGTTCGCGACCAACCGGACGAACGGATAAGCATCCGCCTTCCGGCTAATCGCCTCCCAGTGCCGGCGCAAGGCCCCCCTCGCGCACTGCTCTACAGCGGGAGACGAAGTCGATACACGGGGAAATTGCCATCCCGGACCAGTTGCGCCTCGCACTTCGGATCCACGTTCTCCAGCCACGTGCGCGCGCCGGACCCTACTCGTTCTCTTCCCTCCGTCCACCGGACCAGGCCGGTCTTCAGACGGGTATCCATCGGTATCTCATCGACAAGAAACACCGGCGTGCCTCCGGCAAGGCAAGCGGCCAGTGAATCACGATCCATCCTCTCGTAGTAGTCGCATGCCCCCGACCGCAGCGTGCCGGTCGTGTAGTAGTTGAACCTCAGCGCGGTGCTCCAGGTGGCGATCGCCCGCGACCCTCCGGTCTCTCTCAGCGTCCAGGTCCGGGCAAAGCTCATCAGCTCATCGCTTCTTCGGCGCAGCGGTTCCACCCACCAGGAGAACGACAGCGAGGCATAGACGCCGACAAAGAGGACCAAAGCGGCCCACCGAAGCCTGTTCCGCCGGATTCGTCCGGTCATCCACCACAGGGCACCGCTTCCCAGCAGTCCCAACCACGGGTACAGGGTGATGAGGTAGGAATCCGTGAAGATGGGTTGCAAGAAATGGTTCCAGAGTGGGAGCGGAAGGAGGAGGAGCAGGATGAGGGCCATCGTCTGCTTTCTGGCCACACTGAGGACGAAGCCCGCTACGATCAGCGGCAGAGCCAGGTGCAGGGAATTGATCAGGTAGTACATGCCTCGACCCAGCACCCAGCTTCCCGCTAGTGCAGCCTTGGCCTCAACCTTGCCTGAGAGGTTGGTGGCCGCCCCCAGGATCCCCATGCGACCCCGGAAGTACTCCCTATAGAGCAAAGCAACGGGAGGGACATAGATGAGCGCCGCCGGCAGAACGAAGGCGACGAGTCGCCGGAGCCGATACCGCTTCCACAAGACCACAATGACGTAGAAGGGTAGAGTCAGGCCGACGGACGATGGATAGATGAGCATGGCCGTCCCGAAGGAAGCGCCGGACAGAAGAAAGCTGCCTTCGAGGAACCACACCTGCGACATGACGGCCAGACAGGTATGCACGATGTAGGTGTCCGCGATCGACCCGAAAAACCAACAAACGCCCGAAAGGGAGGAGATCGCAACGGCAAGCAGCGACGGCGTCAGTGAGAAGCCAAAGTTGCGCGCCAGACGATACGTGAAGACCGCCAGTAACGCACCGAAAAGCGTCGACATCACCCCCAGGGCTGTGATAGTGTCCAGGCCCAGCGGTCGCAAGCATCTCGTGAACACGATCCCCAGGGCATGGTAACCGACGAACGGCGCGCGGTGCACAAGGTCGGCGTGCTCGACCTGATAGACGTTTTCTGCGGCATCTCCCGACGGAAGCGAATGGAACACGGAGAGCAGAAGAAAGAGCTCTACGACCATGAACAGAGCGATCTGGACGACCGTGTCGGCGGTAGCCGGGCGCGGAAACCAGGACTTCGGCAAACGCCGGCTTCGAAATGTCAGGCCGCCGGGCACGAACCGTCCACGAGAGAGTCAGGGTTGGAAACAGCCGCCGCGCCGTCCACACGGCCATAACTCCAAGCCCCGGTGGATTCCGACCATGGCTTCTCCGCAAACAGCATCCCGTCACTCTCCGGCAACCGATGACAGAACAAACCCACCGATGATGAGGAAGATGCCCAGGGTTCGCCACAGAGGAATATGTTCTCCGAGAATCAAGCGCGAAGCGCCCATGACGAGCACGAAAGTCAGAGCCGTGAACGGGTACGCAGCACTCAAGGGAATCTTCGACAGCCCCAGAAGCCAGAGCACGGTGCTGAGGCCATAGAGCAGCAGTCCGAGAAACACGGTCGGATTCAGCACCAGGGCCACCACCGACCGAAAGATCGTCCCGTCGCCACGAACCGCCGGCGCCATGGCGCCCTTTCTGAACAGGACTTGGCCGATGCTCGCGGCCACGGCCGACAGCAACAAGTACAGATATCGATTCATGGACCTTCCCTTCTGAGCTTCCGGCGGAAGGCATAGAGTTCCCTGAACGCGCGCAAGACCACTCGTGGATTTGCCCCCGTTTGTTTGCCGGCGACGCGAGGTCGGTGGCGAACACCCACTTCCCGGATGGAGCACCCGGCCCGGACTAACTTGACCAGCAGTTCGGTGCTGACCATGGCACCCGAGGACTCCAAGCGACCGGCCGGCAGAGCGCTCCTGCGAATGAGCTTGAAAGCGCAGTCGATGTCCTTGACGCGCAAGCCGAACATCCAGCCGACCAAGCGGTTCCAGGCATGCCCGTTCAACACACGGATGAAGGGATCCCGTCGGTTGATGCGGTATCCGATCACCGCATCGAACTCCGCCGCGAACGGAACGAAAAGCGAGATCTGGGAGACGTCGAACTGGTTGTCACCATCCGTGAAGAAGAGGTACTCGTGCCGGCTCGCCTCGCACCCGGTGGCCACGGCTGCGCCATACCCACGGTTTGTCTCATGGCGGATGTGCCGAACCCTGGAGTCCTCCTTCGCGAGGCGATCCGCGATCGCCCCCGTACCATCCCGGCTGCCATCGTTGACGATGATGATTTCGTACTCGGCGGCGACCTGCGGCAGTGTTGCACTCAGAGACTCGTACATCGAGACGAGATTGGACTCTTCGTTGTAGGCGGGAAAGAACGCGCTCAGAGATGACAGTCTCACGATTGAGCCTCCCGACAGTCCCGCTACCGCACCCAGAACAGAGTGGCGATCGCCGTGACGAGCGTGATGGCGAGGCTGATCACGATGGTCGTGCGAAGCACCTTTCCCTCTTCACCGATGCGATCGATGATCGCGGCTGCGTTCTGCAGTTTGGCCGGCGAAATGACCGAGGCGAGCCCTCCGCCCACGGCGCTCGCCGCGGCCAGAAGAAGTCCGACCTGCGTCGGCTTTCCCAGCGCCCGTGAGGTCTCCATGTGGAAACGGCTCAGCATGGCGATGGCGCTGGTCTCGGACCCGGAGATGAAGCCGGCGAGAAGTCCGAGGTACGGAGCGGCTAGGCCGTACATCGAACCGAACCCTTGCGCCGCGGCGGTCGCCAGCACCTGTACCATGTTCTGTCTGTCCGGAGGTAGAACCCACGCCGGGCTGCTCGCACCCACGCTCCACACCTTCCCCGACTGATCGATGACGTAGGCTATCGCGAAGAACACAGCGGCGGCAAGGACCGGCCGCGGGGCGCGCGTGCGCGTTCGAGCGACGATGGCGCGCCACTGCTCCGCGGTGGGCCTAAACCAGGCCGCGGAGAGGAAGGTCGCCATCAGTACCCAGGTGTAGGCCTGCCACAGCGCGCGTGTTGCGGTCGGCCGCCCCGGGATGACAGGCACAGCCAGCGGCAACTTCACAAAAAGCCAGTGGTGGAACGGAAGCGACTTCAAATTCACCAGCACAGCGAAGACCAACAACAACAGCCAAGGGCTGGCCGCCCGAAGCAACCCCATGCGCCGCTTCGTCTCCGTCTCCTCGGAAGTCAGGACCTGCTCGGACCAGACCGGCAGGCGGCGGATTTTCAAGAGGACCGCGAAGGCCAGAATGATCGCCGCGCCCGCGACCACGCCGGTCAACGGTACGAGATCCACCAGCGCCATTCCCCAGCAGGCCAAACCCGCGATCGCCCCGGTAAGCACCGCGGGCAGCAATCCGCGCAGCACCATCCGCCAGCGTCCCACGATCCAGAACATCCCGAGGGCGATGCAGGTCGACACCAGCGGGATGAACCGAGCGAAAAGGAGCCCGGCCTGTTGCAACGTCAGGGTGATCCCCGCGCCCTTGACCAGCGGCCCCAAAGTGTCGGTGAAGACGACGGCCGGGATGGCGAGGAGCGCGTAGGTGCAAAGACTGTCATAGCCGATGGCAGGCAAGGCGATGGCGACATAACTCGAGTAGCCGAGCGCCAGCATGATCGGCGGCAGGATCGACACCGGCGTCGCTCCCAGCGCGGTCACGAGGGTCCCGAACCCGACATTGATCATCAGGATCTGCGCCACGCGATCTTTCGGCGAGACCGACTTCATGGCCAGCACGATGCGTCGCACCGCGCCCACTTCGAGCATGTAGGTCATCTGGAAGATGCTCGCACCCACCATCAGACTGATGGGAAACGACGAGATCATGCCCGCGAGCGCGGAGCGAACCACCACCGTCGGGGCCGTGTGAAAGTACAGCCACGCCACCGCCGCGGTCACAATGAGCCCGATGACACCGGCGAGGTCCGCCGCCATCCGCCTCCAGACAAGGAGCAGAAAGATGACGAGGACCGGACTGACGGCCAGGAGCACGCTGAGTGCGTTCATCGGTAGTCCCATCCTGTGCGAACGTCGGCGCCGATCGGGCCGTCTGTGCTTCGTTTACCCCGTCCGCTCCGAGCGCCGACGAGCCTCCTTGTCAGAACCAGGTTGTCACCCGGAACCGGGCATACCAAGGCCGATCGAGACCCGAGGCTGGACCCCGGATCAGCCAGAGCGGCGAATGCCAGGATCCACACGGCAACCGCACGTCCCGCCGCCATGAGCAAGACCGGCACCCGCCGCACCGCCGGCTTCAACGCTTCCCCGCGGCTCTGCCCAAGCAACGGCGTCATCCCCACACCCTCCCCCGCGCGCCTCGATCCGAAGGCGCGCGCCAGGACGCTAGCCCGCCCCCCCGAGGCACGTCAAGGGCCCTTCCCTTCCAACTCTTCAATGGTTCGCGGCCAATCGCGCTTGAGCAGTCGCGAAAGGGCACGGTCGGCGAAAAGACGCCCTTTGGTCTGGCAAGGCGCGCAGTAGTTGGCTTCGTTCTGAGCATAGACAATTCGTTGCACCGGCGCTCCGCAGTCGGGGCACGGCTGCCCGTAGCGACCGTGCACCGCCATCTCCGCGTGGAAGGCGGTCACCTTCGATGGGAAGGCGTCGCACGTTGCTGCAAGATGATCCCCGCCACGATCGCCACCAGACCGAGAAACGACGAGGGGTGCAGCGGCTCTCCCACCACCGCTCGGAGCAGGAAGAGCGAGACGAAAGGCGAGAGGAAGATCAGGTTCGACACCGCGGCGGTGGTCCGTGAGAGGCGCAGCGCGTTCAACCAGAGCAGGAAGGTCAACCCCATCTCGAAGATCCCGATGTAGGCTGCGCCGAGCGCCCCGGGGAGCGGCAGCGCAAGCGGCGCACGGGTGGCCAGGCAGAAAACCAGCGTAAGGGCCGTCCCGAAGCAGAACCCCAGGAGTAGCTTCGCCGGCGCCTCGCGCCGGTCGCGCAGGTTCAAGATCCAGTAAAGAGCCCAAATGAGCGAGCTGCCCACCGCCAGGCCCACCCCCAGCGGCTCTTCCACCCTCAGCGTACGCAGATCACCCCGCGTCGAGATCACCACCACGCCGAACAGGCTCACCAGCAGGGCGAAGAAGCTCGCGGGCCGGATTTTCTGCTTGAGCATCGGTACCGAGAGGAGGGCGATGGCCAGCGCCCATGTGTAGTTCAGAGGCTGGGCCATCTGTCCGGGCAGGCGATCGTAGGCGCGGAAGAGAACGACGTAGTAGAGGAACGGGTTCAGAAACCCCTGCAACGCCGAGAGCAGAAGCTCGCGGCGGGTCACACGGAACGCCGTTCCCAGCTTGTGCTGCGCGCCCAAGGCAATCCCCAGCACGAGGGTGGACGCCAACGCCGACCAGAAGAGCAGAGGATCAGGACGTAGGAAACGCAGCGAGAGCTTGAACGCCGAGGCGACGGTGGACCACAGGAGGACCGCACAAAGCGCCAGGAGGGTCGCCTTCTTCTGGTTCATGAATTCCGTCGGAGTCGCCCCCGCCCCCCTCAGGCCACATCAGGGTCATCGCCACCGGGGCGCCGCGCGCGCAGACGCAGGATTCCCGCGTGCTGAGGGCCGTCTTTCAATTGTTCCTCCAGCAGTTCCAGCGCCAGGGGGGCGAACTCGGCAGGTACCTTGACCCGCACCTCTCCGAGACCATCCACGGTCAGCCCGTACACCGCCCCCGCACTCTCATAGTTGAGATGCACCGGAATCTCCGCCGACTCGAGAAACCCCTTGATGATTTCCGCTTCGGATAGGCCGGCGGCACGAAACACAACCACCAAGTCATCCATCTCTCCACCCCTCGGCCCTGTAGCCGGACGCCGACTCGCGGCTCTGCGTCACGACTCCGACTCTTGGCCCCGACTCCGGCTCGCCACCTCGCGGCGCAACCGAAGCGGGTCTCCCCCTGGCGAAATCAAAGAAAGCATACACCGGAACGGGGACCGGGGCGTACTCTCGATCGAGGTTTCGCGGCGCAATATGCGGGTCCGCGCCACCGCGGACAGCCCGGGTTCCGGCACGGGCGAGTGTGGAGGAGGTTGTCGTGGCGGACTGTCGGATTCGCGAGCATCCCATTCTACCGGTTCCTGACCGGCGTTCCATTGAGTTCACCTGGAGCGGCCAACCCTTGGAAGCGTTCGAGGGCGAGACGATCTCCTCCGCGCTCTTCGCCCACGGCATCCGCACCTTCGGGTGGCATGCCCGGGACGGCGCTCCGTTGGGAATCTATTGCGCCAACGGCCAGTGCGCGCAGTGCAGCGTCATGGCCGACGGACTTCCTGTGAAATCCTGCATGACCCCGGTCGCACCGGGGATGCGCATCGAGCCGATGACCGGCCACCCCACACTTCCTCCGATCTCGGGCGGCCCCGGCTCCGCGGTCCCGCGCATGGAGCCGATCGAGACGGTCGAGGTGGAATGCCTCGTCATCGGCGGCGGCCCCGCGGGACTCTCCGCCGCCGTGGAGCTGGGTAAGGCCGGCGTGCGCACCCTCATCGTCGATGACAAACACCGCGTGGGCGGAAAGCTCGTCCTGCAAACGCACAAGTTCTTCGGCTCCATCGACGCCTGCCACGCCGGAACCCGCGGCATCGACATCGCCACCAAGCTTGAGCAGGAAGTAGCCCGTCACGAGAACGTGCGGACATGGATCAACTCCACCGTCCTGGCGGTCTTTTCCGACCGGCGCGTCGGCGTGTTGCGGGAGGGGCACTACTGCGTGATCAGCCCGCAGATCCTCCTCGTGGCCAGCGGCGCTCGGGAGAAATCGCTGGTCTTCCGCGGCAACACGCTGCCCGGCGTCTATGGCGCGGGTGCTTTCCAGACCCTGGTCAACCGCGACTTGGTTCGCCCCACCAGCAGGCTCTTCATCGTGGGAGGCGGCAACGTCGGTCTCATCGCCGGCTATCACGCACTCCAGGCCGGGATCGCGGTGGTCGGGCTCTGCGAGGCACTGCCCGACTGCGGCGGGTACAAGGTGCACAAGGACAAGCTCGCCCGCATGGGCGTGCCGATCCATACATCCCACACCGTGGTGAGCGCCAACGGCCTCGACGAGGTGGAGTCGGTCACCATGGCCCGGATAGGGCCGGACTGGCGCGTGATCGCCGGCACCGAGGCGACCTTCGCCTGCGACACGGTGTTGGTGGCGGTCGGGCTCGACCCGGTCGACGAGTTCTACCGGAAGGCGCGCGAGTTCGGACTGCCGGCGTACGCCGCCGGGGACGCTGAGGAGATCGCCGAGGCTTCCGCCGCCATGTTCACCGGCCGCATCCGCGGGTTGGAGATCGCCCGCGCCCTCGGCCGCGATGTCGGCGAGGTCCCGCCGGAGTGGCACCGCACCGCGGAAGTCCTGAAGGCGCGCCCCGGCGCCGCCGTCACCGAAGACATCCCCGAATCCACGACGGGAGCCTTCCCTGTCTTTCACTGCGCGCAGGAGATCCCCTGCAACCCCTGCACCTCGATCTGCCCCCAGCACTCGATCGTCATCGAGGGAGACGAGATCATGGGACTGCCCGAGTTCCGCGGCGACGACTGCATCGCCTGCCAGCAATGCGTGGCCGTCTGCCCCGGGCTCGCCATCACCCTCGTGGACTGCCGGCCGGACGCACACAACCCGATCGTCACCATCCCCCACGAGTTCGCCTCGACATCCATCAAGGCGGGCGACACCGTCACCGTCCTCGACACCGAGGGAGAGATCCTGGGCAACTGCCGGGTCGAGCGGGTGCGCGCGCCGCGATCGGCCGACCGGGCACTCCTCGTGAGCGTGCGGGCACCCATGGAGATAGCCAAACGGATCGCCGGGATCCGCGTGCAGGAACCGTGGGTCGCCGAGCCCGCGCCAACGGAGGAGCGAACTGACGATGACGAGATCGTTTGCCGCTGTGAGCGCGTGACCGCGGGAGACGTCCGCGCCCTCGTGCGCGCGGGGGTGCGCGACCTCAACCATCTCAAGGCAGCTACCCGCGCGGGCATGGGCGCCTGTGGCGGCAAGACCTGCCCGAGCCTCATCCTGCGCATCTTTCGCGAGGAGGGGATCGCACCCTCCGAGGTGACGGCGCAGGTTGTGCGGCCACTCTTCATGGAGGTGCCGCTCGGCGCCTTCGCGGGAGTACCGGTCGGCGCCGGACCCCGGCGTGATGAACAGGCGTCGCATGCCACGGATGCCCACCGGGGAGGTCTGTGATGAGCACGCAGGTTTACGATGCCATCGTCGTCGGAGCCGGCAGTGTGGGGCTACCCACGGCTGTCTCTCTGGCCCAGGCCGGGTTGAAGCCGCTCGTTATTGATCAGTTTCCCGGACCGGGGCAGGGCAGCAACAAGGCGGCCATCGGCGGAATTCGCGCCACCCACTCGCAACCCGCCAAGATCCGCCTCTGCCTCGACTCGCTGCGGATCTTCTCCACCTGGAAAGAGATGTACGGTCACGATCTGGAGTGGCAGGCCAATGGCTATGCCTTCGTTGCCTACCGAGATCGTGAGGAGAAGGAACTCAAGGAGCTGCTCCTTGTGCAGCAGCGACACGGATTGAACATTCGCTGGGTCGATCGCGCCGAAATGTTGGCCGCGGTGCCGGATCTGAATCCCGGGGAGCTGCGCGGCGGCACCTTTTCACCCGATGACGGGAGCGCCTCACCGCTCCTCAGCAGCGTCGGCTTCTTTCAGCGGGCGCAAGCGCTGGGCGTCGAGTTTCGCTTCGGCGAGCGCGTTACAGGAATCATCCGGAGGCGCGGGCGGGTGGCGGGCGTTCGCACCGATCGCGGCGGCTATGCCACCTCCACCGTCATCAATGCCGGAGGCGCCTGGGCCCGTTCGTTGGCTCAGGCCGCGGGAATCGATGTTCCGGTCGTGCCGGACAGCCATGAGGCGGGAATCACCGAGCCGGTGGCTCCGTTCCTTGGTCCCATGCTCGTGGACATCCGGCCGTTCGAGGGATCGAAGAACTACTATTTCTATCAGCACAAACCCGGGCAGATCGTCTTCTGTATAACTCCAGAACCGCCGGTGGTCGGTACCGACCGCCGTGAAACCTCGACATTCTTGCCGATGATCGCGCGGCGCATGGTCGACCTCGTGCCCAAATTGGCCAACATCAAGGTCCGCCGAACCTGGCGCGGACTCTACCCGATGACCCCCGATGGCTCGCCGATCATCGGTCCGGGGCCCGAGCTGGAGGGGTACATCCACGCCGTAGGGATGTGCGGACAGGGGTACATGCTTGGTCCGGGCGTGGGGTTGCTCGTCACTCGGATGGTGACCGAACAGCTCACCGATGGCGACCGCGAGGTACTTGAAGAGCTGCGGCCCGACCGGGAGTTCGGGGGGGGAGAGGCGCTGAAGTAGGGGATCGCTCCGGGCTTGCCGCGGCTTCGAACTCGGCAAGCCAGTCCGGCGGGATGGGCGCCGCCGCTTCGACACCGGCGCCGACGGAAGGCGAGGCGCGGGCATGGGGTTGCTACTCAGGTAGGGAACGAGGCCCGAACACCGAAGCCCGATTCCCGAGGCCAGTCAATCCACGGGACCTTGACGCCCACAGGCCCAAGAATGATCATCCCCGCCTGCTGGTGCTCGGGCGGTTCCGACCCGGCCATCGAGATGAATGCATGGAGCAGGAGGTCAGTGTGAGACGGTTGAATCTGGCGCATCCTCTTTCCGCCGGGCGCCTACGGATCGCGGTTCCGGTTCTGGCAACGGTTGCCCTCCTCTGTGCTCCACCAGCCTGGCTGGCGGCCGGGGGCGTGGCTTCTGCCGGCTCGACTCCGCCGCCCGCCACTCCCACTCCGCCTTTCGCCCGGCCCGCGATCTTCGACCGCGTCGAGGAGTTCCGGCTGGAGAACGGGATGCTCTTCCTTCTCCTTCCGCGCCCCGGTCTGCCCATGGTCTCCGGGCGCATCCGGTTTCGCGTCGGCAACATGGACAGCCCCACCGGCCAATCCGGTCTGCCGCACATGTTCGAGCACATGGCGTTCAAGGGAACCGACCGGATCGGAACGCGCGACATCACCGCGGAAATGCAGGTACAGGATAGCGTCTCGGCCGTCGGCTCCGCTCTGGCCCGGGAGGTCCGTCGACGGGCGGCCGGGGATTCGGTTCTCATCAAGCAGTTGCGCGAAGAGCTGCAGAGGCTGACCGACCGGCAGATAGCGTTGACCGTGCCGATGGAGTTCCCCCGCGTCTATGACGAATACACGTTCAACTACAACGCATGGACATCCCGCGACTTCACCGAGTACCTGGCCGATCTTCCGTCCGGCGAACTCGAAGTCTGGATGCTCATGGAGAGCGAGCGGATCCAGCGCTTGTCCTTCCGCGAGTTCTACCGTGAACGGGACGTCGTAATCGAGGAGCGGCGACAGAGTCAGGATCAGCCGGCCTATGTCGCCGGCGAGCTCGGACAGGCCTTGGCGTACACGGCCCATCCCTATCGCCTGCCGGTGATCGGGTACATGAGCGAGCTGGAAACGCTCACCCAGGAAGCGGCCGAGCAGTTTCACAACACCTACTACACACCCGGCAACGCCGTCGGAGTCCTGGTCGGGGATTTCGACCCCCAGGTGGCCCGGAAGATGATCCGGGATTACTTTGGCGATATTCCGGCCGGCCCCGCGCCTTCGGATGTCGGCACCGTGGAGCCGGAGCAGACCGGCCTGCGCCGGGGCGTGCTTCGTCGAGGCACAGAGCGCGAGCTGACACTCTGCTTTCACAGCTTCGAGCGGTCGGATCGTCGTTCCATGGTGGCGGAACTTCTGGCGGATGTCCTGAGCCGAGACATCACCAGCCGCCTCGATCGACGTCTCGACACGAAGGAAAAGGCCGCCCGCAGCGTCTGGGCCGACGCCGGGGTGGACGGCCGCGATGCCGGGCTCTTTGCCGTCCATGCGACGCCTCTCGAGGGGTTCACCAATGAGCGGGTCGAGGAGATGATCTGGGAGGAACTGGCCCGGGTTGTGAGCGAGCCGGTGACCAGGGAAAAACTCGACGAGATCAAGGCATCCCGTCGCAAGCGGTTCTACCGCGGGCTGGCCACCAACGCGGCCCTGGCTGAGGGGCTCAGCACCGGCCAGGCGCTCGACGGAGACTGGCGCCGCTGGCTGGAGCGAAGGCGGGAAATCGAGAGTGTGACCGTGGAGGAGGTGACTGACCTGGCACGGACGCTCTTCACCAAGGATCATGCAACGATCATCTACCTTGAACCGGGAGAGGCCGCCCAGGACCAGACAGGAGGCGGACGATGAACGCGCATCAGGGAGCCTGCCGCACCGTCCCGGCGCCAGGCCCGGACAGGCGGCTGTCAGCGGCCGGATACCGTTCCCATGGAAGCCGCGGTTCCGGCAATCGCGCTGTTCCGCGACGGTCCGCGGTGGGCGGGCTCCTCCTCCTTCTCTTGGTTCTGACGGTGGTTTTCTCCGCGCGGGCCGACACAGCCAGGCACCCCCACGAGTTGAAACCCGCCCCGCTGGAGTTCACGCCGCTCGCGGTGGAACGAGACACGCTTGCCTGCGGCATTCCGGTTCTGCTTTACGAGAACCACGATCTGCCGATCTGCGACCTGACGATCCAGTTTCACATGGGGACGCGTTATCTGCCGCGGGAAGACCACACTGCCAGCGGGCTCCTCGGCGCCCTTTGGCGGGACGGCGGCACGGCGACCATCCGCCCGGATTCCCTGGATGAGCTCCTGACCGCCCTCGACGCATCCATGTACGCATCGACCGACGACCGCACCGGCCAGGTCTCACTCAGCCTGAGCAGCGAGGACCTCGAACGGGCCGTCCCCCTTTGGCGCGAGGTGGTGCTGCATCCTGCGTTCAACGACGATCGTCTGGTCCGCGCCAAGGCCAATCGTCTGAAAGAACTGCAGGAGATCAACAACGATCCGAGTGCCATCGCCTTCCAACGGTTCAACTGGCTGATCATGGGCCGGGAACACCCATCCTCTCATCTGGAGACGCGTGCGGAGATCGAGGGCGTCACGGTGGAGGATCTCCGCCGTTTGCACGCCCGCTTCGTCCGGCCCAAGAACGCCGTCCTCGGTGTCAGCGGGGATTTCAACCGGACGGAGATGCTGGCTCTGCTGAACCGCCTCTGCCGGGACTGGTCGGCCCCGGGACCGTCCACGCCCCCGGTCCTACAAGTCTGGACGCCGCATCCCGAGCCCGGAGTCTACCTGCTTCGCGGTGACTATGAACAAAGCCAGGTCCGGCTCGGCCGGGTGATCCGGGACTTAGACGACGACTCCCCCGACTATGCCGTGGCCCAGATCCTGAGCTACGCCCTGGGTTGGACGCGCGTCTTCTACCGGGTGCGGGCCGAGGGACTCTCCTACGGGGCAGGTGTGATGCTGAACGTGGGCGAGAAGGTCTCTACCCTCCAGGGCCTGGGATCCGGCCGTGGCGACGCCACGATCCCGCTCCTGCGCGCGATGCTCGAAGAAACTCAAGGGATAGAGACCCGGCCGTTTACCAAGGAGGAGCTCGAGTCCTCCCGGGTCTTCCAGGTCGGCGGCGAGATCAGTTCCAGTGAAACATCTGCCGCGCTCATTTCGCGCAAGGTCGGTGCGGTGATGCGGGGCCGGCCGGATGACTTTCACGAGCGCCACCTGCAGCGCCTGCTGGAGGCGACCCAGGAGGACCTGCAGCGGGCGGCGGAGCGCTATGTCATTCCGGCCGATTCCATGGTGGTGTTTGTCCTCGGCGACCCGGCGAAGTTCGGCGAACCGTTGGACAGCCTTGGCCTGGGACCGGTGAGGGAGTTGGCGCCGGTGAAGTTCGGAGAGTAGGGATGCCGCGTAGTATCCTCTACCAAGCCCTCGACCACGCCGCTGCACTTTCCCTTTGACTCACGCCGGGGTCCCAGCGGCCGTAGCAACTCCATGAGAATCCACCGATTCACGTGCGAATGCCGGCGCCCATCGCTCTGGGGCTGGCGTGTGCCCTTCTTCACGGCTTTCCCGATCCGGCCCGCGCGCCGTGATGCTCGGTCGCGACCGGACCCGCCGTGGAAAACCAGCGAGGCTGAACCGGTCTGCCGGTCAGGCTTTCCTGCCGTTTCGATCGATGCGGACCGACTTCGTCTCGTTGAGCACCTTCTTGGACGGTGGCACCGAATCGGTAACCCAGGTGTTGCCGCCTATCACCGCGCCTTGGCCGATGACCGTGTTCCCGCCGAGGATTGTCGCCCCGGCGTAGATGACCACCCCTTCCTCGAGCGTCGGGTGCCGCTTCGCGCCGCGGATGATCTTGCCGCGCTCGTCCTTCGGGAATGAGAGGACCCCGAGGGTCACGCCCTGGTAGATCTTCGCGTTCTCGCCGATGTCGGTCGTCTCGCCGATGACCACGCCGGTCCCATGGTCGATGAAGAACGACTTGCCGATGTGGGCGCCCGGGTGAATGTCAATGCCGGTCTCGGAAGGGGCCCACTCGGTCATGATCCGCGGCAGGCCCAGAATGTGATGCGAGCCACCTCGCAACCGCGAGCCGTAGACGCATGCATCCACCACTTCGAAACAAAGAATCGAGAAGGAAAGAGTTTCGCCGTCTGAGAGGCCGAATCGGGCAAACAGCCCCGATCGCCGTTCTCCGCCGTCTCGAATAAGAGAGTCCGCCCGCTCCCGAGCCCAGCGCAATCCTCTGCGTCCGTTGCGGATATGGCGTGACACTGTCAGCTCTCCCAACCGGGACCTGCGTTAACCACTCGGGGCACGTGAGTTCGAAAACCAGAGATACGGGTCCCCGAGCCGAACGGTTTGCGGAACACTCTCCGTTTCCGGGCCTGACGTTGCTCGCCTGCTTCGCTCGCAGGACGAGGGGCACCCTTCATCGGTCCGTTGGGAGCATCACTCTACGCGGTAGATGGTGATGTCATAACCCCCGTCATTGTCGCCAAACGAGCCCCAGCCATCGTTCAGAATCAGCTCAAACACCCCCGAGCAGGAGGGCTCGATGGATGTGTCACATGATACGTTCCGAACAACCTCGCAGAGTCGACCTACGACCCCGGCACCGTTGAGCCCTGGCCCGGGACAGCCGCAATTTGCTGGTAACGGCCCATAGCAGTCGCCGGGAGAGTAGCAGCCATCGCAATCGGTCCATGGATGGTCAAAGCCCATCCGTGATTGCCCCGTTGCCACAAGGTGGTACCGGGCTCCCACCTCCAGCACGGCCGTCGGTAGCCAAGCCCCCGAAGCTGCGTCAAGGTAGCCCGACCACACAGGAGTCAGCAGTGCGCAGGACTCACAGCCCACGTCGGCCCCAAGCCACGAGAACTGGCAGGCGGCTTGTGTCGTGATCGTGCAGGCGCCCGCGCCGATGCTGCAACAAGCGCCAGTCGGCAGCGGCTGCGGGCACTGGTTCGGCGAGCAATTCGTTCCGGCAGCCTGCCAAATGCTCGGCAACTCGCATGCCGCCTCGGTAGTCACGGTGCAGGTGCCGGCCGAGGTGCAGCACGCCGCCGTCGCTACGCACGGGTTCGGTGAGCAGATCGTCCCCGCGGTCTGCCAGGTGCTCCCAGGCGTACATCCCGCCTGAGTCGTCACCGTGCAACTGCCCGTGGGTGCGCAGCACGCTGCCGTCGCCACGCACCGGTTCGGCGAGCAGTTGGTCCCCGCGGCCTGCCAGGTGCTCCCAGGCGTACACCCCGCTTGGGTCGTCACCGTGCAACTTCCCGTAGGTGCGCAGCACGCCGCCGTCGCTACGCAGGGATTTGGTGAGCAGATCGTCCCCGCGGCCTGCCAGGTGCTCCCAGGCGTACACCCCGCTTGGGTCGTCACCGAGCAACTTCCCGTAGGTGCGCAGCACGCCGCCGTCGCTACGCAGAGATTCGGTGAGCAGTTCGTCCCCGCGGCTTGCCAGGTGCTCCCAGGCGTGCATCCGGCCTGAGCCGTCACCGTGCAACTGCCCGTGGGTGCGCAGCACGCCGCCGTCGCTACGCAGGGACTTGGTGAGCAGTTTGTCCCCGCGGCCTGCCAGGTGCTCCCAGGCGTACACCCCGCTTGGGTCGTCACCGTGCAGCTGCCCGTAGGCGCGCAGCACGCCGCCGTCGCTACGCACCGGTTCGGCGAGCAGTCCGATCCCGCAGCCTGCCAAGTGCTCGGCGACAGGCACCCGGCCTCGGTCGTCACGGTGCAGGCTCCCGCGGGGGCGCAGCAGGAGCCGGTCGGCTGCTGGCATAGATTCGGGTCGCAGACGCCGAACATGGTCCAGGTCCCCGTGCAGGAGGTCTGCAGCGTCACCGTACAGGTGCCATCCGCAGCGCAGCAGGAACCGGTCGGCTGGGCGCACGGGTTCGGGTC
>CAIMUX010000107.1 GCA_903844735.1 Candidatus Eiseniibacteriota bacterium
GTAGGTCGCGCCCGACATTGCCACCCCCGCACACGCGTGAAGACCGCCCGAACTCCGGCCGATGACCACCTGAGACCGATCCCGGAAGCTGCTGTCAGGCCCGTCCGCGTGTCTTGATCAACAGAAGTCGATCCATAACCTACTTCTTCTTGAAATCCGCGGGGATCTCGAACTCCGATGCGGCCACCGCTCCCGAGGAGACCTTGGTCACCGTGCTCGTGAACTGCATGAGGAAGGACGGTCCCGCCGGTACCTCTTTCTTGCCGCCCTGCTCGGCCTGATCCGCTGATGCATCCTTGTCCTTCTTCTTGCCGAAGAGCCCGCCCAGCTTCTTGGCCACCTGTGCCTTGGCATCCGAATCCGAAGCCTCCGGCGGTTCCGGCTCCTTTGCCGGTTTCTCCTTCGCGACCTTCGCTGGACTGTCTCCGCCGGCCGCCGGCTCGCCCTCCATACCCAGGGTCACCGTCGACATCAGGGACATTCCCTGAAGATCTTTCGTGTGCTTGTACAGATCCCGCGGGTCGACGCCGAACGCGGCCAGCATTCCCTCCATGCTCTGCTGGCCGTGACCGGTGAAGCCGAGCTTGGTGGCCAAAGCCGAGTAGAACCTCTGAACATCCTCTGCCCCGGGGACATCCCGGGCCAGCCAGAGGTCCATCGTCAGCTTCATCGCCCCCTTTTCGCCCGTTTCGGCGTTCTTGCCGTAGACCAGCATGGAGACGACGGTCTCGGCCGTCTCGTATCCGGCGATCTGCTGTGTCTTCCCCGTGGCCTCGACCTTCACCTCGGTCTGGAGCTTGTCGGCCTCGCCGGGATGATCCTTCTCGTACTTGGCCCGCTCCTTCTCCGCGTCCTTCAGCCCCTTCTCCATTTCCTGGCGCACCTCGGCGAAGGTCCGCTCTTTGTACTCCTTGTCCTTGTTGTTCACGTCCCAGAAGAGCTCCATGTCGAGGCGAATGATTTCAGCCGTATCCTGAGGCTTGCCGCCTCCCAGCATCTTCATCAGCTTGTTGGTCATCCGCATGTTGGATTGCGTCTTGGCCGCGTCCCCCGCGATTGCCTGGGTCTGCGTCCCCTCCATGTTCGTCAGGCCGACGAGCCCCTGGCTGCTCACGGTCGACTGGATGGTGAGGTCCGCCCGGGCCGCGGTGGTCAGGGCGGCCAGCACGAGGATGGCTGTGAGGGCTGCCGACGTCTTGGACATGTCTCTGCTCCTGTGCGCCGGTCAAACCGGCGAGGTGAAGTGAATGAAAGAGTCATACGGTAAAGGGTTAGCGACCCATACCGGCCCCGCGCCGTGCGGAGTCGTCTGCGAGGACGACGCCGAAGCGTCGGCAGGGGTACGGGCGGGCCGGGTATTCAGCCGCGTAATTGGATTCCTCCAGGGTGCCGACGCCGTAGGAGCAAGCGGAAGGCCACACCGGGCATGTCGATATCGCGAGACGTGCCCGGACCCTGCGCGGTCAGAGACCCCGTGCACGCTCGGAATCACCTCGCATGGGAACCGGGAGATCCCAGGGCCTCCCGCGGCTGATGGAGCCGAGGGACGCATCGGGAAGCCGAAAGGCGTACGCCGATGATGTACGACCCTGGGAAGTCGGACGGCCCCGTAGTACCGGGGAAGCCGCCGAACGAAGCTGGGCGACCAGCCGAGGAGGTGGTGGAGGGAAGGGGGCCGGCCAAAGGGAACCCGAGCCAGCAAATCGCGTCCCGGACCCAGTGCCGGACTGACGCGCCCAGTGCGCTGGAGCGGGTACGTCAACAAGCCAGAAGAGACGGGAAGATGCGGTTCACCGCGCTCCTGCACCACATCTATGACCCGGTCCGCCTGGAGCTGGCCTACTTCGGACTGAAGAAGAACGCGGCCCCGGGAGTGGACGGCGAGACGTGGCGGCACTACGGGGAGAACCTGGGACCAAACCTCCAGGATCTCTCCGAAAGGCTGAAGCGGGGAGCCTACCGGGCGAAGCCGGTCCGTCGAGCGTACATCCCCAAGGCCGATGGGCGGCAGAGGCCGCTCGGAGTCACTGCGCTGGAAGACAAAATCGTCCAGCGGGCGACGGTTGAGGTGCTGAACGCGGTCTACGAGACCGACTTCCTCGGGTTCTCCTATGGGTTCCGGCCCGGGCGCAGCCAGCACAATGCGCTGGATGCTCTCTATGTCGGACTCCTGACGAGGAAGGTGAACTGGGTGCTCGATCTGGACATTCGCGGCTTTTTCGATGCCATCAGCCACGAATGGCTGGTCAAGTTTGTCGAGCACCGCATCGCGGACCGGCGCGTCGTGCGACTCATCCAGAAATGGCTGAACGCGGGCGTGCTGGAAGAGGGAAAGCGTTTGCGAGTGGAGGAGGGAACGCCGCAGGGCGGCAGTGCGTCGCCTCTGTTGGCCAACATCTATCTCCACTACGTCTTCGATCTGTGGGCACACCACTGGCGTCAGAAGCAAGCCACCGGTGACGTGATCATCGTGCGGTTCGCCGACGACATCGTGGTGGGCTTCCAGAATCGGTCGGACGCCGAGCGCTTCCAGGGAGAACTGAGCGAGCGGTTCGCGAAGTTCCGCCTGGAGCTGCACCCGGAGAAAACGCGCCTGTTGGAGTTCGGTCCCTTCGCGACCGGAAACCGCAGGCGGCGTGGTCAGGGGAAGCCGGAGACGTTCAACTTTCTCGGCTTCACGCATATCTGCGGGAAGAAGAGAAGCAACGGAATGTTCACCGTGCGCCGGAAGACGATACGCAAGCGGTTGCAGGCCAAGCTGAAGGAGGTCAAGACTGAACTTCGGCGACGCATGCACGACCCCATCCGTGAGCAGGGAGCATGGTTGCGGAGCGTGGTCGGTGGGCACATCCGATATTACGGGGTGCCCACAAACAGCTGCGCGCTGAACACCTTCCGCTTCCAGGTCGGCCGACTCTGGATGCGCACGCTCCGGCGGCGCAGTCAGACAGACCGCCTCCCCTGGGCGCGCATGAAGCGGCTCATCGACCGATGGCTGCCCCCTGCGCGCATCTGCCATCCCTACCCGCTCAGGCGACTTGGCGTCATCACCTAAGGTGGGAGCCGGATGCGGGAAATCCGCTCGTCCGGTTCTGTGGAGGGGGCTATGGGCAACCATGGTTCCTACTCCGACTCTTCGATGGGCGATTCGCGACGAGCCAACGCTCAGGAAAGATCCGCCGATTCGCACGACGAACCTGCGGCATCATCCGGTTTGTTCCGTGCTCCAGACCGTGGCTCAGAATAGCACGTTGAGCGGTTCTGGTGATCGAGACCGGCCCCGCTCCGGGGCGCTGACACAACACGGCCACGAATCACAACAGCGATCCCGTAAGGTCAGAAACTGGAGTTGCCCAGTCCCGCGCCTTGCTGCCGGCTGATTTCACTGCCGATCTATCTGGCAGAGGAGATCTGGTCCCTGGTTCCGTCAGTGTGAGTCTCTCCGATGCCGGGATTCTTTGACCGCGGCCGGAAGGGTGACTGTGCCTCCCGCCGTGTCCCCCAGAGACGGGTCAGAAGCTGTAGAGCGTCGAGAGCTCGACTTGTCTGGATGTGAGGAGCCGACCCGGGAACGTGCGGGTGCGGTACCCGGTCACCTCAAGTCCTGCTCGCCAGCGGCCCCCCGCGGAGACCACGGCCCCTGCCGAAAGCTGCTGGTTGCGCCGGAAGTTGGCGTCGGCGCCGAGGTCGGCCAGCGTGGGCGTCTCGACTCCGCCTCCGAACAGCAGCCGGAGGCCGTTGACCGGTGTGACCCCGAGCTGGCTCCAGAGACCCTTCGTGCGAATGCCGGTCACCGCCAGGAGCTTCTTGTTGTCCGGTGCCAACATAATTCGCCTAATGCCCGGGCCGGCGCCGGAGTTCCAAACGTCGAGGTTCTCGCCTTTGAAGGCCGAACCGAGGATGGTCACGTACGGAAGGTCGAGCTTGTAGTCCACGGCCACGGCCTGGCTCACCAGGTACTTGGTCGGGGCGTTGGCCTCGCCGTCCAGGATCCAACGCTCCTGTGCGTGGTGACCGGAAATTCCGATCTCGACGTGCTTCTTCTTCTCAGTCCGATAGAAGACCGCAACCCGTCCTTCGAAGTCCGGCGTCGCCGATCGGAGCCCGACGAGCACGCCATCGGCCGCGACCTGTTTGTCGCCATTGGGAAGAACGGCCCCGGTGTAGGTGCCGCCGACGCGGTCGCCGAGTTCCCCCTCCACACGGACCTGCGGCGAGCGCCGGAAGACCTGGCCCGCCCCGGCGAAACGGGGGACGGTAATGTGGCCGAGTGATACGGCGGCGACGGGTCCCTCCAGAACCCCCCAGTCCTGTCCGACCCTGACGGTGAGTCCGCCGAGGTTGGCCCAGGTCGCAGCGATCCACGCGAGTCGTAGGCGCGGGAGGGCCTGCGACAGGTCGGCGGCAGCGTAGCCACCGCCGAAGTCCCCCTCGACGAGTCCGGTCAATCGGGCGTTGCCGAGCAGACCGTCCGCCGGGAGAGAGACGTTCGCGCGCAGCCGCGTCTGCTTGACACTCATTCCGAGTGCTCCGCCGTCGCCCGGGGTGGCGTAGAGCGGCTGATCGATGAAACCGGCGTTCGTGTTGAACGAACCCGCGTTGTAGTAAGTGTTGAAGACGAGCCATCCGGAGAAGCTGACGGTGACGACGCTCGGCTTCGGGTCGGCCGGCGGAGTCTGCCCCGCGGTGGTTGGCGCAGCGACCGGCGCGGCGACCGGAGCGGTGGCCGGACTCACGGGCGGGGCCGTCTCGGCCCGGGCGAAGAACGGAAGCATGGCGATGGCGAGTGCGGCTGCGCTGCAGCGTAGAATCCAGCTCATGAACACTCTCCTTCAGCGGCGGTGGCTCTGTATGGTGTGACACGTCCTGATCCTCCGCTATGGTACGATTCAGCCGCGCTCTCCGGAAGCCGCGAATGCAGGTGCCTCTCGACATCTGCAATTCACCACCGGACGGTATGTTGTAACGTCGATCAGGCGCGCGATATCGGCAGTGGTAGGATCGTCTCCAAGTTCTCACGGATCTCTTGACCGCGGCGTCGATCTTCCGGAATCGTCAGGGCTAGAGGCTCTGGACGCAGACCGAGATCGTCGCTCTGCCTCCTCGTCTTGCGCTCCCCCGGCGGGTAGCGCGACGGCCTTGGATCCGACAAGCCGACCGGATCGTTTGGGCCCGATCATCCCGCTTCCGGGCGAAGGTTTCAGGCGCCTGTACTTTCGGGTTGCCGCATCCCGGGGGCGGGATCACCATAGTCACCCGGACCCGCCGGTCCGCGGGCACCGATCGCCGCCGCCACTGCCTTCGCGGCGGCTTCCACCGACGGAAGGAGATCAGCATGTTGAGCGAGCAAAGGAACCGGACCCGCTGGATGCGGGACCGCATGGTCTGTCGTCACCTATACGGGGCGGCCGGGAAGTGGACGCGCAAGGAGGAGGACCCGAAGTACGCACCCGACCGGACCTGCGATGTCGAGCACCTTCGTCTCGATCTTTCCGCCGATCTGCCGGGAAAGGCGGTCGAGGCGGTCTGCACGCAGTCGCTGCGCGCCACCTACGGGCCGTTCGAGACGATCACTCTCGACGCTTGCGAGCTCGACATCCGCTCGGTGAAAGACGGTGCGGGACGTGACCTCTCGCACACCTACCTCAGCCACAAGCTGACCGTCCGATTTCCCGAGCCGGTCGCGGAAGCCGCGCAGCTCGTCATTTCCTACCGCGTGCACGATCCCGCCGATGGACTCTTCTTCTTCGGGCCGGAGGAGCACGAGCCGGATGCCCGGCCGCAACTCTGGAGCCAGGGCGAGGACGAAGGCGCTCGGCACTGGATTCCCTGCCACGACGCGCCCAACGAGCGGTTCACGGTGGAGCTGGTCGTAACGGTACCGCAGGAGTTCGCCGTGATCTGCAATGGTGCGCTTCGCGGGGTGGCGGAAGCGAGCGACGGTCGGCGTACCTGGCACTTTCACGAGGGCGTGGCGATCCCCTCGTACCTGGTGTCGATGGTGGTGGGCGTCTTCAACAAGATCGAGGACCACTGGAACGATACCCCGGTGGAATACTGGGTCGAGCCGGGCCGCGAGGAAGAGGGGCGCCGATCCTTCAGTCGTACTCCCGACATGATCGAGTTCTTCAGCAAACAGCTTGCTTGTCCCTATCCCTACGAGAAGTACGCGCAGGTGGCGGTGCGGCACTTCCACTTCGGCGGGATGGAGAACGCCTCGGCCACCACACAGACCGACGGGACGCTGCACGACGAGCGCGCCGCCATCGATTTCACCAGCGATGATCTGGTGGCGCACGAGCTGGCGCACATGTGGTTCGGCGACCTCATCACCTGCAAGAGCTGGACCCATGCCTGGCTGAACGAGGGGTTTGCCACCTACTTCGAGGCTCTGTGGAAGGAGTGGGACAAGGGACGCGAGGAATTCGACTACGAAATGGTGCTGAACGCCGACGCGTACCTGGCCGAGCCGTATCGCCGCGCCATCTCGACCGCTCGCTATGGGTTCCCGTCCGAGCTCTTCGACATGCACCTGTACCCAAAGGCTGGGTGGGTGTTGCATATGCTGCGCCGCCGGCTCGGTGACGACCTCTTCTGGAAGGCTGTGCAGCTCTACGTGAGACGCTGCGCGCCGGGCACGGCCGAGACGATCGACGTAGTGCGCTCCTTCGAGGATGCCACGGGCAAAAGTCTCGGCGGCTACTTCGACCAGTGGATCTTCGCGCCGGGTCATCCGGTGTTCGAGGGCGAACTCTCCTGGGATGACAAGGCGCATTGGGTGAAGCTCTCCCTGAAGCAGACGCAGAAACACGAGGATGGCACGCCGGTCTTTCGCGTGCCGGTCCGGCTCGAAGCGCGGATGCCGAACGGTTCTGTGCAGACCCGCGATTTCGAAATGGAGCGTGCGGAAGAGACGTTCTTTCTCCAATTACCGGAGGAGCCGAAGTGGGTCCTCTTTGATCCTGAGGGGGCGGTCCTGAGGGAGACAAAGATCAAGACCCCGATCGCCTGGGTCGAGGCGGCTCTTCTCGGGAACACGCGCGAGGAGCGGGTCTTTGCGCGGGTCGACCGGGTGCGGCAGCTTTCCGAGGAGGCTGGAACGAAGGCGGTGGAGATTCTCGCCCGCGTCCTCGGCGAAGACCCGTTCTGGGGCGTGCCGGCGGAGGCTGCGGCTGCCCTCGGGCGTGTGCGGTCACCGCGGGCGCTGGATGGGTTGATCGCGGCCGTCGACCTGGAGAACGCCAAGGCGCGCAGGGCGGTGGTGTCCGCCCTGGGGCAGTTCCGCGATCAACGTGCCGGCACCGCGCTCCTTGAGTTCGTGCGCCAGGGGGACGCCAGCTATCAGGTGCAGATGGCCGCCCTCACCTCGTTGGGGAAGTGCACAGGAGGCGATGCGGCGGAGGAGCTGCGGCTGCAACTTCGCGATGCCGCGGATCGCCGCGACTGGCACGACATCATCGCCCTCGGCGCCGTGCAAGGATTGGCCGCAGCCCGCGACGAGTCGGCGCTGGACGACATCCTCGCCCTCGCCCGGGATCGCAGCCGCTACTGGAACGTCCGCGTGAACTCCATCCGGGCTGCTGCCGAGATCGGCGCCAACCGTCCGCACCTTGCGCCGCGGCTGGTCGACGAGCTGCTACCGTTTCTCGATGATCCGCGCGTCCTCATCCAACAGCGTTGCACCGGCGCTCTCGTCGCTCTGGGCCACCCTGAGGCTCTCGGGGCGTTGCAGCAAAAGGGGGAGACGGCGGCGCGGCCGGAGATGCGCAAAGCGTGCCTCGCCGCCGCCGAGGAACTTTCCGCGTCGCTGAAGAAAGGCGAGGAGGTCGATCGTCTGCGCGAGACCGTGGAGAAGCTCCGCGAGGAGACGAAAGCGATCAAGGACCAGATGGAAGAGCTCAAGGAGAAGGTCAGCCCGAAGAAGGACGACCCCGCGGGGGGTGGCGGCAAGCGGCAGGTGGCGCGGAGGGCTGCGCGCACGGTCGTGAGGAAGGCGGGAACAAGCGCGCAGGGCAAAGTCGCAAAGGGATCGGCACCGAAGGCAGCGCCGCGGGCTACGAAGAAGACCGCAAACAGAGTCGCCAAGGGCATTGCCAAGAAGATCGCCAAGACAGCCACCAGGAAGACCGCGAGACGCTGAGGCGGATCTCCGCAGGCAACCCGTGAGACGGCGACGGAAGCGGCCATGCCACCGGCCCCGATCCTTCGGGGTGAGACCGCGTGGCCGCCCCTGAGCCGGTCGGCCCGGTGCCGCGATCTCCCGGGTCAGTCTTCAGAGGCGGGTAGCCACCGGGAGGGATCGCGTGGCGACGAGTAAGGGGGAGGGAAGGAGCGAAGGGGGGGCGGACGCCTGGTGCCCCTTCGGCGGCCCGAGGCCGCAGGAGCCCGACCTTTCCGCCCTCAGGTGGGACACGTATTACCAAGCTGTCGCCTCGCGACCGCCGCGCGAGCTTCTCCGGCATGTTCTAATGCTTCTTGAGTCCGAGGCACGGGCCGGAATGGCGGTCGATCTTGGGTGCGGCGGCGGGATCGAGACGGAAGTACTGCTCGCGCGGGGATGGCGAGTCCTTGCGGTGGACGCAAGGGAAGAGGCGATAGTTCGGCTGCGCGACCGGTTGGGCAACTCGACCGGTTCGGGATCGGTGGATCGACTGGAAACGAGAGTGGCGCCGTTCGATGCGTTGGACCTGCCGGCGTGCGACCTGGTCTGGGCCGGGCTCAGTCTTCCATTTTGTCGCCCCGATGAACTCGATGGCCTGTGGCGGCGGATCGTCGGGGCGCTGCGTCCGGGCGGTCGGTTTGCTGGGGACTTCTTCGGTGACCGGCACGGGTGGAGCGGCAGACCTGGTATGACTTTTCACACCAAAGAGCAGGTGCATGCGCTCTGCCGGCCGCTGGTGCTGGAGTGGTTCTCCGAGGGCGAAGGCCTCAGGCCGACCGCACTGGAGGGGAATCGGCCGTGGCACTCGTACGATGTGATCGCACGGAAGGGCTGATCGCCGGCCCGCGGATCCGGTCCGATCAGCTCCATGGGTAGACATGGTGGTGATACGCGTAGAAGACCATCTTGACCGTCTCGGTCATCACCGCCATGAGGTCGCGCTCGCGGGTCCACCATTTCCGCGGGTTGGATGACGAGTGCTCCAAGGGCGTGTGGTAGACGGCAATGCGGATCGGCTGCTCGTGAAAGGTCTTATGAAACGTGGCCCGGGCGCGGCGGGTGTGGAACGGGTCGGTGACGACGGTGATGGATCGCCAGCCGCGGGCCCGTGCTTCCATCAGAGTGGTCTGCGCCTCCTCCCATGTGGAAGTGGCGCCCAGTGACACGATGGCCGAGTCGGAAGGCACCCCATGGCGCACGGCGATCCGTCGCCTGATCTCTCCCATCGTGAGCGAGTCGTTGTCGGTGTAGACCTTTAGCAGTGGGATCGCCGGGCCGACGAGGAGCAGGCGACTCGCCTTTCCCTGATTGTACAGGTTGATGGAGGCGTGCAGTCGTTCCCCTTCACCACCCGAGAGCGCCACCACGGCGTCGGCCCGCTCTACCGTGTCCTGCACGATGAGCCACCGCGCGTAGGCGGTGAGGATCGAAGGGCCGAGGAGCCAGGCCAGGAGGACTAGGAGGACGAGCCCGGACAACCGCGAGGAGCAGCCTGAGGTACATCCCCGGTGTCGGGTTTGATCCCGGCTTTCACGATTGCGATGGTTCATGGGTCTGCTCCTGTGTAGGGATACGATAGTTAGTCCTCGAATAAGCGAGGTGCCATCGTGATGTGCCTCGTCGGCTCCGCGAGCGGGCCTTTCGAGGCGCTTGGGGGCGGTGTGATGCCCCGGAACCGGTCGCTCGCGGCCGGGTTTCGTCCTGAACGTCGGACATGAC
>CAIMUX010000108.1 GCA_903844735.1 Candidatus Eiseniibacteriota bacterium
CCTGCCCGACGCATCGAAGGTCGATGAGGTGCGTGCGCTGATCCAGGTGGCGGCAATCGTCGGCCCCGACCGCGCGGCCTGCGTACTGGTCGAGAGCCACTTCCCCGTTGAGATCGGAGACTCCGTTCGGCCAGCGCAGTAGTGCAGAAACGGAATCAGGGTGCAGCCACCGACGACTGAACCGCCCCGGGTTCTCCGGAGCCTCCACTGCCTGAGTCCGACGACTATCTGACTCGACTTTGACAGGTTTCTTGGGGTTTTCCGGATCACGATGCCAAGGGGCCTGGGTTTTCGCTTGCTCAAGGGTTGTTTCCGACACCGTTGTGGTGCCACGTTGGTGACGTATGTCCCCTTCTCTGTCTGTCGTTCTCGCAGTAGAATGGGGTGTCATGTTCATTCGCGAGAAGAAGCGCCGCAACCAGGATGGCTCCGTCACCGTCTACCTCCAGCTGGTCGAGAACCGGCGCGTCGACGGCAAGACGCGGCAGCGCGTCCTTGCCACGTTGGGACGTACAGACGATCCGCGGTTGCGCGCCGGTCTGGGATCGCTCGTCGAGACGGCCAGCCGCTACGCCGAGATCGAGCGGATCCGCCTCACCGACGCGGCCCATGCGGAAACTCGCGTCTGGGGAGCGGCGCTGGTGTGGGGTCGGCTGTGGGCGGAGACGTTCGGTCCGATCTTGAGCGATGTCGGGCTGACCGCTCGGCAGGCGAATGCCGTGTACTTGATGGTGCTGCAGCGGCTGGTGGATCCAGGATCGAAGTGTGCGGCGTTGCGGTTTGCCGACGACGTGTACGGAGCGCCGTTTGACGGACTGGAGCTGCACGACCTGTACCGCTCGCTTGACGTTCTGGCCGAGACGAAGGAAGCGATCGAGGCGAGTTGGTTCGCTCGTCAGCGGGACCTGTTCACCGACACGGATCTGTTGTACTTCGACACCACCTCGACCTACGTCGAGGGGAGTCACCCGGAGGAGCTGGCGGCGTTTGGGTACTCGCGCGATCACCGCGGTGACCGCCGCCAAGTTGGACTCGGTGTGGTGCTGACACGCGAGGGACTCCCGGTAGCCCACATCATCTTGCCAGGCAACACCGCCGACCCAGCGGCATTCCGAGTCGCGATCGACTACTTGCAGAAGTCTCTCGGAGTCCGCCGGATGATCCTGTGCTGTGACCGGGGGATGGTGTCGGAGGAGAACCTCGCGGCGCTACGAGATGCGGGGATGCCCTACCTGGTGGCGACGAAGCTGCGGCGAAACAAGGCAGCGCAAGAGGTCGTCTGTCAACCGGGGCGCTACCACGTCGTTGCCGGCAACCTCGAAGTGAAGGAAGTGAGCGCTTCCGACGCGACGGACCGTTACATCGTCTGTCGGAACCCCGCGGCAGTGGAGACGGATCGTCAAGAGCGGGAAGCAATCGTCGCGGCGCTGGAGGAGAAGCTCGCATCGGGATCGGTGACGGGTCTGTTGCGCGGCGCCGCGAGACGCTACGTGCGCGCCGAGGGTGGCCGGGTCCGCCTCGATCGCGTCAAGATCGAGGACGACGCCCGCTACGACGGGAAGTGGGTGTTGCGGACCAACACCGCGATGGCGGCAGCGGAGGCGGCGACGGCGTACAAGGGACTGTGGCAAGTGGAGCAGGCGTTTCGGACGCTGAAGACGCCGCTTGAGCTTCGCCCGATCTACCACTGGACCGAGCGCCGGGTCCGCGGCCACATCACCGTCTGTTTCCTCGCGTTCACCCTGCGCCAGATCCTCAAGCAGCGGTTGGCGGAGCAGGCGTTTGACGGATCGTTCGTCGAGTTGGTGGAGGGCCTGTCCCGGGTGCGGGCGGTCGTGCTCGATGACGGGAACGGCCATCGCTACCGCCTGCGAGACGAAATCCCGGCAGGAGCGATGCCGGCGTTTCAGGCGTTGAAGATCGTCCCGCCC
>CAIMUX010000109.1 GCA_903844735.1 Candidatus Eiseniibacteriota bacterium
CATCGACAAGGATACCGACATCGACGGCTCGCCGGTACCGACCGGACCGTTCACGATCACCGGCATCGGTGACCAGTACGACACCACGACGCCGTACACGACCGGCTGGCAGATCAAGCCGCGCATGCTCTCCGACCTGACGATGGTCGGCTGCGCGACTGGTGCCTGCTGCTTCCCGAGCGGCGTCTGCTCTGTCATGAACGGAGCCGCGTGCGCCGCCCAGAGCGGCACGTACTCCGGTGACGGCACGAACTGCGAGCCGAACAACTGCCCGCCACCGGTGGGTGCTTGCTGCCCTCCGACCGGTGTTTGCGTGGTCATGAACCAGGCCGATTGCCTCCTCGTCCCGGCCAACTGGCTGGGTTTCGGCAGCGTCTGCTCGCCGGTCAACCCGTGCGATCAGCCTGATGGGTCCTGCTGCTATACCGACGGCACCTGCGCGGTCATGCCGGCGGATCCTTGCACCGGCATCTGGACGATGTTCGCCAACTGCACTCCGAACAACTGCGCGCCTCCTCCGCCGGTGAACGGCTCCTGCTGCAACATCGACGGGACCTGCGCGGTGACGACGGCGGCCAACTGCGCGACGCCGTCGATCTGGTTGCTCAACGGTACTTGCGAACCGAACATCTGCGTGCAGCCTCCGGTGCAGGGCGCCTGCTGCAACACCGCGACGGGTTCTTGCACGATTACGACGCAGGCCGGGTGCCTGGCCCCGCTGGTGTGGCTCGGTGCTAACGTGGTGTGCAACACCGAGACCTGCACGCCGCCGAACCCGGTCGAGCGTTCGAGCTGGGGTCAGATCAAGAACCAGTACCGGTAGTCCCGTGCGGTGGACCCGGGGTTGATGGAACCCCGGGCGCCATCGCCCCCCTTCAAGGGCATAGTGGATGACGCAGCGCCCGATGGCTGCGGATCGATCGAAGAGACCTCGCCGGGGAGAGATCCCAGGCGGGGCCTCTTTTTTCTTGGGCGCGTGCGACAGCTCGCCGCGGACTCCCGCAAGGATCGTGCGAAGGGATTCGGGTCAGGCCCACCGCGGTGACTCAGCCCGGGAATCGCCGGCGTGGGAGCCACCTCGGCAGGTCTGTCGACGGTCACAGGAGGGCATCGCGCGGAATCGCTGAACTCAACCACCGGCTCAACTATCAGATCTGGTCCCCGGGAGCCCTGTTTGCTAGATTGAAACCATGGCCTGACGAACAGCGTCGGGACGAGGGGTGGAACGCGGCGAGCCCGACCGTCGGGCTGGAACAGTGTGGTGAGGATGATCCAGGGGCACACGGTCTGCGTCGTCATGCCGGCCTACAACGCCGCCCAGACGCTCCGCCGGACCTACGAGGATCTGCCCCTGGACGTCGTTGATCGCGTTCTTCTGGTGGACGACCGGAGCACCGACGAAACGGTGTGTCTCGCCGGCGAGCTGGGGATCCAGACCTTTCTCCACCAGCGCAACCGCGGGTACGGCGGGAACCAGAAGACCTGCTATCGCGAGGCCCTGCGAGGCGGCGAAGACATCGTGATTATGGTGCACCCCGACTACCAGTATGCCCCCCGGCTGGTGACGGCGATGGCGTCGCTCATTGCCACCGGGGAGTTCGACGTTGTCCTGGGCTCGCGGATTCTCGGCGTGGGAGCCCGTCAGGGCGGGATGCCATTGTACAAGTTCATCGCCAACCGCTTTCTTACCCTGGTGGAAAACGGGCTGCTCAAGTACAAGCTGTCCGAATACCACACCGGCTTCCGCGCCTTCAGCAGGCGGGTTCTGGAAAGCCTGCCTCTGTTGGAAAACTCCGACGATTTCGTGTTTGATAACCAGATGCTGGTGCAGATCATTCGGCGCGGCTTCCGCGTCGCCGAGGTAACCTGCCCCACCCGCTATTTCCCCGAAGCGTCCAGCATCAACTTCGGTCGCAGCGTTCGCTATGGGTTCGGCTGCCTGCATGCCGCCTGGGGAGGGTTTCTGGATCGGCGGGGGATTTACACGCCTCGTTTCCTACGGGAGGCGGGGCGGCGCCTGGAGGACGCGGACTACATGGAGGTCACCGAAACCACGACCAGCAGAGGCGATTGAGCCCACCGATCCCGCGGCACGCCTATCTCCGGCTCAGGTTCAGCAGTGCGACGACCGGATCCCCGTAGGGCCGGGGGGCGTGAGGCGAAGGGTCGGTAGGCGGTGCAGGGTCAGTCCACCCGAGAGTCGATGCGACGAGCCAGGCGCAGCCAGAAAAAGGCTACGGCCCCCGCCACGGCCACGCCGAGCGATTCGACGTCCGGCTCGATGGGAATGCGCACGCGCCGGGAGACGGCATCCAGCACGATGGGGCTGAGGCCGGCTCCTTCGCCGCCGAGAAAGAGCGCCGTTGGCCGCGCGGGATCGAGGTCGGTGAGTTCCTGATCGCCGCCGGCGCAAAGGCCGACCGTGAGATACCCGATCTGCCTCAGACGGTTCACGAGCGGGACCACCGGCTCGTCCAGCAACTGGGGCAGGCGGAACGATGCACCCTGCGCGGCGCGCAAGGCACGGTGGTGGAACGGGTCAACGGTGCCGGGCGTGGTGATGAGCGCGCGGAAGCCGGCGCCGAGTGCGCTGCGGGCGAGAGAGCCGATGTTCGCCGGGTCTTGCAGACCGTCGGCTATCGCAACGTGCCCAAGGGCTGATTGTACCTTGTCCCATCCGACCGCGTCCTCGATCCCCGGGTGATCGCCCCCCGGACCGCCGCCTCTCGGGACGTTGATTCCCGGGCGTTCAAAGACTCCGACGACGCCCTGTGGGGTCTCGAGGCTGGAAATGCTACGAAGGATGTTGTCGATGACCCGGTAAACCGGCAGGTGAAGTTCGTGGGCGATGGCGAGAATGGCGGTGATCTCTGCTTTGCCCTCGTCGATCGTAACGAAGAGAGAGCGGCACCCGAGGCCGACGCGGATCGCTTCCTGTACCAGGTGGATCCCGTCGGCCACCAAGACGCCCTCCCGGCGTGCCTCCTGCGGGCGAGAGAGGATCCGGCGCACGAGGCTCACGTGCCGGTTCTGCGCCGACGTGATCGGTGGATGCTCCATGAATACTCCCTGGTTCGCAGTTCCCGCGTTCCGTTCCGCCCCGTCCCGCCCCGGAGGAAAATACATCGTAACTACCCAGGTAGCCAGAAGTCAGGATCCAGAAGTCAGAATCCAGGAGTCAGAATCCAAGAGCCGGGATCCATCTGTCAGAATCGGGACGCTCCACGATGAGATTCGGGAACTGTTCTGCATGACCCTTGCAGGCTCATTCGTGGTACGGTTCCCCGAGGAGGCCATTTTGACGGGAAAGAGCACATCCGGCAGTACGAAGCAGCTTGTCGAACTCTGCAGTGGCTACTTCTCGCTTTACGTTTTCACGGGCATTCTGGCGAAGGTGTTCACGGGCGGGTACCCGATGCGGATGCCCGAGATGGCGTATCTTTTCAACAACACGCTGGGCAGCAGCCTCATCGCCCTTGCGATCGTCTTTGCGCTCGGCTGGACGCGCCTCAAATCGAATCGACTGGTCCGGTGGGGCCCGTTCACGGTTCCTTCCGAGATCGCGTACATCATCCCCTCGGGCATCTGCACGGCCATCGTCATCCCTGGCACCACGCTGATGTACACATTGAGCGGTGTATCCATCATGGTGGCGATGGTCATCATGCGGGGCAGCATCATCGTCGTGGGCCGGCTGGTGGATGCTGTCCAGATCCGGCAGGGGATCCTGAAGAAGCGAGTCTACGCGGAGGAAAACTGGGCTGTCGTGTTCGCTCTGTGTGCGGTGGCGACGAACCTTCTGTTCCTTCCGTTCGTCAGGGCTCTGGAGGCGTGCGGGATCCCCGCCGCGCGGTGGGCGGGCATCAAGCCGGGCGCCTCGGGCAGCGGCTTCGATCTCTTTCACCTGGTCGTCCTGGGGCTGTATGTCTCCGCTTACGCGATCCGCATCTACCTCATGAACTACTTCAAGAACACACGGGCGAAGGGCGTGCCGCTCGACAACAAGGGCTTTTTTGCCATCGAGCAGATCTCGGCGTGCGTAACCATGATCGCGCTGGCGGCGTTCTTCTACTTTGCCTCGCCCGTGTTCGGCTGGGCGGGGAAGCCACAGGATCCGCTCTCGATCTTCCGCGCCGCGGTGCAGCACCCCACTCCCCTGGCCCTCTTGTCGGGTCTGCCGTTTGGGATTCTCGCCTTCTTTTCCGTCTTCATTTTCATGTTCAAGGGGCGCACGGCCACGTTCGCGGGCCTGGTGAACCGGCTGACCTCGCTTCTGGCGGGCACGACGGCGACTTTGATCATGCACTTCGTCTTCGGCGCGAAGTTCCCTTCGGTGCAGGACTGGCTTTCGGTGGCCTTCATCCTTGTGGCCGTGTGGTTTCTGACGCGGGCGGAGAAGATGAGGAGCGCGGAGGTGGCGACGGAGTAGGCGGGGGTCGGCGAAAGACGCCCGCGGCACGGAAAGAATGGGTTGGCCGGGGACGGCCCAGAACTTGTCTCCGAGTCGTTCGTCTTGTGTTCGCGTTGTGATGAGTCTGGAGAAAATGGGAGGGATGATGAGCCGCACTGAAGAAAACCTACAGACCGCTTTTGCCGGCGAGAGCCAGGCCAACCGCAAGTACCTTGCGTTCGCGCAGAAGGCCGATGCCGATGGCTACAACGGGATCGCTAAGCTATTCCGAGCCGCCGCCCAGGCCGAGACAATCCACGCCCTGCGTGAGTTGAACGAGCTGGGCGGAGTCAAGTCCACCGCGGAGAACCTCCGCGCCGCGATCGAGGGCGAGACGTACGAGTACACCGACATGTATGCCCGTTTCCTCGATGAGGCCCGCTCGGAGGGGGTGAAAGGCGCGGCCCGCACGTTTGCCTGGGCCAAGGCCGCGGAAGAGGTGCACGCTCGCCTCTACACGATGGCGCTTGAGGCTGCCGACCGGGGCGAGGATCTGAAAATCCATGGTGCCTGGGTCTGCCGGAAGTGCGGGAACATCGAGTTCGGGGAGGCGCCGGCGACGTGCTCGATCTGCGGGCATCCGCGGGAGTGGTTCACGCCGGTGGACTGATCCTGTCTACCTGAGTAGCAACGCGGCATCAACCGTGCGGGCCGTATCGTCAAACACCGGCCCGGCGGAACGCTGTCCCGACGATCTCCCGAGCCTCCTCCTGGATCCGCGCCAGATGGTCGGGACCGCGAAAGCTCTCCGCGTAGATTTTGTAGACGTTTTCTGTGCCGGAAGGGCGGGCCGCGAACCAGCCGTCGTCCGTCACGACCTTGAGCCCGCCGATCGGGGCGTCGTTCCAGGGTGCCCGCGTCAGCTTCGCTGCGATGCGCATTCCGGCCAGCATCTCCGCCTGGACCATTTCAGGAGAGAGCCCGGAGAGGACCGCCTTCTGTGCGGGCGTGGCGGGGGCGTCGATTCTCTCGTAGACGGGGGCGCCGTGACGCCCCTCCAACTCTCGATAGAGCTCGCCCGGATCCTTCCCGCTCACCGCCGTGATTTCCGCCGCCAGCAGACCGAGAAGGATACCGTCTTTGTCGGTGGTCCAGGGTGTGCCGTCGCGGCGCAGGAAGGAAGCGCCGGCGCTCTCCTCCCCGGCGAATCCCAGGCTGCCGTCCTGAAGCCCGTCGACGAACCACTTGAACCCCACCGGCACCTCGGCCAACGGGCGGCCGAGCGAAACGGCCACTCGGTCGAGCATGGAGCTGGACACGAGAGTCTTGCCCACGGCGGCGCGCGGACTCCAGTGCGTGCGGCGGCGGAAGAGGTAGTCGACGGCGACGGCGAGATAGTGGTTCGGGTTCATCAGCCCCGCGCTTCCGGTCACGATGCCGTGCCGGTCGACGTCGGGATCGTTGCCGAAGGCGATATCGAAACGATCCTTCAGCCCGATGAGTCCGGCCATGGCAGAGGGCGATGAGCAATCCATACGGATCTTGCCGTCCCAGTCGAGCGTCATGAAGGAGAAGGTCGGGTCGACCACCGGATTCACGACTTCCAGGTTCAATCCGTACGCCTCGGCGATCGGGCCCCAGAAGCCGATCCCGGCTCCGCCCATCGGATCGACGCCGATCTTGAGACCCGTGGCTCGCACCGGATCGAGGTCGAGCACCGTCGCCAGGTCGCGGACATAGGGAGTCACGAAGTCGTAGGCCACCGTGGAAGGGGCGCGCAGGGCTTTTTCATAGGGGACCCGTTTCACCCCTGCGAGTTCGTCGTGGAGGATCTCATTGGCGCGGTCCTGCACCCGTTTCGTGATGGTGGTGTCGGCGGGGCCTCCCGAGGGCGGGTTGTACTTGATGCCGCCGTCGGAGGGCGGGTTGTGCGACGGGGTGATGATCACGCCGTCGGCCAGGCCGTCGCGCCGCCCGCGGTTCCACGTCATGATGGCGTGGGAGATCACCGGTGTCGGGGTGTAGCCATGGCCCTGCTGTATCCGCAACGGCACTCCGTTCGCTGCGAAAACCTCGACGGCGGTGACGAACGCCGCCTCCGAGAGGGCGTGCGTGTCCATCCCCAGAAACAGCGGCCCGGTGATCCCCTCGGCCGCGCGATGCTCGCAGACAGCCTGGGCAATGGCGAGGATGTGCGGCTCATTGAAGCTGCCGGCTAGGGCGCAGCCGCGGTGCCCCGAGGTGCCGAAGGCGACGCGCTGATCGGGGTTCTCCGGGTCGGGGCGCAGTGCGAAGTAGGCGCTGACGAGGCGGGGAATGTTGACGAGGATGCCGCGAGGAGCGGGCGTGCCGGCCAGTTCGTGGATCGCCATGGGTACCTCCGTGTGGTCGGCAAGGAATACCAGCGGGGCGAGCGCGGGGCAAGGGAAGCCGAAGGGGCGGAGCCTACCCTGGTGAGCCCAAAGCCGCGGATTTCGCGGAAACGGCGACCATCTTCCTCGACCGCGTCCGGCGGAACCCCCCGCAGCCCGTCTACCCGCCGATCTTCCAGGATGAGCTTGATCGCTTCTGCGAGACTATCTGTCGCCTCTTTCTCCGTCCGTCCCTGCCCGATCGCACCTGAAACCTCGGGGCAGAACGCGATCACCCACTCACCGTCCCGCTCGAAGACTGCCGTGAACTCGCCGGACATGTCTGGACCCTCCTTGTGCCTCGAAGCTCTAACAGCATACGGCCAAGCCGGCTCGCCTGTTCACCCGGCCGGTCTTGCCTTGACCTTGATGCCGGCTTGCTCCGGCCCGACGAGCCGATGATCGAACAAAAGACCCTGCGTCAACGGGCGTCGCAGGCTTTGTGCGCCGAGGTCTGCCGTGAGCGGATTCCATGCCCCCGGCACACCGGATCGAGGCGGCCCCGCAAGCGGGAGATGACAGGGGCCCGTTTCAACGTTGTTGACACGATGTCAGATTTCGTCGATAAATGACGACGACATGACCGACACGACGTTCGCCAGGATTCTGGTCCCACCCAAGGGATCTTTCTTCCTTTTTGGCCCTCGTGGCACCGGCAAGAGCACCTGGATGCGAACTGTCTTCCCAGCCGCTCCGCGTATCGATCTGCTCGACGAGACGCTCTATCAGTCCTACCTGGGCAACGCGGGCCTGTTCGCCGCGGAGCTGCAAGCTCTGCCGCGCGGCTCCCTGGTGCTGGTCGATGAGATTCAACGCCTGCCGGCACTCTTGAACGAGGTCCATCGGCACATCGAAGAGCGGGGGCTCCGTTTCGTTCTGTGCGGCTCAAGTGCCCGGAAGCTGAAGAAGGCGGGAACGAACCTGCTGGCCGGACGCGCGGTCCGCAGAAACTTCCACCCGTTTCTCCCGGAGGAACTGGGCGACCGATTCCAACTGGACGACGCACTCCAGTGGGGCTGCCTCCCCATCATCTGGTCCTCCGAAGACCGGCGCGACAGCCTGCGGGCCTACGCGCAGATGTACCTCAAGGAAGAGATCCAGGCTGAGGCCGTGGTTAGAAACCTGCCTGGCTTTGTTCGCTTCCTCCCGGTGGCCGCGCTGTTCCATGGGCAGTTGGTGAACGTGGCCGGACTCGCCCGGGACGCAGGGGTGGCGCGCACGACCGTCGCGGGTTACCTGGAGATCATCGAGGACACGCTCCTGGCGTTCCAATTGCCGGCCTTCGAGGGCCGGCTCCGGGTGAAGGAGAGAAAGCACCCGAAGCTCTACTGGGTCGATGCGGGAATCGTCCGTGCGTTGAAGCGCCAGTTCGATCCTCCGACGGCGGAAGAGCGCGGCGCCCTTCTGGAAGGCTGGGTTGCGGGACTGCTACGCAGCTATGGTGACTATCGAGACCTCTTTGATGAGTGGTACTACTGGTCGCCCGCCGAGGCGGCCGACGTCGAAGTGGACTTCCTGCTGCAGAAGGGAAGGACCTTCGTCGCCATCGAGGTGAAGTCGTCCGGGCGGTTCTCCAACTCCATGGTGCGGGGTCTGCGCGCCATCGGCGATCTGTCTGGTCTGTCCCGACGAATCCTTCTGTACACCGGTTCCCGAGTTCTGCAAACCCAGGACAACATCGAGGTACTTCCGGTGCGAGCCTTCCTCGATCTCCTGGAATCGGGGAAGCTGTTCCCGTAGGCGCCGGCCCGGGCCGGTTCAAGCCTGCGATGACCGCCGCGAGAGCCCGATGGCGGTGGGCCGCCCCTCCTTTCCTTCCGCGCGTGCGGTCGGGCCGGGCCAAGACCGGTGATCTTGATATTCATCGCTGTGGCAAGGTCGGCGCTGCGATGCGGCCCGCTGCCAAGCGATGCCATCGCGCGCAGAAAGTGCTTATCCGCCCGGGTCCGTCGATCGAAAGGGCACGGTCATCGAATTCAATCCCCGCATGTTTCGTCGGATCGCGCAGGGCTTTGGCCGCATCCGGTTCAGACAGCGGTCCGATGTCCGAGAAACTGAACAGCCGCTCGGCATAGGACTTCGATTCGCCGACGAGGCCGGGCAGGATGGGCAAACCCGCGCCGACCAAGACAAGCGGCAACTGGACTTGCTGCAGCTTGTGCATGTCCATGATGAGGGCGCTGAATTCCTGGCCGCTGAAATACTGGACCTCGTCGATGAACAGCGCCAGGGCCGCCTGCCGCTCCTGTGCCGCTTCGGCTACCGCGAGGAACAAGTTCGGCAGATCGCTCTCCGGTGAGCCGCTATCCGCGGCGCCCCTTGTCGCCTGCCCCGGCCAGGCGGTCCGGTTCGTAGAGCACCTTTCGCATGAGGGGCGCGAGCAACGCCGCCAGAGCCTTACCTTCGTGGGCCTCCACAGAGATCGTGCGGCAGGGGTTACGTACCGCCAGACGTTCAACCTCGTTGAGCAGCACGGTCTTGCTAGACAGGCTTTGGGCTTCAGTTCGTGGCCTCCAGAGACGTCTCGACGCTCTCCGGCCCGAAGTCTGAAGCCCGAAGCCAGTCGTATTCCTTCTCTACCCCGAATCTCAATTACTGCCCGGGCCGCTTGATCTGGATCTTCCCATTCTCGTCGAAGGAGACCTGGGCGTCGTTGACCCCCTGTTCCTGTAGCTGGCGCTTCACATCGTCGATGACCTGCTGGTCGGTCGTCCCCTCGGTGCGTTGCACCCGTACCTCGCACTTCTGGGTCTGGATCTGGGGACTCCCGGGCTCCTGTCCGTCCAGGGTGATGCGGAGTTCGGGGCAGCAGGGCCCGTCCGCCGCGCCTTCGTCGCCGATCGCGGTCTTCTTAGCCTCGATACGGATCTCGGTGCGACCGTCTTGCCGGTTTACTTCCACCGTCGCGTCGGTCAACCCCGCAGCCGACAACTGGCCTTGGATTTCGGCCGCGATCTCCTGATCGGATTTCCCCTCGGTCTGGATGCGGATCTCAGCCAGGTTGCCGATGGCCGCGTAGACATTGCCGTGGGCCTTCTCGAAGCGGGGACGCACCCGCGGCGCCGCCTGAATGCCGCGCTCGGCAAGCCCGCGGGCATACTCGATGGCGAGGCGGCTCACGCGGCGCCACGATGCGTCGGGAATTTCGGCGGTGAGGGTCGTGCAGTTCGGTGTCCCCCCTTGGGGCGCCGCGTCGACATCGACGCGGATCTTCTCCGCACCGAGCTTGGTGCGCAGGTCGGAGGCGATTTCGCGGAGAGCGCTGGGGGCGATTTCCGCGCTGCCGAGGCGCAGGGTCAACTCGCTGCCGATGAGCCGGTCATACGACACGGGAATGAAAAGAAGGACGAGGGCCACGGCCGCGGTCCCCAAGCCCGTGGCCAGCCATGGCCGCATTTTGGCTTTGCGCAGAGCGTTCATGAGAATTCCTCCCGGGAGCGCAGTCGGGGCTCGGCCCCGTGCGCTGATGTTGGTTGCCGGCATGGTTGCCGACTTGGTTACCGGCATGGATGTCAGCATGGAAGCCAGCGGTGGCAGATCCCGCGAGGTCATGGTTCGCAGTGCGTCCAGGTCGTCCGTGAGCGAGCGTGCCGCGTGATCCTGGGCGCCGCCCTTGCCCCCGTCCCGGTTTTCGCGTCGGGTCATGACGATCTTCCTTCCTCGATAGGCCGCCCGCTCTCCCTCCGGATGATCCCCGGGCGGGTAGATCGGGTGAGGATCCTCTCGTAGTGGTGGCGCAACCGCGCGCGACCGCGCTGGAGCCGCGCCTTCACCGCCGGCACCGATGCCTTTTGCCAGGCCGCGATCTCCTCGACCGAGTATCCCTCGACCTCGAAAAGAACCACGGCTTCCCTCTGGACCGCGGGCAACGACGCGAGCGCCCGGGACGCCCGTTCGGCCCGCCACCGTTCCTCCCGACCTTCGTCCCCCGCCGCGTCCGGCGGGTCGAAACCGTGCTCCATTTCGTGTTCGAGCGAAAGGAAGCGACGCCAGGCGGCCCGGCGCGCGCGGCTGCGGTGGACGGAGAGAAGGACGGCGTAGAACCAACCGGGGAACCGGGACTCGTCGCGGAGCGAGGGGAGCTTGGTGTAGGCGCGCAGGACCGCTTCCTGAAAGAGATCGTCGCCGTCGGCACGGGTGCGCGCGAGCCTGCGTGCCGTGACCCGCGTCCGATCGTGGACGGGGCCGAGCAACGCGAGGAGGCGCGTCCAGCGCTCGGTCGATTCTCTCGGTTCCATCATTCGGCGTCTCTTCCGGTGGCTACCCTTCGTCCCGGACCGACCCCGGTCCGGTGGTTCTCACTCCCAGGACGCCGCGGGGAGCCCGGGAGGATGCAGGAATCTCTTCCGCGGCATCGGGGCCCCGGCCGGGTTCGGGGACAGAGCCGACCACAGGGTACAAGCCTCAGCCGCCCGGATTCCGAAGAAAAGCCACGGTGAATGCGGCGGGGCTGCCTGCTTGGGTGGGGATTCCCGTGCTTCCCGGCCCGTGAGGCTTGTTCGAGGGTTCAAGATGTCCCCGTCGAGCGCCGAGGATCAAAGAGAACAACCGGAAACTTCGGGCCGCTCGGGCATGCTGCTTGCCTTCCCTGCGGCGGACGGTTTCCCAATGTCCAAGCAACGAGGGCAACTCCATGCACGATAGGCCGATATCCCTTTCCTACGTTACGGACTTTTCTCCCACGGGCGGGCGGCGAGGAGGCCGATGACGCACTTTCAGGGACCACCCGGGACTCTCACCGCGCCCTCCCGCCGGAGTGCTCCTCTTTACGCGCTCGCCAGCCTGGTCGTGGGTCTGCTTCTAACTCTGGCTGTGTTTGGGCTGGAGCGACGGCAGGTGAGCGCGAGAGCCCAGGACACCCTTGCCCTCGAGATAGAGCGGGCCAAGGGCACCATCCAGATGGGGTTCCACGACTACGAGACCGCCATACGCGGTGCGGTCGGGCTCTTCGTGGCCGAGCAGGGACTCAACCCGGAGTCGTGGCAGCGCTATCTCAAGGCCATGGATTTCGCGCGGACGAGTCCCGGTATGGAGGGGATGTGGATTCTCCCTGCTCCGGCTCCGGGCCAGCAGGTCGCCTGGGTGGAAGCGCGAGCCGAGCTGAATGATGCGCGTGACACGGGAGAGGGACGGCTGGTAGCCGGCATGCTCGCCCCCAAAGCCGGAAGTGACGTACCCAGCGTCACTCTCTGCGTTCCGGTGTATCGGTTCGGCGCCCTGGTGACCACCGTCGCTGAGAGGCGCGGAGCCCTCCTCGGCTGGGTGGCTGCCCCCATTCGCGCACCGGCCCTGGCCCAAGGCTTGGCCACGGTCGCCGCCCCACGCCTCGATGTCGAGGTCTACAATGGGCCGGTGCCCGATCCCAGCACCCTCCTCTTTGACCTCGACCATGGCGGGTTCAACGGTCCCCAACGATCGGGATCCCGCCGGCAACTGGATGCACTTACGTTCTGGGGTCAGACGTGGACCCTGCGCTTCACCACGCTTCCTGCCTTTGAGAAGGCGGTGAAGAACGACGCCCCGAAGATCGTGTTCTTCGCCGGTCTTCTGGTGAGTCTGCTGCTGGGGCTTCTCGTTTGGTCCATGCTGGAAACCCGGGCGCGGGCTCTAAGCCTGGCTGAAGCGATGACGGCCGAACTGCGGACCTCGCAGGAGGAGCAGGGCAAGCTTGTGGCCCTCATCGAGAGCAGCACGGATTCGATCGGGATCGTCTCCTTGGATGGCAAGTACGTCTACCTCAATGCCGCGGGGCGGAGCCTGGTAGGCCTGTCGTGCGAGGAGGAGATCCGCTCGAAGAGTTTCCTGGGCACCTACCCGGAAAGCTCCCGAGCCGTCCTGCGGGATCGTATGATGCCCCTGGTCCTGGGAGGTGACCGTTGGGAGGACGAGGCTCTGATTCAAGGCATCGGTACGGAGGAATCCCGCGAGGTTCAGATCAGCTCGTTCCCCATCCTGAACCCTCAGACCAGGCAGCCGAGTTGCCTGGCCGTGGTCCAACGAGACATCAGCGAGCGAAAGCGCCAGGAGAAGGATCTTGCCTACTCCGTGTGCCTCTTGGAGGCGACCCTGGAATCGACGGCCGACGGCATCCTGGTGGTCGATGGGGGCGGGAACGTGATCAGCTACAATCAGAAGTTTCTGGATCTCTGGAACGTCCCCGCGAGTTTGGCGGCCTTGAAGCAGGATGGCCCCCTACTGGCCCATGTCGTGAACCAATTGTCCGATCCCCAGGCGTTTCTGCACAAGGTCCAGGAGTTGTACAACACGCCGGAGGCGGCGAGCTTCGATGTCGTCGAGTTCAAGGATGGCAGGGTCTTCGAGCGCTATTCCCGACCCCAGCGCACCGACCGGGAAGTCGTGGGGCGGGTCTGGAGCTTCCATGACATCACCGAGCGGAAGCGGGGGGAGGAGGCGCTGCGCACCGCCGAGGCCAAGTTCCGCTCCCTGGTCGAGCAGTCGCTGGTCGGAATCGACATCGTCCAGGATGATCGATTCGTCTACGCCAACCCGAAGATGGAAGAGATCACCGGGTACACCCAGGATGAACTGCTGGCCCTGCCGTCCGTCCTGCAAATCGCGGTGGAGGAGGATCGGGAAACCGTCCGGGAGCACCTCCGCCGCAGGCTGGCCCTGGAGGTGCGGGACGTACAGTACACTTTCGGCATCCGTTCCAAGGATGGCCCGGTGAGGGAGGTCGAGGCCTTCGGAGCGGTTACGGAGTACAACGGGCGCCCGGCCGTGATCGGGGTGACGCTGGACGTGACGGAACGCCGGCGGATGGAGGCGGCCGTGCTGCAGGCGAAGGAAGCGGCCGAGGCGACCAGCCGGGCCAAGTCGGAATTTCTGGCCAACATGAGCCACGAGATCCGGACTCCCCTGAATGGGATCATCGGAATGAGCGGCATTCTCCTGGACAGCCCCGAAGATCAGGATCGGGATGACTGCGTCCGCACCATCCGCGACAGTGCAGAGACACTCCTCGCCATCGTCAACGACATCCTCGATCTGTCTAAGATCGAGTCGGGAAAGATGGCAATCGAGGTGATCGATTTTGACCTACGCGCGGTCATGCAGGATGTGATTGAGCTGCTGGTACGCAACGCTCAACAGAGAGGATTGCGGCTGACGTTTGACCTGCCTCCCGCGTGTCCAACTCTGCTTCAGGGTGATCCAGGGCGCCTGCGTCAGGTGCTGATCAACCTGGTAGGAAACGCCGTAAAGTTCACCCCGCAGGGAGAGGTTTCCCTCACGGGCCGGCTCGTCGGGGAACGGGAGCAGGAAATCGACGTGCGCCTCACGGTCCAGGATTCGGGCATCGGTATCCCTCCGGAGAGACAGGCTGCGATTTTCGAGAGCTTCACCCAGGTCGACGGAAGCACCACCCGGCGCTTCGGGGGAACGGGTCTGGGGCTCACGATCTCCCGGCAGCTCGTCCATGCCATGGGCGGGCGGATTGACCTCCTCAGCGAGCCGGGAAAGGGCAGCGCCTTCAGCATCGAGTTGACCCTGCCGAAGCAGATCGGGGTACCGCGATCGGCCGTCCCGCTCCCGTTGGACCGGCCGGCGGTTCCGATACCTATCGGGCTTCGGGTTCTGGTGGTGGAAGACAACATAGTGAATCAAAAGGTGGCCCGGCGCCTCTTGGAGAGACAGGGTTGCCGGACGGAAGCTGTGGCCAATGGCCTGGAGGCGGTGGAGACCTTGGCTCGTCTGTCTTACGACCTGGTGTTCATGGATGTGCAGATGCCTGAAATGGACGGATACGAGGCCACGGCCGAGATCCGCCGCCGCGAGGCCGCCGCCGGAGGGCACATCCCGATCATCGCCATGACCGCCCACGCTATGCAGGGAGACCGCGAGCGATGCCTGGCTGCGGGAATGGACGACTACATCTCGAAGCCGATCAACGCTGGAGCTCTGACCGCGGCTCTGTCACGCTGGGGCTCTTCAGCCAAGGGGTTCGCCGACAGCTCGGGAGATGAGGGTGAGACTCGCCGGGCGGCTTGAGTTCGGTCCAGGGAGATTTTCATGACCCGACTTGCGTTTGTTTTCTTCTGCTGGTGGCAGCTCGCGGCCGCCGTTACCCCGTCTCGCGCAGAGAGCCCCGGATTTCTTCACCGACCGCACCTGCACGGCGATCAGGTGGTCTTCACCTGTGAAGGGGATCTCTGGCTGGGCTCGATCACCGAGCAGCGGGCCCACCGCATCACCACGCACTCCGGCCTGGAGACCGCGGCCTTTTTCTCTCCGGACGGGTCGAAGCTTGCGTTCACGGCGGAGTACGACGGTGCCACCGAGGTCTACCTGATGCCGGTCGAGGGAGGGGTGCCGGTGCGCCTGACCTACGACGGCAACGTGCGGACCGTCGGCTGGACTCCCGACGGGACTTCGGTGCTCTACCGGAGCGCGCGCCACAATGTGGCCAATGGCTATGCCAACCGGTTGTATCGCGTCCCCGTCGCCGGCGGTCCGCCCGAGGTCTACCCGATCCCACGTCTGGAGTTCGCCTCGCTGAACCAGGACGGGCGGCGGCTGGCCCATGTGCCGGTCAGTGGCGAGTGGCAGCACTGGAAGGGGTACCGCGGCGGCGGTGCGGACGACATCTGGCTGGCCGATCTTGCCGACGGGAGCTTCCGGAAGTTGACCGACTTCCCCGGGGTGGATACCGCGCCGATCTGGGTCGGGGACTCCCTTTACTTCGTGTCGGAGCGGGGCGGCGTCGCCAACCTGTATCGCCTCGATCCGCGGACCGGCGCGGCCGATGCGGCCACGAGCTACGCCGATTTCGGCGTCGGCTATCCCGCCACGGACGGCCGGCGCGTCATCGTCGAGCGCGGCGATGGTCTGGCGCTGTTCGATCCGCGCGACGGCGGCTCGCGGCCGGTGCCGATGGAGCTGCAATCCGATCGGATTCATGCGCGTCCGCGGCGGATACCCGTGCTCGCGAACCTGAACCGGGTGACGATCGGTCCCGAGGGGAAGCGGATCCTGGTGGAAGCACGCGGGCAGATCCTGAGTGTTCCTGCCGACAGCGGCGGCGCGCGCGTTCTCGCTCCATTTCCCGGCAGTCGATCGCAGTACCCGGCCTGGTCGTCCGACGGCAAGTGGGTGGCGTTCGTCTCCGATCGTTCCACAGAGGAGCAGGTGTGGGTGACTGCGTCAGATGGATCCGGGGAACCCCGCCGGCTCACGCTGGACCATCAGGGCCCGCTGGGTCGGATCGAGTGGTCCCCGGACGGGAAGCGTCTGGCGGTGAGCGATCGGGAGGCGCGGATCCTGCTGATCGAGGTCGCCGATGGCCGGATGACATTGGTGGACCAGGCCGATCGCGCCGGATCGTACGATGCTGTCAGTCCTTCCTATCGCTTCAGTCCCGACGGGAAGTGGCTGGCGTACGCTCGCCTCGATCCGAACTGGAACTCGGCCGTGTACCTGTACAACCTGGAAGGGAAAACGAAGACCGCCGTTTCGGACGACGCGATGAACGGTTTCGCGCCCGCCTTCGATCCAGAAGGGAAGTACCTCTACTTCCTCTCGGATCGTGAGTTTCGACCGCTCTATTGCTGGGCCAACCGTTCCTATGCGTTCGACCGGACCACATGCGTTTCTGTGGTGCCGCTGGCCGCGAGTACGGCGTCACCCTTCCTGCTGGAGGTGGCCGAGGAAGGGGCGCCGACTGACTCCTCGGAGGATGCGGGCGGCCGCGGCAAAGACGGGAAGGCGGGCGGCAAGTCCGGTGAAGGCAACGGTGAAAAGGGCGGTCCGGGTGGCAAAGACGGCCGGGGTGGCAAGGGCGGGACAATGCCGGCAAAGCTGCCGACCGTGCAGATCGACGTGGACGGGCTGGCCGCGCGCGTGGAGTCCGTGCCTGTCCCAGCGGATCGCTACACCCGTCTCGATGTTGTCGCCGGGCGCCTGCTTCTCCTGGCGCAACTCGACCAGCTCGGTGCCGCTCCCGATCCGCTTTCGATGGAACTCCGAGCGTTTGACATCGAAGAGAGGAAAATCTCGGTCGTGGTCGATCGGCTCTCCGATTTCGAGGTCTCCGCGAACCGCAAACGACTTCTCGTACGGAAGGACAAGACGTTCACCGCCATCGATGCCGATGCGGAGAAGATCCCCGACGAGGCCAAAAGCATCCCGCTTGATGGCCTTCTGCTGGAGGTCGATCCGCCCGCCGAATGGCGGCAGATGTTCGCTGAGGCATGGAGGATCGCCCGCGACTTTTTCTACGACCCGGGCATGCACGGAGTCGACTGGCCCGGGGTTCGCGCGAAGTACGAGGTCCAGGTTTCGGCCATCGCCGACCGCAGCGATCTGAACCGGATCATCGGCGAGATGATGGCGGAGCTGAACGTCGGCCACGCCTTCATCGGTGGCGGGGACCTTCCCGGTGCGCCGCGGCTGGCGATGGGCTACCTTGGCGCCGATTTCGTTTCCGTCACCGGCTCGGACGGTACCGCAGCGTACAAGATCACAAAAGTCTACCCCGGGGACGGCTTCGATCTCAGCGCGCGCTCGCCGCTGCTGACCGCCGGTCTGAACATCCGCGAGGGGACCTGCATCCTGGCTGTCGGCGGCCGACCTGTTCGAGCCGACGAGGACCTGCAAGCGCTGCTGGTCGGCACTGTCGGACAGATCACGGCGCTCACCGTGAACGAGCACCCCGGGCGGGACGGGGCCCGGGAGGTGTACGTCCGTCCGCTGGCGGGCGAGCGCGCCGCGCGTTACTCCGACTGGGTGGCCGGCCGCCGGGAATACGTGCGCCAGAACGGTGGGGAGAACCTCGGCTATGTGCACATCCCTGACATGGGGGATGCCGGGCTGAAGGCATTTGCGAAGCAGTACTACCCCCATCTCGATAAGGACGGGATGATCTACGATGTGCGCAACAACTGGGGCGGCAGCATTTCCGCTCTCTTGCTTCTGCAGATGTCGTCACCGCCCTATGCCTGGTTCAAGCCTCGCTACGGCGCGTCGTGGACCCGCCAGGACTGGGGCTTCGAGGGTTACGCGGTGGCGCTGTGCAATGAATTCAGCTTCTCCAATGCCGAGGAGTTCTGTGACGGCTTCCAGCGTCTCAAGCTAGGCCCGGTGGTTGGGGTGCGGACAGGAGGGGGCGAGGTTGGCAGCGGCAACGGCTATGCCTTGCTCGATGGCGGCACGATGCATGTCCCCAACTACGGCATGTGGGCGCCGGGAGACGGCTGGGCGGTCGAGGGAGCCGGTGCGAAGCCGGACATCGAGGTCCAGAGCGACCCCGCCGCCGTCAACGCAGGTCGCGATCCCCAGCTCGACCGCGCTATCGCTGACTTGAAGGCGCGGCTGCAGGCGAAGCCGATCCCGCGGCCGCAGCCGCCCGCGTTTCCGAGAAAGGCGCATTTCGGGGGCGGGAGTCGGTAGCGCTGCTTTCGGAAAAAACGAGTTCCGGGGATGGGGCGGTAGCGGTGCTTCCGAAGAAAGGGAATCCCGGGGAAGGGGCTGGTAGCGCAGTCCTTGTCGATATAAGAGGCCCGCGTCGGGGTCAGGATCTAAGGGGCCGTGGCGGCGGTCAGTTCCTCAACCCGCCGGAATTGCGTTTGGGCCTCCTGAGAACGGCCGGCCTTCGCGAGCGCCTGTCCATAGGCCTTCTGGATCCTCGTGTAGAAGGCCGCTAGCTCCATTTCATCGGCTGTCCCTGCATGCCTCAGGGGGCCGATGTGTCGGACCGAGCCGGGTTCAAAGCGCAACGACCGCTCCAGCAGGGCGACCGCCTGGGCATGATTTCCTGTGCTATCGGCGTCATTGATCTTCGCCGTCCAATCCACGGTGTATGGCGTGATGTAGTCAAAAACGCGGATCATCTCCCGCCCCTTGGGCAGCGGCCGGCCCGTCCAGAGACTCGCGTGCAGACGGTAGTAGTAGAAGTTGGCGTTGTTAGGCGTCTCGTACCAGTGCCAGATGGCGGCGAACTTGGCAGCCGACTTGCCGACGTAGCCGAGCGGGTTGTCATCGCTTCTCAGCGTCTTTATCACGCACGGAAGAAGCCTGCCTTCCGCCCTGGCCATGATGCCGGGGGTGTAGCGCTCGCTGATGAGGATTCCGGCATCAGCGGGATAGTCGGGGGTGTTGTCGCAGACGAATGTGATGGGACCGACGCTGGAGAGACGGAAAGGGTCCGTGCCCACGACCACGTTCCGCAAAACTGCGGGCGAAAGCGCCACCAGCACGGCGCCAACCAGGGCGCCCGCCCGTGCGGCGAGCGCCTGTGGCGTCCGCCGCTGCGTTGTCACCAGGAAGCCCAGCATCACGGCAAGCATCAAGAGCAAATAGCTCTTGAGTAGGATCACGAATCCAAAGGCCGACTCCAGCACCATCCAACGCCGCTTGGTGGGCCGGTCGCGGGCGCGTTCCATCAGGTAGGCCAGCAGCGAGCCCGCCGGGCCGATCATCGACTCCCGCAACAAGACCATGTCGTAGTACAAGAGTGGACCGCAGAGAACAACCAGCGCTGCCGCGAGGACCGTCACCATGTCGCCGAAGTACCTTCGCGCAAGGATGTAGACGAGCACGTTGCCGCTCATGCTTACGAGCATCTGCCACAGGAAAACCGATCGCACGTCGTGCCCTAGCAGCTTGTAGAACGTCGCCGACATGTACGGATACAACGGCTCCTGGTGAAAGGTCCGTTGACCGAACCAGCGGTTTCACAGGAGCGTGGCGGCCGGATGGCTCGCGCCCGGACCTTGCCACTGGCTGAGGAGAAGTGCCGCCCGATCGGGGCGAATCGTGAAGTACTCCTCCGCAACGCGCTGGTGCCAGTCGTGCGTCGGGTGCAGCGCTTGCTTGGTGAGGAGGTCGCCGCCGGCGATGCGCTGAGCCCAGAGGTCGAAGAAGGTCATGTCCGTGAGATTCGAGCGGTGTCGGTATGGGCATGGACCGGCGGAGAGGTGGAGAAAGTAGATCGTGCGAACGACCTCTGATACGACGAAAATGGCGAGGATGATCGTTCGGCGACGGTCGGCGAGAAACGCCTCGACTCGGTCGGCGAGGGTGCGTGACGGGGTGGCAGGTGCATTCGCGCTTCGGGCTGTGGATACCGAACGCCTCGGTGCGTGGGCGGAGCCGCCTGCGATCTTGTTTCGATGCATTACGAGAGCACGAGGCCGGAATAGCGCACACGACATGATGCGCCGCAGAAAGATCCGCGTCAGAATGATCCGCGTCAGAAAGATCCGCCTCGAAATGTTGCGCCAGACGCGGCCGCCGTTGGGTCCTCATCGAGGGCGCCGTGGCAGCACAGTCGGACGTCGTGTAGTCTTCGGAATGCATCAGCTCAAGACCGCGCACCCGGATTCAACTAGCCTCCGCACCTCACCCTACGCGCCGGCGCCGGTCAATCCTTCGCCGGTTACACCAACTGCGAAAGGAACGACACCGCCGGCACCACGATTGGCGTGCGCACAGCGAAGCAGTCCTTCTGCACAGGATCCAGGTGTCGCACGAGTTGAAAGGCGTGGTCGGCCTTGGTCGCCTCCTGGAAGTAGGCCAGGGGGGCGTGAAGCTGTCGGTCGCCGGTCTTGACTTCCACGAGAAACCAGGGCTGGTCATCCCGCGTCACCAGGAAATCGACCTCTCGCCCGACGACATCCCGCAGGAAGTGCAGACGGTAGTCCCCGAGGCCTCGGTCGGTCCAGCCGTGCACGGCCTTCAGGAGGTGAGACGCCACGAGGTTCTCAAAGCGCGCCCCTTCGTCGGAAACGGAACACCAATCCCACAGGTAGATCTTGGGTTGCTTGCGGAGCGATTTGGCCACGTTGCGGAACCAGGGGCGCACCTCGAACACGACATAGAGCGCCTGCAGAATGCTGATCCAGCGGCGAATTGTGTCTACGGCGACATTGATCTCACGGGCCAGGCTGCTGTAGTTGGCCAGGCCGCCGGCTTGGCGGGTGAGAATTTCGACCAAGACCGCGAGCTGGCCGATCTCCGCCACGCGCGTGAGATCTCGCAGGTCTTCCCGGACAAGCTGTTCCCGCCGAAGTGAGCGCCACCGTCGGGCGAAGCGCGCGTCCGCGCGCAGAAACGGTTCCGGAAACCCGCCATACTCCAGGAGGTGCTCCAGGGGCTCCTTACTGCACCGGCGGGGCGGATGGATCTCCCCGTCTGTCAGCCGGGCCGACAGGACTTCCGCCACGCTCAAAGGATGCATTCGGTAGGGGAAGTAGCGGCCCATGAGGCTGTCTCCGCCGCGCTTGAAAATATCCAATCGGGCGCTGCCGGTGACAACGATCTTGGCTGCGTCGGCGTAGGTGTCGTAGAACCCCTTCAGGAACCTCTTCCAGTTGCCGTATTTGTGCAGCTCGTCAAAGACGAGCACCGGAAGTTGTTGCCGGAGCTGCTGAAGCTCAAGCTGGTCCGCCACCGACTTGGGGCCTCGGGCAATCGTGGCCCGGTCGTCCTGGTTGTCCCAGTTCAGGTAGCTGTTTTCACCGGCGGCCGCGCGAGCGATCGTCGTCTTGCCGACCTGACGCGGTCCGCTCAGGAATGCCATCTGGCGGTTCGCGCTCAGGTGCTCGGCGAGGATGTGCTGGTAGAGCCTTTTCACGGGGAGACCGTAAGGAAACGACGCACAGTAGGCAAGATCAAAATGGGCATCGTCGTAAAATGATTCGGATCAACGTACGATGATGCGTAGGACGGCGCGGGAGCCGGTCAATCCTCCGCCATGGCCGCGCTCGCGAGTGGACGCGAGCCCGATGACACGAACCGTCCTGGTCTGCGTCGAGCACGTGGGCGGCTTCCCGGTGACGAAGACGCCATGCAGTGGTCGATCGGCGAGTCCCCAAGGTCACCGGATCTCCGCTGGTTTTGGTGACAGCTCTCACGCAGTGTGACCAAAACCGTGGCGGATCGTCACAGCTTCGCATGGTTGTTCGGTGCTCTGACGGCGGAGACGCGGCTTCCGCCGGGGGGGAACGGCTCCGCACGCCGGGAAAGTCAGTCGCCCCCGCCCCCGGGCCCGGGCCAAGATCCGAAACGTGAAATTCCATTCGCCGCGGAGCAGGTCGACGTTCTTCACTGACGAAAGGGATTTGCCGGCGGCTCGTACAGCGTTCTGTACCGGCGTCCGAACTCATGGCCAGGGCCGGACAGCATTCGGTACTCGCGTCCAACTTTGGGCGAAGGGCCGTACAGCGTTTCGTACTGGCGCCCAGGATCTCCCGGAGCCTCGTACAGCGTTCTGTACCGGCGTCCGATGTTTCCCGGAGGGTTGGGCAGCGTTCTGCACCGGCGGTTGGCGCCGGAAGTGGGTCGTACAGCGTTCTGTACCGGCGTCGGAGATTGGCCGGAGGGTCGGTCAGCGTTCTGTACCGGCGGATTCCGCGGACCGAAGGTCGGTACGCAACGCTGCACCGGCCGCCGGTTTTTCCCGTGCGGCCGTACGGAGATTTGAAACGCGCGCCGGGATTCAGCGGCGGCTCGTACGGACTTGTGAACTCCCGTTGGAACTCTTAGGGAAGGCGGTTCGGATCTCTGTACCGGGTCCGGACGGCCGAAGTCGGCGGTGGGGCGCTGTGACCTGATGTTTTCCGGGCGGAATCTCACATTTCAGATTTCTGAACTGGTTGGCGGCGAAAATGGGCTCGCTGTTGGGCGATCTCGCCGGTGAGCGGCGCGACGCCGGCTCCCGGGACGGGGGTTGGACGGGGGGCGTGCGGGAGAGCGCGTCGTGCGCCAAGAGCCGGCCGAGCCGAACGGGCGGGGACGCAGCCGGTTATCGGCGACCATGCGCGTGGTCTTCTTTCCATTTCCGTGCCGGGTGATGTAGGCCTCGACCCATTCGCACTTCCCCTTCATCTGTTGAGTCTTGGCACTCTGCGGGGTTCTCTTGCGCGGAGAGTCGGCTGCCGCTCTCCCCGCCGCAGATTCGGCCGCGCCGGCCTGCCTCGCCGTGCCCCGTGTCGGGGGCGTCCGCCCGCCGGGGGGCGTGCCCGCGATCGGGGTAGCTCCGTCCGGCACTGATCCTGCCACTCCCACCGCTCATGGACGTTGTTTCGACATCCCCGGGCCTCGGGCACTGTCGTCGGCGCGTGGCCTGACTGCTGCGTGAGAGAAATGTACGAAACGCCAGTAAAACAGGGGTGAAAACAAACTCCTCCCGTGGTATGAAAGGGGTGCTCAACCAAAGACCCTTTCCACGGAAGG
>CAIMUX010000110.1 GCA_903844735.1 Candidatus Eiseniibacteriota bacterium
CCGGCTACCCGCACGTGAGTGGGCCACCGGGCCAGTGGCACGGCCGGGTACCCGCACGTGAGTGGGCCACCGGGCCAGTGGCACGGCCGGCTACCCGCACGTGAGTGGGCCTTCGGGCCAGTGGCACGGCCGGGTACCCGCACGTGAGTGGGCCTTCGGGTCATCGGCACGGCCGGCTCCCCACACGTGAGTGGGCCTTCGGGCCATTGGCACGGCCGGCTCCCCACACGTGAGTGGGCCACCGTGCCATTGGCACGGTCGGCTACTCATGCGTGAGTGCACCATGATGATTCCGTCACGACGGATCCGGTTTGCGCTGCTCCCGTAGCATGCGAAAGACGAGAATACATTGCTTACAAACAGGTTACGCGCTCCGCTTGCCCTTCCGGCCCACGCCCGCAGATGTCGAACGTCCATGAGCGCCGGGAGTGGCAGGATCAATGCCGAACGGAGCCACGAAGCCCAAACCCCGCGGATGGGACCCGAGAAGTCAGCGAACCACGTCTTGCAGGTGGTAGAGCTTCACCTTCCGCCAGAGGGTGGATCGGGAAATCCCGAGGAGTTGGGCCGCCAGCGTTTGGTTCCCCTTCTCCCGCTCGAGCACACGTCGGATGTACCAGGCTTCCACCTGCTCCAGAGTGAGGTTGTCGGCAAGGGGAGGTGCATGCCCCTCGGTCAGCAACGGCAGGCCGTGCTCTGAAACCTCGGGCGGGAGGTCGCGCGGCATGATCCATGGCCCGTCGGCGAGGGCCGCCGCACGCTCCACCGCATTCTCCAGCTCGCGGGCGTTTCCCGGCCAGGCGTAGTTGACCAGAAAGGCCAGCGCCGGCTCGCTGATGCCGCGGAAGGTCCGTCCGGTCCTTTCCCCGATCAACTCGAGGAAATAGTTCGCCAGGAACGGGATGTCGTCCTGTCGCTCGCGCAGCGGCGGAAGGTGGATGCTGAAGACATTCAGCCTGTAGAAGAGATCGTCGCGGAAACGACCCGCGGCCATAGCAGAACGCAGATCCCGGTTTGTGGCGGCAATGATGCGAAGATCGACCTTGAGCGCAAAGTCGGACCCCACCGGGCGGACCTCCCGCTCCTGCAGCACGCGCAGTAGCTTCACCTGCACCAGGGGCGAGGTTTCCGCGATCTCATCAAGGAAGAGAGTCCCGCCGTCGGCCATCTCGAAGTAGCCGCGCTTGCGGTCGCGTGCATCGGTGAAGGCACCGCGGACATGGCCGAACAGCTCGCTCTCGATCAGTCCCTCGGGAATGGCGGCGGCGTTGACCGCGATGAAGGGGCCGGAGGCGCGGCCGCTCTGTAGGTGAAGAAATCGGGCCACCTTCTCTTTGCCAGTGCCGCTCTCGCCGGTGAGCAACACGGTGGTCTCGGTGGGAGCGATCTTCTCCACGAGGCGCAGCACGCGCCGCATGGCCTCGGAAACACCGATGATCGTTTCCTGGCGGCCCAGATCGCCACCACCGGCCCGCGTACGATCGTCTCCCGTCGGACTCAATGGCTCAATCCTTCCCCGGCTCCACCGATTCGGGCCTGGCACCCTCCTCCTCTGGCGCCACCGATTCGGGCGAGGCGCCCTCCTCCTCCAGCTCCACCGATTCCGGAGAAGCCCCATCCTCCGGCCTCAGGTGCGGGAACAGGAGGACGTCGCGGATCCCCGACGCGCCGCTCAGCAGCATGACCAGCCGGTCGACGCCGAGGCCCACGCCGGCCGCGGGGGGCATGCCCGTCTCGATCGCCTGCAGGAACTCCTCGTCTTGGGCCTGGGCCTCGTCGTCGCCTAAGTCGCGGCGGCGGGCCTGGTCCTCGAATCGGCGCCGCTGGTCGACCGGATCGTTCAGCTCACTGAAGGCATTACCGAACTCCACCCCCCCGATGAAGAGCTCGAAACGCTCCACGAGGAGGTCCGGTTGATCCCGATGCACCTTGGCCAGCGGGGAAACCTCGCGTGGATGGTCGATGACGAACGTCGGTTGCAGAAGCTTCGCCTGGACCGCCTCATCGAAGATCGCCTCCAGGAGATGCCCCCGGCTCGCCCAGGCCGGGATCGCCACATGGTGGCCTCGCAGGAACGCGCGCAGCCGCTCCTCGTCGTCGTGCAGGGGGTCGATCCCTGTGTGCTCGCGCACCAAGTCAGCCATCGACAGCCGTGGAAACGGGAGCGCCAAGTCGATCCGCTCGCCGCGCCATTCCAGCTCCAGCGTGCCGACGGCGGCCAGCGCCACCGCGCGCACCATTTCCTCCACGAGATCCATCGCTTCGCGATAGTCGGCCCAAGCCCAGTAGAACTCGAGAAGGGTGAACTCGGGATTGTGCCCGCGGTCCATCCCCTCGTTGCGGAAGACACGGCCCAGTTCGTAGACGCGCTCGATGCCACCGACTAAGCATCGCTTTAGAGGCAGTTCCTCGGCAATGCGCAGGTAGAGCTTCTGATCCAGCGTGTTGTGGTGGGTGACGAACGGGCGCGCGCTGGCTCCGCCGTAGATCGCGACCAGGATCGGCGTCTCTACCTCCAGAAAGCCACGGTCGTCCAGAAAGGCGCGCAGGGCTCGCACGGTATGAGCACGCACCTCGAAAACCCGGCGCGTCTGTGGATGCAGGATCAGATCAAGGTGTCGGCGACGGTAGCGCTCGCCGGTGTCCTCCCAGGCGTCGAAGACCTGTCCGTCTTTCTCCTTGACCACAGGAAGCGGACGGATCGACTTGCAGAGCACCTCGAGCCGGGTGGCGCGCACGGTCGCCTCGCCGGTGCGCGTGCGCATGGGCACACCGTGTACGCCGATGAGGTCACCGAGATCGAGCAACGAGAGGACTTCGTAGGCCGCCTCTCCGATCTCGTCCTTCTTGAGGTAGAGCTGGATCCGCCCGCCCGGGTCCTGGAGCTGCGCGAAAGTGGCCTTTCCCATCGGCCGCAGCGCCATGAGCCGACCGCAGACGGCGACGGCCTCCTGCTCCATCCGTGCGTCAAACCCCTCCAAGAGGCGATCGACGGTGTGCGTCCGGTGAAAGCCGTAGGGGTAGGGATTGATCCCCAGCTCGCGGAGCCGGGCCAACTTGGCCAACCGGGCTTCCATCAGTTCGGAGCGCATGCGGTACCTCCTCGGTCAACGCGCCGGGGGCGGATCGCCCTCGGGAAAGGGGATTGTAGGCAATGGACGGATGCCTCTCAAGCGGGACGCGAGGTCGCCGGAAAGGATCGACCAGAAGACGTGGCGCTGACGCGCGAATGACCCCGAGAGTCCCAGCGCGGTTGACGCCCCGGCCCGCAGCGGGAATGATCATCGAGATCGCCGTGCCCCCGTTGGGGGTGGCGCGGCTCGGCCCGAACTGTCCGCCGCGCGCGTCACTGGGAGGGGTCCGCCGTGTCCATCGCCGCCTCGCTGTCCCGGCTCCGCGACGAGATTGCCGCCGCCTGTGCGGCTGCGGGGCGCGATCCCACCGCGGTCACCCTGGTGGCCGTGAGCAAGACGCATCCCGCGGAAGCGGTGCGCGAGGCGCACGCCGCGGGGATCCGGCACTTCGCGGAGAACCGCGCCCAGGAGTTCCTGGCCAAAGCACAGATCCTGGAGGACCTTGACCTCTCTTGGCACATGGTAGGAAGCCTCCAAACGAACAAGGTCAAGCTTCTCCTGCCGCGCATCGCCCTGCTGCACTCGCTCGACCGCATCGAACTGGCGCAGGCCGTGGAAAGACACGCCCTCGAGGGATTCCGCCTGCCCGCGCTCATCCAGGTCAACACCACCGGCGAAGAAACCAAGTCCGGCGTGGCACCCGCGGGGGTCGATGCCCTGGTCGACAGCCTTCGACGCGTGAGGGCGATTGAACTGCGGGGCTTGATGACCATCGGGCCGCTCGGCGGAACCGAAGCGGAGAACCGCCGCGCCTTCGCGCTCCTGCGCACGCTCCGGGATCGGTTGGCGTCGCGCCACCCGGACCTCAGCCTCGGCGTGCTCTCCATGGGGATGTCCGACGACTTTCCCGAGGCGATCATCGAAGGGGCAACGCATCTGCGCGTCGGCAGCCGGGTCTTCGGCGAACGTGACTATGGCCCACAACCCTCGCGAGGGGAGCGCCTTACCCTTCCTTGAGCAGCGACGCGATCACCTGCTGCCAATGCTCGCGCGGGGCGACCCCCACGCGCCGCTCCACCACGCGACCCTGTCGGTCCAACAAGTAGGTCGTGGGGATTCCCTCGACCACTCCGAAAGCGCTCGCAACCCCGTTGCCGTTGACGAGCATGGTGTAGTTGATCCGATTCTGAGAAGCGAAGGGAGCGACCTTCGCGGCCCCCTCGTCGTCCAATGAAATGCCGATGATCTGCAGCCCCTTCGGCCCCAACCGGCTTTGGAGCTCGATGAAATCGGGAATCTCCGAGCGGCACGGGGGACACCAGGTCGCCCAGAAGTTCACCATTGCGACTTTCCCTCGAAAGTCGATCAACCTGACATCCCGGCCATCGAGGTCCTTCAGGCTGAAGTCCGGCGCGGGACGCCGATCCCGCCCCGCAGGCACTTCGGCGGCGGGACTTCCCCCGTCACGGACTTTCGGGCGCGACTCCTTCCCGCCGCACGACGCGACCATCAGGGCCACGAAGACGGCGGTACACAGGATCGCCACGGCACGGCCGGGACCAGGCTTCAGGTTCCGAGTTGACACTCCGGTTCCTCCTTGAAAGCGGTTTTGTGGGACATTCCCGCGCGTGGCGGGACCGCTCAGTATAGCGCACCTGCGCGAGACGTCGACAGGTGGGCAATCGTGGGGGCGAAGGACGTAGCGCGGGTGGAGCAGCTCGTGCTCTCCAATTCACTGCGGGGATTGACTCGGGCGTGGCGGGGCGCGGTGGGGTCGAGATCGCCGCCGGACCGGTTGAGCTGCGATCCGAGTCGCCTGCCCCGAGCACTTCCCTTGACGGCGGGTGAAGCACGGCCGTTACATTTACAAACGGCGAGGGGCGGGAGCCGACCACTTCTTCATCGGCTATCGGCCTGGAACCGGCGGCGCATGCATCGCCCCCCCCCACCAGATTGCCGGCGACGCGCCCGGACCGAGTATGTGCCAAGCGCAAGGAGGACTCATGGATTGGACGCTGCAGAGCCGACCGGGCGCACAACCGCCGGCCGGGCCGGTCATCGTCGTGGTCATGGACGGAGTCGGTGTGGGCCGCGGCGACGAGGGAGACGCGGTGGCCTTGGCGCGAACACCCACTCTCGACGGATTACGCACCCGCTTTCCCTGGCGCACGCTGCGCGCCCACGGCACGGCAGTCGGCCTCCCTGATGATGGCGACATGGGAAACTCCGAGGTGGGACACAATGCCCTCGGCGCCGGGCGTATCTTCGACCAAGGGGCCAAGCTGGTGAACCAGGCAATTGCGAGCGGAACGCTGTTCCGCGGCGACGCATGGTGCGCGATCGAACGGAACTGCCTCGAGAACGGCACGCCGCTCCACTTCATCGGCCTACTCTCCGACGGCAACGTCCACTCGCACATCGACCACCTCGAGGCGATGATCCATCGCGCCGCCGAGGCTGGGATTCGTGAGGTTTTCGTCCATGCGCTCCTCGACGGGCGGGACGTTCCCGCGACCTCCGCACTCCTTTACCTGGACCGACTGGAGGCTTTCCTCGGGCGCTTCCACGGAAAGGAGGGGCGCACCTATCGCATCGCCTCGGGGGGCGGCCGCATGGTAACCACCATGGACCGCTACGAGGCCGACTGGCGCATCGTGGAACGGGGCTGGAACGCACATGTCCACGGTCAGGGGCGCCCATTCCGCGGCCCGCGGGAGGCGGTGGAGACCTTCCGCAGCGAGGACCCGGCGGCCCTCGACCAGTTCCTCCCGCCCTTCGTCATCGTGGAAGAAGACCGGAGTCCGGTGGGTCTGATTCGCGATGGATCCTCGGTGATCTTCTTCAATTTCCGCGGCGATCGCGCCATCGAGATCTGCCGGGCCTTCGAGCAGGACGACTTTCGGTTTTTCGACCGCGGCGCACGGCCGCGGGTCTGCTATGCCGGGATGATGCAGTACGATGGCGACTACCACATTCCGCGCGCTTTCCTCGTGGCACCGCCGGCGCTGGATCGGACTCTGGGCGAATACCTGGCGCGCAACGGCATCACGCAGTTTGCCTGCAGCGAGACGCAGAAGTACGGCCACGTGACCTACTTCTGGAATGGGAACCGCGGCGGCAAGTTCGACGAGGCAACCGAGACCTACCTGGAGATCCCTTCCGACCGCGTACCGTTCGAGCAGCGGCCGTGGATGAAGGCCGCGGAGATCACCGACGCCACCATCGAGGCCCTACGTTCCGGGAGGCATCGGTTCCTCCGCATCAACTGCGCCAACGGCGACATGGTGGGGCACACAGGGGTGCGCGAGGCGGCCATTCTCGCGGTGGAGTCGGTCGACCTCTCGTTGGGCCGGATCCTGGCGGTGGTGGAATCCCTTGGCGGCGTCGCGTTGGTGACCGCCGACCACGGCAATGCCGACGAGATGTACGAGCGGACCAAGAACGGCGACATCGACCGCGACCAGGCCACCGGCCGTCCGAAGCCCAAGACCAGCCACAGCCTGAACCCGGTGCCATTCGTTGTGGCCGACTACACGGCACCCGCGGCCGGGCTTCTTAGAAGCGACCTGCCGAAAGCCGGCCTGGCCAATGTCGCGGCGACCGCGCTCCAGATCCTGGGGTATCAGACGCCCGAGGGGTACGAGCCGTCACTGTTGCAGTAGATGCCACCGATTCCCGAAAGCCCGCGATCGTCGACAGCCCGACGGTCGCCAGCCCCCCTCAGCGCGCGGACGGCGTTGCGGGCGTTTCCGTGATGCCGGACGGCGTCGCGGCAGCCTCCGGCTTGTCCGGCGCCCGCGTGAGGAGGAACTCCACCCGCCGGTTGCGGCTGCGCCCGGCAACATCGTCATCCGACGCCAGCGGGTGGGTATCGGCAAACCCCACCGCGCTCAGCCGGACCCCCGGCACACCGCGCACGATCAGCTCGCGCACCACGGTCCCGGCCCGCGCCGCGGAGAGCTCCCAGTTCGACGGGTAGACCTGGTTACGGATCGGCAACCCATCGGTGTGCCCCTGCACCTCCACGCGGTACGGATAGCGAGAGAGGATAGGGGCCAGTTTGTCGAGGAATTCCTCTGCCTGCGGGGCTATCTCCGCGTTCGCCACGCGGAACATGAGCCGGTCGCTTACCCGCAGACGGAGCCCCTCGGCGGAGCGATGGATCTCGAACGGCCCACCCGGTCCGCCGGAGGCGGCCAGTCCCTCCAGTTCCCTTTCCGCCCGGATCCCCGAGGCCAGAGCTCCGTCCTCCACGGTGGCCGATCCCCGCGGTGCCGAAGCATATGGCAGGTCCTTCGCCCCGAATGCCTGGCGCATCCCGGCAGCCAGCGCCCGGTACTTGGCCGCATTCATGCTGGAAAAGGAGAACAGCGCGATGAAGAAGATCAGTACCAGCGTGATCAGGTCTGCATAGGTGATCGCCCACTCGGGAGCGCTGCCGGACTCGGTTCGCGGCAGAAGGCTGAATCGACGATCGGACGACACGGCGCAGCCTCAAGCCGCGCGCGAGTGTTGCGAACGGGCAGCCGGCTGCATTTCGGGATCTAAAAGACCAAGGAGGTGTCGCTCGACCAGCCGCGGGTGCGTTCCGGCGAGGATTGACACCAACCCCTGGATGATGATCTCCCGGTTGATCACCTCCTGCCGCGCCCGCTCTCCGAGCTTGTCGGCCAGGGGCAGAAAAACCAGATAGGCGAGGAGCGCACCATAGAAAGTGGTCAGCATCGCCACCGCCATCGAGCCGCCGATCTTCGACGGGTCCCCCATCATGGTGAGCATCTGCACGAGGCCGATGAGGGTCCCGATCATGCCGAAGGCGGGCGACGAGTTTCCCATGCCACGCAGGATCCGCTGGCCCCGCTCGTGCCGCTCCAGGATCGAGGCGCCCTCTGATCGCAGGACTAACTCGACCGTGCTCGGGTCAATGCCGTCCACACAGAGTTCGACAGCACGGCGCAGGAATCGGTCGCGCACGACTTGGCGCTCCATGGCCAGAAGGCTGTCCTTGCGCACCGTGTAGGCGAGGCGCACCAGGTCATGCACCAGATCGACCGGCGACTCCATCCGGTCGGTGAAGGCCCGACCGATAACCCGCGCGCTGCCGAGAACCACCGGTGCCGGAAAGCGGATGAAGGTCGTGGCGATAACCCCCCCACCAACGATCAGCACCGAAGGAAAACTCCAGAACGACCGAGCCGCCGGCCCAAGGATAACCGCGCCCCCGATGAGGAGCAGGCCCAGCGCAATACCGAGCACGGTCGAGCGATCCAAGTCCGATTCCCCCTCCGGACCTGTCAACAGGTCCGATCCCACCTCACGGCAGAAGCGATACCAGCGCCTCGGCCCGCCCGCGATCAGCCGCCACCGCCAGCCGCAACCCCTCTAGGTCCTGGGGACGGAGGCCGAGCACCTCCAGTGCCCCGAGATCCAACGGTCCTGACGCACAAAACGGATCGCCCGGGGCCTTCGCCGCCGGCATGCTCACCGTCGGCCCGATCGCACCGTCCGTGGCCGCCCTTGCTTCCGTTCCTGCACCGGCCGCGACCGCAGAAACCGTCGCGGTCTCCGCTCCCGGCGCAAGGCCCGCGTCCGACGAGATCACAGCGCTCGGCGGGATCTCCGTGGACGCTTCCAGCCAGTCCGATACGTGGACGATGGCGGTCAAGGTCGGATTGAGTCGCGCGCGACCCGGCGCGTGATGACACCCGATGGCCTCGGCCACCGAAGCCGGAAAATTCCAGCGGCGCGCCAACTGCCGTCCGACGAAAGCGTGGTCGCGCCCGAAGATCTCGCGCTCCGCGTCGACCAGCGGCATCGTCATGCCGGTTACCAGATCAGCCGCGCGCCGAAAGCCGTCGTGGAAAAACTGGTCGAGGATCACAACCCCCATGTCGTGGACGAGACCCGCGAGGAACGCCTCTTCCGGATCGCCGGAACCGAGTCGCTTGGACAGCAGCCGCGCTCCCGCGGCGCACATCGCAGTGTGTCGCCACAGGTGGCTGCGGTTGAACCGCCGGTCCCGCGAGGACTGGCCGAAGCTCTTCACCAAGACAGCCGAGAGAGCAAGATTCCGCACGGTTCCCAATCCCAGGAGGAGCACGGCGTGCTGGATCGAGCCGATCCGCCTGCCGAGTCCGAAGAACGGCGCGTTCACCAACCGCAGCACCGCCGCGGCCATCGCCTGATCGCCGCTCACCATGTCGGCGATCTCGCGCGTGGAGACATCGGGATTGTCCGCGGCGCTCAGCATACGGGTGACGGACGCGGGCAAGGCGGGCAACCCATCGATCCGGTCCAGCGCTTCGAGGAGATCTGCTCTCCCAGGGCCATCCTCTGCCACGGGGGCCGGAACGACCGGAGTCCGTTCGGGGGACGCCGCGCGCTCACGCCCGCGATTCATCGGGGGTCGGCCTCGAGGCGCTCGGTGATATCCGTCAGATCGGGGAGCGGGGCGGCCACGGCAACGGCGTCGAGAACCGCGACCGCCATGTCGGCAGCGGCCTCGATCAAAGCCAGATCCTCTGAATTCGCGGGGCGCCGGCGCCGCAGGAGCCCCCCGGTGAACGTCTCGAGGGCGCTCGCCAAGCACGCAACCGTGTCGAAACCGAGCTGGAGGGATGCGCCCTTCAAGTTGTGAGCCAGCCTCCGGACGTCGGCTAGCTCGGCCTCGCTCCCTGTCTCGGCCCAGCGCCGGAGCGCTTCGCGCATCCGCCGCAGCGTCTCCCCCCCCGAGCTGACAAATAGATCGAGCAGGAACTGTTCCGAAATCCCTTCGGGAAGGCGTGCCGGGTCCATCTGCATCTCTCCTTTTGACCCGCGCGGGTCATAGAGATGCATCGGCCGAACCGAGCCGTTTCTTGACCCTCACCGCGGTGTTTGCCCAGTCCGATCGAAGGAGCCGGTCCGCCTTCGCTGACAGACGATTGAACGGCCTGCCTACGGTGCCGTACGGGCCGGGGCGAATCGGTCGAAGTAGCACCGCACGCCGGAGGCGAGCGCTTCGGCAAGTCTCTGCCGGTGAACGGGGGACCTGAGCTTCTTGCGCTCCGCCGGGCTGGAGATGAAGCCGACTTCGACAAGAATCGACGGCACCTGGAACGATTTCAGTACGGCGAATCCGGCCTGCTTGACACCGCGCGACGCAGCCAAACCCTGAGTCGTGAGGACATCGAGAACGACCTCTGCGATGCGGCTGCTGCGGAGCAACGTGTCGGCCTGACGCAGATCGATAGCAAAGGGAAGTCCCTGTAGCGCCTCGTCCTCCCGCACGACGAAATCAGGGTCGGCTTCGTTCTCTAGGCGGGCCAACTCGGCCGCGGCACGGTCGGTGCTAGCCCCGATGGAGAGAAAAAAGACCTCCGCTCCCGACGCCCGGCTGCTCTGTGCGGCGTTGACGTGAATGCTGACGAAAAGGTCCGCCCCTTCCCGCTCCGCAAAACGCATCCGCTCCGCGAGCGGGATACGCCGGTCATCCTGCCGGGAGATCACAGCACGATATCCAGGCATCTTGTTGAGGGCGGCCGCAAGCCGCTTGGCGACATCCAAGCAGACATCCTTCTCCCGGAGCCCCTTGCCCACCGCGCCGGGATCCGCCCCCCCGTGCCCCGGGTCGAGGACGACCACGCGCGGGCCGCTGCGCCGGGGACCGGACGACGTGTCGCCTGCCGCGGGCTTCGGCGATACCGCGGCATCAGTGCCACTCTGCACCGATGAGCCCATGGGCGCGGCGACAGAAGGTGCCACGGGCTGGGTCACGGATCGCGCCGCGGCTACTGCCACCGGCGGCACCACGGAACCTTCCTTGGGCGCTGCCACGGATGGCGCCATCGGCTCTGCCACAGGCGTTGCTTCGGGCGACCTTATGCGTGGGGAGGTCGGCGGTTTCGGTGCAGGAACCGCCGGGACGCCCCGTTTCGCTACGAGGTCGATCACCAAGCGAGGCGGCTTTCCGTTCTCAGCGTCGACCCGGAAGGCCTTGGCCGTAGCCGGGGCGACAAGGCCGATCCAAACCTCAAGGCCGTCCCGGCCCCGTTCACGAACACGCAGCGAATGGAACAGCCCGCCGGGACGATCCGGGGCATGGAAGCCGACCGCTCGCTTCATCCCCGGCAGCTTGAGCACCAGTGCGGTGTCACCGGTTGCGGAGCAGCGGTGGGCAAGGCAGGCTTCACTGAGATCGAAAACGAGGCGGGTGCGTTCCGGGGTGACGCCGAGACGTACCGAGAGGAGTTCAGCCGTGGAGCCGGCAAGTGATGGCAAGCAGATGGAAACCACGAGTAGGTGGGCCAAGAGCCAAGGGAGCTGCGATGCCCGAAAACCGGTCAGGCGGCGCCAGGCCGTGGGGTACTGTGCTGTGCGCAGTCGGCCCTTTCCCGTCACGGCGCGTCGGTTCGCCCACGCCGGAAGAATCCCCGAAAAATCTCCAGGGAGAGTCCGCGGAAGAGCCCCGGCGAAGTCCAGGGTCCGGAACCGGCCCGAGAGCGAACCGTCAGTCGGTCAGTCCCCGCGGCATGAGAATGAAAGCCGAAGGATCGCGCAGCGCGCCGCCGACCCGAAGCTCGTAGTGAAGGTGCGCGCCGGTGGAACGCCCGGAGGTTCCCACCGCGCCGATGGTGTCACCGCGCTTCACCTGCTGCCCGGGCCGCACGCGTGCCTCGGAGAGGTGGCAATAGACTGTCTCAAAGCCGTAGCCATGCGAGACGTGCACCGTCAGTCCGAACTCACCCCCCGACCCGACCTCGGTGACCTCGCCGGTAGCGGCGACGTGGACAGGCGTGCCGTAGGCAGCCCGCAGGTCCAGACCTGAGTGAAAGGCCCGCTGGCCCGTAAAGGGATCGGGGCGCTGGCCGAACCCGCTGGAGAGCACAAACGACCCGCGCAGCGGACAGATCGAAGGCGTGTGATCCAGCTTATCTCCGAGGCTCTTCAGCGTGGCCAGGGTCTGCTCGAGGTTTCTTCGCTGCGAGGACGCCTTCTGAGATAGTGTTTCGAGACGGCGGCTCTGCTCGCCGACCGCTTGGCGCAGGCCGGGATCGGCCGTCATGACGTCTTCCACCGGATCGGCGCCCACAAACGGGCCGCCTTGCCCCGGCCTGTCTTTCCCGTCGTCGGGATTCAACCCAGCCAGCAGGCGCGCCTGCTTTTCCATCCGTTCCCCGTCGCGAACCATCCCCTCAACGCGATTGAGCGCCTGGTCCACGTCGGAGAGGTGGGTCCGCAGCGTGGCGTTCTCTTGCTGGAGGGTCGTCACCGATCGAAGGCCACGCAGACTCCGCAGGTGCAATCCCACCGACCCGGCCATCAGCACCAACCCCAGGACACCGGCCCCGAGCATCAGATGCAGGACGCGAGCCGGCATACGCAGATTCCTTACAGCGCCGCCACCCTCCGGAACCAAAACGATGTTCCAGCTTTTTTTCCGCAAGGCTCTCCTCCCAAGTCAACCGTCCATGTCCACGCGAGGCGAGACGCAGGCCGCACCCGGGCAACCTAGCAGCCACGCGCGAGTCCTGTCAACCCCAGCAATTGTGGTCCCCGGGCAGAGTGCCCCCAGGCGTAGTAGACGCGATCTCAAACGGTGGCACACGAAGGAACTGGAGCAGATGGCGAAAGCCGTCCGTGCGAGCGCGCCCCGGGCAGCAACCGGCGGGGAAACAAGCCCCTACGGCCTCGAGCTCTTGCCAAACGGAAGGGCGAGGAACCACCGCCCACCGTCCCGAAGGACCTGCACAAGGGCTGGCTGACCCGCGCTCTCCGCGAGGCGCAACAGCCGGCGGCACTCGTCGAGCCCGTTCACTTCCCCCCCCCGGACCTCGAGAACAATGTCGTCGGCCAGAAAACCGGCCAGGGAGGCGAGGCTGCCGGGACGAACCTCGACCACGAGCGCGCCGCGGGGTAGGACCGGATTCACAGACCGTTCCTCGTCCGTGACGTCCGCGAGTTCCAAACCGATCTCCGGGGTGGCCCCGGCGGGGGCAGCCTCGTCGGTCTCGGTCGTCTCCGGCTCGGGACGGTCGGCGAGAACGACTTCCAAGTCCAGCGGCTTCCCCATCCGCACGACACGCACCGTCACAGGGCGATCGCTGGGGGTCTTGGCTACCGCCAGGCGGAAACCGGCGAGATCGCCGACCCTCTCGCCGTCGAAGCGGACCAGAGCATCCCCGGCTTGGATCCCCGCCCGTGCCGCCGGTGTTCCGTCCTCGACCTCACGAACCAGCACCGCGTGTGCGTCGGGCAGGCCCAGGGCCTCCGCCAGCACCGGATCGACGCGCTGCAGGATCACGCCCAAGAAGCTTCGGGGGACCCGTCCATCGCGAAGCAGGCTTTCCGCCACCTCACGCGCCAGGTTGATGGAGACAGCAAAGCCCAGACCGCGCCCGGGGCCGCCGAATGCCGTGTTCACCCCTACCGCCTCGCCGCGCGCATTCACCAGTGGCCCGCCACTGTTGCCGAAGTTGATGGCAGCATCGGTCTGGATGAAGTCCTGGTAGGCCGGCGTGTCACCTCCGATCGAAATCTCCGTCCGCGCCTTCCCGCTGACCACGCCCACCGTCAGGCTGCCCTCGAGGACACCCAGCGCGTTGCCTACGGCAGCGACCCACTCCCCGATACGCAGCGCATCGGAGTCGCCCAGCGGGACCACCGGCAGACCGCCCTCGGTTTCAACGCGGAGCACCGCAATGTCCGTGGCGGCGTCGGCCCCCACCAGCGTCGCAGGAAATTGCCTTCCGTCGGGTAGATGGATGAGGATCTCCACCGCGTCCTCAACGACATGACTGTTGGTGAGGACGTAGCCACCGCGGTCGAAGATGAACCCGCTCCCCGAGGACGGCACTTCCATCCCGCCGTTCGGACCGAAGGGGAACTCCTGATTTCCCGTCGAGTCGGGCGCCACCCGCGGATGCACGAAAAGACGGCGAACGTCGACGGAAACGACTGCCGGAAGAACGCGTTCAGCCACCCCAACGAAGGGGCCGATGGCCTCGGACTGCCCGCCGTTTCCCCCGGCGTCACGCGATGGATCGAGGCGGGCAGGCGCGCCCGACGAGACCGCGGGTACGGGTTGAGCCAGCGCGAGCGCGCCCGCGAGAGACCACGCGGCGAGTGCGACTGCAAGGACGGAAACAGACGGGAGTGATCGCGGTCCGGCGGGCATGGAAGACCTCCTCGAATGCCGTTCCGGCATCGCCGAATGATACGGCGGGCAAGAACCAGGAAACAAGGTCGCGGGGTGCGGACCCGGCCGGCCCGAAGCTCGCTGCCACGGGAAGATCCCGGCTCGGTGGCGGCGGCCGCCACGCGTATACTCCCCGGCATGATCCAGGAGATCCCTGACAACGGAAAACCGGTCGTCTTCGTCAGCGATGCCCACCTCGGCGCAGCGTCGGGTCGGCCTGATCGCGAGGAGCGCCTGGTCGAGCTGGTCCGCCTCCTGCGAGGATCGGCTGCCGCGCTCTTTCTCATGGGCGACCTGTTCGATTTCTGGTTCGAATACCGCCACGCCGTGCCCAAGGGAACGTTTCGCATCGCCCGAGCCCTTGCCGACCTCGTCGACTCGGGAGTTCCCACTGCCTATTTCGGAGGGAACCATGACTTCTGGATCGGCAGTTACTTGCGGGACGAGGTCGGCCTGTAGGTCTTTCAGGAGCCGGTGGTGTTGCGTCTGCAAGACCGCCTCGTCTACCTCGCCCACGGCGACGGCCTCGGCCCCGGAGACAACGGCTACAAGGTCCTGAAGCAGATTCTGCGCGCGCCGTGGGCGATCGCAGCCTATCGCGCGATCCACCCGGACCTCGGGATTCCGTTCGCCCGTCGCGTCTCGGGGTACAGCCACAAACGCACCGAATCACGCGAACGGGTCCTCGACCGAATTCTGCGAGGTGTGGTGGCCCCGCGTATTCGCGGCGAGGTCACCGCCATGGTCATGGGACATGTCCACGAGCCGGCACACATACGCGGAAACGGCCGCGACTTCGTGCTTCTCGGCGACTGGATGGACCAGATGACCCACGCACGGATGGAAGGCGGGCGTTTCACACTCTACCAACTCGACGGAACGGGGCATCGACCCCTGCCCAGTGAACCGTTTCCCGCCTGAGCCTGATCCGGATCGCGGCCTGCGCGGAAACATTCTGGTAGCGCGGGCCGGCTCCTAGCCCAGAGCCATCTGCACGGCGATCCGGTGCTGGTCGCCGAGGTTGTTCCTGAATGGCACGAACGAATACTGCCCGCGGATTCGCCCCTTGCCCACGCCCATTCCGAAGCTCACCGATTCGCTATCCTGGCCGGAGCGATAGCCGATCTGCACCCGCGCCGCGTGCTGATACTCGTACTCGGTGCCCACCAGACCACAGAGACCCTCGTCGCGCACTTTTCGCATTTCGACCGCGAGACGCACGGTGCCACCAAGGGAGCTAAGCGGCACAACGTGGCTCAAGCCCCCCTGCAAAGTGAGCGGCAGGCGGAAGGCCTGCGCCTCAAACTTCATGTCGGAGCCGAGGTGAAGGACGGCGAAGCCGGCGTCAGTGCGGGGCAGGATCTCGCGGGCTTGAACGCCAAAGTTCCAGGCTACGCCGGTCGCCGTGAAGGTGTCGATCGCTTCGCGCAGGTACTCGACCGCGGCGCCCACTCCAACTCGCTCGATCGGTGAGAATCCGTACCCCATCGAGAGGCCGATGTCGCTGTATCCGAACTCGCCCTCGTACTGACCGCTTAGGTCGTACTTCTTGATCGGGTTGGTCCAGACGCCCTGGAAGGAAATGCCCCCACCGAGCCGAGCGGAACCACCGACGCCAGCGGCGTGGGCCAGTGCGGCGTACTCATGCCGCACGCCGTCGAGACTCTCCTGGTGCATCAGCTCGGCATTGGTACCACGGAGCAGAGGAAGCGCCCCGGGGTTCCACCCCATCGCGGAGGCATCGTCGACATGTGAGACCACCGCGTTACCGAGTGCTACGGAGCGGGCACCGACGCCGACCTTCAGATACGACAAGCCGGTGGCGACGGGATCGGCGGCCGAGCCGACTGTGGGCAGGAGTAGAACCAGCGCGAGAGCGGCAACAAAGCCCCTGGCCGCGACGATCGAGCGTCTCATCGAAAACCCTCCAGCAATCTTGTGGCAGGGCCGACCCCCGGCCCGCCCGGCAAACGCCGCGGGCCGGGAACTCGGCGTTCCCGACCCGTGGAGTCTACGGGCGCACGGTCGAATCGGTCAACGCGCCCCGCCGATCGTCAGCGCGATCTGCCGTGCTCCTCCTTCGCTGGCCGGTCCGGCGATCGCGAGGGAGAATCCTTCGCCCGCCTCTGCTCCCGGTCCCGGTCGCCCCGGTCAGGCCGGGATGGCGGCTTTGGAGAGGGTACACCGGGACGAGGGTCCGCGTTCCGCATCTCGGGCTTCCGCGTCCGGACCGGTGCGGGCTTGTTCGCAGGATCCCGCCGTTCCTCCTTCTCACCAATCGCGCGGCGCAGACGCTCCTCGAACCCCCGGCCCCACTCATTGTTGTTTTCAGGTCGTCGTGGTCGCACCTCGCGCCCGTCGCGCCCGTCGCCCTGTCGATCGTCCCGCCGGTCGTCGCGATCCCTGGGATCGGCGCCCCGGTGGCCGGAAGGGCGGGCATCCGAGAAATGGCCCCGCAGCGCGCGGCGTCCATCGGCCGAGGACCAGACCCAGCGCCCGTCAGGACCGGTCCAGCGCTCGCCGTGCCACGTCCGCGGACGCCAGCCGGTCCAGACTTCATACGTGTACCGCGGGAACCAGGTCAGGCGGAAATCAATCCGGCCGGAACACCGGACATCCCCCACCCGGAGCCGGACAGCCGGACAGGGCGGTCCGTACGGATCGACCGCCCCGCTCCAGTGACAGTCGGAGCAGAGGAAGCGCGGATACGGCACGCGCCGACCCAGATGGAAGTAGATCCATGCGGTAGCGTAGCTATCGTGCTGCTCGGGATACGGCACCAGCTCCTCGCAGAAGTCTCGAACCTGGTAGAGCGGATCGCCCACCACCCGGCCGGCACGATACGGGTCGATGTCGTCGTTCCAGTCAACGAGAGGCGGCATCGGCTCCATCCCCACCGCCATCCAAGAGGGATGACGAGAGCGCAACGGATGGGAGCTCGCCAGGGCGTAGACGTATTCCATGCCCGGAGGACCGGCGAACTGAAGGTCGTATCCTGATCCCGGCTCGGGGAGTCGATACGTGTGCCCGCCCTCAATCCATCCATCCTCGAAAGGGCGCGGGTAGAGCAGCCGCATCCGTCCCTCTGTGTCCACGGAGAAGACGGTGAGATAGCAATCTGCGTTCGTTCGCGCGTAGAGCCGGGCACGACTGCCCGGATGCACTAAGGACCCGGCGGGCGGGTCAGACCAGAACTCCACCTCGATCCCCGAAGTGGGTACCCGCACCAGCCGCTCTTCTCCACCGGGGTCTTGCGCCCGCGCCGGGCCGGGAGCGCCGATCAGAGCTGCGAATGCCATAGCGATGACCAGCGCGGCAGCCGAAACGAATCGCGGCGAGACGATCGCACCGACCCAGTTCCTGTCGGCCGCAAAGGCCCCGGGCGCAACGACCAGCCTCAATGTGGCAGCGGAACTCCTGAGGGCGTTCATGGCGCAATCCTCCCCGGCGACCCCGCCCGGTGCGCCCGAGGCCCGTGGAGGGCGGGGCGGGGCGGGGCTGCCGATCCGGGGCGAAGGAGCTCCGGGTTTCCTTCGTCCACCTGATAAGCCCAGTCGATCACCACACGGTCGGCAGTGACCGAGGCAACGCGGAACTTGGCAAAGTGGTTGTCCCACGTCCACACGATGTAGCTGTGCCCTTCGATGAGCGGCACATCCCCGCCGGGAGCCCACCCTTCCTCAGGTGCCCAGTCAACATCATCGAGGGCCAGGTATCCCGCGTCCTGGATGTCGGTGTAGTCGTCGACGGAGCGCTCGGTAGCCACCATCCAGGCTCCTTCCTCGGGAGAGTGCCAGTAGTAGATGTCGGCTGCCAGCTCTTCTCCGCTGACCACGCGGTTGGCGGAGAAGTCATACCCGGCGCGGCGGGGGTCAATCCCTGCGTTGTCAAGGCTCAGCCCGCCGCCCTCCGGTCGCGGGGTGTCGTGGACGGTGTTCACAGCGAGTTCGCTCTCATTCCCGGAGTCGTCGAAAGAAGAAATGGAGTAGTAGTAGGTCACGCCGTTGCGGACATCGCGGTCGCTGAAACTCGTCGCTCGGCGGCCGACCGTGGCGACCCGCGGAAAGTAGCCTGTCGGCTCGGTGCTGCGATACACCCGATATCCATCAAGGTCGCTCTCGGCATTGGCGAACCACATGACCCGGATCTCCCGATCACCGGTCATACTCCAGAGACCGCACGGAGGAGCCGGCGCCTGGGTGTCCGGGCGCCAGCAGCTATCTCCGTCGTCGTACGGCTCACAGCCGGTAGAGGCCAAAACGCCAAGTGCCAGCAGCGCCGCGGCTGCGGGCCACAACCGTCCCGCCGAGATGAGGCCCCGCCGCCGACCTCGCTTCCACGTCCCCGCCCCCTCTACCCGAACCCGTCCCGGTCTGCTACCGGCCGCCTTCTCTCTGCTCGCCTTCATCGTATCCTCCCTCCTGTCGCGAAGGTCCGCGGATTGGAACCTGCGTAAACGTCGTCAAGTAGCGTGCCGCGGAGATGGCGGGATGGCAGGCATCGGTAACCGTTTGCGCAACAGCCGAATCAGTGAACCGGCATGCGGGGCTGACATTGCTGCGAGGGATTCCGGTCCCCCTGCCGGGGCGACACTCTGGCGCACCAATGCGCCAAAGTGTGGCAGGGTGCCGATCGGCCGCCGGCTCGTGCTATCCTCGCTGTGCACGGAGAGAAACCATGAACCAACCACCTCTCGACCCCACCTCCCAGACGCCCAATCCGATCACCGGACTCCGACGGATCGCCGGACCCGAAGCGATCACCGAGCCCGGACCGTTTCCCGAGCCGGAGTCGATCCGGATCCCGGACGGGGCTGCCGTTCCCCGCGACGCGTCGGGACGGGTGAGCCTGCTCGGCCTGACCGCCGAAGAGATGCTCGCTGCGCCCGGACCGCTGACAGCCCTGCCACCCTTCCGCGCCCGACAGGTGGCGCGCTGGATGTATGGCAGGGGCGAGAGCCGGTTCGAAGCCATGACCGACATCGCTGCGCCGTTGCGGCGTGAGCTGACCCGGCACTACGCGGCCGATCCGGACCCGACAGTTTCGCTGCAGCGAGCCGACCGGAACGAAGCGATCAAGTTCCTGTTCCGGCTCGGAGACGGACGCCTTGTGGAAGCAGTGCTGATCAACACCGGCAAGCGTCGAACGATCTGCCTCTCATCACAGGCCGGCTGCGCCTACGCCTGTGCATTCTGCGCCACTTCCGCCATGGGTCCCGGACGCAACCTCTCGGTGCGCGAGATTGTCTCCCAGGTGCTGGCTGTCCGCCAGCAGATGCGGGACGACCGGATGGAAGGCGGGCACAACATCGTCTTCATGGGCATGGGCGAACCGCTCGCCAACCTCAACGCCCTCATCCCCTCACTGCGGCTCCTGCAGGCCGATGAGGGACTGGCGATCGGACGTCGTCGGATCACAGTGAGCACCGTAGGGCTGCCCCGGCAAATCATCGCCCTCGCCGACTCGGACGTGAAAGTTCGGCTGGCCTTTTCGCTCCACGCCACCACCGAGGAGATGCGCACGCGGCTCATGCCGATCAACGCGAAACACCCGTTCATCGAGGTTTTCCGCGCGCTGCACTACTTCCAGCGGACCCAGCGCATGCGCGTCACCCTGGAGTACCTGCTGCTGGAGGGAGTGAACGACACCGTCGACGATGCGCACCGACTGGCCGGATTCGCGCAGAAGCTTCGATGCAAGGTCAACCTGATCGCGTTCAACCCGCATCCGGCGGCTCCTTTCCGCCCCACCGATCCGGACCAGATGGCAGCCTTTGTGCGATCCATGGATCCCATCACCCCCTCAGTGACGATGCGGTACAGCAAGGGACGGGAAATTCTCGCGGCTTGCGGCCAGCTTTCCACGACCTGGATGGAGCGGGATGAGGCCGGTGCACTGGCCGGGGACTGACCCACCCGCCGGGCCGGACCAACACCGCCGCCCGGACCGGACCGGCCACCCTGCCCCCCGCGGCCGCGGACTGCCGCTGCGCACCCGGCTCTTCCTTCTCGTGTTTGCTTCGAGTGTCGTGCCGGCCGCCCTCGTCCTTGGCTGGGGCTGGTGGCAATTGCGCCGCCAGATGAGCCTTTGGACGCTCCCCTCCGTGGAGCGGGCGCTCGGTGCCTCGCTGCAGGCGAACCGGCGCGCCTTCGACCGTCTTCTTCGCCACATGGATGCGGAAGGCCGAATCCTGGTCGAGAGCAGCGTCTTCCCTCCCGCACCCGAGGACACCACAGGACTCGGCGCGCTCCTCGAGTCGGGCTGCCGCGAGTTCGGCCTTGACCTCGTCCAGTTCTACGCCATCGAGGGGAACGGCTTCCGGCTCCTCGCTTCGCACACGCCGTCCGGGCGCGGCGGTCCCGATGCCGCGACAAAGCTCCAAGCACCCATCCCCTCATCCGCCGGTCCCAGCCGTCCCGCGTCCCTGCAGCTTGACGAGCCGCGCGGCGATCTCCTCGCGCTGCCGACCTACCTCTGGTATCCGCGCGCGGAGGGCGACTCACTGCAGCTCCGGGGCGCCCTGGTGCTAGGCGTTGACCTGGGCAACGGCTACTACGCACAGATCCGCGAGGTGTCGACCGGCCTCCTTTTCTATCGCAGGCTACAGGAGATCGGCCTTGTGCTGCGAACCGGCTACGGAGTCCTCGCTCTGCTCGTCCTACTCCTCTCCCTGGGACTAAGCCTGTTCCTCGCCCAGCGCGTGGCGGGGCGCATTTCTCGCCCGATCGACGTGCTCATCCGAGACATGGACGCGGTGGGACGCGGCAGCGGGGCCGGCACACCGGAAGCAAGCGGGATCCCCGAAATGGACCGGCTGGCGCGGGCCTTCGGCGCCATGCGCCGAACGCTGCAGATCTACGAATCCTGGCTGCGTCAGTCGGAGCAGGTCCGCGGAGCGCAGGAGACCGCACGCTTCGTAGCCCACGAGATCCGCAACGCCCTCACGCCGATCCACGCCGGACTCTCGGTGCTGGAGCGACAGGGAGGGAGAGAGGATGCTGACGCTCGAGCGAAATCGACACGGGCTCTTGACCTGATTCGGCGAGAGGCGGACCGGATGGCGGCACTGGCCGGCACATTCAGCGAGTACGCGCGATTCCCGGAGCGGCGCCTGGAACGAATCGACCTCGCGACCCTCGTGGAACGGCTGGCGCGGGAAGAAATCCCGGAGCGGATTGCGCTTGCGGTGGAACGCCCCGATGATCCCCGCGAGGAACTGCCCATGGTGGTAGCGGACCGCGAAGAGATCGAGAGGGTCTTTCGGAACCTCGTTCGCAACGCCGTGGAGGCGAGCCCTGGTGACGGAGCGCTCCGTTTGTCGTTCGCCACGGCGGAGTCGGGCGGCCTGCGCGTCGCGTTGGACGACACGGGCCGGGGCATGGATCCGGAAACACTCCGTCAGGCGTTCCAACCGGGATTCACGACCAAGGACACCGGCACTGGCCTCGGTCTCGCGCTCGTCCGCGGCTCGATCAGTCACTACGGGGGCACGGTGTCGCTGGAGAGCCAATTAGGGCAAGGGACGCGCTGCGTGGTGGAACTGCCGCCCGCCACGACGGAGGGACAGGAAGGGTGAAAGAGCGAATTCTGGTGGTGGACGACGAAGAGGGGGTGCGCGACGCCTTCACCCTCCTGCTCGATGAAGCGGGGCACCAACCGATCGCGGCGCCCGGAGCCGAAGCGGCCCTGGCCTTACTGGAGCGGGAGGATGTCGCCCTTGTGCTTTGCGATGTTGGCATGCCAGGCATGGACGGCATCGCCTTGGTGGAGCACCTCGGCCGGACGCACCCGGAGCTGCCGGTAGTGATGGTCTCCGCCCACGGCGAACTTGAGACGGCCGTGCGCGCGGTCCGGGCGGGCGCCTACGATTTCCTCCTGAAGCCGATCGATGAGAAGCGACTCTTCGTCACCATCGAACGCGCGATCGAGTGGGCGCGGATGCGGGGCGATCTCCGGCGCCTGCGCACCGAGCGGAAGGAGGAGCAGGAACTGCTTGGCGAAAGCCCGCCCATGCGCCGGCTGCGCGAGGAGATCCGGCGGGCCGCTCCCAGCGAAGGCCGAATCCTTATCCTCGGCGAGGCCGGGACCGGCAAGGAGCTGGTGGCTCGCGCCATCCACGAGGGCAGCCGTCGCGCCGAGAAGCCGTTCGTGAAGGTGAACAGCGCGGCGATTCCGCACGACTTGGTGGAGAGCGAGCTCTTCGGTCACGAGGCAGGCGCTTTCACCGGCGCGACCAAGGCCCGCCGGGGCAAGTTCGAGCAGGCCGATGGCGGCACCCTATTCCTCGATGAAATCGCCGACATGGCCCCGGATGCTCAGGCCAAGCTGCTCCGGGTTCTCGCCACCGGCGAAGTGGAACGGGTGGGGGGCGCTAGCCCGGTGCGGGTCGATGTGCGGCTCGTCTGCGCCACCAACCGGGATCTGACCGAGGAGATCCGCGACGGGATGTTCCGCAAGGACCTTTACCACCGCGTGGCCGTCATCCCAATCGTGGTCCCGCCTCTGAGCGAACGAGGTCGGGACATTCTACTCCTCGCCGTCCGGTTCCTGGCGCACTTCTCCGTCGGCTACCGCGAAGCGCCGCCGGTCCTGGAGCTCGACGCACAGGAGCGGCTCCTCAACCACACTTGGCCGGGCAATGTCCGCGAGTTGCGCAACCTCGCTGAGCGGATCGCCATCATGCACGATCGGCTGCGGGTGAGTGCGGAGGATCTCGACGGTTACCTGGCCCCGCCCGAAAGGTCGGGCGCCGCACTCCCGACACAGATGCGAGGCGGCTCCAGCGCCGAGGATTGGAACGGCCGGCGCGGTGAAGAGGAGAGGGCGCGGCTCGATACCGTGTTGAAGAAAGCGGGCTGGAACGTGACATTGGCTGCCGAGCAGTTGGGGATCGACCGCGCTTCTCTGAACCGGAAGATACGGCGCTTCGGCATCGTCCGGCCGGGCCGGCGGGTCGGTGAGCCGGGCGCGGAACCATGAGCCGCGGGCTCACGGCCTCCCCCGGACGGTTGTCGGCACGCGGCATGCTCCCCTCCGTGGTCGTGCTGACCCTGGCCCTGCTGTGGTCTGTCTCCACCGGTCCGGCGCGTGCCGATGCACCCACCGTCTTCGTCGCCGGCGGAGATTCGCTTTCTCTCTGGATCCTCGTCCAGTGGGACCGCCCACTTCCGGCTTTCGTAGAAGAGCGTCTGGAGCGTGGCCTGCCCGCCACGGTCGACGTGCGGGCCGAGTTGGTGCGCCTCCGCGCGGGCTGGATCGACGCAAAGCTCGCCGCGGAGTCGTTGGAGATGCAGGTCGCGAAGGATCCCTGGGACGGCTCGTACACTCTGCTCGACACCGGCTCTACGCGCGGGCTCGACTCGCTGGCCGCGGTCCGCGCGAAGCTTTCACGCCAGAAACTAAGGCTCGCTCTGCAGCCGGAGTGGTGCGACGGCACCTCCATCTACCGCGTAGACGTCACGACCCTTGTGGCACCGCTCACAGCCCGCGACGCGGGCGAGGTCGACTCGTGGTTACGCGGCCAGCTCCGCGGCCTCGGACGCGGCCTTCTTGGTGTACCACGCGGTCTATTCGGCGTCATCCGCGACCTCTCCGGCCTGGGCGAGCACACCGCTAGTGGCGAGAGCACTCGCTTTCGGATGGAGAGGATGCCCGAAGATCGAGTGAAGGTGTTGATACCGGGAGATGGAGTGGCAGGCAGCGGAGGCGGCTAGCACGCACGATTCATGCGTGTTCTGCGCAACGTCGGATCTGCATGCATCTACCTCGTCAGGCTTGCCGGCCGCGCCCCCGCGGGGGCGTCCCCGACATCTAACGCAGGATGCGGATCGGCACGACCGTGGGTGTGCTTCCGGACCGGGTCCTCACGCGCAGCCAGTAGGCCCCGGCGGTCGGCCGACCGCCCGATCCGCCCGCGTTGTCGAGCGAGGCCGCATACGCAACGCCACCGGTAGAACGGAAGGCCAGATCGGCGACCACACGCCCGGACACATCGACGAGACTGACGGAGGGACCACCCGGCATGGCGCGATCCGCTTCACTGAGCCGCAGCGTGAGAATCTGGCCCGGGCGAATCGGATTGGGCGAGACGGTGAGCGTCGTCATGGCCATGGTGTTCCAACCACCGACGAGACGCTCGTAGAACTCGCGCAGGCCCGGCACCGCGTCCGGGGACGGCAATTCCGGGTTCTCGATCGCGCCGCTCCCGCGCGCAGCCGATCCGCCGAAAAGCACTCGGAAATCCTCAGCGAAAATCTCGTGAGGGCGAAACGCGTGCGCTGCGTCGTCGTTGAAGATCGAAGCGTCGGTCACCCCACGCAGTGCCGCCCATTCCGTCCACAATCTGACCGACGAGTCGGACATGAAGTGGCGGTGGAAGATGTGCCCGATCTCGTGCGTGACCAGAAATGCGACCTGAGCGCTGTCGTAGTCACGAACCCCAGGGCTCAGGTAAATGGCCCTCGAATCGGCGGAGGAAGAGAGTCTGCCCGCCCGCGGATACGGAAGCAGGTAGATCGCGACCTGCAGCGACTGCACGCACTGGGCAGGAAGATCCTGAAGCGAGAGATAGACCGCGGCTTCGTCAGCAGGGTGGAAAGCACCGTCCCCGCGATTCAGAATCTCAGGATCCTCAATGCTGACGATGAACCGAACCAAGGCCCCGCTGGACTCGCGAAACACCAACTCCCCCGTCGGGAGCCGTGAGGTGTGGTCCCGCAGGACCTCGTCCGGGCCGATGACCTCGATCCCGGGCGCACTGGGAAGAGCGAGTGCGAAGGCTGGAGCGGCCGGAAGGACCAGGGAAGGGGCAATGGCGGCCACGGCAATCCAGGATACCAGCCAAATTCGGGCCAACTGATTCTTTCCCTTACTGTTCCCGGCTGAAGACAGACTGCGGTGTTTCGCCATGTGTCAAGTATATCGCAATGTGGTGGGCAATAGGCAATGATAGATGACGGCCGAGTGGTGCGAATCGGCGTCACTCGGCCCAGACGCAAAACGCCAGCAGGTCGGGGTGAGCCGATCCTGCTGGCGCTATACGATTATTTAGCAGATGGTTATGCTTGATCCACGATTACGATCCAGGAAATGCCGGCACGGGTGGCCCCTCTGGCGGAAGTGGAGGCGTTGTCGGCGGGCGGATCGGAGGAGGTGCGTCGGGTCCCGGCGGAGAGAGCGACGCCCTTCGCCTGCCCGCAAAGAGGGTTAGCACCATGGCGCCGAACCCGGTCGCTCCGGCGAGCGTGAGGACGGTGCCGCCGAAGAAGATCAGAACCAGTGCGATCACGGTCCCGATCCCCCCCGTTCCCAACAGCAGCAAACCCAGAACGATCGGCAGGAAGAGCATGCCGAGGCCGATCGCCGCCGAGCCGGTCCAGGACCGAGGCGCCGCGCCTCCCTCGAGCCTCCCCCGGCCGATGCGCTGCCCGAGTAGTGCCGCGATCAACGCCAGGCTCATGGCATTCAGCGGCACGAGGGCGATACCCGCCGGAATCGTCACCACGAGCCCGATCACGGTAATGGAGAGCAGGACGATGAAGACCACGACCACAAGGTGGGCAACCAGCCCCATGAAGAGCGCACGCCACGGCCCTTCAGCCACCCTGTGTCCGAACTGGTCCATGTTGGAGCGCGCCAGAGCGCGGGCCGCCCAGCCGATGCCGAGCACGAAGACCATCTTCAGGACGACGATGGCCAGGACAAGCAGAGAGACCCCCTTAAGGATGGCGATCGGCCCTCGCGTTCCCCCATGGGGGGCGAAAATCCCGGCGGGGACGAAACTCATTCCCACATTCTGACCGCCGATGTGGGAGCCCGTCTCGCGGTTCACGCGCCCGCCGATCGACACGGCATCGCCGTCGACGCGACCGCCATCCTTCACCGTGACCTCGCCACCGATCGCCACCACATCGCCGCGTACGCGGCCAAACACAGTCACGCTCCCACCGATCGACACGACGTCACCGCCCACGGTCCGGTCCGCGTCGATGGTAATGCTCTCACCGGTGCGGACAATGTCTGACTCCTGGTCAAATCGAAGACTGTCCAGCCCTGAATTCCGCCGGATGATGATGGCGGTGTCGCCCTTGGTGGTTATGCTGATCTCGACATCGGCCTGCTGGCGGCTGTGTCCAGCGTGGATGGTATCGGTTCCAAGATCGACAACCGTCTGCGCCCCCGCTGGACCGGCCACCACGGACAGGCTGAGGAACGCGAGACCCAGGATGATGTCAGCAGTGCGGCTTTGCATGGTTCACCTTCCTCTTGTGGGGCCCGGCAATCCGCCAAAGCACCAGCCCGGTGGCCGCCACCCCCAGCCCCATGGCACCGATGAGAGACACCGTCAGGCCGCCCAGGCCGACCCGGGCCGCCTTGCGCACCGGCGCGAAACGGTCAAGGAAATCGGAGGTCCTGCTCCAGAAGGAGCGCAGCGTTTCCATCCAACCCTGTAGAGAGTCCACAAGCCCCAGCTCTTGACCGCCGCCCATCCCGGTCCCCGGCAAGGCCAGCAAGGAGGACCACAGGGAAACGACCACGAAACCACCGAGCGCGAGCCCCACCGCTCCGGCCAAGACCAAAGTCCACGAGCGTCGCAGTCCGTTGGTGCGTGGGGAGTTGGCGCGCACCGGCTGCTGCGCCCGACCGGCCTGAACGGCCGCCCGGACCAGCACCTCTTCGAGGTCGACCGGGAACGCCGGCTCTGGGATCGAGGAGAGATCCCGAGCGAGGCGGCGGAGATCGGCGACATCCAGGCGGCAGACGGCACAGCCGGTGAGGTGTCCCTCGACGGTCGCGCGGTCCGCCTCGATGATCTCCCCAATCGCGTATTCCTGGAGGAGATCCTTGTCGAATAAGCAGTTCATTGACTTGCCGCTCCGTCGTTCGGGTTAGCCAACTGCTTTCTGCAGTTGGAGATGTCGCTGAACCTGGCCCTGCCTCTGGCCGTTACCCTGTCCGTTACCCCGTCCGTTACGTTGGCCACTGCCTTGGGCATCGCCGTGCTCATGCGCCCTCGTACGGCCCCGCTCCGGTTCGGTTGCAGCCGACTCGCGGCGAGAGTGAAATCGACGGGCCCCGAATCGCCTCATGCATCCATCCCGATCGACTCATTGAGGCCGTCCTCCCCCCGCATCCAGGCCCGCATCTGGTTGTGGGCGCGGTGGAGGCGCGCTTTGACCGTACCCAACGGCAGGTCGAGCAGCTCGGCGATCTCATCGTAGGACCGCTGCTGGGCGTGCCGCAGATGGATCACCACCCGATAATGCGGCGCGAGGCGGTCCACCAACAGCCCCAGGGCTTCCCCCATGCGGCGCATTTCTAAGACCCGGTCCGGAAGCGGGTTCTCATCCCGTAGCATGGGCGGACGACGCTCCTCGTCCCTGGGGTCCGGATCGATGGAAACCGTGCGCAGGCGCCGCTTGCGCAGAAAATCGATGGAAAGGTTCGTGGCGATGCGGTTGATCCAGAAGGAGAAGGTCCGCGCCTGATCGAACTGCTCGAGGGCGCGGAACGCCTTGACGAAGGTCTCCTGAACGAGGTCACGGGCGTCCTCTGTGTTGGTCACCATGCGCCAGACAATGTGGTAGACCGGGCGTTCGTGCCGCTGCACCAGCACGCGGAACGCATCCTCGTCCCCCGCCAAACAGCGGCGCACGAGTTCGCTATCAGTTGTAGCATTCACCCGTTCGACCCCGACTTCCGAAGGCGCGACCGCGAACATCCTGCCCCTCTCCCCCATGATTGCGGACCGGAGAGAGGTACGGCGAGCCGGGCTCGGAAGTTGCCCGCGCTGGCGCCGACCGCGGGGCCCCGCGTCGGGAAAGGCGTCCCAGACCTTAGGAACCGCCCTGCTCAGATGTCAAGCTATTGGCAGGGGAACCTGCCCGCCCTGGGATGCCCCGGTAAGCATCCTTCGAATGCATGCCTCGTGGCCTTGACGCTCGGCGGTCCCGGGGCTAGCCTCTTCTCTCCATAGGAATCCGGGCTGTCCGGGCTCCAGGGAGGAGAGGCCCCATGAGCATGATCGAGCAGGTTTCCGCGCGGGAGATTCTGGATTCCCGCGGCAATCCCACCATCGAGGTGGAGGTCCGACTTGCCAGCGGGGCGCAGGGACGCGCCGCGGTCCCCTCCGGCGCTTCCACGGGCGAGCACGAGGCGATCGAGTTGCGCGACGCAACGGGCGACCGGTACCTCGGCAAGGGAGTACGCCTGGCGGTGGAGAACGTGCTCGACAAAATCGCACCACGAGTTGTGGGGCACGACGCGCTCGATCAAGTCTTCATTGACCAGATGCTCTGCGACCTCGACGGCACCGAAAACAAGGCGGTCCTCGGCGCGAACGCCATCCTCGGCGTCTCCATGGCGGTGGCGCGCGCGGCGGCCGAGGTGGTGGGCCAGCCGCTGTACCGCTACCTCGGCGGCGTACGCGCGCGCGTGCTGCCGGTGCCGATGATGAACGTGCTGAACGGCGGCAGCCACGCAGATAACAACGTCGACATCCAGGAGTTCATGATCGTGCCGGTGGGCGCGCCGACCATGGCAGAGGCCGTTCGCATCGGCGCCGAGGTCTTCCATCACCTGAAGAAGGTGCTGTCCGCCCGCGGCTACGTCACCTCCGTAGGCGACGAGGGTGGCTTCGCCCCCAACCTGAAGTCGAACCGCGAAGCGCTGGAGCTCCTGGTGGAGGCGATCGAGAAGGCGGGCTGGCAACCCCTGGAGGACGTGGCCCTGGCACTCGATTGCGCGGCCAGCGAGTTCTACATCGACGGCACGTACACCCTGAAGGCCGAGAAGAAGCCGGATTTCACGGCTGAGGAGCTGGTGGAGTTCTATGCCGGGCTCGTACGCGACTTTCCGATCATCTCGATCGAGGACGGGCATTCCCAGGATGACTGGGAGGGCTGGAAAGCGATGACCCACGCCCTTGGCGACAAGATCATGCTGGTGGGCGACGATATCTTCGTCACCAACCCGAAGCGGCTGCAGCGCGGGCTCGACCTCGGCGTGGCCAATTCAGTCCTGATCAAGTTGAATCAGATCGGCACGGTCACAGAGACGCTGGAGGCGATCGACCTGGCGCGCACACACGGGTACTCCACGGTCATCTCACACCGCTCCGGTGAGACCGAGGACACTTTCATCAGTGACCTCGCGGTCGCTACAAACGCGGGGTTTATCAAAACCGGCTCGCTCTGCCGCTCCGAACGTGTGGCGAAATACAATCAACTGATCCGGATCGAGGAGGAACTGGGAGGCCAGGGCCTCTACCCGGGCCGTACCGTGCTGCGCCGCGGTTGAAACCTGCGTCGATCCCGCGCCGCTGGGCCGGGAGGGAGGTGACATGGAGTTCGGACGCATACCCGGGAAGGGAATCCGGGGTTGGTCCGTGAGCCAAGGATCGGGAACGCACCGCGTGCGGGTCACGGGTCCGTCCATCATCGAGACCCTTGGTGCCAAACGCGATTTCCTCGTTCGGGTCGGGGTGCTTGGACTGACCCTCTGGGCCGCGGGAGTCATCCTTCTGGGAGACAAAGGGGTGCTCCGCCTACGCGCCCTGCGCGAACAGGCAGTAGCCATGAACAGCCGGAACCAGGCGATCGAGCAGCAGCTCAAGGAGACCAACTTCGAGTTGCAGGAGGACGCCGGGCTCAGCATGGAGCGGGTCATGCGCGAGCGGTACCGCAAGTCGCTACCGAACGAGGTCGTCTACCGGAAGGTGGTGGTTCGCCGCGATTCGGTGGCGATTTCGCCCGAAACATCTCCTAACGAAATGGGGCGTTGACAGCGCCTGGGTCGACGGGTAGTGTCCCTGATTCGTGAACGGTTTGGTGCGGGGTGGAGCAGCCTGGTAGCTCGTTGGGCTCATAACCCAAAGGTCGTAGGTTCAAATCCTACCCCCGCTACATACTCGACAGAAGAACTCCCGGTGCTCTGTAACGCAGACGTCGGGAGTTCTCGTATCCGCAGCTCTCCCGTCCGGTCCGAGCCATAGAGAGTGAGCCCCTCCACGAACGCTCGCACCACCAGCTTCTTCTCATCCAACGACCACGGATCCCTGAATCCACAGATCAGGCATTCATCGTGGCCATTCATTACCCGGGTTGGCGGCTCCTGCACTCTCTGTAGTCATCAAAGGTCTCCAAAGTTACTTCGACGCAGGCTGATCCTGCAGGATGGTAACGTGTGGGCGGCCCTGTACCACCACCATAATCGCCTGGGAAAGCACCCGTTCCATCGTTTCAAGATAAGGACGGCTGCGCGTGATTTCCGGGTCGCGATGAAACTCCGCCAGGAGATTCCGGAATCGACAGACAGCCTATCCCCGCGCCTGATTCACGCGGAACCTGGCTACCCCCTGAGCCTGGCTGCTGGATCCTTGGGCCTACCCCCTGGCTTCTGGGATCACCTGGTTGGCACAGAGACGAGCATCTTCGATCGACTGCGCGGATCAGGTCGAGCGAAATCCCCATGAGCACGCTGACCACGGCGATCGTGGTCAGATAGAGCGAGAAGATCCGCCGGCCGAACTCCTTCTCGAGGACCAGAAGCGAGGCCAGATTGGTGGCCGGTCCCGCCAGCAAGAAGACCAGCGCGGCGCCTGGGCTGATCCCGGCGGCGATGAGGCCGGCCGGGAGGACCGAGCATGAACACAGAGGCAAGGGGGTCCCGATGAGGGAGGCGATGAGAATGGGCCGCTCGCCCGAACCCCGAAGTGGATCGAGCAGCCCTCGTCTGCGCCGCAGCAGCACGTGGAGCAGCCCGGCAATCAGGAATCCGGCGAGCAGGAAGACTGCCGATTCATTCAGGATCTGCAGTATCTGAAGGGGATGGCGCTCATAGGTTGTCCAGAGCGACCGCTCGATCGACAAGCGATCGCCCGTGTAGCCCGGCCGGTGGTTCCAGATCGAGCATCTGCAGGATCGTGGGCATGATGTCAACCATTCTGGGGTTCTTCTCATCGAGCTTGCGATTGCAGAACAGAATCCCAGGAATCAGATCCGGATCGCTGGAGCAATGATCCCCCGACCAGGCCCGGCGATTGTCCTCCAGCAGATCCGGAGAGACTCCGCCCAGGGTCATCTGCCAGGAGACCCGGTAGTTCAGGCTGTTCCCGGCCCGAAGGTCGGGGATCAAATCCTTCTTGAAGCCGGGGGTGTACATCTGCTCTCTCGTCCAGACTCGGTTGACCGGCTTTTCTCCGGTGGCGCTGTCCACCAGAGCCTCCAGGCCGTCGATGATCGACCGCCGGACCTCCTCGTATTCCGAACCGGGAGCAACAATCCCCTCCCTCTCCCGTCCAAGGAGGTTCACGTAGATGCTTCCGAGCCCCAGGGCATAGGCCTTTGTACGCGTCCAGTTCACGTGTCCGAGCAGTGCGCCGGTGTCAAAGAACTTCTCCAGCGTAGCCAGATCGCCGCTAGGCGTGTTCAACCCCATGAGGCCGTTCTGTACAAGCCAGGTGTTGTAGTTCACGCCCCGCCTGAAGGAGGAGAATCCGTGATCAGAGAGCACGATGAGAGTGGCATCCTTGTCCAGCATCGCCCGGGTCTCGCCCACGACTTCGTCCATGGCGCGATAGGCGCGCAGGACCTCAGGGGCGAACCGGGCTGCCCGCGCAGGATCGTAGAGCGGGTGCCCGGTATCGATGAACTGCCAGAAGAGATGGCCGATGCGGTCGGTGAAGTAGAAGATCTGGATGTAGAGATCGTCCTTCTTGTCGCTAAGGAGGCCTCGCTGGATTTCCCGGTCTTTCTGCAGAGTGAAGTACATGTCCTCTAGAAAAAGGTTCTCATCCCCCACGCCTGAGGGGAGAGACCAAGTGTCCTCCGGCCAGCCGATCGTCTTGAAGAGGCCGAAGCGCTGGCGGATCTCCTTGGCGTAGGACGGGGGCCAGGAAAAGGCGATCGGATGGCAGTCCGGGTGAAAGTTGAGCGGGGAGAGGTACAGTTCCACCTCCGGATCGAGGCGGAGCAGCTTGAAGCGTACCAGTCCGCGCAGCGGAGAGAGCAGATCGACCAGCGGGTTCATCGGGAACTTCAGCTCAACGAAACCGCTCCACTGACCAGGTCGGAGACGCACGGTCTGGCCGGAGACACGAATGGTGCAGGTCGAGTCGGTCACATCCAGAGCCATCGGCACGTCGAGCCGCCGCGGGACCCCCGCCTGTTTCAGCTCCGCCTCGATCTTCCGGCGCGACTCTGCCCGCGATGCGGACGGCTCCGCGGCCAGCCGGCGATCGAGCACATAGTCGTAGAAGGTCTTGTTGTAGGGACCGACGACGATCGTTTCCATTCGCCCGCGACGCCCCGGGAGCCGGACCAGCTCGAGGCTGAACTCGTTGTCTCCGGCATGGAAGGACGGGTCTGAGGTGTAGTAGGCCGGCGTCCCGATCCGACCCCGCATGTCAGGCACGCCCAGCCCCGAGATCATCCTCCCCAAGGTGAGCCGCTCCGCGGGGAAAGTAGCCGGCACATGGATGACTTGGGCCCGCAGCCCCACCTTGTCGGCGATCTCCCACATGGTCCGACCCTGGCGGTGGTTGACCGCGTCGGGGAGCTCGATCGGCAACCACAGGTGAACGAGATATCCCGCCCCACTGCCGAGCGAGACGGCAACCACGACCGAGGTGATCCAGCGACGCGCCCGTGGGATCCGCAGAAGACGCAGAGCGATCAGCAGAACGATCCAGGCGAACAGTCCGACAACGGCGCCGGCAAGGATGGCGTTGCGTTCACCGAAGAGGAACGTGCGGCGCGGCTCCGAGGTCATCGCGAAATCGGGGTTGTAGGTGTTGGGGTCCCGTTTGATGAAGTCGAAGATCTCGGTCGATCCGGGATCGAGGCCGGTCGCGAAGGAGGACCATGAGACCGGGGTCTGCGGTGGGTTGGTCGGCCGGAGCCGCGCGTAGCACCCCTCCTCCATGAGGGCCCGGAGGTGCGGCAGCTCCCCCTGCTTCATGTACGCCTCGACCAGCCCGGCATCGGCTCCGTCGAACCCGAGGACCACGACCTGTGGACGCGGCGGCACGCCCAAGGACGGAGTGACGGAAAGAGCCAGAAGGACAACGACCGCGACCGTGCGAAGCCTCGTGAGTGGCACCCTGGGGATTCTCATGTCGCCGAACCTTCTACCGGGGCCCGGCGACCCCGCCGGGAACTGCGGCGCATCAGGAATTTCGCCTCACCCCAGGCCATCACGCGATCTCCCTGGATGATCTCGGCCTTGAGCTGGTAGAGGGGCGCCCGCATGGAGACGATCCAGGCCCGCACGCCGACCACTTCCTTGGCCGAGACCGGTTCCACGAACCGCACATGCAGATCCGCCGTCACCGCCTGCACCTCGCGATGGAACAGGCAGTGTGTCATGGCTGCGTCGAGGAGGGCCGAGATGACGCCTCCGTGAAGCATGCCCTCATATCCCTGGAGACCGGCGTTGGGCTGCACCGTTCCGTGGACGCTGGTTCCCTGCCCTGGATGAAAGGAGAGGCCCCACGACCCCGGGTTCCCTTGGCCACAGAGGAGGCAGTGAGCATGTCCGTTGCGTACGCTGAGGGTGATCGGCTGGTCAGTGTCTACACGCATCCCGGCCCACCTCCAGAAGTTCCGCGAGCAAGTCGCTCGCCCGACCGGCCGACGTGCCCGCCTTCCGGTCCTGCCCCCCGCGCGTCGTCCCAGGAAGCTCCGACCCCACCTCGTCCCGGCCCGCGCAGTCCGTACTCCAGAAGATCCGCGCAGGCCGCCTGCAGGGTGTCAGCGGCCAGGAGGGCGCAGTGTTCAATCTCCCGAGGGAGCCCCCCGAGGGCATTCAGGATCTCCTTCTGCCCCACAGCGGCCGCATCCTTCAGAGGCATTCCCTCGGCCAGGCACGTCGCCATGCTTCCGCAGGCAAGGGAGGAGCCGCAACCGTCGGTGGTGAACGCCACCCTCGTGATCCTGCCGTCTTCCAGGCGTACCCAGAATTCCATGGTATCCCCGCAGGGTCCCGTGATGCGCGCGCTGCCCGAAGCGCCCTCGAGAGGGCCGAAGTTCCGCGGATGCCTCGCATGGTCGAGAACCGTTGCGGTGATCTCCCGAGAGTCCTCTGTCTGCATTCCCGTCCTCCTAGACTTCCAGGTTCGCCCACACCCTGCGTATGTCGGTCGCCGCCGGCGAGTTCGACTCGGCCACCGCCGTTTCCTGCATCTGGGCCAGGGTGACCGCCCGGTCGTAACGGATCCGCCCGGCAACACGGGCCCCCGCCTCCCGGGCCTCCGCCCCGATCCGCTCCGTCATCTCGGGGTTCAGATCCCACCGGTTCACGCACACCATCGCCGGCACTGCAAAGTGCCGAGTGAGGGAAAGAACCCGCGCGAGATCGTGGGCACCCGACACCGTCGGTTCGGTTACCACGAGCACGAGGGACGCGCCTCCGATCGAAGCAATCACCGGACAGCCGAGGCCGGGTGGGCCGTCGACAACGATCGTTGTGCGGCCGGACTCCTCGGCGATCCGCCGGGCCTCTCGCCGCACGATGGAGACCAGCTTCCCCGAGTTCTCTCCCCCCACCCCCAGGCGGGCGTGGACCATCGGGCCGCATCGGGTGTCCGAGATCATCCACTCGCCACAAGTTCGTTCGAGCAGGTCGATCGCCCCGGCCGGGCATACCAGTTGGCAGACCCCGCACCCTTCACAGGAGAACGGATCGACCCGTAGGGCGATACCGGCCGGACCGGTCGCGAACGACGCCGCAACATCTCCGAGCCTCACCTTCCCCGCGCGATCATCCGGCACGATTGCGCCGAACCGGCAGCTCTCGGCGCACGCACCGCACCGCCGACATGCGTCAGGGCGGATCCGCGCCTCGCGCCCGCTGCGGAACTCATGCCGTTCCCGTATGGACGGCGCCAGCACCAGGTGGAGATCGGCCGCATCTACGTCGCAGTCGGCGATCACGGGACGATCCGCCAGGATCGCGAACGACGCGGCCACGCTCGTCTTCCCCGTCCCTCCCTTGCCGCTGATGATGACCAACTCCTTCACGCTTGTCCCCCTCAGTGAAGATGGCCCTGACCCGTGAGCTGCAGCAGGCCGATCGTTCCCACCCCGGCCACGATCAGGACCAGTTCCCACGCGAGGGCATGCAATCCGGACACCTCACGACGGCCCGGGATGAGGTCGGCCAAAGCGATGTAGAGGAAGCTCGCGGCCGAGAGCGCGAGGAGATACGGAACGAACTGGCGCAGCGGCGCCAGGAGGACATAGGCGAGCACCGCTCCGAGCAGGGCGGCCAGGCTTGAGAGGGCATTGAACAGAAACGCCCGCCGCCGGGTGTAGCCGCTTGCGAGGAGGATCGCGAAGTCGCCGACTTCCTGGGGCACCTCGTGCGCGATCACCGCTACGGACGTGGTGATGCCCAACGGGACCGACGTCGCAAATGCCACCGCGATGGCCACGCCGTCCACGAAGTTATGGAGGGAGTCCCCGATCAGGATCAACGTGCCGGCCTGAGAGTGGATATCGCAGCGGCGCTGGTGACAGTGGCGCCAGATCGCCAGCTTCTCCAGGATGAAGAAGAGGATGATCCCGGCCAGGATCGCCCCGAGCGCCGTCCGAGTGGAGAGATGGTGCAACGCCTGGGGAATCATACCGAAGAAGGCCGCCCCCAGGAGCGTACCGATGGCATACGGGATGAGGTATCGGGTCAACCCGTCCAGGTGCCGGGAGGGGAAACAGAGAACGAGGCCGGCAAGGCCGACGGAGACCAGCGAGCCGAGCAAGGTGAAGACGACGATCAGCAGAAGAATCATCGTGCCGCCGTCCCTTCCGCCTGCTGTACCAGCCGGTCCAGGAATCCAGCGAAGATCCCGCGGTATTCCGGGAGAGCGTCCACTACCAACTCTCCCCGAGAGCAGACCTCGGCGATCCGCCGATCCTCGGGGATCTCCAGGAGGATCGGGATCCCCTCATGACGGCAGAAGGCGTGCACCCTGTCGTCGCCGATCCCCATCCGATTCACCGCCACTCCGAAGGGAAGCCCCAGCTTTCGAGCCAGCTCGACGATCAGTCGCAGGTCGTGGAGGCCGAAGGGAGTCGGCTCGGTCACGAGGGCCACGTAGTCCACTCCCCGCAAGGCGGATACGACCGGGCAGGAGGTGCCTGGAGGCGCGTCAAGGACGGCCAGGCGGTTTTTCCGCAGGTGAGCCTTAACCCGCCTGATGAGGGGCGGCGCGTTCGGCACCCCCACGTCGAGCCGGCCCTGAATCAGGGTCACTTCACCAGAAACCACCACCTCGACCACCCCGATCCGTCGCTCGATCTCCCGGATGGCCTGCCTCGGGCAGACCCGCAGACAGCCTCCGCACCCGTGGCACAGCTCTGGAAAGACGAGTGGTGTCGCCTTCAACCCGACGATGGCATGGCACGCACAGAACCGGCTGCAGGCGCCGCAGCCGTCGCAGAGGACCGGGTCAATCTCAGGGACGGGGACGCACACTGTCTCCAGCAGGCGCGGGGTACCCCTGAGGAAGAGATGATCATTCGGCTCTTCCACGTCGCAGTCCAGGAGCTGCGCCGGCAGACCCGCCGCCTTGACCAGATTCACGGAGACGGTGGTTTTGCCCGTCCCGCCCTTTCCGGAAGCGACTGCGATGATCACGAAACGACCTCAACCTCCCGATCCGCGCGTCGGCAGCCGGCCGCGGTTTCACCCGTGTCTCGCACCTCTAGGCCCAGTGACCCTCAACGTCCGCCGATTTCGTCGGCCGCAGGTCCCCCGCTCGGAAGGCCTCCAGCGCGGCGGACACCGTGGCGGCGTCAGTGGTGAAGACCTGGATCCCAGCCGCGGCGAGAACCCGAAACGCCTTGGGCCCGCAGTGCCCGGTCACGAGCGCCTTTGCGCCGGATCTGACCACAGCTTCAGCCGCCTGGATTCCGGCGCCCTGAGTCGCCTCCACGTTCTGCCGGTTGTCGAGTATCTCGACGGTGTCGTGATCCTGGTCATAGATCAAATAGCGCGGCGCCCGCCCGAAGCGCCCCTCAAGGGGCGCTTCCAGGCTGTTCCCCGAAGTCGTGAACACGATCTTCACAGGGCATCTCCTTTCCCAAGTCCCAGGTTGGCCGTCTGCTCGGAGCCTCCGACGGCCGCTGGGTCAACCGTATGGCCCGCTGGCCGAAGTACGGCCGATCGAGGGATGTCTGATGACACTCCACCCTTTACTTCACGACCCCTGAGCAGCACCGCACGCGAGTTCTCCGAGCCGCTTCTGGATCGCGTCCAGCTCCGACTGCAGGGCTTTGGCCTGCCCGGAGAGGAACTCCCTCTCCGAGCCCGGGTCGACCGCTCCGGACGGATCGGTGCCCTGGCGCAACCAGCCCGGCAGGCCGGTGGCGTGGAAGCAGTGACGCCACCCGCGGTGACCTCCGCCACGCCCCCACGCTCTGCCTTCGGACGACCTAAATCCGCGGCCCCCGCCTGCGCCGCGCCCCAAGCCAGGCAACGGGTTGGTATAGCCCGGCATCCTGGATCCCGCGCAGTAGCCCGCGGCCCGTCCGGTCCTTGGCCCCACTCCCATCGGCCCGCTCCTATCTCCTCCCGGCATGACCAAGCCTCCTTTTTCGTTGAATGCGCTCGGTAACCGTCCGCCGTCCGTCAGCGCCGAACAAGGGCCGACCCGCAGTCCGGGCACCGGCTCTGGGTGCAGGGAACACCCTGCGTGTGCGGCTCTTCGTGCCCGCAAGACGGGCAAACGCAGTGTCCTGCCGGACCCTTGGCGAAGCCTCCGGCCATGCGGCTTCCGCGGCCTCCGGTTGGACGGCCTTGGCCTCGGCCTTTTCCTGAACCCCCACTAGCTTCCGGTTGTTCTTTTTCGTTCACGACCACTTCCTTCTCTCCGAAATTGCGCTCCCCCCGCCGCCGACGATGTCTTCCGCTCTGGCACCCCGGCATCGCGTGGGCAGCTTCCGCCAATCGATCCTCCAAGAGCGCCCGGATGACGCCCGGCAGATCGCCGATCACGAACGGGACGACACAGATGCCGTAGGCTTCAACAATGGCCCGGATCGGCCGCGAGATCGCGCCGCAGACCAGGAGATTGACGCCGAGTTCCGCCAGGCGAAGCGCTTTCTCAGCCGGCGTGAACCCTCCCACCGTCTCCTCGGCTTCGGCCACCACCCGCCCCGAGTCGATCTCAAGGAAACGGATCTGGCCGACGACATCGAAAACCGGTGCGATCCGCCCGTTCCAGGTTGGGAGTGCAGCTTTCATGACCTCGGGCTTCCTCTTCGTTCCCGAGTTCGTCGGTGCATGCTCCGTGCCGGAAGCCTCCGCGCGAGCCTGCAATGCCGGAGTTGGTTGATACGGAAACGGGTGACGGAAAGAGGCAGCGTTCGAAGGCGATCTCAGGGTCGCGTGACAGCGGCGCTGCATGGATGAGAAGATCGCATCAGCGCGACGGTCTGGCCATCGCAGATCCCGGCCTCACATCCTGCCATCGGAGGAGAGTGCTCAGGCGGCCGGGCAGCCAGCGTGACCGCCGGTGCCCTGATCGATCCGGCCGCCCGGGCAGAGCACTCGGAATCGTCGCATGTCTCGCAGGACTCATCGTCCGTCATTCCGTGGGCCTTTCCGTGTGATCCCCGGCCGGGCGACACCTTCTCGGTGACCTTGCCGACGTGCGGCCTGGACTGCCGCATGCCACCGGCAACATGGTTGGCAAGGGACGTCGCGGTGACGGGCGCGATCCGGCGTCGGGTCAAGGAACGCTCATTGCGACGCTCGCGCAGACGTGACTTCAAGCAACTCGATCAACTGGTCAGCCGAAAGCTTCGTGTTGACCCTGCGGCCGTTGACAAACGCGCATGGAACCTCGTCAACGTGGTTGAGAGTCGCCTCCCGCCGGACGGCGGCCAGGCGCTCCATGGTCCTCGCACTCGCGTACGCGATCTCGAAAGCGTCGCCGTCAAGCCCTTTGAGAAGCCCCCATTTAACGAGCAGACACACCTTGAATTCACCCTGCTTTTCATAGAGATGAAGCAAGTAGGGCCAGAACATGCCTTGGTCGGCTGCCGCATACATCGCCCTGCCGCAGGCGAGACGCTCCTCTTCGGCCGGAAAGTACGGCCGCAGATACAGACGGACCTTGCCCCGCAGACGGCCGCCGAGCACCTCCCGGTGGAGCCTCGGAACAAGCTCCGAGCAGGTCTTGCTGCGGCCGCAGGCGTACAGCACGAGGACGACAGGCGCACTCGAATCCCCGACGCTCATCCGCGGATCCAGCTCGATCCTGGCTGCCGGCTCCTGGGTTGCGACGTCAGGTTTCGCCAGGGCCGCAACGGTCCCGATGATCATCGAGCAACACAGTCCGAATGACGCGACGACTGCTCTTTTCATGGTGACACTCCTTGCTTTGGGGCTCGAAACATGAAGCGCGATTGGCCGCACGGAGATCAGTCAGGCTCCTTCCATCGCAGCTTGAACAGACGCCCAGAGCGCGCGGATATCCACCGCGGCCAGACCGGCGCCGTGCTCCACCACGGCGCTTCATCTCACCTGCGCCGCCGTGACTGAGTCGTCGTAGCCGACGGTCCCGAGGGCCGGCATGCTCCAGCGAGCGGCCTCGGCGTCGATTTCGGCCGCAACATCCGGGTTGATGCTCGCCTTGTCGATGCAGACCATGGCCTTGCCCTTGAGCTGCCGGCAGAGATGGGCGACGCGCTCAGGATCATGCAGGCCGGACACAGTCGGCTCGGCGACCAGAAGCACAACGTCCGCCGCCTTCACCGAGGCGATCACCGGGCACGAAGTGCCGGGCGGGGCGTCGATCACGACCGTCCCCTCGGCGGGCCCCGCCTCCACAGCACCGCGCGGATCACCGGGGGCGCATGGGCTCGCCGAGCTTGAGTCGCCCCTGCAGGAAGACCACGTTGCCGGCAACGCTTTCCTCCACGACGCCGGTCGGCCGAGGCTCGTCTCGGACGGCACTCGCGGGGCCGCGCCGCAGCACCATCCCCTGCCGCCCCCCGTCCCCGGCCCTCGTCCCCGGCCCTCGTCCCGTCGGCCCCATTCCATTTCTTCCGGGCATTTCCGTCCTCCCTTCTTGCCCCTGGTCGGGAGCTCGCCTTGTCCATGTCCGGCCGCCCGGGCCGCGTTTGCGCGCATTTTCACCAGCCTGTTGCCTGCAGAAAGCATGCCGCGGGCGAAGTGACCGGCGTATGCGCTGCAAAAGCAGCGAATTGGGAGCAATCGGCGGCGGACGCGCCGGCGGTAGAGTCGCGCTCCGGCGACTCCGCCGTCTGCCGGAACCGCAGAAGGGAGGCCTCGGAGCGCCCGCCCAATCGCGGAGCGGGTTGATTCGGTGACGTATGGAACTTGCTGAGGCCAAGATCTTTGATCAGAGTTGGTCGTCGTAACCTCATCAACGCATCAGTGAACAAACCCAACGAATCGGGACAATGGCGGGCATCCGCGACCGCATTCCGGGTCGCGTGCGCGGGCGCCATGAAAACCGGAACCCGCGTCAGCGCGATGTATCGAGTCATTCCTCCATCGGAGGGTTCTTCTTCCGCGCCAGGAAGAGCCGGTGGTGCTCCGGCCCTTCACGGATCACCGCCTTCCCGCACTTCGGGCATCGCGCCTGTCTGCGCCGCGTGCCCGATTGATGGGGGACGGTAGTATCGCATTTTAGACATGTGCGCCTGCCGCCCGGCCCAAGCCTTCGTTCGCATGACCGTTCATTCACCCCGCTCGCCGCCGGAAACCGCTATCCCTCGAGGCTTGATGGCGCGCGCGTGGCCCGCTCCGGGCCTGCCGGAGCGCCCGTCCTTCAGGGGAAGGTCCAGACCCAATCTCTTCACCTTGCGAAAGAGGGTGCTCTTGTGGATACCCAAGGCCCGAGCGGCCGCCTCCCTGCTCCCACCATGGCGTTCCAGGGCGGTGCGAATCTCCTGGGCGTCGAGGAACTCGCGGGCGATCCGGATGTCGGAAAAACCGCCGGATGGAAACCCACGGCCGCGCGCGGTCAGCTCGTCGGGCAGATGCTCGATTCCGATGAGTCCGTTGCCGCAGAGGATGAACGCCCGCTCGATGACGTTTTCCAGCTCGCGCACATTGCCGGGCCAGTCGTGGGCCATGAGGAGGGAGAGCGCCTCGACTGCGATCCCCCGGACCGACCGGCGCTGGAGCCGATTGAATCGGGCGATGAACTCGTCGACCAGGAGGGGGATGTCCTCCTTGCGCCGACGTAGGGGCGGCAGCTCCACGCGCACGACGTTTACCCGGTAGTAGAGGTCCTCGCGGAATGCGCCCGCGCGGGTTCGTTCGGCCAGGTCACGGTTCGTGGCCACGATGATCCGGGCATCGGTGGTCTGCGAGCAGGTGGCACCGAGGGGCTCGTAGGATCGCTCCTGGAGCACCCGCAGGAGTCGAACCTGCACGGCCGGGCTCACCTCGCCGATCTCGTCTAAGAAGAGCGTCCCTCCCTGGGCCAACGCGAAGCGTCCCGGCTTGTCCTTGTTGGCCCCTGTGAAGGCCCTGGCCTTGTAGCCGAACAGCTCCGATTCAAGAAGGGTGTCGGGAAGCGCCCCGCAGTTCACCCCCAGGAAGGGACCGCCGCGCCGGGAGCTAAGGGAGTGGATCGTCCGGGCGATCACCTCCTTTCCGGTCCCCGTCTCCCCGAGAATCAGCACCGTGCTCGGGCTCGTCGCAATTGCGGGCAGGACCTCGAAGATTCTCTGCATGAGGAGGCTCCTGCTGACGAGATCCCCGATCCGGAAACGCCCCTCCAGTTCCTGCCTGAGGGCCTCGACCTCGCTCAAGTCACGGAAGGTCTCGGCACCGCCGATCACCTTCCCCGTGGGATCGCGAAGGACGGCGGTGGAGACACTGATGGGAAGGTCGGCCCCGTCGGAGTCGACAATGTAGCCGGACCTCCCGATGATCGGCCGGCCGGTCTTCAGCGTCTGCCGAAGTGCGCACTCCGCCTCGCAGAGGCTGCAGTGGAAAACCTCCGAGCAGAAACGGCCGAGCGCCTCGTCGCGGGAGATGCCGGTGATCTCCTCAGCCGCCCGGTTGAAGGATGTGATCCGCCACTCGAGGTCGACCGTGAAGACACCATCGGAGATGCTCTCGAGAATGGCATCTGTCGCTGTCAGAACGGTAGCCACCGAGCGTTTCCTGGACCTCGCCGTCATGATGCTCCACACCCACCGGGACCGATTGGACTATTCGGTCGAACGGAATTCGCCGCCCGATGCCCAACGCGGTGCACCCATCAAGCGTATTCAAGATCCGCGGACCCCGCCGGCATTCCCGGAGAGCGTCGAGATAGGAACGCCGCTCTTCACCATCGTCGCCGGCTCCGGAAATCACACCGAAAATCTCGGCCTTACGGCGTCAGAATCTTGCTGAGGACTTCCTCCTTGGAAATCTCCTTCGTGCAGAAGAACCAGTCGCGGCAAGTGACACCCGCCTGTTTGCCTTCCATCCGGTCTTTGGCCACACCGCAGGAACCTGCTGTCGGGACGATGACTTCGTCGCCGGGTCGCCAATCAGCGGGGGTGGCGACAGAGAAGGCATCCGCCGTCTTGAGCGCGACCACGACTCGGTAGAGCTCGTCGAAGTTGCGGCCCAGACTCAGCGGATAGTAGATGATGGTGCGGATCATGCCCTTGGGGTCAATAACAAAGACGGCGCGGACCGCCTTCGTGCTCGACTCGCCCGGTTGCATCATGCCATAGGCCTTGGCCACCTCCATGGTGATGTCCTCGATCAGGGGGAACGTCACTTCGACATCCTTCATGCCCTTGTATTCGATCTTCTCCTTGATGGTTCGTAGCCAGGCGATGTGGCTGTACAGGCCGTCCACAGAAAGTCCGACGAGCTTGCAGCCCAATTCGGTGAACTTGGGCTCGAGGGTCGCAAAGGTCATGAACTCCGAGGTGCAGACTGGGGTGAAGTCGGCCGGGTGGCTGAAGAGGATGACCCAGCTCCCTTCATAGTCGGCGGGAAAGGTGATCTCGCCTTGGGTGGTTACCGCCTTGAAGGCGGGGGCTTTGTCCCCGATACGGGGCATGGTGACGATGCTTCCACCTGTTTCCATAGCGCTGTCCTCTTTTCTCAACATGTGCATGAGCACATGTCACATTAGTACCTCCGGTCGCTCTCGGCGTCTCCTCGCCAGAACCCGCCGGCGGCAGCAAGCTGTGGTAACCCGCTGCTCACCTGTCCTGGTTGTGCCGTCGCCAACCAGCCCACGCGGGAAACCCGCGATCATCCCTCAAGAGCAGGACCTCGGCCCCCTTCGTGATCTGTGTGCGGCGATGATCGCCGGCTTGCCGTCCAACGTGACCCTGGACCCCTTGACCTCAACACTGTCGCCTGGCGATATTTTCGTGTCCTGGCCTCATGGTCGACACCCGGTGGAGATGATAGAGCAGGATCATGTGAGAGAAATCATCAAAGGTCCGCCAGGGCCGCGTGGAATTCCGGAAGGACATCCACCGCTCCCGGAACACCGAGCGCCCCTCGCGGCTGGATCGGCATGCCCTCCGTGGTGACGAAAGGCGTGTGAATGATTCCGATCGGCCTATAGATGACTGCGATCACTTCCTGACTTCCTCTGTTGGGCGCGACGCCCTGCGCCTAGATGATCGCTCAGCGGTCAGCCTAGCCCCGGCGCCCGGGGCCCGGCAGAATTCCCGGCTCCCCGAGCGCGGGCGGCAGACTCGCCTGTTGACGATAATGAACTTATGTCCGTAACATAATTCTGAAGACATAAGCCTGTCCAGAGCTTTTTCTCGCTCCGGCAGGCGGAGGGAGCTGTCGTTTTGCCCTTGACACATAATGAACCTATGTCCACAATGCCATCGGGAGGTGCGGGAATGCCCAGACCATTCTGCAATCGAATCATTGCCGGGAGGCCGGCCGTCTCGATCTTCAAGCCGATTGGCGTCCCAGTCACAGAACTCGAAGAGATCGTGATGACCCTCGACGAGTTCGAAGCTCTCCGGCTCGCAGATCTGGACGGGCTCTACCAGGAGCAGGCGGCTGAGAAGATGAAGATCTCCAGGCCGACCTTCAGCAGAATCGTCGAATCGGCCCGCCGAAAAGTGGCCGACGTGCTTGTTCACGGAAAGGCCCTCCGGATCGAGGGTGGTCCTATTCACCAGGGAGCCCGTCGATGCTGCCGGTTGCATGACCGAGCGGCGAAGCGATCACAAGCAGACAACCGCGGCAGGACTCTGCCAGAGGAGAAATCTCGATGAACATCTGCATCCCCGTCAACGAAGACCAAGGATTCAGGAGCCCGGTGTGCGCGCATTTCGGTTCGGCGCCGTTTTTCATGATCGTCGACACCGAGAGTGGAGCCTGTCGGGCCATCCCGAACACCAATCAGCACCACGGCCACGGAATGTGCACGCCGCTGGCAGCCCTTGATGGAGAGAGCATCGACGGCATGGCCGTCGGGGGTATCGGCATGGGCGCGGTGAACAAGCTGATCGCCGCAGGCATCCAGGTGTTCCTTTCGGAGCAGTCGACGGTGGAGGAGACCGTAAATGCCTACAAGGCCGGAACACTCCGCCTCGTGACACCCGAGACCGCCTGCGGCCAGCATCACGGACACGACGGCCACTAGCTCCAAACCATGGAAGGGGGGGAGGTGGGGGCGTAGCCACTCCCAGGCTCATCGTCACAAACGGATAGGAGGCGTGGTCGCGCAAGGCCGCGGGAACGGAAGCAATGCATACGAACCACAAGGGTTTCCAGACGAAGCTCGTCCATGCGGGCGCCCCGAAGGATCCGTACGGAAGCGTCGTCACACCCATCTATCAGACGTCCACGTTCTCGTTCGAGAACACCCAGGTCGGGGCGGATCGCTTCGCCGGCAAGGCGGACGGGTACATCTACACCAGGATCGGCAATCCCACCATCCGGGCTCTTGAGGATTGCGTCGCGGCGTTGGAGGAAGGCGTTGGCGGCATAGCCACGAGCTCCGGGATGGGGGCCGTGTGCACCGTCTGCCTCGCACTTCTCGACCGCGACACGCACGTGGTCAGCACCGCCTCTGTCTACGGGCCTTCGCGCACGTTGATGGAGAAGCATCTGGGGCGGTTCGGTGTGTCATCTTCGTTCGTCGACACCTCCGACCTCGAGGCCGTGCGCCATGCCCTCCGGAAGAACACGCGGATGATCTATGTCGAGACGCCGTCCAACCCGATGATGCAGATCACGGACATCCGCGCCATGGCTGATCTGGCGCACGCCCAAGGCGCGCTTCTGGTTGTCGACAGCACCTTCGCGTCTCCCTATCTTCAGAAGCCATTATCCATGGACGCGGATGTCGTCCTGCACTCGGTGACCAAGTTCATCAATGGTCACGCGGACGTCGTCGGAGGGATCCTCATCGCTCGGGACAAGGCCGTCTACCGGCGGGTGCGCGATGTCATGGTCATCACCGGCTGCAACATGGATCCACATCAGGCATTCCTGGTCCACCGAGGTCTCAAGACACTCGCCCTTCGCATCGAGCGGGCGCAAGAAAGCGCGATGAAGATCGCCAGCTGGATCGAATCGCGCGATGAGGTTGCCTGGGTTCGCTACACCGGCCTGTCCTCCCATCCGCAGTACGAGCTGGCTCGACGTCAGATGAGAGGTCCGGGTTCGATGATCAGCTTCGAACTGAAGGGCGGGTTCGAGGCAGGAAAAACCCTCATGAACAAGGTCCGGCTGGCAGTACTGGCCGTCTCTCTGGGTGGGGTCGAGACCCTAATCGAGCATCCCGCCTCGATGACCCACGCCGGACTCCCGGCGGAGGAGCGGCTGAAAGCGGGCATCACAGACGGCCTAGTCAGGTACTCGGTCGGAATCGAGGATCCCGACGATCTCCTTGGGGATCTGGAGCAGGCGCTCGCATCGGATCAGGCGCATTGAACGGTACCCCGGGGCGGATCTTGAAGACTTCATTACCGCCGACAATGTAGTCCGTCTCCCCGCTGATGCAGATGACCGAGCCGAGGCTACCGTAGAGGGACCGGGCGGCCCCCACCGCATCCCGGGAGGCTCTCTGTGCTGTCCACGCCCTTGGTCCTTGCGCCGTCTCCGCAGAGGGCGACGATCTCCGAGGCGTTTCCGCGGATGATCGTGGGCCGGGTGGCGGCCACGAGCTCCCGGACGGTGTGGGTGCGATCCGGTGTGGCCCCCGCCCCCACCGGATCCAGCACGATGGGAATGCCCCGCTTCGCCGCATGCTCCGCGGCCTTGCACATGGACTTGACCCACCACTCCCTGCTCAAGGTGCCGATGTTGATGACCAGGGCGGAGGCGAGGCTCACCATGTCCGCCATCTCCTCCTCGGCATGGGCCATCACGGGCGAGGCCCCGATGGCCAGGAGGGCGTTGGCCGATGTGTTCATAGCCACGTAATTGGTGATGTTGTGGATGAGCGGAGAACGCTTCCGGATCTCCATTACGGCTGCCCACGCGTTCAAAGGATCCTGTTCAGGCTTGGGACATCCTTCGCTCAAGCCCTTCCGGTCGGCCTTCCGGCCCCGATGTCAGTTGTAGGCGACCTTGATCTCCCAAGCTTCATCCAGGAGCGGCCTGACCAGTTCGGAGATGTTCTGCTCCTCCCAGAAGGGCAATTTCCCATGGGCATCCATGTATTTCTGAGGGATGGGATGGGTGCCGATCACCACCGGCAAGCCGAAGGACGATTCGATGAACATCTTGAACCGCCGGATGCTCGGACAGGGCGGATAGCCGACCACCAGGCCGGTGGCCAGATGGATGACCTCGGCGCCATTCTTCTTCATTTCCTCGGGCACGTATTCCACATTTCCGCCCGGGCAGCCTCCGCAGGTGGAGTAGCCCACGATTTCGACAGGCTCTTCCGGAGGGTAGATGGCGAAGGCACCGTGCCTCTCCCGCAAGGCCCGAAAGCACTTGCCGCCACCGCACCCCTGGTACCGTCCGCAGATGATGATGCCGATTTTTGTCATGGAGATTCTCCTCAGCGGGATCCGTTCTTGAGAGACGGCGGTTGCGACGGCGGGGCGACACCTTTCAGCGCCGCGAGGATGCGCTCGGGCGTGAAAGGCGGCTGGAAGAGGCGAACGCCGATGGCGTCGTAGATCGCGTTGGCAATGGCCGGGAGCGGCCCGTTGATGCTGATCTCCGACACGCTCTTAGCACCGTACGGGCCGGTCGGCTCGTAGGACGGCACGTGGATGGTGACCATCTCCGGCAGGTCGCGGGTGGAGAAGATCTTGTAGTGCCCGAAGCTGGGGTTGCGGCAGCGCCCGGCTTGGTCGAAGAGCAGCTCCTCGGTGAGCGCGTAGCTGATGCCGTTGAGCACCGCGCCTTCGGTCTGCCCCTCGGCGAGCTTGGGGTTGATAGCAGTGCCGCAGTCGACCGCGGCCACGTACTTCACCACGCGGCAGAAGCCCGTCTCGGTGTCAACCTCCACCTCGGCGAAGTGCGCCGCGAAGGGGGGCGGGGAGGCGTGGCTGATGTGCGAGGCGAAGCTCGCAATCTGGTGCTGGTCGGCGTCGTACAGGGAGCGCAGCGCCACTTGGGCGAACGTCACGCGCCGCGCATCGGGGGCGATCACCTCGCCCGCCTCGGTGCGGAGTTGGTCAACATCGCCCGGCGGCAGGCCCAGGATCTCGGCCGCCACCTGCAGCACCTGGCCGCGCACGATCACCGCGGCCTTGCGCACTGCCTCGCCCGACAGGTACGTCGTCGAGGAGGCGTAGGCGCCCACGTCGAACGGCGTCAGGTCGGTGTCCGAGGAGTAGACGATCACGTGGTCGAGCGACACGCCGAGCGCCTCGGCCGCGATCTGCGCCAGCACCGTGTCGGAGCCAGTGCCGAGGTCGGTGGCGCCGACGAGCAGGTTGAACGAGCCATCGTCGTTCATCTTGAGCGACGCCGCGCCCATGTCGATCTCGGGGATGGAGGATCCCTGCATCAGAGCGCACATGCCGACGCCGAGTTTGACGAGCTTCGGGCTGTGGCGGTCCCTGCCGCGCTTCTCGCTCCAGCCGATGGCCACGGCGCCGCGGTCGAGGCACTCGTCGAGCTTGCACGAACCGATCTTCTGCACGACGCCGGCCTTCCCCTCGCCCAGGGCCCGGAACACGTCGGATCCCTGCCCCTCGCGGATGTGGATCTTCCGCCGCAGCTCCACCGGGTCGACACCCAGCCGCTCGGCGGCGATGTCCATGGCCACCTCCATGGGGAAGGCGGCCTGGGTGGCGCCGTAGCCGCGGTAGGCCCCGCCCACGGGGAGGTTCGTGTAGACCGAGTCGGCCCGGAAGCCGACGTTGGGGCACGGGTAGAGCGGCAGCGTCTTCGAGCCGCAGTTGCACGCCACCGTCAGGGCGTGGGAGCCGTACGCGCCGGTGTTGGTCAGCACGTCAAGGTCGATGGCGACCGGCTTGCCGTCGGCCTCCAAGCCGAGTCGCACACGCACCCGCGATGGGTGGCGCGTGCGCGACGAGACAAACTCCTCGGCGCGGGTGTACTCATGCTTCACGGGGCGGCCGGTCTTCAGGGCCAGCATGGCGACGAGATCCTCGAGGACCTCCTGCTTGACGCCGAAGCCGCCGCCGATCCGCGGCTTGATGACGCGGATGCGGCGCACCGGGATGTCGCACGACTGTGCCACGATGCGGCGCACGTGGAACGGCACCTGCGTCGAGGTGCGGATGATGAGGCGGTTGTCGGCATCGAGCCAGCAGATGGTGACGTGCGGCTCGATGGGCGTATGCTGGCCGTAATGGGTGTGGCAGGTGACGTCCACCTGGACGGGCGCCGCGGCGAAGGCCTTCTCCGGGTCGCCGATCTGCATGTCGACGTGACCGGCGAGGTTGCGCTGCGGCTCGTACGGCACCGGGATGACGGCCCGGGCGTCGGGCTCGTCGTGGATGACGGGTGCGCCCGGGTCCATGGCGCGCTCCATGTCAAGCACCGGCGGGAGCACCTCGTACTCGACGTCGATGAGCCCGAGCGCCTCCTCGGCGATGGCGCGCGTCTCGGCGGCGACGGCGGCCACGCGGTCCCCCACGTAGCGCACCTTGCTGTCGAGCATGAGGGTGTCGTACGGCGACGGCTCGGGGTACCCCTGGCCGGCGGTGGTGTGCAGGATGCGCGGCACGTCGTGGTGGGTGAGCACGCAGACGACTCCGGGGAGCGCCCGGGCCCGCGATGCGTCGATGCGGGTGATGCGCGCGTGGGCGTGGGGGCTCCACAGGAACTTAGCGTGGAGCATCCCGGAAATGGCGACATCGTCGACGTAGGCCGCCGCGCCGGCGGCCATGCCGAGGGCGTCGACCTTGCGCGGGCTGGTGCCTACGGTCCTGAAGGGGCGCGGGTCGCTCATCGGGCCCCTCCGCCGGCCGCAGCGCGGGTGCGCAGGCGCGCCGCCGCGTCGAGGACCGCCTCGATCTGCTTCACGTACCCGGTGCAGCGGCAGAGGTGGCCGTCGAGCGCGTCCTTCACGTCAGCGGCCGTGGGGTCCGGGTTCTCGTCGAGGAGCGCCTTGGCCGAGAGGATCATTCCCGGCGTGCAGAAGCCGCACTGCACCGCGCCGGCATCCACCATGGCCTCCATGAGCGGGTGCGGGCGGTCGGGTGTACCGAGGCCCTCGACAGTGGTGAGCACGCGCCCCTCGACCTGGCCGGCGAAGACGACGCAGGAGGCGAGGGGGACCCCGTCGACCAGCACCGTGCAGGCGCCGCAGTCGCCGGTCTCGCAGCCGCGCTTGACACTCGTGTAGCCGGCGTCGCGGAGCGCGTCGATGAGGAGGGCGCGCGGCGCCACCTCGAGGGTGCGCCGTACGCCGTTGATCGTGGCGGTGAGCTTCACGCGGTCCTCCCGGCGGCGCGCTGCGCCGCTACTTGCAGCACGCGGCGCACCAGCACACCGCACAACTCGCGCCGGTACTCGCGCGAAGCCCGGAAGTCGTTGGCCACCTGCACCTCGGCCATCGCCGCGGCGGCCGCCGCGGCGAAGACCGCCTCCACCGGCTGCTCGCCGACGAGCGTGCTCTCGGCAGCACACAGCCGGCCGGGGAAGAGACGCAGACCGCCCACCACTACGCGAGCGGCCTTGATGGCGTCACCGCCTAGCTCCAGGGCTACGGCCACGTCGCACAGGGTGTAGTCGACGGCAGTGCGGCCGAACGTGAGGAACGCGGAGCCACCGTGGCGCGGCGCCGGCGGAACGACGATCTCGACCATCAGCTCGCCGGGTTTGAGCTGCCGCCTCGGGTGGCGCGCCACCAGATCCTCCACGCTCATCTCGCGCGCCCCGGCCGCGCTGCGCAGCCGGGCCACGGCGCCGAGCGCGAGCAGCACGGGCGGCAGGTCGGACCAGGGGTAGAGGCCGACGACGTTGCCCCCCACCGTGATCTGGTTCTGCAGGAGACGCGAGCCACACGCGGCTGCGGCCTCCGCGAGCCCGGCGAGGCCTGCGTCGGCAACGGCGCGCGCGCGCCCGACCGCGCGGGCCGTGGCCATGGCGCCGAGGTGCAGGCCGTCGGCCGCGAGCGTGATCGACCGCAGGCCGACGCGCGACAGGTCAACGAGCACGCGCGTCCTTGGGTCGGCCGCGAACACCAGACTGGTGCCGCCGGCCAGGGGGCGTGCCTCACCCGGGCTGGCGGCGAGCAGCGCAAGGGCCGCCTCAACCGATTCGGGGTACTGGAACTCCGCGAGGTTCTTCATTCAGCCTCTGCCTACGGACAGCAGGATCTCGACCTTGGCGCCGTCCGCCACCGTTCGACCCAATGTGGGCGACCGCAAATGAGCATAACCGAGTTTGGGGTGCGACTCCAAGTAGCAGGCTCCTTCAACCGTTCTGCGCTTGCGAACACCACCGTTCCAGATTCATCAGCCGGCAAACGCCCGCCCACCGAGTGGTCCGGCCGCAAGTCCTGTGATCAAGAGAGTGATCAGGTCATCTGCCATGAGCGTCCGCATAGGCTCTAGGGCATTTGTCGACCCGACGATCAAGGATCGCATCCACTCCATGGGTACGCACGTTCGCCTGGAGGACCGGCGCCGCGTTCACGAGGAGTGACGGACGAGAGCGTCAGATCTCAGACAGAGGATGGCGGAGGCGCGCGGGGAGTCCCTGCCACCAGGGCGATCAAAGGGGGCGCGAGTGGAGAGGGGAGGAGGACCGGAGATAGATAGAAGGCGGTCCGGACCAGGACAACTCCTGAGGCCGCAAGGAAGGCAACGTGATGGAAAGCAGCACAGGGGACGCATTGGTGCGAACCATCATCGCCCCCGGCCGCATGGTGGTGGCACAGATGCACCGGACCGCTGAAGAAGATCACCAGCAGAACGAAGACCCCGATCGTTCTTCGGAAAGCTGCGTGCGTGCTTCCTGATGCACTCCGACTGCTCATAGACCGCATTCTTGTAGACGCAGGCGCACTTGGCAAGCGGATTCCTCGCACGCTTGCTTGTCCGTCTGGAAGGCCCGGCCTCTTTCAGAATCCGATCAACGTCGAGAACCCATATGCTGCTGCAATCCCGGCAATGAACGTCCCAAGCGCCACGTACTTGCTCCCGGCCTGCATCGCATCGGGCAGAAGCTCGGAAAGAACGACATACCCCATGGCACCGGCTGAAAAGCCCAGGGCAAGCGGCGTCGCTGTCGACATCCCGCGTAGGAACAGGAATCCGCCCATTGCAGCGACAAACTCCACAACACCAGAGAAGACCCCCCACATGAAGGACCGTCGGTTCCCCACGCCATAGCACGCCACCGGCGCCGCCACCATCAGCCCTTCGGGAATGTCCTGCAGAGCAACAGATGCGGTGACCAGCCAGCCGAGGGACGGTGAACTCGCAAACGCCGCCGCAATGGCAAGCCCTTCAGGGATATTGTGAATGGTGATGGTCCCGACGAGGAGCGCCACCTTTCTCTTGGAACTGCGCATCTCAGTTCCAAGCAGCAGCATGTGAGCATGTGGGAGCAGTCTATCCAAAAGAAAGAAGACGGTCATTCCTACCAGCAGACTGGACAAGGCCACGCGGTGCCCGGCCAGAGCATGTGACTGGGTGACCATCTCCAAGGCGGAGAAGGTCATCATTCCCGCACAGAACGCAATTGTGGCCGCGTAGAATCGGCCGCCGATCCGTTTGAGGCCCAAGACGGCGGCGGCCCCGAGCGCCGTGGCCACCAGTACCGTGCATGCCCCGAGGAGAGTCCCTATGAACTGCGTTGCGTTACCCTGCATGCGAAGCTACCCGCTCTCGTGTAGAATCCATCGTGTAGAATCCATGGACCTCGCCCCAGCCGGTGAGTGACCCTTTGCTTCCATACTCCATCGAAGTTGTCCTGTCCATGTCCTACTGTCAACTGTGAAGGGTATCAACACGGGGATCACCACCTTGGCAGGGGCAGCGGGGAGTTCGTCCGGCAACGGATTGCCATCCACCTGCGTAAACCGGATCATGAGGTCGTGCAGGAAGGCGTCGTACTCGCTTCGTTCGCCGAGTCCGAAGCGGCGTTTCACCTTGGCGACGGCCTCCTCGGGATTCGCGCTGCCCCACGGCTCCCACAGGCCGGTTTCCTCCATGACCACGTTCGGCAGAATGCCCAGTTACAGCAGGGCGTTGAAGCCGACCCAACAGTGCGGACTGTCGTAGGGCCGTCCCCAGACTCGCTGCGAGACCTCCGCCATGATGCCATCCATGACCGGCGCGCGCATTAGCAGGAAGCAGTGCCGCCGGGTGACGCGATCAAGGCTCTGCACGAACGCGCGGAAGTCGGCGAAGCCATACATCGCCTGGGAGCACAGCGAGACGTCATGCGGCTCGACCCGCACGTCGGGCCACGCCGCCGGCACTACCTCCACGTTCGTGACGCGCGCGGCGACTAGGGTCTCACTCGTGTACTCCACGACAAGCTGGCCTGGTCCCTAATGGGACCGCGGTAGCGGGGACACGAGGCCATGGACGCGAAGACTAAGACCATCGAAGACATCGCCCGCCGCCTTCTGGGGATCGAGACCTTGGAGACCCGGAGTAGTGACGCTTTCGACTTCTACGACCTGGCCATCTGGAGCATCCGGAAGGCTCTTGAGGCCGCCCACGACGCCGGGGGACCGGCGCGCCCAGAACGAACCGCCCGGTAGACCCACCAACCGCGGGGCACTACCCTGCAGAAAGGATCCTGAACCATGTCGAAGAAGATCACGAAGAGAGTCCACGGAGAGGCGATTGCGGCACGGAGAGCCGAGCGCGAGGCCAAGGCCACCGGCCGCGAGCACACCATCGCCAGGGCCGCACGAGACGGGATGCCGCGGCGCAAGCAGGCGGCGGTCGCTGACCCGCCGGCCCCGGACAGCGCTGCGGCGACGCAGGAGGCCGCGAGGGAACTCTGCGTGTTCGCCTTCCGCCTGACCGAAGAGGAGCGCGACGCCATCCACCAGGCGGCCGCAAGGAACGGGAGCACGCTGGCCAAGCAGACGAGCGCGGCGACCAGGGCCGCAACTGCAAGCGGCTCCATTCTGCCTCCTCCTATTTGGAGCGGTGGGCAGAACAGAGAGACTCCCACCGCAGGTCTCGGTAGGAGTCATCAGCCCACTTGCGGGCGGTTCAAGGCGAACTCCATCGCCGTCTGGCTCGATCGACATTCTCCCACGGTCGACTTGTTCCCGTCCACAGAAGGACGAGAGCCCAGGGCGCGCCAAGTTGGGACAGGGCAGACAGGGCCAACGTGGGTGCCGGGGGCGGGCGCAGCGTGGGTCACCTCTGTCGGGCCCCACAACGGACCCCCGCTACGTTCTAGGATCGCCGTCTTGCCAGCACAACTCCACCGGGAAACAATCCGGTGCGCGAAGGGCTGCTGAGGGGGCAGATCAGGGGACAGCGATTTCGTCGGCAGGAGGTTCCGGTTCCACGTTCGGCGGAGTCAAGGGCGGCACAGACTCGACCGCTGGAGCCGACCCGACCGCGGGGGCCGACTCGACCGCAGGAGCCGTCCGATTGACCGAGCGTTGTGAAGCTGCCGGTACGCCGCCAGCCCACTGGGCCTCCGGGTACAGCCGGAAGACATCCGACCACACCGTCTGGCCTTCGGGTCCACCCATCGTGAAGTAGTAGCGCAGCTCTCGCCCCAACGGGATCGACTCAGGGTTCACCACCCCAACGAAGACCCCCTCACCGCCCTCCACGGGCGACATCGGGATCTCACGCAGGCCCGGCGCCAAATCCGGCGAATGGAGCGTGGGCGCTGCCCACGCCTCAGCCGTTCCGGAGACAGCCACGGTCAACAACATCGGCCCCCGCACGCGGACACGGCCGGGAGCCACGTGACGCAACACCGGGAGCTCGCCCTCGCCGAGCCGGGCCAGCACGGACCGCACCCCACCGGCCTTCACTTCAAACACCTCGGCATACGTACCTGAGCCCACCGGACCGACGCGAACACTATGCAGTCCCGGCGCCAGCGGCACATCCAGCGGAGTCGAGCCGACCACCCGTCCGTCCACTCGAACGGTGTCGCCCTCGGACTCGACAAGCCCTTCACGTCCAGTCCGTCGGAGCGCTTCAACGCGGACCGCTCCCTGCCCTCCCCGGTAGTCGTTGGGCACTGACAGCCGCGTGGCCTTCCCGGGCTTGACGAGGACCACCCGATCCCACATCGGCATCCGGTCGTCCTCGTAGAAGATCCTGTTCCATCCGCAGGGAAGTGAGTCGAAGATCGCGGGCACAGGTACCTTCGGGCGGCCATGGATCCACGCGCGTCCCCCGGCAGCGGCATCGGACGCCAGAACGGAGACCGACCCGAACAGTAGCGGCGCCACTCGCACAGACTCGCCGGCCCGAACGGTAAACTCTTCCTCCCACATTCCGCAGGGACCGAGATCGAGGGTCACCCGGCGGCGACCCGCCGGAATCGAGTCGATGCGCGCGGGGGTCCCTCCGGCAACCGGCCGGCCATCGACGAGGACAGCCCGTGCCACCGGCTCAGGCGCCACGATCAGGACACCCGTGCCTCCCGCCACCTTTCCCCCACGCCAGGCCTGTTCCATCCAATCGGGCGCGCGCCCACCTCGGCCCGTGGAGCGGGGTAGCGCCACCAGCCCCACCAGCGCCAGCACGCAGACCGCCAGCGACGCGACCCACACAGTCCTACCGAGTCGGGGCCGCGGATACTCATCCTCGCCGGCGCGAAGACCGACCCCGGAAAGGGCCGGATCTACCTCGATCGTCTCTGCCACATGGATCGGCCCCGCGCCACCGGGGCCACCCAGGCCGTGCTGGTCCAGGGTGGCGAACAACTCATCCAGTCCCGGAAAATCCGGCTCGTCCGGCTCACCCTCGGCACGCACGGACGGCGAGGCGGCACCCGGCACGAGCGCGTTCGCCTGCGACGCAGCAACGTCCGGCCTCGACACGCCCGCGGACGGCGCGTTTACCCTCGCCACGGAGAGAGTGGCCCCACCGACGTTCGCGTCCTCGACCACTTCCGGATTCCACGCATCCAGAAGATCATCCAGCGGATTGGGCCGCGGCCCACCCGGCCCGGCGGCCACCGGCACGAAACGCAACGCTACCGCGCAAGCCCCCTGCGCCTGCAGCCCGAGCAGGTTTACAAGGCCGTCGCACGCGCGCTTCAAATCCGGGGTGCTCCGAAAGAGGTTCTCCACTGCGCGGAGGTCCGGCAGCAGATCCGACTCGCACGCAAAGACGACCACCGTGTCACCAGGGCGCACCGCCAGAGAGGTCACTTCAAGCCCGAGGCGCTCGCTTCGCCCTAGGACGGCGCCGGACGCCTTCGCTTCGTCCGGTGGCCCCCCGACAGGGTGAGCCTGCCCGTTCCGCAGAAGGCAAATCCAAGCCGGGGCGCCCTTCACGAAATAGACCCGGTCTTCCTCAGCAAGGGCGCAGCTCACCTCCACGGCACGCGCCTCCCGCATGAGGGAACGGTTTTCCCGCCAGAGTCTGGCGTGCGCTTCGCGCAATTTTCCCAAGAGACCGTGCAGCGCCGGCGGAGCACCGGCGGGATCGCCCTCGCCATCGTCTGCCAGCTCCAGTTCCCGCAAACGCGGTTCGACCATTTTCGAGAAGGTGTCCTCGGGCGTGCTCACGGCCACCACTGTGAGCACCCGGGCCGGATCGGCCCAGGCTCGGTAACGCCCGCCCTCCAGCTCGGACGTGGCCAGCTCGATGCGCACCGCCCCGGCGGGTGCGCCATTCTCCTGGGTCATCCCGCTCTCTCCTCCTCCGCAGGCATCGGCTGCAGGTCACCCCAGCTCCGGTTGCAGTCGAGGTACTGCTGCCAGGCGTTCTGTGCTTTGCGGCGGAGCCCCAACCGCCGGTAGGCCTGCCCGAGGATGTAATAAGTCCGGGCGTAGGCGGGATTCAGGCCCGCCCCTTCCTCCAGCTCCCGCACCGCTTCCGGCGCGCGGTCGAGGGCCAGGAGCGCCTCCGCCCGTTGCGCATGCAGATCGGCCGAACGAACCCCCTGGCGAGAGAGCTGGGAAAGCTCGTCGAGCACCTCATCCCAGAGCTCCCGCTGCCGAAGAACGCTGGTCAGCGTCATGCGGGCCTGGAAATACTGGGGGTTGACCTCCAGGGCGCGGCGCAGGCAGCGCAGGGCGTCATCGCCCCGTCCCTGGGACTCATACAGGAGACCGAGGTTGTACTGGAGGTCCGGGTAGTCGGGGCGTAGGCGAGCCGCCACCTCGAACTGAACGACCGCCTCTTCCTGGTATCCCTGGGATTGGTACTCGAAGCCGAGGGCGATGCGGGCGGGCACAGACGTGGGATCGACTTCGATGGCCCGGCACAGGGCCGAGACCGCCTCCTCCTCATCACCGCGGGCGAGGGCCAGTTGCGAGAGGCAGACTTGGTGCATCGACTCGCGTCCCTGCCGGAGAAATGCTTCATCAAAGAATGCCTGGCCATCGGCGAGCTTGCCGTGTCGGGCACAGAGAGCGCCCAGGTAGCGACAGAGGTCGGCCGCTACGGGATTCCAGGCCTCGGCCGCGTCGTCGCCCAGGACCGACTCGATGTGTGGTTGAAAATTCCGAGAGCGGCGCCCCGAACCACTCGCCGGCCGCCCGCGCGACTCCAGCACGCGGCGGTAGAGCGGGTGCGCCCGCTCGGCGGCTTCCAGCGCGGCACGGGCCGCCGCGGGATCTCCCCACGCCGACTCGTAAACAGACAACACATACCAACCCGTAGCGTCCCAGGTCGGGTTTTCCACGAGACGGCGTAGGGCAGCCCGAGTTCCCTCCCGATCGCCGGCTTGAGCGAGAAACCATGCCGTCCAGAGGCATCGCTCCGGCTCCTCCTGGCCTTCCGCCGGGGCCTCTTGCGCCCAGGCCGCGGGATCGAGCTCGCCGTCACGAAGGCGCAGCGCGACCAGACGCGCGAACCGAGCCCGCCGGTAGCCAGGGTTGGCCTGCAGCGCCGCGTCGAACTCCGTCACCGCATCTCCCGCGTTCCCCCGGGCCAAGCGCAGGAGTCCCAGCAGGTGCCGGAGATCGGCGAAGGTGGGGTTGTCCCGAACCTGGGCCTCCAACTCCCGCGCTCCCTCGAGCCACGGGTCTAAGACCAGTTCCATCTGCATCACGCTGCCCCCCGGCATGATTCCCCCGTGTCGGGCTCTCCGAGCCGGAACACGACGTCCCGCACCTCCGGGATGGCCTCAATCTCCCGTTGAATCCGCCGACACCAGGCGTCTCGCGCGGTGGCGGCCGATCCCGGGGCGTCCAGCCCGGGCCCACTCTCGGTGCGCAGATCGCCGCCGATGTACACCACACCGTTGGTGGTTCCGATGGTCACGGACCGTAGGTCCACCCAACGCCGAGCCAAGAGAATCCGCACCTTGGCCTGGATCTTCGAGTCAGCCCCCTTTTGCATGGTCGTTCCCCTCCGCCAGTCAGACAGTCAAGGGGCATGCCAGAGGCGAGGAAGAATGACTTCGACATGGAGAGCCGAAATCACTTGAGGCAGATTCTATATCTGACTGTTGTATCGTTGATTAGCAACTCGACCCGGCAAGTGCTCCCGAGGCACGCGATCTGACCGGGAAGTCTCTCTCGATCGTTGGGATGGTTTTTGGCCATCCGCACGCCTGGATGGATGCGGCTTGAGCGGACCGACGCACGAAGCGATCCGATTCCGCCAGACCCTGCTCGGTGGCAGCCGGGAACTCTTCCGCCCTGCTAGAAACCGATCGAGGCCGAAACGCGGTGCGTCGCGTCGAGTTCCTCGTGGGAAAGGAAGGCGTAGTCAACACCCCAGGAGCGATAGCGGATGCCGGCGCCGGCGGTCAGCGCGCCGGCGTCGCTGCCGACCCGAGCCGCGACGGCCGAGCCGTGCCCTTTGCGCCCCGAACCAAAGGCGGAGGCGTTCCCGACCCAGTACTCGAGCCCGGCCTGGAGGTCGCCTCCCCAGGCACCGCTTGCTATCTGGCTCGCGGCATCACGACCGTCGAATGTATTGGCCAGAGCGAGCGCCGTGTTGAGCCGTCCTCGCAGACCCGGGAGATCGCGCGTCCAGGCAGCGCCGAAGGTCAGCGCCGGCCGAAGCGTCTCACGGTGGCCGGTATCCCAGGAGATGCGCGTGGTGGTGGCATCGGCCAGCCGCACTCCCAATCCCCAGGAAGCAGTAGGCCGGTAGAGGAGCCCAAGGTCGAGCCCCATCCCGAAACTCGTGTTGTCCAGCAATCCCTGCCGGATCAGCTTCAGGTTTCCGCCAAGCGACAACCGGTCGCCGGTGGCGCGGGCATACGAGAGCAGCAGCGCGTACTCGGTATCACTGTCCATATAGAATCGATCCGGCAGGATCGGCTCCCCTTCGTCGCGGCGTCCGTTATGATTCCGATCGTCGTAGGCGTCGCGTGTGACAAGGATGTCATCCACCGAGAAACGGACCAGAGAAATCGCGACCGCCGACCCGCTGCTACGGGAGTCGAGCGGCTGCACGAACGAGGCGAAGTCATGGTTGGCGATCGACCCGAACTGCTCGGCGTGCATGAACAGCATCTCGGGTCGGGCGGCACGGGCCAGGCCCGCCGGGTTCCAGTACGGTGCCGAGCCATCATCGGCAATGGCCACGAAAGCGCCTCCGAGACCGAGAGCCCTGGCCCCGACACCGATCTTCAGGAACTCCGCGGCGTACTTCCCGCCGGCGAGCACGGGCGAGGCGAGCACACACGCGGCAGAAAACGCGAGGCTGATGCAGGCGGCACGGACCGCTCCGGAAACGTGCCCGTCGGCGGTAAGCAAGCGCATAGCGGCTCCTTGGGGATGCGACGCCGGAATCTTCTGCCATCGGCCCAAGGACCCACTTCCCTCAGCACCGGCCCACGGACCCACTAGCCCTGAGTACCATCCTAGCCGAGGGCTTGCGTGGGGTCAAATCGGGCACACCACCGATACCGAACCCCGAGACCATCGGCACGGATCCCCGGAGAATCACCGGCGCCGGCTCAAACAGGCCGGAACTCAGGCGGCGTCGGACTCCCCGTACACGAGCTTGTACCAGTCGACGTACCCCTGGATGTGGCTCTTCGCGTCCTGCCCGAGGCTCAGAAACGCGGAAGCCATTTTGTAGTCGCCATCTGGAGAGTCCGACTTCTCGCAGCGCACCACGACCGCGGTAGTTTCAATGGTCCGCGGGGCGTGCTCCGCGTAGGGAGGGAACTGGAAGGTAATCCCGAGCCGGGTTAGCGGCTCGATCTCGCGGCTGCTTCGGCAGAAGAACCCGCCGACGCTGAAGTTCAGCACTTTGAGCCGAAGATCTTCCTGCGGACACCCGCCTTGGAGCACCGCTTCCAGATTGATGCGCGCGCGCGGGTGCTTGCGCCGCTCCGACCCTTTCGGTCGTCCGTGCTTGCCTTCCATGGCCTGGCTTGCCTCCCGTGCCACTGATGCCGATCGCCGCTAAGCTCCTTCTCCCGTTTTCGGCCCGGACCCCGAGAAGGGTGAGCACCCATCCCCGACCCGCGGACGAGCCCGATGGTGAGCCCGCGGATGCTCGCGCGTAAAGGGCGGAATCGCGGCCTTAGATTCGGAGCGGGCTTCGGGCTTCGAGCTTCAGACTTCGGGCTACCGGCGCTTCGTGCCGCGTTTCCCGGAACTGCTGCGCTTTGGCCCCGCGGTCTTGCGGGCGCTGCCGCCCCCGCCCGATCTACGAGGCGGACGGCTGGCGGACTTCAATCTCCCGTCCTTGGCCCGGCTGGACCGGCTTCGGCCGCCGGGGCCACGAGCCGGGGTGGTCCCGCTGCGCGGCCTCTTCCTCGTGTCCGGCCGTTTCCCGGCGCGTTCATCCCCCGCGCCCCGCGCGACTTCATCCCCGGCGTCTCCGTCCGCGGCGCGCCGATCCTCGCCGCGCCCTGATCGATCGCGCCGCCCTCGTCCGCGCGGGCCCGCCACTCGCACCAGAGCAAATTCGACCCGGCGCGCTCGCAGGTCGACGCGGGCCACGATGACGCGCACCGGATCACCCGGCCGGAACTCCTCCCGCGACCGATCGTGCAGAAACGCCGGGCGTTCGTCCGCGAGGCGAAACCCAGGCGGCAACGACTCCCGCGGCACGAATCCTTCCACCGGCATGGTGTCCAGTTCCACGAAGAGGCCCGCGGGGATCATCCCCGTGATGTGCCCGGCGAACTCCGCGCCCAGGCGACGCTCCATGAAACGGGCGGTCTTCAGCCGCACCATCTCGCGTTCCGCCTCCTGCGCGTTGACCTCGGCGCGCGACGAGCAGCTCGCTTCGCGCTCGGCGTCCTCCCACGAGACGGTCGGCGGGCGGCCGTCCAGCAGTTCCTTCACCCGGCGGTGCACGAAGAGGTCGGGATAGCGACGGATCGGCGACGTGAAATGGCAGTAGCCGCGCAACCCAAGGCCGAAATGGCCGGTGTCGACCGGTGCATAGATCGCTTTGCGCAACGCACGCAGAAAGAGCCGCTGCACCGTGCGCCCGAGCGGCGAGTCGGGAAGCGCCTCCAACCAGCGCCGCAATCGCGGGAAATCGGAGAGCGCTGCGGGCGACGTGCCCGGCACCAGCGCCAACGCATCCCCCAGGAATCGAGCCACAGATTCGGCATCGGGCTCGGCGTGGACGCGGTAGAGAAACGGTACTTCGCGCTCCAGCGCCCACGTCCCGATGGCCCGATTGGCCGCGATCATGAACTCCTCGATGAGCCGATGGGACTCAAGCGATGCTCGGCGGTGAATTTCGCGCGGCACGCCGTCGGGACCCAGCGTCATCTCCGCTTCCGCCACGTTGAACTCAAAGCCGCCTTGAGCGAAGCGACGGTCCCGCAGAATCCCGGCCAGTCGGGCCATCTCGCGCAGGGCCGCTACGATCTCGGGCGATGACGCCTCGGGGTCATCTTTCCCGTCGAGTTTCCCGTCAAGGATCGCCTGGGCCTGCGCGTAGTGAAGCCGGGCTTGGCTTCGGATCCAGCCACGCGAGACATGCACCCCGCTTCCGGCACCGCGAGCGTCGAAATCGATCCGCACAGAGAGAACCCGCCGGTCGATGCCCGGGCCCAGGCTCGCGGCCACACTGGAAAGCCCCTCCGGCAGCATCGGGATCGCCACGCCGGGAAAATAGACACTGGTGCCGCGACGCGAGGCTTCCCGGTCCAACGGTCCGCCTTCCGCCACGAACGAAGTGACATCGGCGATGTGCACCCAGAGTCGCCACCCGCCACCAGCGAGCGGTGCGATCGCCACGGCGTCATCGAAATCCTTGGCGTCGGGCGGATCGATCGTGAGGACGAAGTCGTCGCGGAAGTCCTCGCGCCGGGCTGCCTCGGGATCGGGACCCGCGGCCGAGGCGAGGGCCTCTTTTTCGGCGGCTTCGGGGAAACGCAGGTCGAGAGAAGCCTCGCCTGCAATGTTCACCAGATCGTGGCGCGCGTCGTCTCCCTCGCCCAGGAGGTCGGCGGCCAGGGCCACCGGCGTCTGCTCGGTGCCCGGCCGGGTCTCGATGCGAAACCGGATCTTCGCACCGGCCACGCCCGCGACCGTGCCGAGGCGCAGACGGAGCCGCTCGGGCAACAGTGGGCTATCCGGACGCACGAACCACGCCTTGCCGATCCGCTCCAGATTGCCGGTGTATCCGCCTTCGCCGCCACCGCGCGCGAGGATCTCCTCCACGTCGGCGGAGGGGCGAAAGTCACGCAGGTCCCCGCGCGTCACACGAACACGCACACGGTCGCCGTGCAGGGCACCAGCCAACGCCTCCGCGGGCACGAAGATGTCCTCTCCTCCCTCGTCGGGACGGAAGAAGGCGAACCCCGTGCGCGTACCGCGGATGGTCCCATCCAGAGCTTCGGTGCGACGGACTCTCATAATTTTCCCGCAGATACACGGAAAGCCCCGGGACGGTCATCCCACCCGGGGCCTACCCACGAAAGCCGGCGGCATCGACCGCCAGGGAAAGGGGGTACGTCCAGGCAGTGCGAGGCAGCCCGGACGCCGACGATCACTTCTGCCAGAGGCGCTTCTTGTGGCGGTTCTTCCGCAGGCGCTTCTTCCTCTTGTGTGTCGCGATCTTCTTTCTCTTGCGCTTCTTGCCGCAACCCATGAACGACGACCTCTTCTTTCCTTGCCGCAGGTGAAACCCGCGCTCACATGCGGGGCCGCGGGCTCCCACGCGCCGCCATTCCCCGCTCCGCTATCTGCTTGCCCGCTAGTGGCTTGCCCGTTCTGACACCCGTTTCCCCAGACCGGGCGCGCAGCGAAAGACGGGCGCAAGCCGGGCCGGAACCCGGATCCGGCCGCCCTTCCCAGGCGTTTGTACAACGCGGCCCACACGCGGCCGCACTTCGAAGCGGCCGAACCCGCGCAGCGTCACCGCCTGGCCTTCGGTCAAAGCCCGCTCGATCGACTGCAACAACGTCTCGACGACCGCCCGGGCATCCCGCGGGCGCATATGCCGCGCCTCCGCCAGATCCCCGATCAGTTCCTTCTTGGTCATGTCCGGACCTCCCCGCGATGCGGACTCCGGTCACGAGATGGAACGAATTGCCAAGTCGCACCATACCGGACGATCCAGGGGTTCGTCAACCGGCTTTCTCAGCGGTACTCCAGACGAGGAGCCGAGCCGAGCAAAACCCGGGTCCGCCCGGCAAGACGGCGGGCAATATCGAGCCAATCCGGCTCCCGCCGCCCATGGGAGGTCACGGGTGTCGCCGGATCGAGGCCGGCGAGACGGGCCGCCAACCGGATGGCGTCGGGCTCGAAGCCGAGCGTGTCGACCAGTCCGACAGCCAAGGCCTGTCGTCCGGTGAGGATCCGTCCGTCGGCCAAGCTAAGCACGCTGTCGATGGCCATCACCCGGGACTCTGCCACGGTGGACGTGAACTGCTGGTAGGCATCACCCACTACCGACTCGAGCATGGCCCGATCGTCATCGGTCATGGGCCGCCACCAAGCGCCGACATCCTTGCGAGCGCCGGTCTTCACGACCTCGGTACGTACCCCGATCTTTTTCATCAGCTCGCTGGCATCGGTGAACGTCATGATCACGCCGATCGAGCCTGTGATCGTGCCCGGCTCGGCCACGATCTTCGACGCCGCACACGCGAGGTAGTAGCCGCCGGATGCGGCTGTCGCGCCCAGCGAAGCCACCACGGGGTGCTCGGTGCGCCGGCGGTAGCGCTGGACGGCGTCGAGCATCTCCTGCGTAGCGCCGACCCCGCCGCCCGGGCTGTCCACGCGCAGGACAAGGGCACGGATCCGCGTGTCGCTTTCGATGCGGCGCAGTTCATCGAGGAAGGAACGAGCCTCGGCAATCTCCCCCTCGACCCGGATGAGCCCCACGCGTGGAGACATCCCGAAGTCACCGCCGGGCCGCGCCAGCAGCGCCACGACGGCGAGAAATACCACGCCGGCGGCGGCGAGGACCAGGCAACCACGGCCCCAGGCCGGTCTTCTCGCGCTTGGTAGAACCACGATGATCTCCTCCTCCTTGCTTCGCGTGTGGACGGTAGCAGAGCGGGGGGGCGAGGGGGAAGGCATAAGGGGAAACCGGGGCGGGCAGGTCCTATGCAGAGGGCCGGAACCGGTCATCCCGGTCCCGGCCCGTCTGCGGGCTTGGGGTTCGTGTCCGGCTACTCGGCGACCGTCACCGTTTGCCGGAGGATCATGTTCCCACTGTAGACCGGATCCATGTCACGCACCTCGAGGTACACGGACCCTGCGACGGCGGGTGCGGTGAAGCTGAGCCCCCCGACCACGCCGTATGAGTCTGTAATCCCCTGTGCGGTGACCGTAGCTCCCGGCGCCGTGATCGTGAGCTGATGCCCACCGAGCGGGTTCCCCCAGGCATCCTTCACCGTGACGGTGAAGTAGCTCTGGTCGCTGACTCTCATCGATGTCCCGACTTCCATGACCGATTTCAAGGCCGAGGCAGGACCGGTCAGCAACTGCACCCGCAGGGTGTCTCCCTCGGGACCGAAGCCGCCCAACACGCGCACCACGTCGATCCCGCCGACACCGTCGTCGGGCGTCGTGTTGGAGAAGTCGCGGATGAGGATCGGCGCGACATAGGTCGCTTTGGCGATGCTGGCGTTGCAACCATCGGCCGACGTCTCGGCCGATCCGATCGCCCCGTAGACGGCCGTCAGGTCCACGTCCGTAGGCAAGACGTACAGCCCGTTGGAGTCGAGCAGCTCGATTCGCAGCGGCAGTTCCGTCGCCCCGTCGGCAGGGAGCGAGACCATGGCGGCGCTTGGGGAGGCAAAACCGGCCGAATGGGCCGGCCCTGAACCGATGAACGAAACCGTGTGGCGCAGCCCGCCTCCCAGCGTGGAGGCAGTAATGGTGACAACGCCGCACTCCGGCCAGCCGGTGGTGAGCCACTCGAAGACGGCCTCCCCGCGCTGGGTGGTGGAGCTGCCCAGTTCGGTTCTGCCCCTCACCATCCCGTAGTTTGCGGTGAAGTAAACCGCGGTTCCGTCACGAACCGGGTTGTGATACGTGTCATAGACCAGCGCGACGCCGGGGTTCGGATCGGCCACCGTGAGGCACGTCAGAATATTGCACTGCTCTACTCCCACCGACAGGAACGCCGGCGGTCCGGCCGCGATCGCCACCGGCGAATGAGCCGCCACGCCGACGCTGGAAAGCGCGTACGCGCGCACCTCTACCGTGCCGGAACGGGTCCCCGCCCGGAGAGTGACTTCCGCGCTACCGGTTGCATCGGTGAGGATGACCACCGAATCGCACTCGCAGCAGGTAAAGGCCTCCCCACCGCCGGGGCCGGCCGTGATCACGAACGCAACCTGCTCTCCCGCCCCCACCGGCATGTCGCGGCAGTCGAACACGCGGGCGTGCAGAAGCGTCTGCTCCGTCGCGCCGGTGCCCCGCACCGCAATCTCCGGCAAGTCGGGAACGAGGGTCACGCTGCAACTCGTCCCAAAGCCGCCAGGGATCCGGATGTCGCTGGCGCATTGCAGGTCGGAGCCCGAGGCTGCGGGGGTGGAGGCGATGACGCTCGCGACGCCATCAACGCTGGTAAGGGGCGCCTTGAAGGTGGCTTCGGCCACGCCGCGCACGGTGTAGGAAACCGCGGGGTCCACCATCCCCTCGTCGACGGTGAAGTACACCGCGGTCCCCTCGCTCACCGGGTTGTGGTTCACATCGAGGACCTGCGCCCAAACTCGGCACTGGTTCCCGGGCCCCATCTGTAACGAATCCGCCGCACAGGTGAGGAAGGCCGCCGAAACCGGATCGGATCCGCCCCCCACCCGGATCTGGATATCGCTGATGCAGTCCAGGAGTCCGCCCGACGCCCTGGGAGTGGAGGCGATAATGCTGGCCAGGCTGTCACTGCTGGTCGCCGGGGCCGTGAAGGTGGCTTCGGCCACGCCGTTCTGCGTGTAGGAGACCCCGGGTCCGTCGGTCCCTTGCACCACACCCTCGTCGACCGTGAAATATACTGGGGTCCCGTCGACCACCGGGTTGTGGTTCGCATCGGAGACGCTGGTCCGAACCTGGCACTGGTTCCCGGGCGTAAGCCACGACGAGTCCGCCGCGCACGTGAGGAAGGCTGCCGGTAGGGCCCAGAGGTCGAGTTGTCCGTCCGCGACCACGCCATCGACCGCGGCATGCACCCAGGCATGCATCGGGACGGTCCCCACGACAATCTCGAAGCCGACCTTGCCGTCCGCACCAGTGCGGTCGGCTACAGTCACGGTCCCGGCCGAGGTCCAGACACCGTTGTTGTCGGCATCGTCCAACAGCCGGTCTGTGCCCGGCGTGAAGACGCCGTTGGCATTCACGTCATCAAAGTGCTCGCCCACGACTACGGTGACCAACTTCCCGACCACCGCCTCTCCGCCGAGGTCCCTGGCGGTGACGGTGCCGCGAACGAGCATCACGCCGTTGGCGTAGTAGGGCGGATCCGGAGGACCCAAGGCCACAGTCAATCGGATCGCGCCCGGATCGAGGAAGATATCCATCGAGCCGGAAGCGATGCCGCTGGTAGCGATCACCTCTACCCAGCCGGGCTTCGTCCCGGAGTACAGAACCGCTACGGCCCTGCCGGAGGCATCGGTCACGGCATCGACACAACCCGCGGCCGCACTCTCCAGGTGCTCGCCGCCACCGGGTCCCGTGAGGCAGAACCTGACGATCGTCCCTGCCGGAGCAGGCTGGTCGTCGTACGTGAGGCAGGTCGCCGCCAGGGTGTTACAGGTGACACCGCCACCGCCGAGGATGGTCATCGCCTCGAAGGTCCGTTGCAGCGTCACCGAGCTGACCGGCAGAGGGGCCGCCAGGTCGAAGGAGGCCTCCGCGATCACGCCATCCACCGCCGCGTGGATCCAGACTCGCATCGGGATGTCCCCAACCGCCAGCGTGAAGCAGGCCCGGCCATCCGGTCCGGTGAGGTCGGTCCCGTCCCAGGTCACGATCCCCGCCGAGGTCCATACGCCGTTACCGTCCGCATCGTCCAGCAAGACGTCTCCCGCGTCGAAAAGACCGTCAGCATCCACATCCGTGAACTTCTCGCCTGCCACGATCGTGGCCTTCTTCCCTGCCAGCGAACGGCGGATGTCATCCATGACGATGACGCAGCCGTTCACGCTACCCAGACCGTCGGCGTAGAACGGATGTGGCGGGAGCGGATTCAGGATTACGTCAAGCTCGCGCGCCGGCGACAGCGAGACGAGTTGCAGGTTCAAGATCCCGAACTCCCCGGCCGTAGTGGTTGCGCGAATTGCGCAGGTTCCCGGCTCGGTTCCTGCCCTGTAGGTGAGTGTGGCGGTACCGTCAGCACCGGTAGTAACCGACGAAGGGACCGAACCCATGGGATCCCAGCGGGAGTTTCCGTTCAGGTCCACGGGAATCTCGCTCGGATCGAAGAAGCCGTTCCCGTTGGTATCGGTGAACGGTTCGCCCGCCGTGCAGAACAGCACGAGATTCGCGGCCGGGGAGAGCACCCACCCGGCAACGCCGGAGTCCACCCACTTCTTCACGGAAACCGTGACCGCGGCCTGACTGACGCCATCGGCGGGCATCTCGGTAGTCTCCGACTCCAGCGTGACGATCCGCGCCGGCGAAATCTGTTCGAGGGTGAGTACTTCAAAGACACCGCCCCCGGTGCTTCCGGTCATCCGTAGATAGACCGAGCCGGCCGCATGGCCGGCCGTGTAGCGGAAGCTCGCCGCGCCATTTTCGTCGGTAGTCACAGACCCCGGAAGGCTTCCCTCTGCAGTCCAGAGATCATCTCCGTTTCGGTCAGCCGTGACCTCCTCGCCCGAATTCCAAATCCCGTTGTGGTTCGCATCGATGAAGTCGTCCCCGGCGGTCAGGACAATCGTCAAGCCGACGAGCGGCAAGGGCCCGGCCCCGTCCGCGGAGATCGTGGTGGCAACCACGGAAATCGTCAGCCCGGTAGAGCCGTCGGCGAGTACGCGGATCCCGCCCGGTGTCGAAACGACGAGAGCCGTGGGTCCCAGCACCTTGATGGTCACGTACTGTTTCTCGGTGGTACCGTCGACCCAAGCCCCGATGGAGACGAGCCCGGGGGCACCGGTGGACGGCCAGAACTTGGTCTCGGCGACGCCCGAACCGTTCGTGACGTTCTCAAGCGCGGAGAACGTGCCGGAAGTTCCGTCCCCCACCTCTCCGAATTTGACCGCCACTCCGCCGACGGGAGTACCAAGCCCGGGGCCCTGCACGACCGTCGCGGTAACCGATATCGACTCCCCGGGGCCGATGATCGCGCGATCAGCTTGCAACAACCCTATGCGGGCAGATGCCGCCGGTCCAGGCCGCACGGGATTGTCCTTCTGGCAGGCATGCTGCAATCCAAGGACGACCAAGAACGCCAAGAGAACCCAATACCACCGATGCGAGCGCTGCGGCATCACGGCAAACCTCCGGATAAGGCCCCCGAAACAACTTCCAGATGGCATCGTATCTACCTGTCCAGTAATCGATTAACTGCGATCGCCTCGAAGCAGGAAGGATGCCATCCCCCATTTCCTTTTCGACGTACCGGAGGAAAACCTGTAGTCCCACGTGCATTGATCACGATGAAAACTCGGGAAAGCGCAGCGAAGCCTCAGGAGGTGAGGCACGAACGAGACAAGGACGAGGACACGGCAGGCCGCGGCGAGATCCGCCGGGCGGTCAGAGTAACCCGACCTGACGGCCGGGCGGAGGCTCGGCAGGGAAGAACAGCGGCTAGAGAGTGTGGCGGCGAGAGGCGACCGCGATCAGGCCTCCGTTCGCTTGACGAGCGTGGCCTGCGCCCCCTTCGGCCCGTCGTGGAAATCGAACTCGACGACCTGGCCCTCCTTCAGGGTCTTGAACCCCTCCCCCTCGATCACCGAGTAGTGGACGAAGATGTCGCCTTCCCCCTCCCGCTCGATGAATCCGTATCCCTTGCTCTCGTTGAACCACTTCACATGACCGGTAGCCGTCATGGAACCCTCCGTAACTGCGAGGAAGTCATGCCGGGGAGGCGGAGACGTGCCGTGCGAACTGCGGGGCGCGGCGCCCGGAAGCGAAAACGGGGCGGCCGAACTCATCCGGCCTCCCCGCTAAGATCATTCATCGCTCGGTACGACAGCGACGCATAAGCCCCCCTGAAACCCAACAGGCACAGGCTATCCCGGTGAGATCACGGGCGTCAACCGATTTCCGACGGATCTCCTGACGGTGTCCTCTCCGACCCCTCGGACGCCGGCGGTCACGTGCGTTGCGCTGGAGAGTGAGGGATTGCCCGCCCCACCCAAGAAGCCGTACAGTGGCCTCGTGAGAAGTCTCGCTGAAGATACCGCCCCGGAAGCCGAGCGCGTGCTGATCGATCTGTGGCGGCGCGCTTCGCCGGCGAGAAAGTGCCGGATGATCGCCTCGGTCAACTTGGCTGGCCGAGCGCTGGCTCTCGCCGGCCTTCGGGCACGGCATCCCCTGGATTCCCCCGAGCAACTTCGGCGCCGCTTGGCCGATCTTTGGCTCGGGCCGGACCTCGCCGCCAAGGCTTATGACCGGTCGGTCGACGATGAGCGCGCATGACCCGGAACTATTCGACGCCGTTCGCCGCGTCGTAGCCGTCCTCGACGAACTGGGCGTGCCCCAAGCTCGACTGGTACCGACAGGGGGGGCAAGTCTCGGACCGTCCATGGCGCGATGTCCTCGGCGTTCTCAAGGTACAGGCCGAGCGCCTCGACTTCGCGTACCTCCGTCAATGGGCCGCACGGCTGGGCTTGACCAATCTCCTCCTCCGCGCCTTCGATGACGCCGGTCTGTCGAAGGCCGGGCCGGACGAGTGACCGCGGTCGACCGCCGGACGGGTCGCGCCCTCACGGCGCCGGATCCAGCCAGTTCCCCCCGCAACGCTTCCCCCGTAAACGAGTCTTTGACCAATGCCACCTCTTCGGGCGTCCCCTCCGCCACCAGCCGCCCGCCCCAGTCGCCCCCCTCAGGCCCCAAGTCGATGACCCAGTCCGCTGTCTTGACGACATCAAGCTGATGCTCGATCACCACCACGGTGTTCCCGGCGTCGACGAGGCGCCCGAGCACGTCCAAAAGGACGCGAATGTCCTCGAAATGCAGCCCGGTCGTCGGCTCATCGAGGATATACAGGGTCCGCCCGGTCGCCACACGCGACAACTCCGTGGCGAGCTTGACCCGCTGCGCCTCGCCTCCGCTCAGCGTGGTAGCCCGCTGCCCTAGTTGCAGGTAGCCGAGCCCGACGTCACGCATGGTCGCGAGACGACGGCGCAACGGCGGGATGTTGCCGAGAAACTCCAGCCCTTCCTCCACGGTCATCGCCAGGATATCGGCGATGTTCTTCCCCTTGAATGCGACCTCGAGGGTTTCACGGTTATAGCGCTTGCCGCCGCAGACCTCGCACTTCACATAGACATCCGGCAAGAAGTGCATCTCGATCTTCACGACACCGTCGCCAGCGCACGCCTCGCAGCGCCCGCCCTTGACGTTGAAGCTGAAACGGCCGGGGCCGTACCCGCGAACCTTCGCTTCCGGGAGTTTCACAAACAGATTGCGCACGTCCGTGAAAGCGCCGGTATAGGTAGCGCAGTTCGAGCGCGGCGTGCGGCCGATCGGCGACTGGTCGATGTCCACCACCTTGTCGAGGTGCTCCAGCCCGCGCAGCGCCTTGTGCTTCCCGGGCGCGAGGCCACCCTGGTGCAGGGCCCGCGACACCGCCCGAAAGAGGATTTCGTTGACGAGCGTGCTCTTGCCGCTGCCCGAGACCCCGGTCACGCAGACGAATGTGCCGAGCGGGATCCCAACGGTGAGGTTCTGCAAGTTGTGCTCGGCCGCCCCTTCCAGCACGAGCCGCTTCCCGCTGCCCCGCCGACGCTGCGGCGGAACCGGGATCGTGCGGGTCCCCGAGAGGTACTGCCCGGTCAAGGAAGCCGGCGTCGCCATCACCTGCTCCGGTGTCCCAGCCGCCACCACTTCCCCACCGTGCCGACCCGCACCGGGCCCGAGGTCGACCAGGTAATCGGCCGCCAGCATGGTGTCGCGATCGTGCTCCACCACGATCACCGTGTTGCCGAGGTCGCGAAGGTGAAGGAGCGTGTCGAGGAGCTTGCGGTTGTCGCGGTGATGGAGACCGATCGACGGCTCGTCGAGGATGTACAACACTCCCACAAGCTGGGAGCCGATCTGCGTGGCCAGCCGGATCCGCTGCGATTCGCCTCCGGAGAGCGTGCCGGAGGGGCGCTCTAACGTGATGTAGCCGAGCCCGACATCGTCGAGGAATCGCAGCCGCTCGCGGATTTCCTTCAGCACCTGGGCGGCAATCAGGCGATCGCGCTCACCCGGGGCCAGCCCCTCCACCGTCTGCAGGGCGGAACGCACAGAGAGCCGCACCCAGCGATCGATGTTCCAGTCGCCGATGCGCACCGCCAGGCTCTCAGGCTTCAGCCGCGCCCCACCGCAGGAAGGGCACGACTTCGGGCTCATGAACTTCTCAATCCAGGCGCGCATGTCGTCAGACTTCGTCTCGCGGTAGCGCCGCAGAAGATTCGGGATCACCCCCTCGAAATGCGTGCGCCAGCGGACATCGCCGCGTTCGCCGGTGTGGCGGACCTCCACCTCATCCTCGCCGCTGCCGTGGAGAAGGATCTTCCGCGCCTTCAACGACAGCTTCGCGAACGAGGTGTCGAGCGAGAAGCCGTACTTGCGCGCCACCGCCTGCAGGATCGACCCGTGCCACCCGGCCTCGGCATCCCGCCAGACCGTCAGCGCCCCCTGTCCCACCGGCAGCGTGGGATCAGGCACCACCAGCTCCTCGTCGATCTCCAGCAGGCTGCCAAGACCCTGGCAGGCGGGACAGGCGCCGTACGGGCTGTTGAACGAGAAGTTCCGCGGGTGCAGCGGGTCGAAGCTGATCCCGCATGCGGTGCAGGCGGCCTGCTCGCTGAAGAGCTGTTCGGCGCCGTCCTCGCCGAGAACCCGCACCATCCCCTTTCCCGTGCCGAGGGCGGTCTCCAGCGAGTCGGCCAGCCGCTGCCGCCGCACCGTGTCCACCGCGATCCGGTCGACCACCACTTCGATCGTGTGCTTGCGCTTCTTGTCGAGGTCGGGCATCTCTCCGTCGAGGGAGAAGATCTCGCCGTCGATGCGCACACGGAGAAACCCCTGCCGCTGCAGCGACTCCAGGTCCTTGCGGTACTCACCCTTGCGCCCTTCCACCAGCGGGGCCAGCACCTGCACGCGCTTGCCGGCAAACCCTTCGAGCACGCGGGCCACGATCTCGTCTATCGATTGGCGCGTGATCTCGCGGCCGCACTGGTGGCAGTGCTGGCGACCAACGCGGGCGAAGAGGAGGCGGAGGTAGTCGTAGATCTCGGTGGTGGTGGCGACGGTGGAGCGTGGGTTTCGTCCCGCCCCCCGCTGCTCGATGGAAATGGCCGGCGAGAGGCCGGTGATGTGGTCAACGTCGGGCTTCTCCATCTGCCCCAGGAACTGGCGGGCGTAGGCGGACAGCGACTCGACGTAGCGGCGCTGCCCTTCGGCGTAGAGCGTGTCGAAAGCGAGGGAGGATTTCCCTGAACCGGAGACCCCCGTGACCACCACGAGGGCATCGCGCGGGATGGTCAGGGAGATGTTCTTGAGGTTGTGTTCGCGGGCGCCCTCGATGGTGATTTGATGCACGGTGCGGATCCTTTCTGCTCCCCCGTGGGCGGACTTCCGGGCGCGGGCCGACGGCGAGGTGAGGCGGTTCGGCGGCGGCGCGGCCGGGTCGTGAGGGTAGCATAGGAACGCGGCAAACCGGGAGTACGAATGGGGAACAAATGTTCTTCTGCTTCGAGGGAGAGCGCGGGGTCGAGGCGAGGCATCAAGCAGCCATCGCGATGCTACCGTTCAGGTTGATGGGATCCGGACCCGCACTGTGCCGAACACCGAATCGTCGGCGTGAGCATGCCTTCGTGTCATTGACACGCCCGGCTAAACACGCGTGAGCGCGCCATGGGGATCCCGTCACGAAGATCCGGGTCGCACCACGACAGCTCCAGGCGGCCGCGGGCGGTCGCTCCGGTCGCACTACGACATCCCGACGCGCCATTGTCAGAGCCGTCCTGTCGCACCAAGGCAGCCCAGAGGCCGCGATCATAGAGGCGCGGTCGCAAGTGCGACAACGCCTCGGCTGGCTGCCCGAGGCTTGGGCGGCTTGGGGTGCGGATCCGCCCCGGTGGTGTGACCCGATCGAGTTCCGAGAGACCGTCGATGCCGCCACCGCCGGCCCCTCGTGAGTCGTCGACGGCAACACCAGTTCGTGCGCCGGCCGTTCCTGTCCCGGGCCGATCGCGTGATCTGGCTCGACCTGCCGCTGTCTCTCTGTCTCCCTCGTGTTTTCCGGCGCTGGGAAATGACACACCACCCACGCGCGGGGCTCCATGCTCATGCAGAAGAGCCGCTTCAACGTCTTCTCGTCCGCCAGGGCCCGCAACCCCTTGAGATCACCGGCGGCCACATGTCTCCTCGCCTTGACTTCCACCGCGATGTGATCGCCGACGACGAAGTCCACCTCGAATCCCGACGAGGCACCCGCGAGGAAAACGGCACCCGGTCAGCCGGCCTGCGCAAGTAGCCTCTGCACTCGGTCGATCGCCCTTGGGCGCTTGTCCGACCGCCGCCGGTGCCGCCAGTCCGGACGGCGGCAGTCCGGAAGGTGCCGGTCCGGAAGGTGGCGATCCGGATGGTTGACCAGCGCTCGCGCCGTTGCGTAGGCTGATGCGAAGATGCGGGGTGAACCCGGGAGGGCGGTTTCGGACCGATGCAATTCGAGGATCACAGGACCGGCGGCCTCGCGCCCGCGCCGCACCCCGCTGAGAACTCCACGGCTGTGTCGACCGGCGGAACATTCCGAGGCGGAATCTATCCCATGCACTGTCGTGGTCTCATGCTCTCGTGACACGTCGAAGCAAGACCGAGGGTGGCCCCGGCCACGCGCCGAGACGCTCGCTATCCGCTGCACGAAGCGCGGATGCACCTGCCGCCTCGTCCCGAACTTTCGCCGATCGGGCCGAGGCGTTTCTGACCGACCGTCGCCGGACGGTGATCCTCGCCCTGATCGTTCTGTCGGCGGTTCTTCGAGTGACTTACTTCTTTCAGCTTTCAGCGGGCCCGTGCCTCTACCAACACCGCTGGAAGCAGACGGACATGAACTTCTTCGACCTCTGGGCCCAGCGCATCGCCGCAGGCGACCTCCTCACCACCGAGGTGCTGCACCCGACGCACGACTGGCACAAGCTTATTGCGGATGAGTACTTTAAGATTCGCCCCGATCAGCCGGCTCTTCTCCTCAGTCAGTGGCAGGGCCCGGATGCCGCCCCCCCGGCCGCGACGCTTCTGTGGAACCGCTGGTTCGGCCGGAAGACCTTCCACCAAGAGCCGCTTTATCCGTATATGCTGGCGACGTTCTACAAAGTGCTGGGGCACGAGGTGCGATGGGTCTTTCTCTGGCAGATGCTCGTGAGCATGGGCGGCAACCTGCTCGTCTACTTTCTAGCTCGACGGTACTTCGGCGACCTTGTGGCGGTGCTCGCGGCGGCGCTCGTCGTGCTCTGCGGTCCTCTCTTGTACTACGATATGCTCTTGCTACGGGAATCGATGATCGGCCCTGCAGGCCTACTGCTGGTCTACCTTACGGAACGAGCCCGAGACCGATCCACCACACGGCGTTGGCTTCTGTTGGGGCTGGCCTTTGGGTTCGCGATCCTGCTCAAGAGCTACCTGCTCTTGATGCTCGCCGTGGTCCTGGGCTTTTTGGTGACGAACCAGCGGCGGACTCCGCGGCTGATGGCCACGCGCGCGGGTGCTCTCGTCGCCGGCGTGCTGGTGGTGCTCTCGCCCGCCATTGTGCGGAATGTGGCAGTGGGTGTCGGCCCTTTCAGTCTTTCCAGCGTCGGCCCCATCACATTCGTCTGCAACAACACGCCCGACTGTCCCGCCGATCTCGGGTTCTTCGTCAGCGATCGCTACATACCCGGGATCATGGCCAAGGCGGAAGGCAGACTTCTTCCATGCGTGCTTGAGACGCTGAAGACGTATGACAACCCGTTCCGTTATGTAGGCAAGCCGGCCGCCACGTTCGCGGCCATTTGGCGTTGGTACGAGACGCCTAACAACGCCAACTTCTACTACTACCGCCTGCACGCGGGCATCCTGCGCTACTTGCCGGTGACGTTCTGGTTGATCAGTCCGCTGGCGTTCGTAGGACTTCTACTGGGCGCCAGACACGTGGGTCGCTGCTGGCCTCTGTATGCGCTGGTCGGGACGACGATCATCGTCTTGGTGGTTTTCGGTGTGTTCTCGCGACTGCGCGCACCCCTGTTGGCTCCCCTGGCGATCTTCGCGGCGCTGACCGTGGCCCAGTCGGTGCGATGGGCCGGGCAGAGGCGCTTCCTTCACGCCGCCGGCCTGCTGGCGCTCATTGCGGCCGTCGGCCTCTGGACCGGCCGGCCGCTGTCCAAAGGTCGGCAGATGATCCGCGCCTTCGACTACATCACGCCGTACAGTGTCTATTGGACGGCGAAGATCAATGACGCCGCCGGTGCAGGAAACCATGCCCAGGCAGTCGCTCTGATGGAGCAGTCCCTGCGCTTTGAGCCCGATTCGGTGAAGCGCCTCGGCCCTCTGCGCCATGCCGGGACAGTCGACGAAATGGAATTGGCGGTTTTCTATGCCAGGGTGCACAAGGCCTATGGGCAGGGACTCCGGCAGGTCGGCCGTTCTGAGGAGTCCCAGGCACAAATGCGGCGTGTTGAGGAACTGACCGCCGCCGCCGCCCGATAGGGGAGGATTCAGACCATTTGGCTCCTCGCCAAGAGGAAACACTCACAACTATCCTAGAGGCCGCTTTTATGAAGCTCCCCCACAAGACGTGGTTCCTCGAACCGATACTCCTACTGATTGTCTTTTCAGCGATCATCCGCCTCGGCATCGGCAAAGCGCAAAGTGCGCCCTTTCACATCGATGAAGCACACAAGATAGCTGAGACCTACTACTACCACCTTTTCTTTGTAGATCACAATGTTGTCCACCCGGACTGGCATGCGGACTTCTATGCGCGGATGAATCCTCCTGTCGCCAAATACATCATGGGAGCGTATCTGGCTCTCCACGGGGAGACGGTCGCGGATCTCTCACTCCAACGGAAGTTTGAACAGCTTTGGAAGACCCCGCGGTCTCTTCGTGAACAGATTCCTACCTCGCTTCTGCTGCACGCCCGTGCCGTGAGTGTCCTTTTTGCCGCTTTGACGCTCCTGCTGCTCTATCTGCTGGGCCGCTTGCTGGGAAGTCCGATAGTCGGACTTCTGGGAGCGCTGCTCCTGGCATGTCATCCGATCTTCCGCTATCATGCCACGAGAGCGCTTACGGATAGCATCCTCACCTTCTTCATGACCGCCATTGTCCCGGCCACGGTGATGACAGTAGACCTGCTGTTGTCCAAAGATGCCCCGGCGCCGGCGACAACCCCCGGGTCGCATCGGCGCGGCCGCATGGTTGCCTGGGCCAGCATCACAGCCGTGATTGTCGTTGCGGCCGCGGGTACAAAGCTCAATGGCGCCCTGGCCGCAGTGTTCTTGGTCGCCAGCATGTTTGCCGGTCTCTTGCTGGAGCCGGCGCGATCCAAAGGCGACAGGCGACCCCGGCTGGCCGCGAAGATGGCAGCCGTAACCGTACCCGGTCTCGGCCTGGCGCTGATTCTCTTCGTGGTGCTGAATCCCTACCTGTACGATGCGCCGCTTTCGAGACTGCTGTCGACGCTCAGAGTGCAAGGAGACTGGATGCTGAAACAGGCGCTCGACCCGGGCCTGCCGCTCTGGACCGCCGTGCAGAAGATCAGCGCCATCGGCGTGTATGACTTTGTGTTACCGCAGTCGTTCTTCTTCAAGAGCAGTGTGCCGGTACTGTTCATGGTGTTTTCCTTGGGTGTTCTGTCTCTGGTTGTCGACGTCCTCAGGACGCAGGCAACACGCCGGGTTCGCGTATGCAAGATCACCGTCCTGGTATGGATGGCTGTCTATGGACTCGGCATCGGCGCATGGATACCCGTTGCCTGGGACCGGTACTTTCTGCCCCTGGCGCCCTTCATCGCACTGATCAGCGGGTATGGAATTGTGGCGCTTTTCAAAACGCTGCGGGTGCTTAGCGGAAGGATCCGGTCTCGAAGGACGGGAAGGAAGCGGATTCGCGGGAGCGTATGGGCGCTGGGAGCGACCATTCCTGTGTCGCTCGCCGTATGGTACGGTGTCATGGATCGGTCCCTTGTGCCGCCCGGGATTCTTTTGATGAAGAACGCCGACGCGCGAGCTATTCTGCGCCGGTACGAACGGGCGAACCTGCGGCGTCCCGGAAACCCACTGAGGATGCTCTATACGGCGGACATGAAGCGGAGTTTGCGTGATCCGGCGGGCGCCGCTTCTCTCTACGTGCAGGCGCTTGGGATCCTTGAGAATCAGCCGCGGCATGATGAGCAGAGGATCATGGAAGCGATCGGGTGGCTGGGTTTGACGGACACGTACGACCAAATGTCAAGATACGGCGATGCGGTGACAACGCTGGAGTCGCATCTAAGGGCACTATGGAGCATTCGGGCGTCGCTCCGGTCGAATGACTCCAAGGTGATGGAGGAGTTCGACAGGACTATACAAGAGCGCGAACAGCTTCTGAGAGATCTCACGCGAAAGAGGTCCTAAGACAGTTGACTGTGCAGGAAGACACGCGTGGTTCCCGGGAGCTCGCACGTGCTGTGGTCCACGCAGTGCCGACAGTGGTGGGCGCCTCGGGGCCGAGGCGCCGGGGGGGGCTCTTGCTCGCCCGTTCTGCGCTCTGGATCGCGGCCGGGCGCCGAGCGCCTCAATCAGGCAATCGGCGTCGCCCGCCCTCGCTCAGCCGGCCCGGTCTCGGTTGCCATACATCTTCTCGTAGTAGGCCTGATACGCGCCGGAAGTGACCTCCTCCAGCCATGCCGGATTGCCCTGGTACCACTCGACGGTCGCGGCGATGCCCTGCTCGAACGTCACGGCCGGCTCCCACCCGAGTTCGCGGCGCGCCTTGTCGGCGTCGATCGCATAGCGGCGGTCGTGGCCCGGCCGGTCTTGCACGTAGGTGATCAGCGACTCCGGCTTGCCGAGACGCGCCAGGAGCAGACGCACGATATCGAGGTTCGTCATCTCGTTGCTGCCGCCGATGTTGTACACCTCCCCCGGCTTGCCCCTCTGGTAGGCTGCCCAGATCGCGGCACAGTGGTCGCGCACGTACAGCCAGTCGCGCACATGCAGGCCGTCGCCGTAGACCGGCAGCGGCCGGTCCCGGCGCGCGTTCATGATCATCAGCGGAAGGAGTTTCTCCGGAAACTGATACGGCCCGTAGTTATTCGAGCACCGGGTGATGATCGTGTCCATGCCGTGGGTGTGGTGATAGGCGTGCACCAGATGATCCGCGGCCGCCTTGCTGGCGCTGTACGGCGAATTGGGCGACAGCGGCGTCGTTTCGGTGAAGGCCCCGGTCTGGCCCAGCGAACCATATACCTCGTCGGTCGAGACTTGCAGGAAGCGCGCCACGCCCGCCGTGCGCGCCTCCGCGAGCAGCGTCAGCGTGCCCTTGACATTCGTCTCAATGAACACCTGCGGCCCGGTGATCGAGCGGTCGACATGGCTCTCGGCGGCAAAGTTGACGATGCCGTCGACCGTGTACTGCTGAAGCAGAAGTCGAACCAGCTCCGCGTTGGTAATACTGCCGCGCACGAAATGGTGCCGCGGCCGATTGAGGCAATCGCCGAGGCTGGCCAGGTTCCCGGCATAGGTCAGCGCGTCCAGATTCACGACCTCAATGGCCGGCTCCGTCTCGAACAGGAACCGGACGAAATTGCTGCCGATGAAGCCGGCACCGCCCGTCACCAGGATGCAACGATTCCGCATGTCAGTCAGCCCCTTCCCGCATCGAATCAAGAAATTCGCTCAGTGAATCCTGCCATGTCGGACGCGGTCGGCCTAGGACTTCGTCCACTTTGTCGCAGTTGAAACGCGAGTTGAGCGGGCGCCGCGCCGGCGTGGGAAACTCGTCCGTGGGACAAGGAATCACACGACAGTCCACCCCGAGCCGGCCGAGCGCGAACGCCGCCACTTCGCTGCGGCCGGCGTAGCCGCGGGCTGCGTAATGGAACAAGCCTGCCTGTCCGGTCCCGAGCAAGTCGATGAGCGCCGCCGCGGCATCACGGGTCCACGTCGGACTGCCGACCTGGTCGCTGACTACCCGCAGCTCTCTGGATTCCCGACCGCGCGTGACGCACTTGGTGATGAAGTTGGCGCCTCCCGCCCCGTAAGTCCACTGCAGCCGCACCATCAGATGCTCGCACCCCGACGCCGCGAGGAATCGCTCGCCGGCGAGCTTGCCGGCGCCGTAGACGCTGAGCGGCCGCGGCTCGTCCGTCTCGGAGTACGGTCCCTCCCCCATGCCATCAAAGACAAAGTCCGTGCTGACGTGAAGCACTTTCACCCGCTGCGCGGCCGCCAGTCGCCCGAGCACACCCACCGCGTGGGCGTTGACCGCCAGGGCCAGTTCCGGCTCGCTCTCGGCACCATCGACATTGGTGTAGGCTGCGCAGTTGATGACCACGCAGGAAATTCTGACGGCGTCGGCCAGATCCGATTCGCGGCAGAGGTCGAACTCGGGCAGGTCCAAGACGACGGGTTCGACCCCCTTGGCACGCAACGCGGCGCCGAGGGCGGAGCCGAGCATGCCGCGTCCTCCGAGGATGGCAACCCGCCCCGGCATCACTCGCGGTTGCTGCGAGCCGACAGTTCCCGGTTGGGCAGGCGATCCAACGTTCTTCACGTCTGACATCGTAGCAGGATATCTGGACGACGTGAGGAAATCAATCGCCGGGTGAGTTGGCCCTGATCCCGCCTCACCATCCCCAACCTGAGCGTGGGTCGGCCTTGATCCCGCCTCATCCTACCGAACCTGAGCGTGAGTTGGCCTTGCTCCCGCCTCGTCATCCCCAACCCGAGCGTGAGTTGGCCTTGCTCCCGCCTCATCATTCCCAACCCGAGCGTGAGTTGGCATTGCTCCCGCCTCGTCATCCCCAACCCGAGCGTGAGTTAGCCTTGCTCCCGCCTCGTCATCCCCAACCCAAGCGTGAAGCGGCCTTGATCCCGCCTCATCATCCCCGTCCCAAGCGTGAAGCAGCCCTGCTCCCGCCTCGTCATCCCCGACCCAAGCGTGAAGCAGCCTTGCTCCCGCCTCGTCATCCCCAACCCAAGCGTGAAGCGGCCATGATCCCGCCTCATCATCCCCGACCTGAGCGTGAGGTGGCTATGCACCCCCAGGGCGGGCACTACTTGGTCGCTTGGTGGGTCAGGTAGATCGTGGTAGCTGCGGCCGAAATGATCGCGCTGACCTTTTCCACCGTCGCCAGCCATTCGGATTTCTCCGCGGGAGCCTTGTATCCCACCCTGATGGTCGAGCCGGCCAGAACCTGAGGGTCCCACCAGAGCTTCCTGACCTGCCGGGAGAAACCGTTGGGGTAGATCACGCTCGTTCGCCTCTTGTCGGCGCCTTCAGCGTACCCCCCGGCACGACTGACGTAGTAGCCGGGTTTCTTCCCCGACCGGTACGGAATGCTGGTCGTGTATCCGACCGCGCCGATCACGGTCACGGTGTGAGGTGTGGGCGGGATGATGATTTCGTCCCCTTCGACGACAATCAAGTCACACCACGAGTGGGGGTTGCGCAACGCGCAGTCGAGATCGAGAGCGATACTGCCAATCCCATCCCTGCTCCGGATCAGACGGGCTCCCTCACGATAGGCAGTGGGCCTCAGCCCTTCCGCGCGCGCGATGAGATCGGAGACAGTCATCCTGGGACCCTCAAGCGCGTACTCTCCAGGATACAGAACATCCCCGCTGAGCACCGCGGATCGCTGCGACTCCCACCACGGCAACCGGCGGATCATCACATGGTCGTGGGGCTGCAAGGGAAGGCTCGTCTGTGCCGTAAGGAAGTCCCGGCCCAGCGACACTTCGATCACGTCCACCGTCCGCGGTCCCGGGCCTTGGGGATCCCGGCTCCCCATCGCCTGAGGCCGCGGCCGGGAAATTTCCACGCGAAGCGAGTCGACCGACTCCCGCAACCCTCCCGCCTTCAGCACCAGGTCCCGCAGGGTCATCCCTTCTCGAAAGGGGAAGCTTCCGGGAGCACGGACTTCCCCAGAAATAACGACCTGGTATCGGTCCTGGAGGTCCCACTTGGAGTAGACGCGGATGACGTCCCGCGGCTGCAGCACGACCTTCTCCGCCTTCCCCGCCAGGATGGCGCCGAGCGGAAGATCGCGGCTCTGAAAGGTCCCGTCCGGCGCCACGCGATCCAGCGCGGCCCGCTGTTCCAGAAGATCCGGCCACGTCTGGCCCGCCATGTCGAGGAGGGCGACCACCTCCATGTCCTGAATGTACTGATAGCGGCCCGGGCGCTTCACTGCCCCCTGGACCTCGACCCAGTTCTCCAGGCGGTCGCTCACCGCAGCCACGCTGATCGAATCCGCATCGAGGAGCACGGCTTGCCGGGAATCCAGGGGCCTGTCCGTTCCCACGTCCATGGGGATATCAATTTGCATTCTGTCCGGGCTGCCGGGCCGCCGCTCCGCAGGCGGGAGAACCCGGACCAAGTGCAAGATCTCCGGTGCCGCCGTGGCCGTGAATCCGGCGCCGAATTGGAGCAGGGCCGTGAGATCCTCGCCCTCCTTGAGCTCGTAGCTCATGGGGCGCCGAACCGAGCCAGCCAAAGCGACCGTCTTGCCACGGGGAGGAACAAGGATGGTGTCGTACTCCCTCAGAATCAGGTCTTTCGAGCGGTCACCGCGCAACAGGTACTCGTAGAGGTCCAGGCTGGCCAGAAGCTGGTTGCCTCGCATGAGCCGGATGTCGCGCATGGAGCCGTTCCGACCGGGTCCGCCCGCCGCATAAAGGGCAGTGAAGATCGTCGAGATTGAGCTCAGTTCGTAGGCACCCGGCTGCGTGACCTCTCCGATCACGAAGACACGGATCGCCCGGAGCTTCCCCAGGGACACATCCAGGAAGGTCGTTCCGTCGCCCGTGTCGTCGGCCAGGCCGGAATAGGATTGCGAGAGGCGCTCCCGAATGGCAGAGCGGAGTTGCGTCAGCGACCGGCCTGAACAGAGAATCCGCCCACCCTTGGGAAGGATGATCGTGCCGTCCCGGTCCACGATCCGCTCGAGACGAAACTCCACGTCTCCCCAGACATCGACGACGACCTGGTCACCGACCCCGATGACATAGTCTTCCGGCACGGGGCCGAAGGTGTTCTGCGTGAAGACCCCGGCTTGGAGCTGGAAAAAGTCAGAACCGAAGATGCCACCCGCGCTGTCTGGTTTCAGGCGCTTCAGAACGGCGACTGCAGCCTTGACCGAGTCACGTAAGCCTGTGGCGGAAGGCAGAATAGCCCGCAACAGAGTGTCCGGCAAAGCTTGTCTCCCAGGGGTGGCGGCAGCCCCCGGGACGAGGCTGTCCGGGGTGCGGGGTTGCGCCTGCTGATAGCGGCGCATGATCTCGTCCTTGCTCATTCCCGTCAGGCGCGCGGCCTCATCGAGCGCAGCCGGGGTGATCGTCTGCGCGAGGGCGGAGCCGGCCGTGAGGAGGAGAATCGCGAGAACCAGGGAGAGGAGTGGCCGACGCGCAAGCACGGGCCAAAACCCGCGAGGGAGGCTGCTGATCTGGGGGAGCTGAAACGTGTTCTTTGGCATGGAGATCTTATACCACGGTCGCGCGGGCGGGCCAAGCACGAATCGACCTCCGGCGAGGTCTGTGCCGGGCAGGCCGGCCTCGGCTGGCCACTCCTCGGTTGCCGTACATCTACTCCTGGTAGGCCTGGTGCTCGCCCGAAGCGACCTCGTCCAGCCATGCCGAGTTGCCCTGGTACCACTCGACGGTCGCGGCCATGCCTTGGTCGAGCGTCACGGCTCGCTCCCACCCGAGTTTCCGCCGTGCATTGCCGGCGTCGATGGCGGATCGGCGGTTGTGTCCTGCCCGATCCTTCACGTAGGCGATTGCCGACTCGGACGTGCCGAGACGTCTCAGGCCGCCCAGATCGAGGGCTCGGGCGATCCTTATCGGATGAGTCTTGCCCACCCCGGGGATCTCGACTACCCTTCCCACCTGGAGGGAAAATAAGGATGGGCGACCATGTCATTGGCAAGCAGGCGAGCTGATGAGACCAGCGGCTCTCCCGTTTCTTGCTGTTCTCCCGCTCTTCCTCTTCCCGACCTCACCTGCGCGTGCCCATACGTACACTCCTGAGCGATCGCACACAAAGCCTAGTGAGCTCGGTTTCAGCGAGGAAGAAGCCAGACGCACAGCGGCCGAGCTTGGGATCAACACTGAAGAAGTCGCCAAGGTCGGACCACTCAACGCCGGTCCGAAGATCCAGGTTTCACAAGCCAGCGCCCCCACTGTGGAAGCGACCATACCGGCAACTTCAACGCCCCCGGCGGCGCTGGGCGCGACCGTGGCGCCTGGACCCATTCCACCCGACACCGCTCCGGCTCCACCGGGTTCGCCCCGTCATGACTGCTTCGGCTATGACACTTTCGAGCTGTATGTGCAGCAGCAAGTGCGTCAGTTGTTGCGACACGTGAACGGATCCCAGCACCCTAGGACGCTGCGACAGGACTACCCACCCATCGGCAGAGTAGCACCATGACGAATCCCATCCTCGACCTGATAGGCCGCCGGCACGAACTGTTTGCAGACGACGTCGCGGCCCACGAACGCGAGATCTCATCCATCGTGCAGTCCTCACGGTTTTTGGTAATCGGCGGTGCCGGCTCCATCGGTCAAGCCGTGGCCATCGAGATACTTAAGCGTAACCCACAGCTTCTCCATGTGGTTGATACAAGTGAGAACAACTTGGTTGAGCTCGTGCGCGACGTGCGCAGTTCCATTGGGTATATCGACGGGGAGTTTGCCACGTTTGCCATCGATGCGGGAAGCGACATCTTCGACGCTCTCTTGGCCGCAAGCCCCGGCTACACCCACGTACTCAACCTCTCGGCCCTGAAGCACGTCCGCAGCGAGAAGGATCCTTACACCCTCATGCGGATGATCGATGTCAACATCCTCAATGCGGACAAGAGCATGCGACAGGCTCACGCCGGCGGTGTCTCGAAGTATTTCTGTGTCTCGACCGACAAGGCGGCCAACCCGGTCAACATGATGGGAGCGAGCAAGCGCATCATGGAGATGTTTCTCATGCGCCGCAGTCTCGACGTCCCGGTATCTACCGCCCGCTTCGCCAACGTCGCGTTTTCGGACGGCAGCTTGCTCTTCGGGTTCAATCGGCGAATTGAAAAGGAACAGCCCCTTTCCGCCCCCAACGATGTGCGCCGCTATTTCGTCACGCCTCAGGAGTCCGGTGAGCTCTGCCTCATTTCGTGCCTCTTGGGAGAGAACCGCGACGTGTTCTTTCCCAAGCTAGACCGTGACCGAGACCTTATCACTTTCAGCGAGATTGCGGAGCGCTTCTTGGCCCGGCGTGGATACGAGCCCGTGCAGTGTGCCACCGAGGATGAGGCCCGGGCCAGGGTAGCCGAACTGAAAGGCCGGCGCAAGTGGCCTGTGTACTACTTCGCGAGTGACACCACCGGGGAGAAGGACAGTGAGGAGTTCTACACGGAACGCGAAACACTCGACATGGGACGCTTCGCCGCAATCGGAGTCATCAGGAACGACGCTATGTTCGACGCCGACCGCTTGGATGAGTTTGAGAGAACGGTCCGTGCCATGCGCGCGCGCGGCTCTTGGACGAGGCCTGAGCTTATCGCGTTGTTCAACCGCATGCTTCCGGAGTTTCGGCACCTGGACACGGGCACGTTCTTGGATGGAAGGATGTAGTGGTGATCAGGCTGCTCGACCTGCTCCTATCTTGTGTCGCCGTACTAGTGCTTCTGCCTTTCATGATTCCGGTCATGCTTGGACTGAAGATGACCGGCGAGCATCACATTATATACCTCCAGACACGAGTGGGAAAGGGTGGTAGGGACTTCAAGGTCATCAAGTTCGCTACCATGCTGAAGGATAGTCCCAACCTAGCCGGCGGATGCATCACACAGAAGGATGATCCGCGGGTCCTTCCGTTGGGTCGATTCTTGCGTAAGACGAAGGGCAACGAGTTGCCTCAATTGATCAACATAGTTCTAGGACAGATGAGCGTCGTCGGTCCGCGGCCCGTGGTACGAGGACACGTTGAGCTCTATTCCGAGGAGGTCAGGGCGGCGGTACTGAGCGTCACCCCTGGACTGACTGGCATTGGATCGGTTGTGTTCCGCGATGAAGAGGGCATTCTTGATCGCTGCGGAAGGGATCGAAAGCAATTCCATGACACGGTCATCGCTCCCTACAAGGGTGACCTCGAGGTCTGGTTCACGAAACACCGCACGGTCCGAACGTGGCTCGTCCTTGTCGCTCTCACGGCGTGGGCCGTGATCCGCCCGTCGAGCAAGGCGTATCGGCGCGTGTTTCGGGATCTGCCGGTTCCAGCCGGGGAGCTTGACCGGCACCTGCGAGGGCTGTAGCCCGCCAATCTCTTCCGCCCCCAGGGGCTTCCCCGCTTCCAGATTGAAGGATTAGAAGAGCCGTTGCGGATTCCGCAACGTGGAGTTACGTTTCCGAGACAGATCGATGCCGTACTTGATGCGACCGACGACGAGGCCACGCCCACGTGTGAGACCGACGATGGCCGAGCCGTCCCGAGCGTGTCGCGGGAGAAGCGTCCGGACGTGCGGGCGAACAAGCATGCCCGGAAGATCAAAGTAACGTTCTTTGGCTGGAAGATCTGGATCGTCTTCGAGCCCACGCCGAAGATCCCGCTGGCCCTGGCCATCGATGCGATCGACGGGTCGGACAACGAGCACGCCCACCAGGTGTTGGCTCAAGCACGAGCGAACGACGAGGGCTACGCCACCATTCGTTCGGTGGCGCTGGACCGTGGCTTCTTGGACGGCAAGCTCCTCTCGCGCATCGACCAGGAGGCCTTCGTCTATATCGCGGCGAAGTCCAACATGGCGATCACGGCGGACGCGCGGGAGATCGCTCGCCGGGCCGAGGGGTTCGCCGCGCAGGGGCGGAGTCTGGACGCGTGCCTCTACAAGGAGCGAAGCGAAGGGGTGAAGCATGGGTCCGGGAAGCCGTCCCGGGTGGAGGAACGAAAGACCGTCGCGGTGGGATTTCGCGATCTGCCTTGCGACTGGTGGCGTCCGGAGGGCTCGACCTCGGCCGCCAGCGCCAAGGACTTTTAGCCGAAGCTCATCAACGCCACGGTGGTGCTGCGCTGGGTCAGCGCCCAGAAGGACGCGGAGAAAGAAGTCGTCATTCTGACCACCGATCCGGCGACCGATCCTTTCGTGGCGTTCGATGCCTATGACGATCGCCGCTTGATTGAGAACACGTCCAATCGCGAGGCCAAGGAGAGCTGGTTTCTCGAACACCATCCCAAGCGAAGCGAGACCAGGATGCGAGTTCGCGCCTACTTCGTCTTCATGTGAACGCCGCTCGTCGCGGCCTTCCGGCCGTGCCGGCAGCGGTCCGAGGAGGCGGAGCGCCGCGGCGAAGACACCGGCATCAGCCGCTACCGGCGCCGGCTCAAGGCGAGCAACCGCGCCAAGGTGATTGTCTTCTGCGGCCCGCGTTCCGGGATCTTCAGAAACTCCGAGCTCGTCCTGCTCCTGCGCGGGCTGGGTATCCACTCGGCCAACCCATGTAGCCCCCGACCGCGTTGACTGAGACGATCCCGACCTCGAGAGGAGGTGCGGGATGAAGACTGGATCGGTGCGAGGGGTTGAGCTTCGGGCGGCGCTGCAGGGCGACTATTGGCGGGC
>CAIMUX010000111.1 GCA_903844735.1 Candidatus Eiseniibacteriota bacterium
GCGGCAGATCGCCTGGAACAGGCCGTGGTCCTGCATCGACTTGTCGATGTAGAGGTAGGTGCAGGGGGGAGCGTCGAAGCCGGTGAGGAGCTTGTCCACCACGACGAGCAGCTTCATGTTCACCGGCTCCTTGGTGAACAGCGCCTTGGCCCAATCCTCGTAGGTCTCGGTCTTGGTCAGGCCCGGCTTGGCGTCGACTTTTCTGAGCAGCTCGGTGTAGGTATTGTAGATGAACTGGCTGAGCACGACCTGCATCGTGCCCCATTGCTTCTTCAGCTCGTCCCTCTGCCAGTCGTTGAGGCCCCTGGTCTTGGCCTCGAACCATGCGTCGATCCTGTCCTCGGAGCCGAGCGTCTGGTCGATGTCCCGCGCTTCGTAGACGAGGTCGAGGATGACCCCGTCCTCAACCCCCTCGCTGAACTTGTAGGTGTGGATGTAGCCGCCGAACACTTCCAGGCTGGTCTGCGCGTCTCTCTTGAGCAGCGGCGTGCCGGTGAACCCGATGAAGACGGCGTTGGGCATCATCGCCTTCATGACCCGGTGCAGCTTGCCACTCTGCGTGCGGTGGCACTCGTCGACGAAGACGAACACCTCGCCGACCGTCGGGCTGGGCTGGGCCTCCAGCTCCCGGATGAAGGCATCGAAGTCGTCCACGTCTTGGCGGCCGAACTTGTGCACGAGTGAGCAGAGCAGGCGAGGCTTGGCCTGACCGAGCTGGCTCATCAGGTCGCGGCCGCTGCTGGTTCGCCGGATTGCCTCGCCCGCGTCAGAGAAGACGCGCTCGATCTGCTTGTCCAGCTCGTCACGGTCGGTGATGACGACGACGCGGGCGTTGGGGTTGTCCTCCAGGATCCACCTGGCCAGCAGCACCATGACGATGCTCTTGCCGCTCCCCTGGGTGTGCCAGATGATGCCGCCCTTCTTCCGGCGCACTTTCGCCTGGGCGGCCTTGACGCCGAAGTACTGGTGGGCACGCGGCAGCTTCTTGATGCCGCTGTCGAAGAGCACGAAGTCGTGCATCAACTCGAGCAGGCGGTCCTTGCGGCAAAGCTTGAGCAGGTACTTGTCCAGCTTGAAGCGGCTGTCGTCGGCTTCGTCTTCCTTCCATTTCAGGAAGTACTTCTCCGGCGTGCCGATGGCGCCGTACTGCAGCCCCTCGGAATCGTTGCCGGCGAGGACGAGCTGCACCGTGCTGAAAAACCAGGCGTTGAACTCCGGCCGCTGGTTGGAGAGGTTCTGGCGGATGCCGTCGCCGATGCTGATACGGCTGTTCTTGAGCTCGAGCACGCCGACGGCGATGCCATTGACGTAGAGCACGAGGTCGGGCCGCCGCTCGTGGTTGCCTTTGAGCGTCACCTCTTCGGCGATGGCGAAGTCGTTTTCCCCGGGCTTGTCCCAGTCGATCAGGCGGACGGTCTCGGTGACCTGGCCGGCCTCGGTCTTGACCGGCACGCCGTAGCGCAGGAGGTTGTAGACCGCCTGATTGTTGTCGCAAAGGGTGCGGCTGTGGTTGTCCGCCTCGGTGCGGAGCTTGTGGAGAGCGACGGCGATCTGGGCGGGCGTGTGGCGGCGGCGGGTCAGCCAGGTGGTGAGGAGGGCTTCCTCGACATTGGTGTTGTTGTCCCGGTCGGTCCAGTCGCCTAGGTAGCGGTACCCGAGGTCGTCGCGGAAGAGGGCGAGGACGCGGGCTTGGGTGGCGCGTTCGGGGTTGCCGACGGGGGTCACTTGTGGACCTCTCCCCGGGCTTCCCCAAGTACGGTCCCCCTGGCGGTGAGGCGGCACACCTGAAGGCGGCGGTCGGTTTTGTCGGGGACGGTGATGAAGGCGGTGAACTCGGGGTGCTCGTAGATGGCGGACTTGATGGCCGACTTCTCCACGGCGATCTTTGGTCCAATCCGTGCGCCGGGTCAATCGGTCGATCTGAACGACTCGGTCGAGATGCCTGCGTGGGTCCTCATCCGACCCTCTCCAGAGGATCCTACTCGATACCCGCCGACGCCCTCGTGACCAACGGAGGGCCGACGCATCGCGCACGATCTCGCCCACAGACCGCTTCGCTTCGAGGGAGCGGGGTTTCGTCTCTGTCTCCGATGCCGTTGCGCTCGCCTGCCACGAAGGGTACCCGGGGCACCACGTCCAGAACCTCCTCATCGACGCAAACAGCGTGCGTGCCCGCGGCTGGAACGAGTTCAGCGTCTTCCCGCTCTTCAGTCCTGGCTCGCTGGTCAACGAAGGGGCGGCCGAGTACGGGGTGACCCTGGCTTTCCCCGACAGCAAACGGGTGGCCTTCGAAATGGACGTGCTCTTTCCCCTCGCCAGGCTTGACCCCTCCCTCGCGGCGGAATACGGCCGCTTCCGCGAGTTGACACGCAGGTTGCGCGGCGCCGGAATCGAGTGCGCCCGCCGCTACCTCGACGGACGGATGATGCGCGACGAGGCGATCGCCTTCGGCTGTCGCTACGGCCTTGAGTCGCGCTCCGAAGCGGAGCAATCCATCGCCTTCTACGACCGCTACCGGAGCTATCTGATCAACTACGAGGCGGGAGAGGATCTGGTCCGCGGGTACATCGAGCGGACCGCGGATGGAGCGGGCCGGACCACGGACCAACGGTGGGAATCCCTGCGCGGGCTCGCCGTCTTCCCGTTTCTTCCGTCCGACAGCCGGTAGGGGCCCTGCCGGCTCACCTCGCCCACGGCGACTATGTTCCCGGCAGTGCCGGGCACGGCGGACGGACCGCCAAACCGAAGACCAGCGGCGCGACTGCCGACAGGAAGCGCCGAACACGCCAGCCCATGGCGCCGCAGTGGCGCGTACCGCAGGCCGCTGCTTGCCGTGGCTAGGCCGTTAACCCGCCGTGGCCACCCTCCGTGACGCGCCGCCGAAACACATACATCGCCCAACCCACGGTATCCCTACCCCACCGCAGATACGTCGCCTTGTTCTTAGCCACCCGCTCAACCACCTCCGCCAGATCCGGATCCTCCGGGTGAGCCCGAGCGTACTCGGCCGTCGCATACCACTGCAGCCCCTCGTAGACATCCCAGTCGTTCTGGTTGCTCACCAACGTGTGCACGAGCTCCAGCCCGCGCCGCTCCGCCGCCTCGAGATTCGAGAAGTGGGTGCCGAACGCTTCCCTGGTCTCACCGGAGGCCTCCAGGTAGCCCTCGGACGGCTCGTGCAGCCAGAAAGGCTCACCGTCGATCACCCAGCCGCCCGGCTCGGTCATGCTGATCAGCGCATCCAGAGTGCCCCCCTGTCCACCAAAGATCCAACTGGCCCCGATGCAAGAGGCCAGGCTGAAGCCGTGCGGTTCGTCGCACTTAAAGTCGGCGCCGTCCATCTGCGCGAAGGTGACTCTCGCGCCGGGAAGCCTCGCCTTGCATCTGGCCTCGGCCTCGCGGAGAAAGTAGGGGGAGATGTCGACGCCGGTGCACCGCACGCCATAGACTTCGGCCAGGCGGATCAGAAACTCAGCCTTCCCGCAGGCGATGTCGACCACGCTGGCGGTGGGTGGGAGGCGCAGGAGACGGACCAGCCGCGCGAGATTGTCCTCACTCGTGGGGTTGCAGACGACGTGCTCGCGATGGGTGATGTCGTAGAACTTCCAGGTGTCCATCGTCCGGTCTCCTCTTCCTGGCGGCCGGATGGCAACGCCGCTCCACACCGGCGGACGGGTCACCGATTCCTCTCCGGCCTCGTTATGCTCGCCCAGCATCCGCAGCTTCGCACGCCATCTTCCGTCCGGTCTGTGCGCCGGGTCAACCGGTCGATCTGGACGACTCGGTCGCTATGCCGCGCCGTTCACGGGTCCGGCCGCCCGAGAGCCAGCCCATTGCGTGCGCCAACCAGTTCACAAATCCGAAAAGTGAAATGTTTTCGAGCAAACCTCGAGTCACACGGCCCCACCCCCGACCTGGGCCAGCCGGACGCGTTGCCGAGATCAGAACCGCCGTGCGGAAGAGTTCCGACGGGAGTTCGCAAAACGGAACGAGCAGCCTCCACATAGCGGCCGGCGCTTCAGATTTCCGTACGGCCGAGGGAACATGTGCCACGACCGGTGCAGATTCGTGTACCGGCCTCTGCCCGAAGTCGGATGCGAGGGCACAAGTCCGTCCGACTCTCCGAACGAAATCGAACGCCGGTACACAGCCTTGCCCGACCTTCCGCTCGAATTCGGACGCCGGTACCGAACGCTGTACGACCTTCTGTCTTGGGTCGGCAGCCGGTACAGAGATGCGCCCTAACCTCCGCTCAAAGTCGGACGCCGGTACCGAAAGCTGTACGACCCTCGGTTTTGAGTCGACCGCCGGTACAGAAATGCGCCATACCCTTCGCTCGAAGTCGGACGCCAGTACACAAAGCGGTCCGACCTTCCGCTCGATCGCATTCGTCAGTGAACAACGTCAACCGGCCATCCGCTCGAAGTATTCTCACTTTCTGACTTTTCTCCCGGTCCGGATCGCGGCCAAAGCCCGCTTTCTTCCCGTTCGGTCGCGTCGCCGCCCGGGGGAGGCCGCCTCTTCGCCACCGAAACACCGAACAACCATGCGGGGTGCGACGATTCGTCACGGCTATTGTCGCACCGTGCAGCTCAGTCACGGTCCTTGTCCCACCGTGACGCACAGTCACGGTTTTGGGTCCGACCGTGACTGACAGTCACGCCTCTCCAGCCGCCGATTTCGTGTTCCGCGCCGGCCGGACCGCGTGCCGGACGACGCCATCGGATCGCTTGTGCTTGCGGTGCGACGAGTTACCGCCGCTGCCGGGTTTCTTGTCTTTCACAAGCACACGATCTTCACGTTTTGGCCTGCCTCTTGCGTTGCACCAACCCGGATGCGCAGCGGCCGCGGCAAGTCCAAGAGGAACCAACAATTCACGTTCGAGTGTCGGCGCCCGCTTGCCCCATCAGGACAGGGGGCTGGCGCCGACGGAAGGAGACACTATGCACGCCAGGACCATCCGCTCGGCACCCACCGAGCACCTCGAGGACCTCGCCTACCTGACCGCGCACCTCAAGGCGGATCCAGCGGCGAAGGAGTTCGCGGCCGATGTGGAGGCCGAATCCGCGACGTTCCAGACGAAGATCGAGGACTGGAACAGCAAGCGTCACGCGGTCCAGGAGACGCAAACGGGGCTGGGGAACATGCACGAAACCCTGCTCAACGCCGTCCGGCACGCCCATGACGTGATCCTCGACGACCTGCGCCGCAACCGGCGGTCGCCCAAGTTCCTGACCTACTTTCCGCGGGGGCTGGTGGCCTTCGCCAGGGCCTCGTACTTGGAGCTGGTGACGGACGTTCGCTCCCTGATCCAGCGGTGCGCCCAGGACCCCAGCCCGCGGATCCAGGAGCAGGGCACCGTCCTGCAGGCGGCGGCGGATGAGATGGACGCCGCGTTCGCTCGTCGCGCCGAGGCGCAGGCCAACGAGGGAGCCAGCTACGGCGAGGTCCAGATAGGGAAGCACCAGGCTATCGAGGCCTGCCGCCGGGCGGCCTTCCACCTCGCGGTGATCCATCCGAACGAGCAGGCCCGCGTGCGGTCGTACTTCCGCAGGGTCATCCGCCGGCCGCGCGCAACGGCGGAGGGAGAAACGGCCCCGGTGGCGGAAACGGCGGCGACGGCGACGGCGGCGGCCACAGGGGCCACGGCCGTGGTGCCGGCTCTGATGCGGACCTAGGCCGACGCGGGCAGCCGACCCGCTTGTCTCGTGAGGCCACTCGGGGAGCCGGGTGGCCTCACTGTCGTCCCGAAGGTAGAGCTGAGTCGGCCCCCGCCGCACAAAGCGTCTTGCCCTGCCCCCACGGGGGCCACGGCAGGCCGTCTTCTTCTCGTCCTTCCGCCTCCCGTTACATGGTCGCCGGGCCGGCGGCCGGAACGCCGGAGACGAACTGCGAAATCCCCGTCATGAGCATCTGGATCGCGATCGCTACCAGCACCATCCCCATGAGTCGCTCGATGGCCGTCAGCACGCGGTCGCCCAGGATCCGCGAGAGAAGACCCGACGAAAGCAGGATCAGCCCGCAGACAAACCAAGCGCCCACGACCGCGGCGAGCCACTCCGGCCAGCGCGATGGCTCCCGGTTCATGATCAGCAGGACCGAGGCGAGTGCGGACGGGCCGGCCACGTAGGGGACCGCCAGCGGGACGATGAACGGCTCGCCGGCGGTGAGATCCGCGGTCAGATCGCCCGACTTGGGAAACGTCATCTTCACCGCGATCAGGAAGAGCACCGTTCCCCCCGCCACGGTCAGCGCCGGGCCGGAGATGCCGAGAGTCGAAAGGAGGTATTGGCCGCTGAAGAGGAACGCCAGAAGCACGACCAGTGCGATCAGAAGCTCGCGAATGATCACCTTCTGCCGCCGCCGCTTCTCGACGTTCTTCAGAGCGGTCACGAAGAAGATGATGTTGCCGAAAGGGTCCATCACCAGGAAGAGAAGGACCGCCGCCGAGAGGATCGTCACCTGTGTTCTCCCGCGCAAGCCGCTGGACGCGTGATTCGGACCCCGGCGCCGCCGCGGCCGCCCCGTCTCGCGCTGTGCCGGGGCGCCGCTGCCGACTGCCGCTGAAAGCGATCAGGAATCCTATATCACGGGACCGGCGTGGTGTCAGCATGCGAATCGGAGCATCAACGGCGGCGCGGACGAGTCCGGCGACGGCAGGCCAGCATGATCACGCCGAGCCCAAGGCCCACCAGCGCCACCGAAGAGGGAACGACGCTGTTCGAGACGCTGCAGGCGGGGCGCTGAGCGGGGGGAATGCCGGCGCGAGCGCTGCTGGCAGTGGCGCGCCGGGATGTCACGCGATTCCCGAGACTGTGGAAGTCGGAGCTGACGAACGATTTCTTCGGAGCGGCACTGCGCCCCGCGCCCCATTGCGGGGAGGCACTCCGCTGATCCTCCCGGGTATTCCTGTCCTCTCCGGACTCCGCTAGGATTCCATGGAATGAGCACCCAACCTCTACAACGAGCGTCGGATCCGTTGCGGGCCATCGCCGGGAAACTCCTCTGGTGGAAGACGGAGGAGGAAGCGTTAGCGGACCCGTATCGCCTCGCCTGCCAGATCATGACCCTCGGAACCTGGGATGACGTCCTGCTCGCGCGGGCGGAGCTGACGGACGATCTTTTCCAGGCGGCGCTGCGCCAGGCGCCCCCGGGGGTGATGGACGCAAGGTCCTGGAATTACTGGCATCTCGTGTTTGAATTGGTGCCCGTTCCTCCCCTGCCGGTGAGGCGATTCCCATGAGCACATTCGATCCGAATCTGTCCATTCTTCCGCCGCACCAGCGGGAGCTCTGGCCCGAGTTGAGCGCGGTGCCGCCTCACTTTGTTCTCTACGGCGATACCGCGATCGCGCTGCGGTTGGGGCACCGTCAGTCGGCGGATTTCGACTTCATGAGCCCTCGGTCTTTCACGCCCGAGACGATCGTCAAAGAGGTCCCGTTTCTTGGGGCCGCGGACCGCCTGCAGAGCCAGGAGAACACCCTGACCATATCCGTCACGCGCGGTGCACCGGTCAAGCTCTCGCTCTTCGGAGGGATCTCCTCGGGTCGCGTGGGATCACCGCATCGCGTGCGGGAGAACGGCATTTGGGTTGCGTCGCTTCTGGACCTGACGGCTCTCAAGCTCGCAGTCGTCCAGCAGAGGGCGGAGGCCAGAGACTATCTCGACCTCCATGCCCTGCTCCGTTGCGGCATATCGCTGGAAGAGGGACTCGGCGCGGCCCGGGCTCTCTACGGCGCGCAGTTCAACCCGGCCATCACGTTGAAGGCGCTTGCCTATTTCGGGGATGGCGACCTTCCCACGCTGGCGCGAGACGCTACGACCCACCTGGCAGGGATCGCCACCAGGGTGGGGGCGATTCCGGATCTTGTCCGGGCATCGCGGTCATTGGCTCCCGAGGAGTCGGTCAGTTCCTAGACACGGTTGCCCGATCGCCACCGGACGCTGACGGTCACATCCTCCTTCGACCACCGCGTTACGCATCCGAAGATCCGCGCGCTACTCACGCTACACGTACCGCCGAATCGCCCTCGTCAGTTCATCCAGATGGCTGGGCCCCTCGATCGCCACGGCCGCCAGGTATCCCCAGACACGCCACAGGTCACGCCTCTCCCAGAATCCGGGGTCAATGGGCAGCTCTTCCCGGTATCCTTCAAACAACTCGTCGGGCGCCGCCTGGTGCCAGATGTCGACAAACGCCAGGTCCATCTCCGGGTGTCCGTAGCAGACCGCCGGGTCGATGACGACCGCTCCTTCATCCGTGCTGATGAAGTTGTTCTGCTGGGCGTCGCCGTGCAGAAGCGTGGGCACGGGCGGGGGGCCGCACAACTCCGGCAGGCGTGAGAGCAGCGTCTCGACCTGCCGGATGACCTCCGGAGGCAGGTGTCCGGAGTCGGTCGCGGCCCGCAGATTCGGCAGGATCCGGCGCTGTGCGTAGAACGACGGCCAGTCGCTCGCCGGCGTGTTGTCCAGGTGCAGCGGACCGATGTAGCCATGCCGGTCCAGGCCGAAGCGGTCCCACGTGTTCCGGTGAATGCGGGCCAGGGCTTGCCCGATCTGCCGCCAGTGGCGAGGGGCTCGGTCGACGGCGTGAACCGCCTCGAGGACCAGGAGAGTTCCGTCCGCAACCACAACGAGGCCAATGGGCGTGGGCGTGAGGACGCCTGAGGATTCGCGGAGGAACCGCAGACCCGCCAACTCTATCTCGAACTGCGTGGCGCCGTCGGCCGCGTCCGTGAACTTCGCGAACACGGCACAGGAGCCGTCCGTGAGGATGGCACACGGGTGACAGGCGAAGTCCGCCAGATCCTGGACGGCTGTCGCCGTCCACGGGCGCCCCAGGTGCCTGGAGACAGCCTGCTCTACAGGAACGCGAAGGGCAGGTCCGGCCAGCCGCGCAGACGAGGTTCTCACGGCGGTGAGGCTGGGCTTGTTGATGATCGACACGGCGGCACCTACCTCCCGCACCTTCTCTGCTACGCAGCCATCAGTACCAGGAGACTCCAAGTGCCCATGCCAAGGATCGGGGTCTGCACCCCGTGCTCGAACGACTCCGACACCAGGTAGAGCAGAGACCGCCGGTACGGGGAACAGGTCGGGTCGTCCTCCTCTGCCTTCTCGCTCAGATGGAACTGCTGGTATCGCTTCACGACGCCCGACTGTCGGAGATCTGCCGGATATCAATCCGGTAGTAGGCGCCCAGAGAGCGCCGCACCGCGTCCAGCCACCAATCGTCCTCGGCACTCCGTGGCGCTGGGGGAACGTTGATCCCGGTCTTCCAGAGACGATCAAGGCAGGCGCCGTGTTTCTGCCATCCCTTCAGGGCTCCGCGAAGACTGGACCCGTCGTCGGCCGCGCCGCTGAACTCGTCGTACCGCCGCGCCATCGAGTACAGCATGTACGGCGAGATTTCGGCTCTCGCGTCTCGCCCCGATTTTCGCAGGAGGTACTCGACCACGAGAGAGAGGGCAAACCCGCTGCACGCGTTGGTCTCACCCTGCGACTTGACCTTCAAGGGGATCTCCGGAAACACCGTCGGCCTGGGTGTGATGGCGATGCTCGGTCGAAACGGCAGGTCCCGAAAGTCGACGGTGTCCGGACGGACGTTGCGGACGCGGCTTCGATTCTTGGGCATGGGATCCTCCTTTCAAGATCGCAGATCGACAATCTAGGGCCCGTTTGCGTCGAGGCGCCTTGCCTTCTCGATGACGGCCGCGGCGGTCTCGTTCGGTGGGGTAGCTGAATTCCCATCGGCGCACGCGCTGGTTGATCAGCTCCTTGTCGCCGTCCCCGGCCTCGATCCCGGCGGGCAGATTCTGGCGCGGGGCGGCACCTTCGACGTCCGGTGACTCTGCGTCGTGGCGCAGGGCAACTGGAGTTGCGAGGCCGTCCGCTCCCGCATTACGGCGCGATGACGACCACCGCGCCATCCGGAACGTACTGGTACAGCTCCCGGATGTCCGGGTTGGTCATCCCGACACAGCCGAGCGTCCAGTTGTAAAGCAGCTTCAGGGTCGCCGGATCCAGATCGCCGGGTTCCAGCCCCTCACGCCGGTGCCGGCCCCGCTGCTCTCTTCGGACCTGTGCGGTAACTTTCGGGTTCTGGCCGTGGATGAGGATGTCGCCGCCAAGTGAGGTGTTCGAAGGGGGACACTTCCCAGCTTCCAAGGCGGCGCGCAGGCCGGCGGCCTTCGCTTCCGTGATTCTCTTGGCCGCCACAGCCTCGTCGATGTCGCTGGCGTTCGGATAGTTGAGAATGAGGCTGCGGTAGTACCGGGAGGCGCGGTTGTGGCGGCACACCCGGTACGTCCCTTCGGGCGTGCGGCCGTCCCCTCTCCGTTTCTTGTCCCCGACCGGGTACTTGCCGCTGATCTGGATGCGATAGGTCTTCAGGAGCCGATCGCCCGAGAATAGCCGCAGCTTGTAGGTGCTCTTCGAGACCTCCAGGCGGGCGTTCGGAACATACTGTCCCGCATCGAGCGTGAGTCCGGCCTGGGTGACAATGTCTCCGAGAGGCGTGTCGGGCCCGTACTGAGCCGGGTCGTACGTGATGTCTTTGTAGAACTCACCGCGGGCCGAGCGGGTCGCGACGGTCATGAGGAGCAGAACCGCCACGGCGCAGACCGCGGCGAGACCTGTTGGAGTTGAGCCGGGCGCACGGGTGAAGGCCCGCCACGATCTCGTTCGATCGCCGGCCTTCGGGCATTCTGTAATCAAGATGTCCTGATCTCCCAGGCAATCCCATCCGCGGTTTTCCTTCTCGCGGGCCGCGACGCGCGAGCCGACGATTCCAGGGGAGTCTACCCGAGCAGCGGCCTCGGCGGGGGATGCCTTCTCATGCCGGTGGTGAGCCCGCCCCTCCGGCCGGGTCCGTCTCTTCGCCAGCGCTGTCGCGATCTGGCACCCTCTGAAGCGCGGACGATGACCGGGGGAGGACGCCCCGCGAAACCCCTAAGGAGCCGCCATGATCAGCGGGATGTCCGCCCCGCGAGGACTTCCTTCGCTCGATCAAGGACCACGCACGCTCCATGACGGGATCGCGGCGATCGAGGATATCTCGAATCGACGGCTCGACCGCGCAGTCGGGTGACACCCCTCGTTCCCGGGCCATCCCCTCGACCGCTACCGTGTAGGTCGCCCGAGCCACGCGCAAGCGCAGGCCGGTGGCGGTCAGCGTGTCGGTGCGCGCGGCGTCATTGCACTCGTACGTGGCGCCGGTCTCACTCCCGACGAACGTGCCGATCCTGTGGAACTTGAGCAGCGCGCAGAGATGGCCGGTGGATGAGAAGCAACCGCCGTCGATCAGTGTATACAAACAGCCACGAAATCGATTCTCCGGCAAGACAATGGGTGTGGCGAGCGATGCGTAGGAGGGATAGCTCCTCGCGAAATATGGAACCGGGGCCGGCGCGAGATAGGCCAGCAAATGGCTGGCGCAGAACGGATCGCCGCCGCCGTTTCCGCGCAGGTCCAGGATCAGGTTCCGGCAACCTGCGGCGCGGATCCTGGCGAAAGCACCGTCGATGATGGCGTTGAATGTCTCCCGGGATCTGTAGTAGGCAAATGTCTTGATGGTCAGGACAGCGGCGTCCCCGTTCTTGCTGAGTGTGAAGTCGATATGCGGATCGCCCGTTGACGTCCGGCGATCCACGCCGGCGCCGGCCGATGGGTCGATCACGGCCCGCCGGGATACGGCCGGCAGACTCGTCTTGAGCTGCCCGCCGCGCGCCCAGGAGCCGGGCGTCCCGGCACGGAAGGTCAGCTCGAATCTCTCCGGAAATCCGAGGAGCAGGGCGTAGAGGTCGTACAGGAAGCCGCCATTCAGCAGCGCCGTCTTCCAGCCGTCGTTGCGGCCATCGGCGGAGATGGCGGCCCGCATCCGACTCAGAAGAGCGGAGACGGCGATGCCGTTGACGGTCAGAAGCTCCGCACCGGGAGCCGGAGTATCCGGCAGACCGTCCGCCGTCACGACTGCCTCGCGAACAAAGGCCCGATCCCCGAGGACGAAGAGCCGCAGCGGCAGAAAGCGGTCGGGATGACTCGTCAGACTGTCCGTGGCCATCGTCAGCGTCGTGTGGCCGCAGCCGACCCGGGCCACGATCGGCGCCGCAATCTGGTAGAACTCCCGGGAGGTCATCGGTCGGTCGATGAGACTCTCCGCTTGCGCGAAAAGGCTGTCGAGCGTCATCCGGTCGGTGAATGCATAGAGCGCCGGATGCCGGCTTTCGAGCAAGTTCCGCACCAGCCGAAGATCCGCGGCCAGCTCGTGTGCCGAGTAGGCGCGCGGAGCACTCCGAGCCTGGGCCGGCAGGACTGACGCCAAGACACCCAAACCCACCATGAAGCGCAGGAGGTTCCCGATGGCCGGCACCGGACGGGTCCGCAGGCGCGGGCGCGTGGATCGGATGATGACGAGGGTCATACGAACGACCCTAACGGCCCGTCGGGCCGGCTGCAAGAGAGCGAAAGCGGACGGCGCTTGCCGGAACGACAGCTCCGGCCCGCGACCCGTACGAATGGCGCCACATCCTGAATGACTTCGTAGCGGCCCGTCGACCGGGTGAAGCCATCGCCTCCGGCCGCGGGACGCGGTGCCAAGCTATCGCTTGCGGAAGCTCCCCCGCGACGTATTCTCCACGCACGGCTCTGCCCCGTCGGCCGGACACGCCGCACGGGACGCGTTCTTGTCAGCGACAAGGAGGCACGGCCGGGGGAGGATTCATGGATCTACTCGTGTTGATCGTGTTCGTTCTCGCGGCGATGCCGGCGATCCGGACGATGGTACGGCGCAGTCGCGGCGAGACCGGTGGATGGCCCGCTGGACTCTGGCTTTCAGGCGCCTTGATCCTTCTCTTGATTCTCGCCCGATGGATGCTCTCGGTCTACGCGGATGTGCTCTGGTTCCGAGAGATGGGCGCAGCGAGCCGCTACTGGACTGAGCTGCGGGCGCACTGGGCTTCCTTCCTCCTTGGGACCCTGGTTGCCTTCGCGATCCTATGGATCAACGCGCTTTTCGTGCGCAGCGCGGGAGGCCCCAACGGACTTCTCGGCGCGGCGGATGACGACGCGAAAACCGGCGGCCTTGGTTTCCGCGACCTGGGGAATGGCCGATGGGCTTTGACCGACGGATCAACACAGCTTCTTCGCGCTATCGGACGCCTGCGACTCCCCGTCCTTCTCGTCGTCTCGCTTTTCTTCGGGGCGGCATTCGAGTCCCATTGGTGGACGTTCCTGCTCTGGCTTCACCGGCAACCGTTTCACCGGATAGACCCCCAGTTCGGTCTGGATGTGGGCTTCTACGTGTTCACCATCCCGGCCTGGAGCGCTTTGGTCTCGTGGTTGACCGGGCTCTTCGTGATCGCCCTTCTCGCCACGGCGGGGTGGTATGTCCATTCATCCGCCATCGCCCGTGTCGCGATCGGATCCTGGAGCACGCCGATCCAGCGTGGCGCGAGACACTTGGGGGTTCTCGCCGGAGTTCTCTTCCTGTTGGGCGCCGGCCGCGTGTGGATCTCCCGGTATGAGCTGGTCTATTCGCGGACCGGCCCACTCGTGGGGGCGTCAGCGGCGGACGTCCGCGTCGGCGCGGCACTTCTTGCGATCTACGCTCTGACCCTGGTCGTGTTGGGGATCGCGGTCGTGCTCCTGGCGACCCGCTTTCGCTCGCGTCTCGCGCTCGGCTTCCTGGTCGTCTGGCTGGGAAGCGCCGCTCTTGAGCTCGGGATCATCCCGGCGGCCTACGAGGCTCTGGCCGTAAAGCCGGAACAGCTCCGTGCCGAGCTGCCGTACATCAGGAGACACCTCGAGGCGACGCGAGAGGCGTTCGGCCTGGACTCGACACATGTGCAGGTGTCCAACCTGCCCGACGGCATAGAGCTGACCGCCGCCGCCATGCTGACGGAGGCGCGAACTGTCGGGAATCTCCGCCTGGCGGACTGGCGGCCCTTGCTGCATACCTACAACCAGCTTCAGACTCTGCGTACCTACTATCGGTTCGCGGACGTGGACGTCGATCGCTACACAGTCAACGGCCAGGAGAGCGCCGTAATGCTGTCCCTGCGCGAACTGGATCGAAGCAAGGTCCCGGCGTCCGGAAGTGGCGGTTGGGATATCAATCGCTGGTTCATTTACACCCACGGCTACGGTCTGTGCATGAACAGCATCAATTCCTTTTCCGCCGAAGGGATTCCCGATCTCTTGATCCGAGACCTCCCACCTGTTTCCCTCGTGCCCGACCTGAAGGTGACGCGGCCGGAGATCTACTTCGGCGAGCTGACCACCGATCCCGTGATGGTGGGGGCGCGCGGGCAGCAGGAATTCGACTATCCGAGCGGGGACGACAACATTTTCACGTCCTACGGCGGCCGTGCGGGAATCCCGCTCGGTCACGTGCTTTCGGCGCGGCGTTTGGCCTTCGCGCTTCGCTTCCACATGGCAAAGTTCTTTCTCTCTTCCTACATCGGGCCGCAGACACGCATCTTGCTGGACCGCGACATCAACACAAGAATCGGACGCCTCGCTCCCTTTCTCCTCCCTGACCAGGACCCCTATGTAGTTCTCCGCGACGACGGGTCGCTCGCTCTCGTACGCGATTGCTACACGACCCTGGACCGGTATCCTTACGGAGCTGTCTACCATGGACAGGCCTACATTCGCAACAGTGTAAAAGCGACCCTGGATTGCTACAACGGAACCGTACGGTTCTATGTGGTGGATGAGACGGACCCGCTGATTCGCGCCTATCGCGCGATCTATCCCGATCTGTTCACGCCGGGGACATCAGTGCCGGAGGATATCCGTCGGCACTTCCGGTATCCGCAGGACCTTCTCTCCATCCAGGCCGCTGTCTACGGAAGCTTCCACGTCCGCGACGCGGTAACGTTTTACAATCACGAGGATGTTTGGGAGGCGAGTGCCGAAGTGCTGGAGGGCGCGCCGACGGGAACCACGGTGCCGGTGCTGCCCTACTATGTGCTCATGCGCCTGCCGGGACAGCCCAGGCAAGAGTTTCTTCAGATGCTTCCGCTCACGCCCCGCGACAAGGACAACATGATCGCGTGGATTGCGGGACGAAGCGACGGGGAGAACTACGGTCAGCTCGCCGCGTACCATCTGCCCAAGGGCACGATTGCGTATGGCCCGCGACAGATCGAGGCGAGAATCGACCAGGATCCGACGATCTCGAAAGACCTGTCGCTTTGGAATCAGCAGGGATCGCAGGTGCTGCGCGGGAATTTGCTCACCGTTCCGATCGGTGGCGCTTTTCTCTATGTCGAGCCGCTCTACATTCAGGCCACGGGAGGCAAGATCCCGGAGTTGAAGCGCGTCATTGTCGCCACGCAGAAAGACGTCGGGTATGGATCGTCTCTTGCCGAAGCGCTGCATGATCTGTTTGGCCCGGAGGTGGCTGCGCTTGCTCCGGCGGTGGAGGGCAGCGTCGCCGCGATGGCGTCGGAGGGAAGTGCACCCGGGACGGCGGGGAGTGCGGAGGGGCCGTCCGGCCCGGTGACCACCAGCGTGCAGTCGGCGGTGGACCACTTGCGGCGATACCAGAAGCTGATGGGAGAGGGGCGTGCGGCGGAGGCGGGCGCGGAGTTCGATCTTCTCGCCCGTGACCTCGAGGCTCTTTCGCGGGGCAATGAACCGACGAGGCGATGAACCTGCGAGGCGATAGGGTCGAGACCGGCGGCCGATCCGGCGGTCGGTCTCAGTCCAGTCGCAAGCAGACCAATGTGGCACCCCAGTGTCCGCGCCCGGCCGGGGCATCTGTGAACCGCTCCACGCGCGGATGGGTCGCGAGGATCTGGCGCACCCGCTCCCGCTGAAAGCCGGTCCCCTTGCCGTGGATGAGTCGAACCTCGCGAAACCCGAGCCCGGCGGCCTCGTCGAGGTAGTCGGCCACCACCTCCGGAATCTGGCGGGGATGGAACGCGTGCAGATCGAGCGCGTCGGTCACCGGCAGCGAGACTGGGGTGTCCGCATCGGGGGCAACGAGTTCGTCTTCCGTCATGACAAACCCCGCAACGGGTTACTGGGTCTTGCCCCGACCTGGGGTGACACGAGGATCATGACACGGGATGGCGGAGGAAGCGACGGGGTGCGCGGCAAGTCCGTGCTGGGTCGACGGCCGAAGATCGAGGATCCCCCACGACACCCCCACCCCCTTTCTGCTACCTTCTCCCAATCGGCTTCCGGCATCGCTGGGGCCCGGCAGAAGAAGGAGGAAAAGAGATGAAGAAGTTGTTCGCAGGAGCGCTTTGCCTGATGCTGACTGCTACGTTGGCTGCCATGCTGACTGCCACGGTGGCTGCCGCCCAGACCCCGGTCGCGTCAAAGGGAGGTTCCCCCCTCATGGATCCGAAGAGCCCCGAGATGAACAAGAAGGCGCCCGATGTCTTCAAGGCCACGTTCACGACCACTCAGGGTGACTTCACGGTCGAAGTTCACCGGAACTGGTCGCCCAACGGGGCCGACCGTTTCTTCAACCTGGTGAAGAACGGTTTCTACAACGACTGCCGGTTCTTCCGCGTCATCTCCGGCTTCATGGTCCAGTTCGGGATCAACGGCGATCCGAAGATCTCCGCGCAGTGGCGTCCGGCGACGATCCCGGACGACCCGGTGGTTCAGGGGAACAAGCGCGGCCTCGTCACATTCGCGAAAACCGGTGCTCCGAACTCCCGCACTACCCAGACCTTCATCAACTTCGGGGACAACTCGCGGTTGGACGGTATGGGATTCGCAGCCTTCGGCAAGATCGACGAGGCAGGGATGAAGATCGTGGACAAGCTCTACGCCGGCTACGGCGAGGGCGCCCCCAGCGGCAGTGGTCCCGATCAGGGACGCGTCCAGTCTGACGGCAATGCCTATCTCTTGAAGAACTTTCCCAAGCTCGACTACATCAAGAAGGCGGTCGTCCTGGAGTAGGGAGATTCCCAGGCATTCCGGCGAACTGGCAGACTGCAACCCTCACTCTGAGGCCGTGTACCTGCAGTTCACGGCCTCGTCCGCGAATCTCGAGCACCCCAGGAACCACTCCCCGGTAGCGGCGTTCCGTTTCTTCACCAGGCGCCCGCTCCCACACCGGGGGCACTTCCTCTCCTGGTGCCCACACGTCTCGTCGGAGCATGTCAGCATGGCGTCGTCGATGATCATCATGCCGATCCCACAGGCCGAGCATGACGGCTCCTTGTATTTGCAGGCCGGCGCGTTCTGGCAGGAGTAGAAAAGACCGTGGGGGCCGCTTCGCGCCACCAGAGCGCCTTCGCGACACGATGGGCAGGGCAGGTTCGGGGCCTTCCCAAGGGTGATGATCTTGACGCGCCCCTTGGCGATCCCTGCTCGCTCGATCTCCATGACGAACGGTGATGGTTTTGCCAGGTCGCAGACCAGGTAGACGCCCACGCGCGCGCGCGTCAGAGCGACGTAGAAGAGCCGGCGCTCCTCGGCGAGGGGAAAACGCTCCGATTCCGGGAGAAGCTCGGCCATGATCGGGTCGTCGAGCCTCAAGCACGGAAAGCCCAAGCGGTCGTCCGTGAGCCACCCGACCACAACCCAGTCGGCCTCCTTGCCCTTGTACTTGTGGACCGTCGAGAAAGAGATGTTGAGCCGGGGGTAGCGCTTCCCGAGTGCGATGGCGGTCTCTTTGCCCTCACCCAGCAGCCGTCGATACCTGCCGAGCACGCAGACGGTGGCGCCCGGTGTGGCACGCTTCTCGATTTCGTCCAGCGCTCGCATGACCGGGCCGATATCGTCGTTCGATGCATGCTGGATGTGCATCGACACCACCTCGCCCCCGTCGACCGCCGTCCTTGACAAGAGCGTCTTTTGTATCTGCACGGGGTTGTTCTGCACGAACCACCCGCTGATTTCAGCGACCGCCTGGTTGAAACGGAAGGTCGTATCGAGCCGGGTCTCCCACGGTTTGCCGCCGACATGGGTTTCGAAGTCGGTCATCAGACCCAGATCGCCGCCGGCGAAGCGGTTGATGGCCTGCCAGTCGTCTCCGACGCAGGTCAGGCTCGATCCGGGCGTGAGTCCTCGCAGAGCGATCAGAAGCTCTAACTTGGACCTTGAGGCATCCTGGTACTCGTCGATCATGATGTGGGTGAAGCGTCGGTGCCACGCCCCGGCCGCCAGGGTTTCGCGCGACAGACGGATCATGTCGGAGAAGTCGATGCGCTCCCGCTCCCCCTTCGTCCGCTGGTAGGCTTTCCAGGCGGGCTCGCAAACCTGTTTGAAGAGTCGGGTGCGTTTGGCGTCCGGGGGACGCTCGGCCTCGGCAAAGACGACGCCGGGATCGTGTCCTCCCTCGGAAAGAAGCTGGATGTACCGGGAAACCGATTGGTAGAACCAGCGTAGGGCCTGGTCCACCAGGATGCCCGTCTCGGGACCGCTCAGCCCGGCCAGGACATCACCCCAGTCAAGTTGCGGGACGGTTACCCCGGCATCTTCTAGCGAGTTTCTAAGCCGCATGTCCCAACCGCTGTCGACGAACCACCAACTGCATGACTCCACGAGCCGGGTCTCGTAGTCCAGATGGGTGGCGCGTGCCCATGCGAGTTCATCCGCGCATTGTGCGCGGTCCTGAAACCAGGCCGGCAGCATGCCGGCGGTGTCGAGCGCATGGTGCGCGAGCCACAAGTCCCACTGCGGGAGGTAGAACGTGGGCCTGTACGGACGCCGCGTGCCGGCTCGCGCGGTGACTCGCGCCCGAGCGGTCGCGGCCTGTGGGTAGAGCCGCTCATACTCATATTCGATGCCGTGCAGGAAAAGCCAATTGGCGATCCGGAGTTCTTCGCTGTTCTTCACCCGGTGCCCGCCCTTGTGTGCGCGCAGCGAAGAGGCTTTGATGCTGCGGACATATCCCCTGAAATCCACGCAGGATACCGTCGGGGTCACCGGTTCGCGATAAAGGAGGATGAGCTCGGCCAGGGCGGATTCGTAGTCCGGACCCCGGCGGAGCTGCTCGACCAGCTCCTGCATGAGTGCCGCCATCCCGGCCTCGTCCTTCGCCTCTTCGAGGAGCGGCGGGGTCCCCAGGATTCTGTTTCCGAGCGAATGAAACGTCTTGGCCTGGACTCCGGCTCCACCCGCCCGTCCGGCCCGATCCTGCAGCTCTTCGGCCGCTTTGGTGTTGAAGGCCACGATGAGGATCTCTTCAGGTCTCGCCAGACCCGACTTCACCAGGTAGGCGACTTTCCCGGCGATCGCTTGCGTCTTGCCGGTCCCGGCGCCGGCGATGACGAGCACATCCGAGTCGTTGCGCACGGCGATCTCGCGCTGCTGGGCGGTCAGGCTCCTGCCGTTCACGTCATCGAAGAGGGCGGCGTGCTTGACCATTTCCGCTCCTACGAAAGCGTCGTTGGCCCGCTTTGTTGCGCCGTCGTGGTTGGCCCAGAAGTGCGTCGTGTCACGCAGCATCACCGCTAGGAGTGGCAGGCCCTCCCTGATCTCTTCGCGGTGCACTCTCTCCCAGTCGGCGCTATCAGCCCAGGTTTCCATCCATCGGTCGTGTTCCCACCTGGAAATGAACCGAGTGCCGGATACCAGGTCGGCATGACTGCCGGCCCATGCGACCAGCGACGCGAGGCGATCCCGCGAGGCATGAAGGGTCACCCTCGCCGCCAGTGCAGCAGACATTCTCTCGGCCGCACGGTTCCCCAGTCCGACTGCGTGGAAGCGACGGCCGGAGACGTCCGCCAACACGACCGTTCCCCAGATCCGCCCTCTTCTGATCTCCGCGGGTCCCAGGTGTTCGTAGCTGAACGGCTCGCAGGCGGCGGCTCCATCCAGGCCCAGACAGGACACACCACAGGATCCGAGATGGATTGCCTTGATATTGGCACGCCGGAAGAGCCTGGAGAAGAACCCAGCTCGGAACTCGAGAGCGGCCGGCGAGAGGTTCATTCTTGAATTCTGCCCATCCGTATGCCATCGCGGGTGATGACGGCCATCCGTCACACAAGCGAACCGGAGCCAAGACCGTGCCTGCGCCGTCCATCCCTTCCGGTCAACCCGGCCATTGTGGGGGACCGCAGAACCCGAGAGCAGCCGAGGAGCGCGCTCCGTGCCCCCGCGCGTCACCGCTGTCTTACGGCGAACATCAGGAATCGTGCGACTCTGGCGCGGAATCCTGCGCGGAGTGCCATCCCGAGAGTGCAGAACGCAATGCCCGAGTAGGGTGCATTGAACACCCGGGAACCCAACACAAGTGCCCGCATTCGTTAGACGGATACGTCGCCGGAAGGAGAAGGCACGGCACTTGTGGCTCCCTCCAGCGTGAAACTACGCCCTCCCATGCTCCCGCGCACCCTCCGCGGCCGTTTCCTGGCCGCGTACGGACTCTCGTTGCTTCTTACCTGCGTTTCGCTTGCCCTGCTGTTGTGGGTCCAGGTACGCCACACGATTCACGAGGAGTTCGAGAAAAGGGGGGAGGCTCTCGCTCAGGTCCTCTCCTCCGACGTGCGGGCTACGATGCGCTCCCGCCTGGACCCGACGAATCCCGCCGGTTTCTCTCCACAGGCGCTGGCCGCCTTGCAGGAGCGTGTGCAGTCGCTTCTGTCGAACGAGGATGTCGAGCTCGCGACGGTTCAAGATCAGGCTGGCCAACTGCTCGCTCAGGCAGGAGTTGCGGGCTCTGATCTGCGCTGGTTTCGCACCGAAATGACAATGCGAGCGTGGCAGCCGCAGCGCTACACCGTGATGGAGCTAAGGACGCCCGATGGAGCGCAGTTGACTGGATTCAGCCTGCCGGTGTTTCCGGAACATTCGTCGATTGCGGTCGGGGCCGCCTCGTCGTCGCGGGTCAGGGTCGCCTCGCCGGCGGAAAAGATCACCGGCCTCGGCGTCGTGCGCGTGGGCCTCTCCGCCCGGCGCGCACTGGGCCGCGTAAACCGGGCTCTTTTTGTCTCACTCGGAGCCGGGATCGCCCTCACCCTGCTCGGCCTGATCGGCATGGTCTCGCTCACGCGCTGGACCCTTCGACCGCTCGGACGCATGGCCCAGATCGCCCGAGCTGTGGCGCAGGGAGATCTCTCGCAGCGGGTGGCGGTGGAATCGCTCGACGAGGTCGGAACGCTGGCGCGGGCCTTCGGGGAGATGACCGAAAGCTTGTCGCTGAGCCGCGCGGAATTGGACCACCGGAATCACGCCCTGCTGGAGGCGGTGACGGAGAAGGAGCGGCTCTATCGCGAAACGGAGTGCTCACTCACGGAACTGCGAAACGCCCAGTCCCGTCTCGCCTATTCGGAGGAAGCCCGGCGCATGGACCGTCTGCGAACCGTCGGCCAGATGGCCAGCGGCATCGCCCACAACTTCAACAATGTGCTGTCAGTCATCATCGGCCGGGTTCAGATCCTAAAGCTCCGATCCGAAGCCTGCGCGTTGCCTCCGGCGACGATCGCGGACGGCCTGGACGTGATCGAGCGGGCCGGCCTCGATGGCGCAGAGACCGTACGCCGTCTGCAGGAGTTCAGCCGTGGGGAGAGCCCCCAGAGGCCGGTGCCCAGCGACCTGAATGAGATCATCCGCGGAATCCTGGAGATCACGAAACCACGCTGGAAGGACCAGGTGGAGAGAAACGGCGTGCATATCCGGGCGGGGTTGGAGCTACAACGACTGCCACATGTTGCGGTCGTGGCCTCGGAGATCCGCGAGGTCCTGACGAACCTGATCTTCAATGCCGTGGACGCGATGCCGCACGGCGGCGATCTCACCATTGGAACCGATCAGGATGCGAGAGGGATCCGTCTCTGGGTCCGGGACAGCGGCATCGGCATGCCGCCCGCCGTCCGGGAGCGGGTATTCGATCCATTCTATACCACGAAGGGAGTCAAGGGGACCGGGTTGGGTCTGTCCACCGTGTATGGCATCGTCAAGCGGCACGGCGGGGAGATCGAAGTCCACACCCAGGAGGGGAAGGGCACCGTGTTCACGATCACCCTTCCCCCTACACAACCGGCCGGTGCCGGAAGAAGCGAGGAAACGATGATGCAGCACCAACCCTGGCGGATCCTGGTGGGCGACGATGAGTCGAACGTGCGCGATGTCCTGGTAGAACTTCTGCAGATGTTCGGCCACGAAGTCCACGCGGCGTCGGGCGGGGCGGAGATCCTGCGGAGCATGAAGACCAATGCCTATGACCTGGTCTTCACCGACCTGGGGATGCCCGACATGTCAGGGTGGGAAGTGGCGGAGGAAATCCGCAAGGACGACCCGGCGATTCCGATCATTCTGGCGACCGGCTGGGGCTCGCAGATCAGTCCGGCGGATGCCGAGGCCCGCGGGGTGACCAGGGTGCTGGCGAAGCCGTATACGTTCCAGAAGATCTCTTCGGTCATTGCGGAGATTCAGGGTATGCGGCAGGCGGCATGAGACGCGGCCCGTCGAAACTCCTGTCATGGCTGACGCTGGCCACGGCCCTCGCATTCGCGGGGTGCGCTCGTCGTAAAGGCGACCCGGACCGATCGCGAAGTCACGACAAGCTCCGCGGAAGCGTATCGGTTGTATCAGAGCGGGATGAACCAGTGGCGGAGCGTCAAGCTGGATGCCGCTGATAGCTCCTGGGCCGCCGCGACGGAACTCGACCCTGGCTTTGCCATGGCCTGGGCGCGTCGCGGCATACTCGCGTACCAACGAGGACAGATGCTGCCCGCGCGGGCCCACGTCACCCATGCGGAATCCTTGGCCAAACGTCTGTCATCCTCGGAGCGGGTATGCCTCCGGTGGTTCCGGGCGAAGATCGAAGGGGACACACGATCGGAACGGGTGTGCATCGACGCCGTGCTGGGCAAGCATCCCGGTGATGTCGAGGCTCTGTTCTCGAGATACTGGCTTCAGGTCGATGCAGGCGAGGTGGAAGCGGGTGTCAGCACGTTACGGGAGATCTTGAAGTCCGATCCGTCGTTTGTGGTTGCCTACAACAACATGGGCTACGCGCTGGCCGACCTCCGACGATTCGACGAAGCGTTGGAGGCCCTGCGCAAGTACGCCTTCGTCAACTCCGACGAGCCCAATCCCCACGACAGCCTTGGGGAGTTATACGAGAGACTTGGCCGCTACGCCGAAGCCGAGGCCGAGTACGCCCGGGCCATCAGCGCGGACAGCACCTTCCTCTGGGCACGCGTGCACCAGGCCCGGCTGTTCTGTTCCATGGGGCGGTACCGGGAAGCGCTTGAGGCGACCGGGCCGGGCAGCGCGGCTCTCTCCCCTCTGAGCCGGAAGCAACTGCGGAATCGCACGGTCTACACGCTGCTCCAAGCCGGCCGCTACGACGAGGCGCTCAGCATGATGGACGCCATGCGGGATTCGCTCTTTCAGCCCAGTACATGGTTCCACTGTCGGGCCGAGATTCTTGAGCAGAAGGGTGATGCTGTCGGCGTGGACGCGATGCGAGACAGCCTGCTTCAGCTCCTCGCCACCCCGGGGGACGCCTCAGCAATGTCGACGGACTTCCTCAGGATGTCCGTTCGGTCACTCTCCTCGGAGGTTCACGGGGACTGGGGGACGGCCGCCGATTCCCTGCAGGCTTGGCTTACCCGCGTGCATCCGGCGTGGGACGGCAAGCACGAGACGCTTCTCCGTCTGGCGGATGACCTCTCACGCGCCGGACGTCTCGACGATGCACTTGCGGCTACCGGGCAGGTTCTCGCCGACAATCCGGGCCACGCGCGGGCGCTCTGCCTGCAGGCTCGCGCCCTCGACAAGTCCGGGCGTGCTGCCGAAGCGCTCGATGCGTGGCGGCGGACTGCCGAAAGCCTCGACCGCGCCGATCCGGGTGAGCCGATGCGCGAAGAGGCGGCGCTGAGACTGAGCCTTGCGGGCGCGCGGCCCTCCCCCTGAGCTCTCAGAACGCCGAGGCGCGAGATCTCCGGCCGAGCACCGCGATGAGCCCGAGGAAGACGACAAGCCCGGCCAGCCCGAACGCCGCTTCGGTATGCAACATGCCCGCCGGTCCCCAGCGCGTGTGGGCCCAACCGTCGATCCGGGTCATGTAGTAGATCGGCGTGTTGGAAAGTGAGGCGAAGACATTGTACTTGGTGGCCGCGGCGCCCTGGCCCATCGCCTCGAGAACGAAGGCCGTGAAGCCCGCGAACGTGAGTCCGGTAATCAATGCATAGAGCGTTGTGAAGACAATGTAGCTCATCTCGGTTCGGGGCGCCATCGCCATGGCCACAGCGCAGAGGGCCTGGAGAATGCCGTACAACACATAGGCGGTCTTGCGGTTCATACGGTCGCAGATCCATCCGCCAAGGAGGCAGCCGATCGCGGAGACGATCCCGCCGAGCACACCCGTGACGACCGCCACCGTGTTGGCGGAAGCGTGCCAGTCGTCAGCGCACGCGGACCAGAGGCCCCCCGCCGCACCCGATCCGATCGGCAGGATACAGAGGAATAGGGCCAGAAAGCCGGCGCGGGCCTTGGCCATGCTCCAAAGATCGACCCCCACGTTGACCAGGCTCCGTCCCAGGCCTCCATCCCGGTGCGCCGACGGCGGCTCGGGCACGAAGAGGAGGCCGACCGCACAGAGCAGACAGGCCAGGCCGAGAATCGCGCCGGCCATCCACGGAGCCGGCAGGTGCTGGGCCATCAACAGACCAGCCCCACCGCCGAGGCCCCCGCCCCCGAGATTCCCCGCCTGAAACCAGCCGCCGGCGCGACCCTGCTCGCTCTCCGGCGTACCGTAGGCCATGAGGCTCTCGACCGACATCCCCAGAAAGGTCACGGCGATATTCGAAACGAGCACGACGATCGACAAGATCGGCAGGCTGCTCCCTTTCGCTGGAAACGCGCCGGTCGCCCAGATGCCGGCCGCGCTTACGACGCACGCGAGAACATACCAGGTCTTTCGACTCAGGGTGGTGTCGGCGATGGGAGCCCAGGCAAACTTCCAGGTGTGGGGCACCAAGCCGAGGGCCAAGAGCGCGGCGGTCTGCGTCAACGAGACCCCGCCCTTCGAGAGCAGGTAGGCGACCGAGACCGAAAGGAAGCCCGCCATCACCCCAAACGGCAGGATGAGGAACATGAACACCATGGGGTGGGTGTGCCGCGTGGTCATAACACCAGCATGGTAGCAGAGCCAATCCCGCGGCCGCATCGGAATCAAGGTTCAACGGAAACCCATGGCCAAGCCGCGGGGCCGACTTGGTTCCGTGGCGGATTGGATTCTTGACCAAGCCCGCTCCTTACTCCCATACTCGCCTGGGGCAACAGGGCCCCGAATGGAAATTCTTCGCGCCCCGCCGCGGCCGGGCACCTGCACCAGGGAGGTGACCCTTGGCTGAGACCGACGATCCCGCCGCGAATGGGCCCCTGGCGGCCGAGCAGCAGGCAGCCCATCTCTCCGATTCCACCTCCGGCGTCACCTACTCCCAGTTTCGGATTCTCGTGGCGGCGGGCGCTTTTGCCACGACGATCGCGCAAGTCAAGTCGGTCGGCAGGCTCCCGCTCCAGACCCTGCTGAAGGGTCACTATCACTTCAACGCCACCCAGATTGCGACATTCATGGGGATCGCGGTCTTCGCTTGGAACCTAAAACCGTTCGCCGGCATCCTCACGGACGCCTTCCCGCTCTTCCGAACGCGCCGGCGCCACTACATGATGCTCAGCGCGGGTGCGGCCGCTCTCTGCTGGCTCATCATGGGTCTGGTGTACGGGCATTACAGCGTGCTGCTGGGCGCGGCGGTGGCTCTCAACATTTTCATGGTCATCGCCAGCACCGTGATGGGCGGACTGATGGTGGAGGCCGGCCAGCGCTACGACGCGGCGGGCCGGATCACCTCCCTGCGGCAGGCCGTGCAGAGCACGAGTAGCCTGATCAACGGGGTTCTGGGCGGTTGGCTGGCCACCATCGCCTTCGGGTGGACGGCCGGTGTCGGGGCCTTCCTCTTGTTCCTCCTGGTACCCCTGACCTTCAAGTATCTGCGGGAAAAACCGCTGGCTCAGCGTGACACTCACGTATTTGTCAATGCCCGGGCTCAGCTCAAGACCATCGTCCGGGCCCGCACACTCTGGGCCGCGGCGGTCGTGGTCTTCCTCTTCTACATGGCACCGGGATTCTACACCCCGCTCTATTTCATCCAGACGGACAAGCTGGGGTTCTCAACCAGCTACATCGGCCTGATCGAGACGGTGGCCGGCGGGCTGGGCCTCGTGTCGGCCTTGCTCTACGGAAGGTTCTGCAAGAAGCTGAGTCTTCGCGCCCTGCTCACGATCGGCATCGGAGTCAGCGCGGCCTGGACCCTGATGTACGTCTTCTACGGCCGCACGGTCACTCTGGGCGTTGGTGGCATCGGGCCTTTCGTCTTGGACGGTCACGCGACCGCCATGGCCATCGACGCCATGATGACGTTTCTTGGGGTCATCGCGGAAGTCGCGATGATGCACTTGGCCGTGCGCGCCACTCCCAAGGGGTGCGAAGCGCTCGGGTTTTCTTTGATGATGAGCGTGCGCAACTTCGCCCTGACGGCCAACGACATTCTTGGCTCCTGGCTGATCGATTCCCGCCATTGGGAGTTCAATCGGTTGGTGTTTGTGAACGCGGGCACCACGGCGCTGGTCTTAGTGCTGATCCCGTTGCTTCCGAAAATCCTCATGGATCGCCGGGAGGGGGACGCGGGGAAGTAGCGGCAGGCGATTAGCGAGAAGGGGTTGTTTGGCGGGAGCGCCACCGGGCCGTGGGGGATCACGCAACCACTTGGGCCGTTGGCTAACTGAGGACCACGATCACGCCTGGCGGATGCTGCAGGAGCGGGTTCGGATGACTTCGCCACCCGCCGGACCCTAACCCCTATAACCGCTATCCTCGCACAGCTCTCCCCAGCTCCTCCACACTCTCAAACCACCAGTCCAGCTTCACCCGCCGCATCTCCCCGTCTGGGTCGAACCCCCAGGCGACACCGCAGACCGGCATACCGGCCGCCCGTGCGGCCTGTACATCCGGCAGCGAGTCCCCGATCATCGCTGCGCGGTCGGGAGCTATATCGGGGAGCGAGCCGGCGGCGACAGCGTGGCCGGAGGCCCGCCCGCGGAGCGAATTCCCACCCCGCCGGTCATCCGGCGTCACAGCCGTGCAGAGCCGAAGCGCGTGCAGCAAGGGCGCGGGATCAGGCTTGCGCACCGGCAACGAGTCCCCGCCCAGCACCACGACGAAAGAGTCCAGAAGTCCCATCCGCCGCAGAATCTCGAAGGTAGCGTCTTTCGGCTTATTGGAGACAATCGCCATAAGCCGCCCCCGTTCCGCCAGTTCGCGCAGGATCTCCGGCATGCCGGGATAGGCGACCGTGGTATCCATGAGGTGGCGCCAGTAGTGCGCACGGAACACATCGACGCCGTGCTCGATCTCCGATGCATCGCGCGCCGGCCTCCCGGCTTCGGCCAGACAGCCGGCCACAAGGACATTCACGCCGCGGCCGACATGGCGAATCACCTGGGCAAGATCGAGCGTCGAACGTCCCAACTCACGCAGCATTTCGACGACGCCGGTGGCGATGTCGATCCGGGTGTCGGCGATGGTCCCATCCAGGTCCCAGATGAGAACGCGATCGGGGTCAGCCAATCCGTTCGGGACACAAGGCGCGCCCGAAGCGGCCCCATCGCCCCCCCCGGGGTCGCGCAGGTCGCCGGGGTCGCGCGGGCCGCACATCAGGACGGCAGTGGCAGGTCGCTCCCCGGAAGGCCGGTCTTGCCTGCTTCCCCGAGCCCGGCCTCCGCTGGTTGCGTCTCGGGCAACCGCAGCCGAATCGATCGCACGAAGAAATCCAGCGTCTCCCCTTCGATCGGTACCCTGACTTTGTCACCCACGCGGCGGCCGAGAAGCGCGCCCCCCAACGGCGCGGCATACGACAGGACCTCCGGTCCGTGGTAGTCGTCTCCCTCGCCGAGAATCCAGTACGTGCGGGCAGCTCCCGAAATCGGCTCTTCGAGCCGGACTTCGGTTCCCGGCGCCGCGCGGCCATCCGGTGGATGGTATTCCTCGATGACCGTGGCCCGCTCCAGCCGCAGACCCATGCTTGCGAGGCGCGCAGTGTAGTCGCGCTGCTTTGCTTTGGCCGCGGAGAACTCGGCGTTTTCACTGAGGTCGCCGAGATCACGCGCCCGCGCGATCGTCTGGGCTAGTGTGGTGTGCAACTCGCTGTCGAGGCGCTGGATCTCCCTCCTCAGCTTCTCAAAGGTGGCCCGCGTCATCATTTCGGGCGGCAGGATCAGGGTGTCCTGCTCGGCGTGGCTGAGCAGCATCTGGTTGGTGCGCGCCATCCGTTCCGTGCGCAGATCGCGCAAGAGCTGATCAAAACCGCCCGCGCGCATAATGTTTTCCAGCGGCTGCAGAAACCGCTCCGACGTCCGCCAGCGCCGGATGAGATTGGAGACGCGGTCGATCTGTGTCTCTGATGGCGAGGTCTTCAACAGAAGCTCGGTGAGCGTCGACTTGGGCCCCAGCACGGCAAGGGCCTGCTTGCGGATCGGCTCGCGGATCGTCGTCTCGATCAGGACCGCTGCCCCGTAGGCCGCATCCCAAACCGGCGGGGCGAACGGCTCGCGCAGGCTCTCCCTGACGGTCGAGAGCGCGATGACGGCGAGCGCCGCCACGGGCCGGTTGTTCGGCTGTTCGATCAGTTCGGCGAGCAGGCCGCGCGCGGAATCCGGCTCGCTCCGCAGTCGCTCCAGGGCCAGCTCGCGGACCTCGTGGTAGCGCGAAGAAAGGGCGAAGCAGGCTGTCTGCCTCCACAGCTTCATATGCCCCAGTCCCACCGTGACTAGCAGCGTCTGATCGAGGAGGTCGGCAAAGGTCGATGCCTCGTAGTTCCCGTCCAGAACCCCGGCCAAGGCCTCGATGAAATCTTCGTCGACACGGCGCTGCCAGCGGTGGAGCTGAAGTCCGATCGCCATCTTCTCTTCGGCGTTGGTCTTGTCCTGTCGCGCCCAACGCTGCAGGATCGATGTATAGATGCGAGCGGCCCGCCCAGTCTCATCGGGATGCTGATCGAGAAAGCGGCGGATCAGGTTCAGGTTCGGACGCACGCCACGCCGCGGAACGATCACCGGCAGCGCCAGCTCTTCTCCATCGGATGCTGTGCGGATGCGGTAGGTCTGGCGGAATGCCTGCGAGAGATCGAAGCGATCGTCCTGTTCGATCAAGGTCTTGGCCGTCTTCCACCAGGCGGTCCACTGCGAAAGAGCGAGCACTTCCTCGGTGACAAGCACCCGCTTCAGATCCTGCGTGGTGGCCGAACCACCGAGTTGGCGAATCGCAAGGAAAACGATCCCCTCGGGATCATCCTTGGCCTTGCTCTTCAGGCCGGCCGGATCCTGCACTTTCAGGACGCGAAGGTCGTCGGCCGGGACCACGGTGAGAGCACGCTTGGCCAGGGCTACGGTCATGCGGTGGTTGCTCGCCTCCTGAAAATCGAGGATCAGGGTCTCGCCGTCGTTGAGGCGAATGCGCCCAATCCCCCACGAGGCGTGCATGACAAAGTACCCCGGCGCGAGCGCCAGCATCGGCTCCAGAGCCTTCACGGCCGTCTCGACGTTGGCTTCCGGGTCGAGAAGACCGCTGCGGTTCATGAGGTCGTGGATGCCATCGGCCTCAGGGAACGCCTCGGGGGCCAGATCACTCAGCCAGCGGCGAATCGTGGTGCCGGAGGGCATCTGGGGCAGGAGGCTGAGAAGATTTCTCCACAGATCGGGCAGGAGCTTGGCCCGGCGCAGCGCGGGGAGGGCCAGCTCGATGATAGCTTCTACACGTCCCCATCCGCTCTGGTCCGTCGGCTTTTTAGGCACCGCCTGCTCGCCGAGTTTCTTCAGAGCGGTGACCACATGGCGAAGAACCAGCGGGTTGTCCGACTCCGCAACCTTGAGCAGCGTCTCCTCGATGGACGCATGCCGCTTCAGCGCCACGAAGCCGTCGAGCGATTCGGCCCAGTATTCGTACGCCTCCCCGAGGAGCGAGCGACCTTCGGCCGTTTCGGCCCCACCCGCCTTCGCCGCTGAGCGCGAACGGTCATCGCCCATGAGGCCGGCCAGACGGCACTCGTCAGGGAAGAGGCCGTAGGCCTTGTGCAAGAACGCCGGGTCGAGATCCTCGAACCCGGCGCTCTCGAAAGCCTTGGCGACCTGGAGGGCGGCATCGACATTCGGCTGGTAGTCGAGCGCCCTCCCGCAGAGCAAGGCGAGGGCGGGCCAATGGCTCTCCTGTTCCAGCTTGCCTGCCAGCCGGAGCACCGACGGCCAGGCCAGATCCGGCTTGCCCAGGCGGAAGAGGGAAAACCCGTGGACATAGAATCGGGCCTGGTCGACCGCCGAGCTCTTCGGGGGGGCCTCGGTCTCGTTGGCAAGCATCGGCAGGAGGTTCTCCTCCTCCGCCACATCGAGGATGTGGTCGAGCGGCTCGAACGGGTCGGGACGAAGGGCGGGGTCGAGAACGGCCTGGGTCAACTGCTGCTTGAGAAGATCGCTTTCCATGTTCTGCTGGCACCTCCGAGGGTCTCCAGCGGGGGTCCAGCAGAAAGCTGACCCCCGAGGGAAGACAACAACGCAGTCTAGCAGAACGGCACGAGGGTTGTCAGTGAAGGAAATCGTTCTTCCATGCGACCATCAATCTCCGCGAAGTTTTGCGTCGCAGTTGAGATTCTGAAACGAGTCCTACTGGCTTCAGACTTCGGGCTTCAGACTTCGGGCTTCAGACTTCGGGCGTCGGGCCGGAGGGCATCGAGTAGTCTCTGGAGGCCGCGAATCAGCTCGCCGGACCGGGCCACAAGCTCGGCGTGATCCTCCACGCCCAGCATGCCAAGCCGGCGCGCCGGCCCCGGACGGGCCCCTGCTCATGCCACATCCCGAAGCCAGAAGCCTTCGAAGCTCAGATCGCAGTTCGGCGGAACCATCATCGGCGAGCCGTTCAACGTGATGAATGCCGGGCGGATGGTCCTTCTGAAGGATCCTCAGGGCGCGACGGTCGCGGCGTGGCAGTCGAAATCGCACATCGGCGCCGGGATTATCGATGAGATCGGCTCTCCTTGCTGGTCCGAACTCAACACCTCCGACTCCTTCGGCGTGGAGAAGTTCTACGAGAGCGTCTTCGGGTGGGGCGTGAGGACCGGCCCCATGCAAGCCGACACCTACACCGAGTGACTGGTGGGCGGCAAGTTCGCCGCGGGCACGATGCAGATTCTTCCCGAGTGGGGACCCGTCCCCCCGCACCTCCTCGCCTACCTCCGCGTCGGCAACTGCGATAAGACCGTCGCCAAAGCGGCCGCTATAGGGGCGAAGAACCTGGTCCCGCCCATGGATATCCCCAAGGTGGGACGCTTCGCCGTCATCCAGGATCCGCAGGGTGCGGTCTTCACGGTGATCGCTTTGAACCCGGCATAAGTCGTTACATACCTAGCCCTACACATGCTCCGTCCTCGAGATGATCTCGTCCTGTAACTCGTGGGCGAGGTCACAGAAGTAGTCGCTGTACCCGGCCACGCGGACGATCAGATCGCGATGGGCGTCCGGGTCCGTCTGCGCGGCCCGCAGCGTCTCGGCCCGGACGACGTTGAACTGGACATGGTGGCCGTCCATACGGAAGTAGCCGCGGACGAGCTGGGCCAGGCGACGGATCCCCTCCTCGCCCTCCAGGAGCGAAGGGGCGAACTTCATGTTGAGCAGCGTGCCGCCGGTCTTGATCTGGTCCATCTTGCCGGCGGACTTCAGCACTGCGGTGGGACCGCGGCGATCGGCTCCCTGCACCGGCGAGATCCCTTCGGAGAGCGGCTGTCCGGCCCGGCGGCCGTCGGGCATCGCCCCGGTGACCGAGCCGAAGTAGATGTGGCAGGTGGTGGGAAGCATCTCGACGCGGTACACCCCTCCATTGGTGTTCGGCCGGCCATCGATCATCCCGAATAACGAGCCGAAGGTGCGGACCATGAGGCCGTCGGCGTAGTCGTCGTCGTTGCCGTACTTGCGAGTCTTGTGGAGGAGGCGCTGGCGGAGGGGCTCGTGCCCGACGAAGTCGTGGGCGAGCGCGTCCATCAGGCCGGACAGTCTGATGGCAGCCTCGTCAAAGACAAGCTGACGAATCGCGGACAGACTGTCGGTGCAACTGCCGATCCCGACAACTTGAATGAAGGTGTTGTTGTAGCGAGCTCCGCCGGCGTTGTAGTCCCGGCCGTTCCTGATGCAGTCATCGATGAGTACAGAGAGGAACGGGGCGGGCATTTGGGTGGCATACATCCGCTCGATCAGCCTGTTGCCGCGAATCTTGATGTCGATGAAGTGGCGGAGCTGGGTCTCGAATGCGGCGTACAGATCTTCGAAGGTGCCGAAGCTCTCTCCCGGGCCGGTGTGCGGGCCAAGTTGCACACCCGTGCGCGAGTCACGACCGTCGTTGATGGCCAGTTCGAGGACCTTCACCAGGTTGAAGTACCCGGTGAGGATGTACGCTTCCTTTCCGAACGCTCCCACCTCTACGCAGCCGCTGCACCCGCCCGCCCGGGCATCTTCGGGCGTCTTACCTTGCCGAAGTTGCTCTGCGACCACGGCGTCGGCGTTGAAGATCGAAGGAAAGCCGTATCCCCGGCGGACCACCCGCAGTGCGTGCTTGAGGAGGACGTCCGGAGTCTTGCGCGAGATCTGCACGTTGGTGCTGGGCTGCAGGAGGTGCATCTCGTCCACGATGTCCAGAAGAAGGTGTGAGATCTCGTTGCTGCCATCGGAACCGTCAGGGAGCAGACCGCCGAGATTGATGTTGGCGAAGTCGGTAAAGGTGCCGCTCTCCGCCGCGGTCACCCCCACCTTGGGCGGCGCCGGGTGATTGTTGAATTTGACGAAGAACGCTTCGAGCAGCTCTCTCGCGTGCTCCTTCGTGAGACTTCCGTCGGCCAACCCGTGCTGGTAGAACGGTAGCAGGTGCTGGTCGAGGTGACCGGGATTGAAGGCGTCCCACCCGTTCAGCTCGGTGATAACGGCAAGGTGGCAGAACCAGTAGTACTGGAGCGCCTCGTGGAAGTCGCGCGGAGCATGGGCCGGCACGCGGCGGCAGACCGCAGCGAGGTGGCGGAGTTCGTCGCGCCGACCCGGCTCGGTTTCCACGGCGGCGCGTTCCTCGGCCAGATCGGCGTGCCGCTCCGCGAAACGGATCACCGCCTCGCAGGCGATGCGCATCGCCTTCAGTTCCTCGTGCCGATCGTGCGCCTCGGCGTCGGTAGTCCAGTCGAGGGCGCAGATGGCGGCGGCGATGTCGGCCTGAAAGTCGCGCATCCCTTTGCCGTAGATCTTGTTGTCGAGGACGGTGTGACCGGGGGCTCGCTGCTCCATGAACTCGGTGAACATCCCCGCTTCGTAGGCGCCTTTCCAATCAGCGGGCAGTTCGGCGAAGATGCGGTCACGCATGGAGCGGCCGTGCCAGTAGGGGATCACCGTCGTCTCGTAGGCATCTAGGCAGGCACGGTCGACGGCGTAGCTGGTCTTGGGCCGCGAGTCGAGGATCCGCAGGTCATCGAGGCTGTGGCAGGTCAGCTCCGGATAGGTCGGGACGACCTTGGGCGCCGGGCCGCGTTCGCCGACGATCAGCTCGTCGGTGTCGTGATAGAGCGTTTTTTTGCCGCAGAGATGCTGGAAGCAGAGGGCTCGCATCACGGGCGCCGTATGACGCCCCTCGTTCTCCCGGTAGAACTGCGTCACCAAGATCGCCCGCTCCGCGGATAGAGCTGGAAGGGAGGCGAGGCTCCTCTGCCGTAATCGCTGTGTCCTCTGTGTCATAGCATGTCTCCCGGCGACCCTGATTCTTGTTGTTGGGGTTGCATCGTTTCGCCACCTACCTCACGACCTTGGCATCCTTCCCCGCGTCCGCGAAGATCTGGGCCATTTGCCCCAGTCGAAACGGGTTCAAGGACCCTGTCCCCGCGAGGCCGTAACTGCGGCCCAGTCGCGGGAATTTCGGCTCGCCTGCCCGGTGATACGGCAAGAGGTGCACCTCGCGGACTCCAGGAAGGGGCGCCAGAAACTCGACCGCGGCATGGACGGAGTCGTCGTCGTCATTGATCCCGGGGATGACCGGAATGCGGACCCAGAGGTTCCCGTGCTTCCAGGCGAGCGCTTTCAGGTTGTTGAGAATCATCGCGTTGGAGACTCCTGTGTACCGCCGATGCCGCTCATCGTTGACAAGCTTGAGGTCGTAGAGAAACAGGTCGGTGCGCTTCGCAACAGCCAGAAGGTCCGGCCACGAGGCGAACCCGCACGTGTCCACCGCGGTGTGGAGACCCACGGCCCGTGCTGCCTCCAGGGCCGCCAGGAGGAACTCCACCTGGCCCAGTGGCTCCCCACCCGAGAAGGTAACGCCGCCACCGGACTCCTCGTAGAAAGGCCCGTCTCTCAGGAATTCACGGATGAGACCGTCGACCTCGTATCGCCGCCCGACCATCCGGCGGGCGCCGGACGGACAGGCCTCAACACAGAGACCGCAGATGGTGCATGTTTCGGATAGATCGAGATCGGTGCTCTCGGGACAGGCATCCCGGCACGCGCCGCAGTGCAGACACCTGTGCTCCAGGGTCAGGACCGCCGCCTCCCCGTGCTGGCTCTCCGGGTTATGGCACCAGGCGCAGGCCAGCGGACACCCCTTCATGAACACCGTCGTGCGGATCCCTGGACCATCCTGGATCGAAAAACGCTGGATGTCGAAGATCAGCGCGTCGGGCATGCGAGATCCCCTTAAGTCCGGCTTGGCTTCCGGAATCACCTACAGGCGGTCCCGGCCGAACCCTGACGATACGCGGCCGGAAGCGGTCTAGGCTAGCGGCAGGTCCAACATCCAGGTGACCATCACAATCAAGCTTCTCTTGTCGAGACGCTACCGTCCATTGGTAAGAATGTTCTGGACATCGGGTGCGGGAATGGCGATAATCCTTGTGGCTCCCTGTGGGGATCGCATGTCGTGATCTTCCGGCGGGGGAGTGGATAGCCTGAGTTCTGGGCATGGAGGGACAGTCCCTACCAGCCCAATCCCATTCGCACTCTGTGCGCTTTTGGACGAAGCTCCGCTGACCTGACCACCTTTCTCTACCTTGCCGGACATCCTGTCAGTACTTCCCCGGGGCAGACGAAAGATCGGGAATCCAGCGACTCTGTCGGTGGCTCACTGAGGAAGTACTCGGGTCGTTTTCTGTACACAGGTTCGCGTTCGGTGCGGTGAACGGATCCGCAGAGGAAAGGTGTTCTATTATGGCAAGCAAACTCTACGTCGGCAATCTCTCCTTCGACACCAGCGATGCCCACCTCCAGGAGCTCTTCGCGGCTATGGGTGAGGTCGTCTCCGCCAAGGTGGTCACGGATCGCGACACGGGGCGGGCCCGCGGGTTCGGCTTCGTGGAGATGGCCAACGACGAGGATGCCCAGAAGGCGATCGCGGCGCTCGACGGCCGCGACTTCATGGGACGCAACCTGAAGGTCAACCCCGCGCAGCCGCGCGAGGGTGGCGGCGGCGGATCCCGGGGCGGTGACTGGAGCCGCGACCGCCGCTAGGCAGTCCAGGCATCACGCCGATCGGTTTGAGGGGAGGCTTCGGCCTCCCCTTTCTGTTTCGGTCCCCGGCCTCCCGTTTCTGTCGGACGTCCCGACCTCCGCAGTTGGCGGAAGCTCGTGGACGCTGACCCGCTAAGCCCTCAAATCACTCGCCGAGGAGTGTCCTCAATTCTGACCCCTGAATTCTGACTTCTGACTACCTGAGTAGTTACCTTCTGGCCAGCTGAGTAGTTACGATTCGTCCTGCCGATCTTGGCCAGAATGATCTCTTGACTTGCCATATTGATAAATTTTGGCTCACAATATGGTGGCTACGGGGTCTGATTTGCCTGATACCGGCAACCGCGCTCCCGCGACAATCCTCACGCCGATCATCGACCCGGGTCCCGGCGGCTCGACGGTTCTCTCGGAGCCCCCAGGGATCCTGCGGCACCCGGGTTGTGGGCGCTCGTGCCGCGGCAGCCTGTGCGAGAAGGCGAGCGGCCCCAAGGAACTGTGCCGTCAGGACGAATCCGTGTGATGCGACCGACCGATTCGATCGATGTCAAATTGACGAATGACCTTGCTATTCATGATTGATGGAGTCAAGATGTGCTAAGGTGGGCTAACATTCATGCAAAATTCGGTCATGGAAATTCTTCGCATGGTTGCGGACGGAGTCATTCGGCCAGAGGAAGGCCAGGAGCTCCTGGATGCTCTCCGCACGGGATACCCTGAGGAGTTTGATCGCCCCGTGGCTGCACGTACTCCCGGGTCGGCCCCCTTCGGGCTGCCACCCGAGTTGCCTACGGATAGAAGCAGCATTCGAAGTGGGCTGGGTGCGGGGGTCGGCTCGTCTGACTCCGATGGATCGACGGACGTTGCTGACCCCTGGCCCGGCTCTTCCCCGAAACAAGCCGCGGCCGCCGCCGCAACTACGCCCTATCTTCAGCCCGGGGACGTCGTGGAAATACCATCCGGCGTCCTACTTCGAATCGATACAACCGGCCCGGCCCCGGCCGAAGACGCTCCCATGAGTTCCGTCGCCATCCGCGGCGTAGAGGGTCAGCTTCTCCGCGTGGTGCGCGGGTCAGGTGTGGAGCTCCACAAGGAGGACGAGGCGGCCTGGCGCCTGACTTGGCCAGGCGGTCTGCTTTTCCTGGAAATCCCGGTGCAACTGGCGGGCCTAGAAATTCGGGGCATACCGGGGAGTGTCGGGCTATCTGGCTATGCCGGGCCATTTTCCGGCGAGGAGATTGGCGATGGTTTCACCATTCACGGAGCCTCCGCACCGTTTCGCATCCGCGATGTGCGAGGAACCGTCCAACTCCATCGCCTGGCTCTTCGGGATGGCATTTCGACGATTGCCTTGGTCAGTCGGGATGTTGAGATCGAGACCGCGAGCGTGGCATCGGTCACGATTCGCGCATCCTCCCGTGCCGAGGCGCAAGACAGCACCATGGACTTCGAAGCGAGGGGCGAAATCGGTCCGGACCGCGCGGGACGCCGCGGGGTCTGGCGCGTGGGTGCCGGGACCGCCCAACTCAATGTCAGCCAGGTTCGTGGGCAGCTCCGGCTGCACGCAGTCGGAAGCGAACCGAAAGATGTGGCATGAGGATTCCGGAACGTTGTCCCGCGTGTGTCGGCCACCTGCAAGTTACTTCTCTGGCGTGCCCGCAGTGCGCGACCCGCATCGAGGGGACGTTTCACGTCTGCCCCGTTTGCTCGCTGGAGGGAGACGATCGGGCACTCCTGGAGTTGTTTCTCCGCGTTCGTGGCAACGCCAAAGAGGTCGAACGAATGCTCGGCGTATCCTACCCCACCGTGCGGGCACGGCTTGATCGCCTCTGGTCCCATCTGAACCTGCCGCTGCCGGACCTGGAGTCCGCAGAACGAACCGCCACGGAGATACTCGCCAAACTGCGCGATGGGACCGTGGGCGTGGCCGAGGCCGTCGCACTGCTTCGCAGCCGCGGGCGCCCGCCTGCGGGAAGTGCGTGACCAAAGTCGCGTCGCGGCGTAGAGTCAGCACTTGTGCATGCGGCGGTAGCGCCCCCACAGGAACCCCGCACCCGGCCGAAGCCGGATCGCATGGAGGCAGCCACGATCTCGAACGACGACAGCGCGCGTATCCTCGCGGCGGCCGGCTGGCAGTCCGACCCTCGCCGCCTCCCCGTGCTCCGCGATCTTCTTCGGGAACACCTGAGGCGGATCTACTTCTATTCCTACGAGGAGTCGCGCAACCGCGCAGCGTCCATCGATCGCACCAGGAGCACCCTCATGCGTGTGGCTCGCACGATGCAGTCCATACCGGCGGGGTGCCCTCTTGTGACCTGGGTTTTTCTGGCTCTCGAAGAAGCCCGCGTCCCGCCGGCGGGAAACCCTGATTTCTGGCGGCTTCTCGTCATCGCCGAGGAGGAGCGGCGGGCCGTTGCCGGAACCGCCGTTGGTGTCACGGACGGAGCCGCTACTGGAATCACCGGCGGAATTGCTGCGGAGACCAACACCGGAGCCTCGGCGAGCACTGCGTCGCACCCGATGCTTCGCCCGCTGGTATCGCTCTATAGGCGTTTTCTCGACGTTCCGGAATCGGGGGACGTCGAGCCACGCGCCAACTGGCCGGCCGCCGAGACCGATCTCGACTGTTTCCTACGCGCCCAATTCGCCGAAACAGGAGATAGTACCTGTCGCCCTGCCCCAGTTTGGCGCCGCTGGCTCGCGAGCCGCCCCTGGCGCCGTCCACGGAACATCGCGGCTGCAGCCATTGCCGTGGTTGTGGTGGCTATTGCGTTCGTTGTGGGATTCACGCTCGTGCCGCCGAACGGGCTCCGGGCAATGATTTCCGGCTCAGCGCGCCCCCCAGCCGCGGACACCACCGGCGCGAGCCGATCCACTGGAGGCGCGCGCGCTGCGCGCACCGGCGATCACCCCGGCACGGCGGCATCGAGGCACGCACCCGCTCCACCGATTCCGGAGTCGACCTCGCGCGGACGATCCGCCGACTGCCAGATCACCTCCGCCCGGGCGGCGCACGGACTCCTCGCCGGCGGCAAGACCTCCGTTCGTATCAACGGCGCGCGATGTGAACTGATCACTCGCGACTCGCTGCGCCTTGCCTGGATGCCGGCCCAAGGCGTGACGGAATACCGTGTGTGCCTCATCACCGCCAAGCGCGACACACTCGGGATCGTCCCGGCGATCTCGGGAACCTGCGTGACCGTGCCGGTGAGAGGCATTCCCCACGTGGCGGTCCCGGGCTCCTTTATCTTTCGCGTGGACGGCCTGGCCGGCGGGCAGCTCATCGCGGCCTCTGATCCTCAGCCGTTCGAGATTCCCTGAAGGCCGAACCCCCGGGAAGGGGAAGCCGGTCCCAGCCGCACCGCTCGACCAGATCCGCGGTAGTGTCGATCTGAAAATCGACTGTACGTTCTACCCGACGTTCCACCCGGCGATCGTAGACATTGACGCGCAACCGATACATGCCGGGATCGAGGCTCATCATGCCCAGTGAGCGGGCGATATTCCACTGTCCCACGCCAGGGCGAGTGAGAGTCAACGTCGGCCCGCCCGTCCCCACGGAATAGTCAATTTCGCCCCTCCTGTCGAGATGCTCCACCACCACCGACAGCTCGGCATCTGCGGTATCGTGCTCTCGCGACAGATTGTACGCCTCGAGATAGAAGGCAAGCTCCTCGCCCTGCAGGAAGTGCGGCTCGGCTCTGGGCACGAGGTGCGAACGAAGCAGATCTGGACCACTGGCAAGACAGCCCGGGGCGATCTCTCGCTCTTGCCGGTGATCGAGGGTATCAGGAAGCTCGGCCAGAAGCACAAGACTGGAAGCGTCGAGCCCGCCATCCGAAAATGGCTCTACGGAGAACTCGCGGCCATTGTCCACCGCCATTGTCACAACGCGCCCTGCCGCATCACGCAGCACCAACTGGGTGGCAAGCCGCACGGCACCCGGCTCGTCGAGGTCGAGAACCTGCACTCCGGAGCGGCGGCGCAGCGGCCATTCCCCGGATACCGCCGACTCGTGATCGAGGACGACATCCCCCCCTCGCCACAGGGAAGGAGAGGTCCCGTGCGGCCGAAGCACTGCAGTCCGCACCCGGGCCTCGCCGTCGAACCGGAACCCTTGGAGCGGATAGCGCACCGAGTACTCAGGCAACCAGGTGTCGAAGCAGAAGACCAGACGGATCCCTCCCGCGGGCCGACGCAGAGTTTCGGTCGTCGTGTTCAGGCGATCGTCGAGATTCTCGAAGCCATAGCGGGGAAGCCAGTTCGGCCACTCCGGCCCTCGCAGGCTGTCGAGGGCCGAGAAGTGCGTCCCCGCGGCGTTACCCAGGAACAGGATCTGCTTCGATCCCGGGGGTGGCCCCGGGAGGCGATAGGAGAAGCTCATGGCCTGAGCGCTCTGCCGGTTGGCGTCGGCGCGGAACGCGCCGGCCGCGGCGATGAAGGCCCATTCATCGGGACGCCCGAAGCGAAGGATCACCTGGCCCGGATCCGTAAGCGGGCCCGGAACGGCCAGGTCGACACCACCGAGGGCAAACCACGCCTCCGCCACGCGCCCCAAATACTCAAGTTGATTCTCGCGTAGCAGCGGCGTGGCAAGGACCGGGTCGTGCTGGAGCCACCATCGGTCAACCCAGGCGGAGCGATCCGGGTCGATATCGAAGTCAGCCTGCTCCCTCACGCTCCAGAGGTCCCAGGGGACCTGCATCCACGACACCAGGCCGGTGAGCGAGGGCTCCCTGACCGCCAACTCACGGACGCGACGAAAATGCTCATCGGCGCGTGGGTAGTCCAATTGCCGAACCGTGATCAGCCCGAGGAGCAACTCCGCCTGAGCGGCGGATAGATCGTCGCCAGCGCCCGGGTCTCCGCCGTTTCGCAGGACCAGCCGTGCCGCCATCTCGGCTGCCTGCAACGAATCAGCCTGGAGCAAGAGCCGTGCGTGCTCGAGGTTCAGCCAGCCCGGCGCAGCGCCCCAGCCACCGCGCCGGTCGGCCATTTCACTGCCCAGGCTGAGTGCCCCCTGCAGAGCAGCCAGATCCCGCTCTACTTTCCACGGTCGCTCCCGCTTGCGCAGCCGCTGGAGATCAACCGCGTCGTTCGGCCCGTGCTCGCGCGCCCAGGTGTCGAGAAGGTCGCGCTCGCTCAACCAGAATCCGCCGATCTCCTGACACCCCGCGAGAATCAGTAACGTGATGGGGCTGTCCGGATCCCACCTTGCCGCCTCCCGTAACCGCTGGGCGCCCCAGATGCGCCGACTCACATCGCCGGTTCGCATGAGCGCCAATCCCCAACGGAGCTGAAGGTTAGCGGCTCGGCGAAAAAGTTCCGCTTCCTCCGCCCGCGGCTGGCCGAGGCGTAGACGGAAAAGGCTACCGACACCGAGATGGAGCCGCTCCATCCCAGCGCGGATAGAGTCGATCTCAGCCTCCACGGGGGCCAGGCGCCAATCCGGTTCAACACCGTCCAGCAAGGCGATCTGCCGGAAGATCTCGTCGATGCGGGCCAAGGCGTGCGGCGGATCGACGTCGAGCATCCGGTCCAGTTGCCGCTCCGGGAACGGCTCGAACGCCGGACCGGACCGACTTTCCCCTAAACCCGGCTGCAGCCAGGGGCGTGTCGGCGAAAAAGGCAGCCGGCGGCCATGGAAACAACCCAAGGCGAGTAGGCCGAGACACAACAGCACCAAGGACGACGCCACTGTCAGCAGCGAGTGTCGAGGCCGTGAGAAAGCAGTCCAAGGCATCATATTGCCGCATTCTAACCCACCCGAGACGCCGGCCCGGCAGGTATAATGGAAGAAGTGGATACTTCAGCTCGCCAATCCGTCACGGGAGAGACAGCGCATGCGGCCCGATTGTGCCACCGCGTCTCGTTCGATGTACGCCTACTATGTCGACGCGCAGGCGGGTTTCGGCACCTACCCCCGCAACGCGCAAAAACCGGCTGAGGACGCGGTGGCCGCCGCCGATCCGCTCGTCGACTTCTCGCAGTTCGACAACGACGGCCCGGACGGCATCCCCGATAGCGGAGACGACGACGGCGTCGTAGACGCGCTCTTCGTCGTGCATGCGGAACCGGGACGCGAGACGACCGGTTCGGACAACGACATCCATTCCCAAGCCTGGAGCATGGCCAATCCGTTGACGGTGGACGGTGTTACCGCCGGCGGCTACTCCATGGAACCCGAGGACGGCCAGCGCGGCGTTTTCGGACACGTATCGGCCATGTCCTCGGCCTGCCGGACCTCTATGACACCGATTACTCCCCCAACGGCGTCGGCGACTGGTGCATGATGTCGTTCGGCTCGTGGGGCGGCGGCGGCCTCACGCCGGTGCACTTTTTGTCGTGGTGCAAGGCGCGGCTCGGGTTCCTCGATCCGACAACGCCGCTAGCGAATCAGGCCGCCACCTCGATTCCACAGGTCGAGACGAACCCTGAGGCGTACAAGCTTCGGTGGTCGGAAGTTGTACACCCGGACGCTCTCGGCCTCAACCGGCGAGGCTGATGCACGCGGCACGGCCGGCATCCTGTCGTGGGCAGGAACCTCGACGGACGCCCCCCCCTGCCCAGCGGCATCTACGTTCTCAAGCTGGAGGCGGGCGGCGCGAGCCGCGTGCAACGCGTGCACCTGGTGCGCTGACGGTGTTGGTCCACCGCTCCAGCCAGGCATGGATCCGCTCCAATCGGTCGATGCGCCGATCGGGCCGGCCGCCGCGGCTCATTCCGTGCGGCTCGCCCGGGTAGCGTAGAAACTCCACCGGCACACCTTTCCACTTGAGCGCCGTCCAGAGCTGTTCGGCCTGCTCGATGGGGCACCGATGGTCCTCTTCCTGGTGCTCGATGAGCGTCGGCGTGCGCATGTTCTTGAGGTAGTACAGCGGCGACATGCGCAGGTAGCGCTCCGGCGCCTCCCACGGCCCCATGGTCCCGAACTCCTTCGGCCAGAGCCAGCCGAAGTCGCTGGTGCCGACGAAGCTCATGAAGTTGGAGATCGACCGTGAGGTGATGGCACAGGCAAACCGGTTCGTGTGGCCGATGATCCAGTTGGTCATGTAGCCGCCGTAGGAGCCGCCGGCCACCGCCACCCGCCGTCGGGCGACGTGCCGGGCCCGGCGCAGCGCGACATCGGTGAACGCCATCAGGTCGTCATAGTCGATGGTTCCCCACTTGCCGACAATGGCGTTGAGATGCTTCTCCGAGTAGCCGGTGCCGCCACGCGGGTTACTGTAAAACACCGTGTATCCGCGGGCCGCGAGCACCTGAAACTCGTGAAAGAAGGCGTGGCCGTACTGGGTGGCCGGACCACCGTGGATGTACAGCACCGCCGGCCCCTTCCGCGCTCGGCTCAAGCGGCGCGGAGCGAGAATCCACCCCTGCAGGTCGTGGTTCCCTTTCCCGGTGAACCAGACATCTTCGGGCACAGCGAGCACGCGCTGCGCCAGCCACCCGGTGTTGAGGGCACTACGGACAAGGCCAGTCGGCGGAAGATCGGCGCCGTGCAGTTCCGCGGCCGGTAGATCGGCGCCGTGCAGTTCCGCGGCCGGTAGATCGGCGCCTGGGAGATCTGCGTCCCGTCCCGCAGGTGGCAGCGGGAAGCTCCGGATTTCGCCCGGGTTCTCCAGGTCGTTCCAGGTCGTGTGGATCACCCCCCGCTCGAAATCGATGGCATAGGCCAGAACCTGCCCGCGTGCCTGTACCACCGGCTCCGGCTTGCGATCACGCAGTCCGACGCGCCAGATCTCGCCGTTTCCCTCGTTGCTCACGAGAAAGTAGACCTGTCGGGAATCGGGGCTCCAGATCGCGGGCGAACCGCCGCCGGTACCCGCGGTGTCGGAGATGGTGGTGTTCCGGCACGTTCGGTCGAGCCGCTCGGTCAGGCAGACCGGCCGCCCGCCCGCGGAGGGAACAACCCACAACTTCGTGTGCCGGAGATTCCACGGCTGGTCTGCATCCTTCTTGCCGAGAAAGGCGATCCAGCGACCGTCAGGGCTGATACCGGGCTCGCCGGCCGGCCCGTCAAAGGTCCGGATCCTCTCGATGGAACCGCCGCGCGTCGGGATTCGCCAGATGTCTTCGCGATCGGCCTGCCGGTCGGGATCGGCTGAGCGGTTGCTGGTGAAGTAGACCCACCTCCCATCGGGTGAGAAGCAGGGCTCGCTCTCGCTGAACTCGTTTCCCCCGGTTAACGGCCGGGCCTTGCCCGTGAGGGCGTCAACGATGGAGATGTGTGTCCGTGCTTGGGGCAGGAAGCCGCTCCCGTCGTGCTTGTAGAAGAGTCGCTGCACGGTGCGCACGAGCGGGGCCTCGGTGCCAGGATCGCCCTTCTTCTTCCGCTCCTCGCGATCTTTCGCCTCGGCGTCGCGCGGGGTGAAGGTCACCACGAGCCTGCGACCGTCCGGACTCCAGGCAAACTCGCCGATCGCGCCCTCCAGCTTGGTCAACTGCTTTCCCTCGCCGCCGTCAGCGGGGATGGTCCACAACTCGGTGCGCTCGCTGCGCGTCGAGAGGAAGGCGATGATCTTCCCGTCGGGCGACCAGCGCGGCATGCGCTCGGCATGCTTGCTGTGGGTGAACTGCGAACAGCGCGGCTCAACGGAATCGCCGACCTCTGCCATCCAGAGGTGGGAGGTGTTCTTCAACTGCTCGCGATCGGCCTGGGTCACGGCCGTGGCCAGGCGGTCGCCGCCGGGTGAGAGCCGACAGTCGGTCGGAACGCGAATCTCGTAGATGTCCTCGGGGCGGATCGGGGTCCTGCGTGGCATAAGAGAATCCTCCTTCGTCGGCCGACGAAGGAGGATACCGCTGGGCGCGAAGAGCGCCAATGGAAACGATCGCCGTCAGCCGGTTACCAGCCGGCCCTCCCGGCGGAATAGGTAGAGAAATGCTGCAGATCTGCGGTCACGGTGTGCGTCTGCGGAGTGTAGGCGCCCATCAGGTCGACCCAGGAGCGGGCACTCGGGTCCCACCAGTAGATCGTGGCACCCGGACCGTCGCTCGCGTGCCCCTTCAGGACCATCGCGAGCTGGACCGGCCGGGAGAACTGCAGCCCTTCGGGGTAGAGCCGGCACTCCACGAACGCGCTGTTGTCGCATTCGATGGTGATCGTCTCGGTACCTTCGAAGGCCCCCGGAGGGAATGTCAGGGTGCAGCGACCGAACTCGACGACGCCACCGACCGCCCCGTCTATTGGGCAAGAGAGGGAAAAGACCCGGCTCGGACCTCCAGGGCCCCAGGCATAGCCGTCATGATCCCCTTGGACGGCCGGGGCGGCCTCTGGCGTGGCGGTGACCCGCGCCGACTGCCCATCATCGATGCCGAGTGCCTGCGTCGGAGGCGCAAACTGACCGTCCGCACCACAGCCGGCGAGCCCCAAGGCCAAGCCAACCACTATCAAGACAAAGAAGTTCGGAGAAGTGGGTTGACGCCGGTTCATGCCATCGCCTCCTTTGTGGGTGGTGATCCGATCGGCATTCGTAGGTGCAACTCCCATGCCCGTGGACGGAATCGTGCACTTACCGGGACTTGGCGGACTGACTACCCGCCGCGCGTCGCAGAGTCTGGGGCGAAACCTCCCGCTTGGGTGTTAAGCCGGACGCTATCCATTTGAGTCCCATGTAGCTGGATGATTTGGCCGGAATGGACCGGGATGTGCCGGATGTCGCGCGGGAAAACCCGGATCTCTGAGGGGACAACTGGGGTATCCTCAAGGTTGGCAGGTTGCCGCGGTCCCGAGTTCTGGCCGCCGGCCCGCGAACCGTTCTTACCGAGGAGGAACCAAGCCGATGTCCCCGCGATGGATCCCCGCGATGGTCTTTCTCTGCGTTCTGGCCGGCGGCTCTACCGCTGAAGCTGCTATCCGATCATTCGTTCTCGCCGGCGGTTCGGCCATCAGGGCCGAGAAGACCGACCTCGACGAGATGCTCGAAAAGTACACGATTCGAGAGAACGGCAGGGGCTGGGAAGCGGGAGGCGGCTTGCGACTTATTCCGGGGGCCTCGGGGTCGAGCGCTGCAAATCGAAGTGGCACCGATTCGGCGGGAGAGAGCCCGATGGAGATGCGCCTGCGTTTCACGCTCGGCGGGGGAAGCCTTCCGGACGCACGCTTCAGCGGCCAGCGCTTCTCCGGCTCCATCTTCTCCTATCCTTTGCGTCCCTTCCCGGTCAGCTCGCGCGAAAGGTTCACCTACAGCTCCTGGGCCCTCGGCGGTTTCTTCTCGGCGCGGGTGTATCACCGGGTCGGCTTCTACGTGGGTCCGGTGCTGCAAACAGTGAAATACCAAGCCGATCGCACCTGGACCGGATCAACCGACTGCACGCAATGCGGGCCGGCGAAAGACAAGGCCACGAGCCGTTACGGCGCGGTGGAGGTGGGGGCGCACTACACACTGCACCAATTCCCGTTGAGGCTGGAAGGATTCTGGGTTCCGAAGCGGGTCAACCTCACGACCACCCACATCGTCCAGTCGGAGAACTACCAGGCGAACTTTGCGTCGTTCAAACGCTCGTTCGGGGCCCGCGCTTCCTGGGAATTCTGAGCGAACCGGATCGTCCCCCCTGTGGGGCGCGACCAGCCACCCGACGGAGGTCGGCTCACATCACTCGGAAGGTCCTCTCCGCGGACTTCGCCAGCACCGTACCCGTCTCATCCATCGCCTCGACAGACCACCGGTACTCCCCACGAACCAGCCCGGGGAGCGCTTCGTCCGGCGGGATCCACTCGGTGCCGTCCACGGGAAGCGCTTCCACCACGATCTGCCCTGTGATCGAGGAGACGCTGAGCCGGTAGATCGTTGCCCCGGGCACCTCACCCCACACCAGGTCCAGCGCACCGGCTCGGACGGGATCGGTGGGGCCAGTCGTCTGCAAGAGCGGTACCGTCTCCAGCGGTCCGGCAAGCTTGGCATTCTCGTGGCGGACATAGACCCGGGCCACGGCAAAGAAGACCAGCGATCCCATGAGGAGCACCCAGAGCCACCAAGCTATTCTGCCGGGCTGGGGCAAGGCGCGCGCCGCAGGGGCGGCGGCGGTCCGGAGAACCGGCCGCGATGGGGGCGCGTGCGGGTGTGCTCCGTCTGCGCGTAGCTTCATCCCATCCCGATTTCCCGGCGCCCCGTTCGGCCTCAGTGGCTCCGCTTCGTCCCGTCTTGCGCCCATCCGGTGATCCTCCATCGCCCCTATATCGGCCGGGGCAGGCTCAGGCTTCAGCGGCTGCGCCCCCGGGTCGCCATCGAAATGCAGAATCTGCTCGCCGCCGGGACGTCCCGGGCATACCCTCGCCGCGCACCCGGCACGGGATGAACGAGGATCCGAGGAGTACCCAAGATGAAGCTACGGATCGAATACTGCGGCGAGTGAGACTACCTCCCGAGGGCCTCCAGTCTGGCGGCCGAGGCGAAGATGCGGTTCGGCGTCGAGTCCGAGCTTGTCGAGGGGCACGGGGGTGCCTACAAGGTCTGGATCGACGACGAGCTGATCTGGGACAAGAAATCGATGGGAGGTTTCCCCCAGGAAGAGGAGATCCTCGAGAAGATTGCGACCCGGGGAGGTCGCACCTAACGCGCATCGAGAGGAAACCAGACGTGACGAGTTGCAGAACACCCGGCCTCGCAGGTCAAGGCGGTTCCAGAGCCCGGCGTGTAACCTTTTTCGTGACAATAAATTTAGCGTGTGCTGCCATCTTGGCGTCGTCAATTCCTCTGGCCACTGCGGCCGCCACCGGACGAGATGGCGCCCGCAAGCGGCCCGAAGGGTGGGGTCTGCGAGCGGGTCTCTCCTCCGCACCCGACCAGTTCGTACTTGGGCTACACTACGATGCGGGCGAGCCTGCCCGGCGGCTGCGATTCATGCCGAACATCGATCTGGGCGTCGGTGACCACCGCACGGTGGTGACCGTGAACCCTGACCTCGTCTATTCATTCCCGCTCGAAGCCGCCGGATCCATCTACGCGGGAGGCTCCTGCGGCGTAGTGTGGAGAGACGGGGATGGCTCCACGTACGCCATCCATGCCAAGGACCGCCGATGGCACGAGGACGACCGAGAGGCCGATCTGGGAATTGCGGGCATCTTCGGCTACCGGTGCCGCTGGTCGGGGCGAACGGTCTTCCTCGACGCCAAGATCCGCATCAGCGACGCCTACCCCGGAGTGAAGTTGATGGCCGGCACAAACTTCGGCAAGTAGACCCGCGAGGCCGGGCACCTCGACTCGTCGACGCACAACCGGAGGACAAGGATGGACCTGCTGAAAAGGCCGCGTGTGCTGGTCGGGATGGTGCACCTAGCGCCCTTGCCGGGCAGCCCGGGCTTCGGCGCTGTGATGGAAGCGGTGCACCGGGGGGCGCGCCGGGACGCCGGCGTTCTGGTAGAGGAAGGGTTCGACGCTCTCCTCATTGAGAACTATGGGGATCTCCCGTTCTACCCGGACACTGTGCCGTCCGCCACGATCGCGGCCATGAGCGTGGTCTTAGAGCACCTCCGCCGGGACCTGCCGGGGATCCCGCTGGGCGTGAATGTCCTGCGCAACGACGCCGGCGCCGCCCTTGCGATCGCGGCTGCGGTTGGCGCAGCCTTCATCCGCGTGAACGTGCACTGCGGCGCCGCGATCACGGACCAGGGGATCCTGCAAGGGCGGGCGCACGAGACTCTTCGGATGCGGGCGGCCCTCGCCCCCGGGACCGCTATCCTCGCCGACGCCGCCGTCAAGCACGGCCGCGGGTTCACGCCGGGACCGCTCGCGGAGGAGGTTCTTGACCTGGTGGAGCGAGGCCTGGCCGACGGCGTGCTCGTGACCGGGTCACGCACAGGCATGGCCGCCTCACAGGAGGAGGTTCAGGAAGCGGCGAGGGCAGCAGGGCGGGTGCCAGTGTGGGTGGCCAGCGGTGTCACGGCCGCCAATGCGACGGAATATATCGAGGCAGGGGCTCGCGGGCTCATCGTCGGGACCTCGATCAAGCGCGGCGGGCACGTCGGGGCGGCGGTGGATCGATCGCGTGCGCGTGAGCTCGCGCGTCGCGTGCGGGCGTACCGCGACAGGGGAGCCTCGGCGGGCAATTCTGTGGGCAACCATTCGGCCAACCCTGCGGGCGGCCCGACGAGCAGCCCGACGGTGAGACGCGCCCGGAGCCGGCCGTGAAGCCTGTTGTTGCCGACCACCCGGGCTATCCGTTCCGCGAAGAGTTCCTCCACGCGTTCTCGGCACGCGGACTCTTGTTCGTGGACGGTCCGGAACCAGGTTCACCCGAGCACCAGCTCCTCCGCGAGTTCCTGGGCCTGGTCCACGCCTATGCCTTCATGGAGCGCTTGGTGCAGGGCGAGATCCTCTGCGAGCTGCCGGTCCACATCGATCGGACCCTGGCAGGCTTTCTCACCCCCCAAGACGAGGGAGAAAGACTGGCATCCCAGGAGGCAGGGCTGCTGGACTGGACCCCGGAGTCGGCCGACAGTCTCGTCGATGCGCTGGATGAAATTGGAGTGAAGGTCATCTGTCGAGACGACCCTGACGACGGTCCGACCCCGGCGGGCCCTCGGCTCGGGGCTTTCACCTTCGAGGGTGACGCGGGACCGGCTTTTCTTGTCGGGGCGTCCCCGCACACGCCCGAAGCAGCGTTCATCGCGGCACACGGGCTCGGACACCTGGCCGCGGACATCGACCCGTACCTGCCCCGACTTTGTCGCTGGGACGCAAAGACTTTCGCCAACCTGTCCGATCGGCCCGAGGAAGTGCGCGCGGATCGTTTCGCCCGGGCGCTTCTCATGCCGCGGGAGACATTCATCGAGGCAGTGCGGGTTCTGGGCGAGTGTCCCACGGAAGGGGCGGATCCGCGGGCAGAGCAATTGGCAGCCCTGTTCGGGGTGCCTTGGCCGGTGGCCGTCCGGCGCCTGGTTGATCTGGGACTTCCCGGCGTGGGTACGGCGGAGACTGCCGGCCGACCGGCAGAAGCGGTCGCCGATGCAGCTACCGGAGCAGATGGGCCGGGGGCCGAGACCACGAGGGCCGACGAGCCGGCAAGAGACTCGGCGGAACGGCCGGACGGACAGCCGGACGAAGAACTCTCCGTGTCGCTCACATTACCAGAAAGGTTCGTGAATCTGGCGCTGGCGGCCTACGCGGGGCACGTGCTCGATGTCGATGGGTTAGCCCGTTTCTTGCGAATCACCCCCCCCGAGGCACTGGAGATGGCAGACATCGCGGGCGTGAGGCCGGAGTGGCGGGACGGTTGGGAGTAGTGCCCATGCCGCCGCAACCGTCGGCTCCGCGAGCCATGAAACGGTGTTTCTTGATAGGGTTCTCGGAGGGCCCGTCCAATTCGCAGGCGCACCGAAAGAGGACCAGCTTCCCCGAGCTGATGCAATCTCCCGCGCGGATCCGGCAACAACAGGTCCCGGACTCGAAACAGGAAGCATCAATCGCCGGATCGAGGGTGCCCGAAGCGAAGCATCGTTACGGGCATCCCGCGACAGCTCGACATCGTCGCGGATCTTCCAGGCCGATCCGCCTCGGCCTGTCGGCCTCGATGGCGACTCGCGGCGACTCGCCGTCCGTTCGGCCCGGTGGGTTCGGTGGATCTCAACCCCCGCACAAAGCGCGACCGGATCGGGCCGGTGACGTTTCGGCCAGCGGAGGCGAGGTCCGGAGATCGTCCGACCCGGAAAGCGCTTGTCCGGGCCTTCTCCGCGGAGATATTCTGGATCATCTTTCGCTTCTGCGGCTGGCGGACGCTGGCCGGGGCGAGAACCGGGGGGAATTCAGCCGGTTTCGGTGCCGGGCCACCATCGGGCCACGGGGGTCGTGGCTTGACCGCGATTTGGAGGAGGGTAGGGATGCAACAGGTCCACGACTTTGCGATGGGCATTGGGGGGGAGTCGGGCGAGGGGATCATGCTCGCCGGAGACATCCTCGCCTTGGCCGCCGCCCGGTCTAACGTTCATGTCTCCAGTGTCCGGGTCTTCCCCGCCGAGGTACGCGGAGGGCCGAGCCTCCACCGCACCCGCTACGGCACGGATCACGTGTACAACCAGGGGAGCCTCTACGAGATCTTCGTGGCCCTGAGCAATCCCCACTACGAACTGCAGCGCAGTTCGATCGCTCTGGACGCGGTGATGGTCATGGACGGCGACCCTGACGCCTTCGACCCGGCCGCGGTCTATCCCGAGCTGGCCAGCCGGGCGGTCTATGTGGTCCCGATGGACAAGATTGCCCGCGAGCAGATCAAAGACGCTCACACCAAGAACATGGTCGCGGTGGGAGCCTGTGCCGCTCTCTTCAACTTCCCGAAGGACCAGATCGAGCAGAACTTGGCCGAGCGTTACCGTCGCAAGGACGAGAAGATCTACCTGAACAACCTCGCTGGATTCCAGGCTGGGTACGACTACGCTCAGAAGCACCTACAGAAGAAAGACCGCTATGCCCTGAAGCCGGCGGAAGGTGACGGCTTCCTTCTCCTCTCGGGGAACGAGGCGATCGGGATGGGCGCACTTCTCGCGGGTTGTCGCTTCTTCGGCGGTTACCCGATCACCCCGGCCAGCGAAGTGATGGAGTTCATGGCCGCGGAACTTCCCAAGGTGGGTGGTTGCATGCTGCAAGCCGAGGACGAGATCGCCTCCATCGGAATGGTCCTTGGGGCCTCCTTTGCAGGTGTACGTTCCATGACCTCGACTTCGGGACCCGGGCTTTCCCTGATGACCGAGCTGTTGGGCCTTTCGGCCATGGCCGAGATCCCGTGCGTCGTGGTCGATGTCCAGCGCGGCGGGCCGTCCACCGGGCTGCCGACCAAGACCGAGCAGGGCGACTTGAACCTCGCCCTCGCCATGAGCCACGGCGAAATGCCGAAGGTGATCTTGGCCCCGATCTCGGTGCATGACTGCTTCGACATCATGTTCCAGGCGTTTGATATCGCAGAACGGTTCCAGGTGCCCGTGCTCGTCCTCACCGAACAGGCCCTGGGTCACCGGCGCACCGACCTGCCGAAGTCGATGCTGCGCGAGCTCAAGGAACTGAGCGTGAAGCGGGTGCCGCAGGAGTTCAACCCCTCCGCCTATCTCCGCTTCGCCCTCACCGAGTCGGGCGTTTCCCCGCGGTCCATCCCGGGTGACAAGGGCGGGGCCCATGTCATTACCGGTCTCGAGCACGGTGAGAACGGCGCGCCGCGGCACGATGAAGAGAACCGAAAGGTGATGATGGACAAACGGTGGCGGAAGCTCGACGCGATTGCCAAGGAGCACGGGACGCCGTGGCGGTTCGGTTCCGACACCGCCGACATCGGCATCATCGGCTGGGGAGCCACCGCCGGCGCCGTACGCGAGGCCGTGGAAGTGGCCAACAACACCGGGCTCTCCGTGGCGGCCATCTACCCGAAAATTCTCTACCCGAATCCCGACGAAGCGATCCGCCCGTTCATCCGGAAGCATCGCGTGGTCATCGTGCTCGAGGAAAACCAGACCGGTCAGTACGCGAACTTCCTCCAGGCGATCTATGGCGCGGATCTGGGGTTCACGCCGGAGCGGATCAACAAGTACGACGGGGCACCGTTTCGCCCGGACGATGTGCTGGCGGCACTGCGGGACGTAGCGGCACGGCACGGAATCAAGACACCGACCGTGACGGCGAAGCGCTGAGGCGGGGAGGAGATGCAGATGAGCGACAACAATTCCAAGACGACTGCGGCCCAGGGTCCGGCGTACGGCGACGAAGGGGTCGGCGCGGACGGTCCGGGCTGCGCGGTCGGACTGAAGGCGGCCGATTACAAGAGCGGGAAGCGCCCGGTCTGGTGCGCCGGTTGCGGCGACTACGGCGTCCTGAACTCCATCTTTAACGCTCTGGCCGAGCTGCAGGTCGACCCCGACAACCTCGCCGTGATTTCCGGGATCGGCTGCTCCAGCCGCTTGCCGGGCTACATCAAGACCTACGGCTTTCACGGCGCGCACGGCCGTGCGGTCCCCGTGGCCTGCGGCGTCAAGGTGGCCAACCCCGCGCTCACCGTGCTGACGGTCGGTGGTGACGGGGACGGGTTCTCCATCGGCGGCGGGCACGTCTCGCACGCGTGCCGGCGCAACATCGATATCACCTACATCGTCATGGACAACGAGATTTACGGCCTGACCAAGGGGCAGATCTCGCCCACCTCGCCGGTGGGAGCGCGGGCCAAGAGCAACCCCTACGGGACGGTCGAGAGCCCCGTCAACCCGATGTTGCTCGTCCTCGCCTATGGGGGGACCTTCGTGGCGCGCGGCTACGCCTCGCAGCCGAAGCAACTGGTACAGTTGCTGGCCGACGGCATGCGGCACAAGGGACTCTCCTTCATTCACGTGCTCAGCCCCTGCGTCACGTTCAACAAGGCGGCCGGGTACGACTTCTTCAAGGAGCGCGTGCAGGACATGCCGGCCGACCACAAGACCGACGATCTGATGGGAGCGATGCGCTTAGCCGCCGACGAGAGCCGCTTCTACACCGGACTCTTCTACAAGTCGGATCGGCCCGAGTACACAGAGGGGTTGCGGCGCAGCGGACGCAAGCTCGAGGCGCCGCCACCGGTGGACATCGAAGCGATGATCCACCAGTTCAGTTAGCCTGCGCCGTTCGTGGAAACTGAGTTGCTCATGGAGACTGAGCTGTTCGTGGAGACTGGGCTGTTCGTGGAGACTGGGCTGTCCATGAACGCTCCGCTGCGACACCGGCTGGCCCCTGAGAGTCCGGCGTGACGACGGGAGGTACGGAGGAGGTCTGGATGAATCTGGCGCGACTGCTCAAGCCCGAGCTGATCCTGCTCGAGCTGGAGACTCGGGACATTCCCGAGGAGGAGCGCGAGGAGATCCCGCCCGAGCAGTACCTCTGGGACATCAAGGGACGGGTTCTGGGTGAACTGGTCGACTTAGTCAACCGCTCCGGGCGGGTGAGTAACCGCAACAAGCTCCTCCAGGATTTGATCGGTCGCGAACGTAAGGCCACCACCGGCCTTGCCAGCGGGGTGGCAATCCCGCATGTCCGAACCATCTATGCCAAGGAGCTACTCATCGGGTTCGCCCGTTCGACCCCGGGCGTGGGGTTTGACTGCTTGGATGAAGCACCGGCCCACCTTTTCTTCGTGATGGTGGCCCCGCCCTACGACGACACTGCCTACCTCAAGTTTTACCGGCAGATGGCAGAGGCGTTTTCGCAGCGTGACTACCGTGAAGACTTCATGGAGGCGCAGACCGAGGGTGAGATCATGCGATTGGTGAAGATGATGGGACAGGGATAATCGCCGGCACTGCTCTTGGTTCACGACTTGCCACATCCCCCGACGGCGCCCAAGGCGCCGTCTCTGCCGGGGGGTGTGCATCGAGCGGAATCCTTGTCGGGTCCGTAGTTACCCGCCATTGGTGCCTCCGCGTCCATGGCCCTTCCCCAGGCAGTCGCCGGCGCCATGGACACGTTCCAGGATAGCCCCGCGCGCAACTTTTTGGAGGGGCGTCCATTGCCCGGGTGTTCTTGTCGGGACGAACTCTGCCCGGACGGACACTCCAGGTTGGTCGGACTCGGCGGCCAGGGCACCAAGACACGCAACATGGAAAGGCCTCCGCCCATGGACAGCAGCGCCAGAGATCCGATCGCGAAAAACCTCGGACATCTGCGGGACTCCGCCGGGCGGTCGGACCCGCAACCGGTGGAACCTCAAAGTGCGGACCCTCGATCCGAGCACCCCGGCCGACCGGAGGGCATGGGGATCACGGAGGGCCTCCTCCGATGTCTCCGCGGGGCGCGTCCCGGGGTCGTGCCACGCGAACTCGGGGTGAACGCCGTCACGCTATCCGGCTATCTTCGGGCCGCCCCGCCCCAGCACGCCCACGAGGTTCTCGAGCCTATCGTGGCCGGCGATCCCCGGTATCTGGGGATGAGCGGGACGCAGCGCCTGGAGATCCTGACCGTGTTTCTGCGCAACTGCTTTTCTCTCGGGCATCCACACTGCTTCGCGAGGTGGGGAGCGGAGCTCGAGATGTTGTCTGTGAAGCACCTTGGCACCGCACCGGACGAAGCGGTGTGCGGCCTGCGGCTGACCATGATCTGGAGAGACAGCTTCGGCGAGTATGGCCGAGCCCAGGCACTGGGGGATGGAATCCCGGCCCCAGCCTTGCAAGGCTGCAGCGTGGCGACCCGCGCCCGCCTGGCGTCTGCCCGTGCCGGGGTGGCGATTCGGCTGGGTGATCTCGATACTGCCGAGATGCTGGGAGCCCAGGCGGTGGACGCCGCGGACCAGAGTGGTGACGCAGGCCTGCGGGGGCTCGCGCGGGTCTGCCTGGCCGGCGCCCTGAAACAGCGCGGTCGATTTCCGGAGGCGCTGAGTCTCTACACGCAGGCGGAGGCGTTCCACCAGTTGTCCGGCGATCTGGTCAGCATGGCCCGGAGTCAGCTCAACCGTGGCCTGCTCCTCAATCGATTGGGGTGGGTGCGCGAGGCCGCCACGATTCTCGAATGCGCGCACCGCCGGGCCCGCGAGATTGCGCAGCCCCAACTGGTCCTTCGCACCGGGCTCGGCCTGGGGCTGGTCGCCGTCCGCCGTGGCGAGTTCGACGAGGGCCGCCGCCGACTGCTTCAAGGATGGTTGGAGGCCCGCCGTCTGCGCATGCCCCGCGAGCAGGCACTGGCCCTGGAGTTCCTGGGCGAGGCGTTGATTCTGGTGGGAAGGCTCAGCACTGCCAGGCGAATCCTGTCCCTGTGTCGCCGTATCGCGGAGAAAATGGCACCCGAAGGTGACTTGATCGCCGAGTGCGGGATCCGCGAAGCTCTGCTGTCGCTCGTGGCGGGCGATCCGACACAGGCCTGGAAGGCAGCCGACACCGCTCGCGCCAGCGCAGCGAAGACCGGACTCCCGTGGGAAGAGTCGCAGGCGCTCCGTCTGGGAGCGATTGCGTTGTACAGACTTGACCGGAGAGCTGAGGCAAGGACAGCCCTGATAACCGCCGGGAGCCGGTTGCGGGCCATGAACGAGCAGTTGGAGATCCGGCTGGTGGATCGCTGGTTGGAGTTCCTCGACAACGAAGGCGACCGCGATGGCCACGGCGAGGGCCGCGGCGAGGAGCCACCGACCCATCCGGCGCGGGCATCCCTTCTGGCGGAGCGAACCTTGGAAGCGAATGCCGAGATGGCGCCGGTGATGGCGCCGGAGGCGGCCGCAACCCGGGCGACCGGGACCGACGCCTCGCCGCCGGACCCGGCAGTTGGATGTGGCGCCCCGTCGTGTCGGTACCTCGCCGTCCCGGCGAGGATCCCCAGCCCCCATTCCCGAGGGCGTCGGCCAGAGGGCCTCCACGAAACCTGGAGGCATCTCGGCCTGGTCACCCGGTCTCCAAAGCTTCACTCCCTGCTCCGGGACGCCGAGATGATGGCCACCTCCGGCAGCATCGTACTCGTGCAGGGCGAAACGGGCACCGGGAAGGAACTCGTGGCCCGCGGCATTCACAGTCTGAGCGGGCGCAAGGGGCCGCTCGTGCCGGTGAACATCGGCGCTGTCCTGCCTGACCTCTTCGGGGCGGAACTCTTTGGGGTCGAGAAAGGTGCATACACCGGTGCCGGCCAATCGCGTTTGGGCCTGGCGGTCGCAGCACACGGCGGCACGCTCTTTCTCGACGAGATCGGCGAGGTGGGCCTGCGCGGACAGGTGGCGTTGCTGCGTTTCCTGGATTCAGGCGAAGTGCGTCCCGTTGGTTCGACCAGGATTCTCCATGTTCAACTCGGCGTGGTAGCGGCCACCAATCGTCCACTGAAGGATCTGGTCAGCAGAAATCGGTTCCGTTCCGACCTCTACTATCGGCTGGCGCAAGGAGTGCTGGAACTGCCGCCTCTGCGCGACCGGCTGGAGGACCTGCCCGAGTTGGTGGCGTCTCTTTGGACTCGTCAGACGCGTGGGACGGAGTTGCCCGCAGGGCTGCTGGACGACGATGCCCTGGGCGTCCTGCGGACGTACGCCTGGCCCGGGAATGTCCGTGAGCTGGACCACTATCTGCGTCGTGTGCGGACTTCGCTCGCGCGGGTGGGAGAAACGAGGGTCACGCTTCAACGGCTGCAGGGGCACTTGGGTGCGAACAATGGAAGCCCGGCGAAGACAGTGCCGTCTGATCGCCACCCTAAGGCTCGATCCCCGATTGTTGTGAAAGCCACGGCGAACCTTCCGCCGGATGCGGCCGAGGTCGACCGTGCGTTGCGGGCGGCGGGGGGAAACCGTTCTCGGGCGGCGCGGATTCTCGGGATCCATCGGGGCACGCTCTATCGACTGATCGAGAGGTCGGACGGTTAACGCGGCCCGATGCCCTGCCCCCCCGACGATCCTGTCCTCGAAGTCGCCGCGGAAGCAGAGGCGGGTCGAGGAGAGTGCCATCTCAGGGCGGGGGTCATTCGGCGTCTCGACGCTCTCCCGACTCAGCTTTACCGGCTGCTCGACCCGACGAACTACCGCAGGTCCGTCGACCGGGCGCCGTTTCTGTTGCACGTCCTTGACTACGGCGTCGATCTTGTCCTTTGTGCCAAGACCGCTTGAAATGAACCCGGATTTCGCGGGTCTCGGGCTCTGAGGTCCGCGCGTGGCCTGATCGCACTTTCATCCTTTGGATTTCGGGGCATCGTCAAGGGTCGCCCGCGGCGAAGTCGCGAGGGTACGCCATCGGCGCCGCGCGGATATTTGGCGCCGCCCCGGCCATTCTGGCGGACACCAGCTCCCATGCGTACAATGCCGAACTTGTGAAGCAATTGAGCCCGGAAATGCAGGCGACAATCGCCCATTACGGGTCACCGACGGAGATCGTGAACACCGGCCCGGGATCGCTATGGCTGTGTCCCACTGTGTCTCGAGAGTCGAGCCGGATCCGATTCGAGTTGCCGCGCCCGGAGCGGGTGACGCTCCGGGTGTTCGACACCGGGGGCCGACTGCGGGGGGTCCTCCTGAACCGCGATCTCTTTTCCGGCTTGCACCAGATCGATTGGGACGGTCGGGACGCATCGGGCCGGCGGGCCGGCGCGGGCCACTATTTCGTTTGCCTGCACTCCCTCAGCATCCCGTTCGTCCCGGAGACAGGTCATCCGCGCCGCGACCGGACAGGGTGCGGTATCGGCAGTGCGTTGCGCTGGCGATCCGTGCGCACGCGGTTTGTAGCAAAGCGGATCGGTTGGGGGAGTGACGATCTACGCGGACTTCCGCTGTGTCTCTTCCGGGAACCCGTTGAGGACGAGTCGGGTCAGATCCAAGCGTGCTCGGGCGTGGTCGTCTGTCCCCCGCGTTCAAATGCAAGCCGGCGGATCCGGATCCTGGCCGCGTCCGCCGGCACATGCTTCAGCGGCGCAGGATCCGAAGACCGTGGCTCGCACGATGCATCAGGCTCGTCGCCGCTGAGCGCTCGCGCATCGCACGGGTTACGCCCCCGCCTTCTCCCCCGCCGCATGCCCCTTCCCCGACCGTCCTCCTGTCAGCAGTCTCGAGACTTTCCGCCCCAGGTCATCAAACAGCGAATAGACGACCGGTACCACGATCAGAGTCAGCAGTGAACCGGTCACCAGTCCCCCGATGACCGCCCGGGCCATCGGGGCCCGGAACTCCGCCCCGGCTCCCAAGGCCAGGGCCAGCGGCATCATCCCGAAGATCATCGCGAGGGTGGTCATGACGATGGGCCGCAGCCGGATCTCGCCGGCATCGATGAGCGCTTCGCTGCGGGTCTTCCCGCCGTCCCGGCCCTTGTTGGTGAAGTCGATCAGCAGAATCGCGTTCTTTGTGACCAGACCCATCAGCAGGATCACGCCGATCATGCTCATGAGGTTGAAGGTGGTGTGGGTGGCGAGCAGGGCGATCATGACGCCGACCAGCGAGAGCGGCATCGAGAACATGATCGCCAGCGGCTGCAGGAACGATCCGAACTGGCTGGCCAGCACGAGGTAGATAAAAATGATGGCGAGCATGAGGCTCTCCAGGATGTAGCCCACCGTTTCCGAGAACTGCTCGGTCTCGCCACCCATGCGGACGCGGTAACCAGACGGAATCTGAATCTGGGCGTCGACACCGGTCTGAATATCCTTGCTCACCTCGGTGAGAGCGCGGCCCTCGAAGTTCGCTTCCACCGTGACCACGCGCTTCATGTCGCGCCGTTCGATCTTCTGCGGGCTGGAGCTCTCCGAAATGTCGGCGACCTGGCCGAGGGTGACGATCATCGGCGCGCCTGTCCGCGGATCCCGCCCGGCTGAGGCCAGAGGAAGCGCCGCGAGCTGATCGACGGAGCGTCGGGCTGACTTGGGCAGCCGCACCGTGACGTCGTGGTTCTCGCCGGATGGGTCCTGCCAGGTCGATGCCTTCGCGCTGGCCAGGGCCGGTCGCAGCGTGCGGGCGAGGGTGCCGATGCCGATGCCCATCTCGTTGGCCACGTCGCGGCGCAGGTCGAGCCGGACCTCGGGTCGCTCCTCCTCGAGTCCCGACTTGGCCTCGATGGCCCCGGGGGTGGTCCGCACGACCTTCAACACGCCGTCGCTGATGCGGCGCAGTTCCTCGATCTGGTCTCCCTGAACGTAGATCTGGATCGGCCGCTGGGCGCCCCCAAACCCGCCGGCGTCGAGCACGGCGATGGTCATTCCGGGGAGCGTCTCCAGTTCCCGGCGGAAGAGCTTCATCATCTCCGCCTGCCGAAGCGTGCGCGTACCCTTCCAGCCGGAGACAAAGTGTTTCTTCCCGTCCTTGCCCTTCTCGAAGCCGAAGGCAAACTTCCGTTTCTCCGCCAGCTTGACGAAAATTTCCGCTTCGTTGACCTGAGCGGTGAAACCTCCGGCGATCGTCTCATAGGTATAACCGACGTCCTTGTCGTGGCGGCGAATGAGGCTCGACACTTCGCGCAAGCGGTCGCGCGTGTAGTCGAGCGTGGAGCCGACGGGAGAGGCGACCGACACTGTGAGTTGTCCGGTATCGGCGTCCGGCATGAAGGTCCCGCCCACCAGCGGGAAGAGCACCATCGCTCCGATGAACGCGACGACCGCGATGCCGATGACGATGGGACGATGGGAAAGTGCCCAGCCGATGACCCCGCGATACCACTTCCCAAGGCCGATGAAGCCGCGGTTGAACTTTTCGAGCGTCTTGCCGATCCCGTGCCGGATAGCGCTCTCCTCGGCCACCGGGTCGTACCAGACAGAGGAGAGCATCGGGTCGAGAGTGAAGGAGACGAAGAGGCTCACCGCCACGGCGGCGGCCACGGTGACGCCGAACTCGCGGAAGAATTTCCCGACGATGCCGCCCATGAACGCCACCGGTACGAAGACGCAGAGCGTGCTCATGGTGGTGGCGAGCACGGCGAAGCCGATCTCGCTGGTTCCCCGCTTCGCCGCCAGGTAGTGGTCCTCGCCCATGTGCACGTGACGGACGATGTTCTCCCGCACCACGATGGCGTCGTCGATAAGAATCCCGATGGCGAGTGAGAGGGCCATCAGGGTCATGGTGTTGAGCGTATAGCCGAAGGTGTGGATAGCGAGGAACGAAGCAATGACCGACACCGGCAAGGTCAGCCCGGTGATGACCGTCGAGCGCCAGGAATTGAGAAACGTGAAGACCACGAGCACGGTGAGGAGAGCACCGAGGAGCAGGGTGGTCTTGACGTCATCCACCGAGTCGCGAATCCACTGGGAGTTGTCCCGGACGGTGGTGAGCTCCACGCCGGCGGGAAGGATCTTGCGCAGCTCGTCGGCGGCAGCCTTGGCCCGCTCCGCGATCTGCACGGTGTTTCCGCCGGTGATCTTGCGGAGGTCGATGGCGATAGCGGGGGATCCGTTATACATGGCGGCCGACCGTGCTTCCTCGGCGTCGTCGATGGTGGTCGCGACGTCGCCGAGACGGATCGGCACTCCGTCGCGGGTGTCGACCACGAGCTTGTCGAAATCGGCCGGCTGCAGCAGGCGTCCGGCCACGCGCACGAGCTGCTCGCGCGGTCCGAGCTCCAGACGCCCCGCCGGGACCTCCATGTTCTCGGTGCTCAAGACGCCCATCACCTGGTCGACGGTGACGGCCCGCGCGGATAACCGCGCCGGGTCCAGCTCCACGGCGATGGTCCGCTTCTCGCCGCCGACGATGATCACCTGGCCGACGCCGTCCACCCCTTCGAACGCCTTGCGCAGGGTCTCGTCGGCGAGCGTGGTGAGTTCGCGCAGGCTCCGGGTGCTGGAGGTCAGGCAGAGAGACACGATGGGGGTGTCGGCGATGTTGAAACGCAGGACCTTGGGGTTCTCGATGTCGGCGGGGAGTTCCTCGCGGATCTCCTCGATCTTGGAGCGGACATCCTGCTGGGCCTCGACGTCCTTTACGTTCAGCTCGAACTCGATGAAGATCGAAGACAGCCCTTCCAGGGAGCTGGAAGTGAGATTGCGGACCCCCTGGAGCGGATTCACCGCCTCCTCGATCTTGCGGGTGACGTCGCGCTCGACCGTCTCCGGGGAGGCGCCCGGGTAGATCGTCTGCACCACGATGAACGGGAACTCCACGTTCGGCCACTCGTCGATGGAGAGGCGGCGGTAGCTGAAGGTGCCCAGCGTCACCAGCGCCAGCATGAGCATGGTGGCGAAGACCGGGCGTTTGATCGAGACATCGGAGAGGAACATGATTTCCCGCCTTCTCGCGTGAGGTTGAAAGGATCAGCGCGTGCCGGCGCCGCCCTTGGCGATCTACCGACTGCCCGCCGGCTTGTCCGCGGACCGTTCCGCCGGGGTGCCGGCAGGTGCTGCACCATCGGCACCGGTGCCTTTGATGACCCTCACTCTGGCTCCGTCCCGCAACCCGGGCACCACGCCGGAAAGGAGCGAGTCGCCGGTCTGCACTGCGCCGATCAACTCGATGATCCCCTGCTCTTCGTCGAGCAGGCCGGTCTGGATCACGGTGCGCGAGGCGACACCACCCCGCAAACGGTAGACGACCTGATCAACACCCTCGCGGCGGAGAACGCTCACGGACGCGGTCACCGCATCGTCCTTGGACCGATCGACGACACGCCCGCTGGCGAAGAGGCCGCCTACCAGCCGCCCGTCGGTATTGGGTACCCGGGTGTAGATCCGGATTTGCCGCGTTCCGGGCTCGGTGGCCGGATTGATCCGGTCCACGACGCCGTCAAAGCTTTCGCCCGGGAACGCGTCGACGCGGATGGTGATCGGGGTGCCGGGCCGCACGCGTCCCAGGGTCTCGGAGGGGATGGTGGCCGACAGTTCGAGGGTGTCGGTGCGGACAACGGTGAAGAGAGGGTCGTTTCTCGCGGTTCGGTCGCCGGTATGAACGAAAACCTGGCTGACCCAGCCGGAAATCGGAGCCGGGACCGCGAGCCGATCGGCGTTGTCATCGGCCAGTTCGCTCTGCGCCAGGGAGGCACGCACCTGCGCCTCAGCGGCTGTCCGGGCCGCCTCTGCCGCCTCGAGATCGCTGGGCGCAGCCGCTCCGGCTTCGAGAAGCTTCTTCGCGCGACGCTCCGCATTCTGCGCTGAGACTAGAGCCGACTTGGCCGCAAGCAGACCGGCTTCCGCGGCCGACTTGAGATTCCGCACATCCCGCGGGTTGTACACCGCCATCGACTGACCCTTCCGCAGGTGGGTTCCTTCGCGGACGAAGACGCCCTGAAGGTCGCCGTCAAGGTGGGCGGTCATTCTCACTTCATCTATCGGCTTCAGCTCACCGGTGAAGGAGATCCCCGCCTCGAGCCGCCGCCGTACCGCCGCGGTCACGTCGGTGGCGTTGACGAGAATCGCCTGCTCGGCCGCGGCCTTGCGCGCCGCCTCGATCTTCTTCTCCGAGGCAGCCGAGCTGCAGCCTATCGTTGCCACCAGCGCAAGAAGGCCTCCCGTCGCCAGGATCCGCATCCGGTGTCTCATGGTCGTCCGCTCCCCTGGTTTGTGGCGCTCCAGCCGATGCTTATCGCCCGGATCCCTTCCCCTCAACGCGACCTCGTGCTCTTCCGTCATCGCCCACCCCCCACCGGCGGTGCCGCGCCCGTGAAGAGCGGCCGCCCCGTGTACCGTTCCAACCGGGCGAGCGCCGTGAAGTAGTCGCGCCGCGCCACAGCCTCGTTGATCTGCGCCATCTGCCAGGCGATCCGTGCGTCGGAGACCTCGAGCGATCCCGACGCGCCTTCCTCGTAGCGCAGGCCGGAGAGGTCGAGCGCCCGCTTGGCGAGCTGCACGGTGCGCGTCCGCGCCTGCAGGTCGGCCGCGGCGCGATCCAATTCCCAACATGCCTGCACCACAGCCAGACGCACCATTTCACGCGCCTGGTTCAGATTCTGGCGGGCGGTCGTCTTGTTGGCGATCGACTCCTCCACCAAACCCCTGGTGAGAAAGCCATCGAAAATCGTCCAGGTGGCCGCGAGTCCGATGTTCTTGTCCCGCCGCCAGTCGCGTCGTCCCGGGAAGGTGTTCTTTGGGAACGCCTGCTGCGAGACGTTGGCGAAGAGCGAAAAGTCCGGAAAGTAGCCGGCGCGGGCGACCGTCACGGCGTGTCCTCGTGCCGCCAGAAGCTCATCGAGGGCACGGACACCTGAGGCTCGGAGTGCATCACCAACGATACCGGTCGTGTCGACCAGCGCCGGGGCGGCCGGGAGGACCGCCTCGTCGAGAAGGGGAGTGGTCAGCCGCAGCGGCACGCCCTCGGGAAGGTTGGCCAGCCGCCGCAGTTCCCGCGCTGCCAGTTCGCGCTGTGAAAGAGCGGCCCGCACGGAGGGCACCTGGTTCTCCCGCTGCACCTCGGCGCCAAGCAGATCGAACTCGGAGGCTTGGCCCGCCTCCTGCCGCAGCCGAACGCGTCGCAACTGAGTGTCGGCCTGCTCCAGCGCCAGGGCAGCGATCCGTGCCCCCCGCTCGGCCAGCAACGCGTCAAGGTAGGCCGCCCGCACTTGCAGCGAGATCTCCGACCGCTTGTCCTCGAGGGCCTGTCGCGAGGCTTCGAGGGCGTGGCCGGCTGCCGCTATCGAGGCGACGATCGAACCGCCCTGCAGGAGCTTCTGCCGTAGGCCGAGGGCGGTGTTCCAGGAGTTCTCGCTGGCGAAACTGCTGTTGGAGAAGAGCTGGGAAATGGCGTAGAACCCGGAGGCCGGAAGCTGGTCTTCAAGATAACGAACGCGATCATCGATGGAAGCCAGAGTATCCGGCTCAAACTTGTACCCCGAGTCACCGGTCCCCTGGAAGATGCTCTCCAGTTGCCGTGTATACGTCGTGCTCAGCGTGACCTGGGGCAGTGCGGTGGAACGCGCTTGGAGGTAACGGGCGTGGGCGGTGGAGCGGACCGCCTCGGCGGAACGAACCTCCTCGCCGGAACGCAGCGCCCTCTCGACGCACTGATCCAAAGAGACGCCGAGTGTGTCGCCTCGGTCCGGCATGAGCAGGAATGGCTCCGGCCCGCGACCCTGCCTGTTTGTGATGGTTCCCGGTTCACCATCCTGCGCGAGCAGGTCCGGTTCCTGTCTGCCCTCCTGCGGGGCAGCACCCGACGACCCGGCCCGGCCCGGCGTTCCCCACGCGACAGTCGCCGCCGCCACGATCGCAACAAGGCCCCGGGACATCCACATCATCGCCTCCTCCCCCGCCGCACGCCGGCAAAGAACAGATCGAGGATCGCGTCGGCGCGATCGACCAGCATCCCGTCCATGTGCAGGATCCACTCGCCCGTGTGTCCCTTGAGCAGGCCGAAAAACGAGATCGCCGTGAGTTGGGCATCGAGCTCAACCCGAAAGGCTCCGTCCCGCTGCCCCTGACGGATGGCTTCCGTGGTTCGGTCGAGAATCTCTTCCCGCCACTGGTCCACGCGATCGAGAAAGTGGCGGTTTCCGCGGGCGAGAAGCGGTCCGGTTTCCAGTGCCAAGATGCGAAACATGCTCACATGCTCCTGGAAGAAACCGAGGAGCAGGTAGACCATGCGTCGCAAGCGTTCCTCCGGAGAAGTGGCCGAGTCGAGGGTCTGCTGAGCCAGGCTGCTCAGGAGGCCCGCCTTGGCATCGATGATGGCGCGATAGAGCTCTAACTTGTTGGGGTAGAGATTGTAGAGCTGCCCGACGCTGCAGCCTGCCTTGGCGGCAACTTCGCGGATGGTGGCGCCGCGATAGCCCCGTTTGGCGAAGATGTCTTCGGCGAGACGTTCGACGGTCTGTCGCTGCTTGTCTGCACCGAGGCCGCGGGCGCCGGGCGCCGCCGGACCGGGCCCTTCCGTGCTCCCCGCGCCAGAAGAGCGTGTCACAACCACCGCGGCCTCCTCATCCTCCCCACACCGTGAACACTCGTTCACGATACGGGCCGATCGATGAGGACGTCAAGATCTTTGTGAACGGACGTTCACAAGATACCGCCGCCCCGCTAGCGGAGTGGCGGCCTGGTCGCGCAAGCTATTTTTTCTTCCCGTTCCCGGCGTCTTCCGGGCCTTCTTCCTCGTCTTCTTCGTCTTCTTCGTCGTCGTCGTCTTCGTCGTCGTCTTCGTCCTCGAACTCCTCCTCGTCGAACTCATCCTCTTCGAACTCTTCCTCATCGTGGGCGAGTTCCTGGATGTTGCGGACGATGGAAGTAGACAGGAACGCCGGGATCAGGCAGTCGCCGTCCCGCCACATCTTGCACTTGTCTTCGACGCAGTCGGAACCGAGGAAGGGGCAGAGCGTAGCCAAGGGGTCCTCCTGGGTTGGCATAAACACCGGATCCGGGGCGGTGCCGTGGTCAGGGTCTGACGGGCTCTTCTTCCCACCGCAGCAGCCATTCCTTGCGGCCGATTCCTCCGCCGTAGCCGGTGATGCGCCCGTCGGCGCCGACCACGCGGTGACACGGCACGACAATGGAAAGCGGGTTGGCGCCGGTCGCCTGGCCGACACCGCGTGCAGCCCGGGGCTTTCCCAGCGCAGCCGCGATCTCGCCGTAGGTGCGGCGTTCTCCCGCGGGGATGCGGGCGATCTTCTTCCAGACCGCATGCTGAAAGTCAGTGCCGGCCAGTTCCGCCGGCACGTCCATCGGCTCCCACGCACCCTTCTTGAAGTACCGGTCGAGCCGCCCGCGCAAGTCCCGGCAGGGACCGGTCACGTGCGGAACATCGGGGTAGAACCATTCCAGGTAGTGCGCGGGGTTTTCCGTGCCCGCGCTTATCGCGGTTGGCCCGGCTCTCGGTCCCACGAAGAAGACCGCCACCGGCACCATCCGCGACTCCCGCCGGACGCCCTGGGCGAGGAAGAGACGGCCCAAGGGAGAGTCGTATTCCTCGTGAACGATCCGGTCGAATCCGGGCGAGCGTGTGCGGGCCATGGAGACCTCCCTGACGAGTGACAGGCCACCGGTCGCGCTGTCGATGGAAATGTCCGCGGCGCGACCGGAGGGGAGGATAGCACCCACGGCGGGGTGGGGCGATGCAAGAATCGGGGTACGAACCGAGGCACGAGCCGGGGCACGAATGGGGGCACGAGTCAGGGCACGCGCCCGGGGGGGAAAGTCGGCCAGATGTCTCCACGAGGGTCGATAGGCAAGCCCCTCTTGCGAGCCACCAGAGGATCCCCGACACTCCTCGCCGGCGTCCGAAGCACCGATGAGACCTCCTTCCCGCGGGAGACGAGAAGCCGTGGCCGCACCCTCGATGATCAACGACCGACGCGAAACCCGCGGCTGGGCCATGTACGACTGGGCCAACAGCGCCTTCAGCACGACCGTCGGGACGGTGTTCCTCGGTCCGTACGTGGCCGGCCTCGCCCGGGCCGCCGCCGCGCGCGCGGGTACCTCCACGATCCCGTTCTTCGGCCTCCCGGTGGCCCCGGACTCCTTCCTGCCGTACTGCATTTCCTTCTCGGTCGGTCTCCAGGTGCTGTTCCTCCCGATCCTGGGCGCCATTGCCGACTACTCGCACGTGCGCAAGCAGATGATGCAGCTCTTCGCCACCCTCGGTGCTGCCGCGACTCTCGCGATGTTCTTTGTCCGTGGCGACCTCTGGTGGATGGGCGGCGTGTTGTACATCGTCGCCAACCTGGCCTTCGGTGCTGCCATGGTCTTCTACAATGCCTATCTGCCCGATATTGCGAGCGAAGACCGGCGCGATCGCACCTCGTCATTCGGCTGGGCCATGGGTTACCTGGGCGCCGGTCTGCTGCTGCTGGGAAATCTGCTCTTCTACCAGTTTCGCGAGCGTCTTGGCGTTCCTACGGGACTGGCGGTGCGAATCAACCTCGCCTCGGCCGGCCTGTGGTGGCTGGGCTGGTCGTTCTGGACCTGGGCCACCTTGCGCCCACGCCACGCGGCCCGGCCTCTCCCGATCGGCACAACCTACCTGACCGTCGGCTTCCAGCAACTCCGCCAAACCTTCCGCGAGGCCTACAGGTACCCGCACACGCTTCGCTTCCTGCTCGCCTACCTGGTCTACAACGACGGCATCCAGACTGTCATCGCCGTGGCTGCCGTCTTTGCCGCCGCCCCGCTGATCCAGGGCGGACTGCAGATCGACCAAGGCACGCTGACCATGATCATCCTGATGATTCAGTTCGTGGCGTTCGGCGGGGCGCTGTTCTGGGGGCGCCTGGCCGGCCGGGTGGGCGCCAAGAGGTCGCTGCTGATCAGCCTGGCGATCTGGTCGATCGTCGTGACCTTTGCCTGTTTCGGCCTGAAGGGCGACCACCGGGTGGCGCAGTTTTGGGTGCTGGGCGCATGCATCGCCGTGGTGTTGGGCGGCAGCCAGGCGATCAGCCGCAGCCTGTTCTCCAAGATGATCCCGCCCGGCCGGGAGGCGGAGTTCTTCTCGATCTACGAGGTCAGCGAGCGCGGAACGTCGTGGATCGGGCCGCTGGCCTTCGGTCTGGTGAACCAGTGGACGGGGAGCTTGCGGCCGGCCCTGCTCTCGTTGGTCGTCTTCTTCGTGGTTGGCTCGGTGCTGCTGGCGTTTTTCGTTGACGTGCCACGGGCCATCGCGGAGTCGGGGCAGCGGAAGGATGTTGAGGTGGTCACCGGGGGGGCGGCCGGTCCATAATCTCGTCGAGGTTGCAGACCCGCGAGGTAGGAATGACCGACACGACGGACGTCGCCCAGGCGATCCAGGACAACATCCGGCGCAGGATGACGCCGGCCGAACGGCTCCGGCTGGCGTTCGAGATGAGTGCCTTGACGAAGGGGCTGGCCCTGGCCGGAATCCGCACCCGGCACCCCGCGTGGACCGATGCCGAATGCCGGCGCGAGCTGCTCCGGTACGCGTTCTTGCCCTATTCGCTGCCCCCGGATCTCCCGTGAGTCCTGAAGACGTCCTGGGACGCCTCGTCGGCGTGCTCGATACCGTCGGGATTCCATACATGATCACCGGGTCCCTGGCCCTCTCCATTCATGGTGCCCCCCGCGCGACCCAGGACATCGACATCGTGATCGCACCACAGCTCGACCAGCTCGGCGCCCTGCGCGCCCGGCTGCCGGATTCCGAGTACTACTTCGATCTGAACACGGCGCGGGAGGCAATCCAGCGCGAGCTGCAGTTCAACGTTGTCGATTTCGCCAGCGGCTGGAAGATCGACCTGATCATCCGGAGATCAAGAGCCTTCAGCCTCATCGAGTTCGAACGGCGGGCCGTTGTCGAGTTCGCGGGTCTGGGACTCTACGTGACCAGCGTGGAGGACACGGTTCTCTCCAAGCTCGAATGGGCCAAGCTCGGCGGATCGGACCGGCAGATCGAGGACGTCGCGACGCTGTTGCGAATCTGCGGGGAGACTCTCGACCGGCCTTACATCGAGCGATGGGTGCAGACTCTCGCCATCCAGCGGGAGTGGGAGGCGGCGCGCCGGGAGGCGGGGCTGGGCTCCTGATGGGGCGATCCCTTGGATGGACGGATCGCGCATGAATCCGGGGCTCGCGGTTCCCCGCCGGCCAGGGGTGGAGTGCGGAATCGGGTGAGTCGCGCGGCTCGCGTGGTGGGGCTTTCTGTTTGACTTGCCGAGTAGGAATTCCTACACTGAAGGTAGGAATAGGGAGGTCGCCATGAGAGCAATACTTTCCGAAAAGGGCCAGGTCACCATACCGAAGCCGATCAGGGACCGGCTTGGTCTGCGAGCCGGCACCGCGATCGAGTTCCAGGCCGCGGGGGGTAAGCTGGTGGGCGAGAAGGTCGAACCGACCAAGGATGCGGTGCTCGCCGTCACCGGCATCATCAAACAGTCCCTGGACGTGGACGCCTACCTTGCCGTCGTCCGGGGACCGGCCGAGTGATCACGGCTGTAGACACCTCGGTTCTGTTGGATGTCTTCGCAGCCAGTCCCCCACATCTCGTTGCTTCTCAAGCTGCTCTTCGGAGCTGCCTGCGCGAAGGGACGATTCTGGTCTGCGAAATCGTGGTTGCCGAGCTGAGGCCTTGCTTCCCCCGGAGGGACATGCTGCTGCGATCCCTCGAACTGCTGGGCGCCGGGTTCTCACCGATCTCGCAGGACGCGGCCCTGCTGGCAGGTGAGGCCTGGGGAAAGTACCGGCGCGCCGGGGGCGCGCGTGAGCGGCTGATTCCGGATTTCCTGATCGCAGCCCATGCCCAGGTTGCTGCCGATCGACTGCTCACCCGTGATCGCGGTTTCTACAAACGGTGGTTTTCGGGATTGCGGGTTCTGGCTCCATAGATCGCCTGCTCCCCGAACAGGTCGGCGAGTTCCAGGAGCAGCGTGGTCTTCCCGACCTGCCGGGGTCCGGTGAGCAGTTGGATACGGCCGGGTGCGGGCTCACCGAGACGTTTGGTGAGCAGGTCCCGGCACTCAGGATAACGGAGCCGGTATTCCCTTGAAGTCATCGGCGAATAACTATTCGACTACATCCGCGAGTCAAGGTGTTTCGACTATCCAGCCCACGACATGTTTGGTAACGGCCAAGGTAGCCAGAATGAAGAAAGTTCTTCCCGGCGTGGCGCGCGGCGCTATGCCGGGAATGACGACCCTACTGAGCCGGCGAGAAGGCGCCAATCACCGCCCGCGGGGCCCGGCCCGCAGAGGCTCCGACAGCAGCCGTCGTCACCCGCAATGCGACCCACGTCCGCCCGAGCCGGAATGCCTCCACGGCCGAACCAGGCCGTCCCGTCAGCGCTGTGGTCATCAGAACCGAGTCGGCGGCGACAGGCTGGGCCGTGCGGAACCGCCAAGGAAAGCCCGTGCCGTGGAAGACGCGCCGCGTGCGCCAACAGGAGCCGCTCTCCTCCTCCGACACTGGCCATGCCCGTGAGGCAGACGGAGGACTCGTAATCCGCCCTCCCGGATCGGTGTGGTGGAAGAAACCCACCGCGCAGGGAGACTCGGCCGTTTCCACGATCCGTGCGGCGGCAGCCTCCAGCGAGACCCCGAAATCGCCCGCGATGACCGGCACCGCCTGTGCGCAAACGCCCCGGCGGGAGATCGCCTCGCGAAACCACAATCCCGGCATGAGGAGCTCGGCGGCGATCTCATCGCAGGCGCGTTCGAGCTTGTGGGTCGCGACGCTGCCGTCGTAATAGTCCGTGCGCGCGCGGAAATAGCGGGTGCCGCTCGGCGCCGGGTCAAGGAGCGAGTGGGCGATCTCGTGCGCGAGACTGAAGTTCACGCGCCCCGCCGAGGCGTTGCGGGTGTTGAGGATGATGCGGGGCTTCGCCTGCAGCGGGATGTACATGGCGTCCCAGGGGCCGGCCTCGTCAACGCGCAGGACGGCGATGTCCAGCACCCTCGCGTAAAGGTCCGGGGTGAACGGCGGAGGGTTCCAGCCGGGGCATTCTTGTTGCGTCGTGGCGAGAAGGTCGCGCGCGAGGGTGCGGGCCTCGTCAAGACCGGGGATGCCGGCGTCGCGATCGTCCATGTTGCCGCTACGTGATGCGGGGTGACGGGGGGCCGGCATGGTGCGCCTTTCGATGGCTCAATACCGTACGGGCAGGTCTGGCGTGGCTGCGCGACGTTCCAGGAGAGTTGCGCTCAAGGTCCGACGATCCGCTTGATCAGATCAAAGAGCAAGGCCCAGTCATCCGCGGTCGCGGGCTGGCGGCCGCGGTAGCGAATCCCCAACAGCATCTGGATGTCGTCCGCGCTCACGGAAAGGCCGGTCGATTCCGCGCGTGTGATGAACTCGTGAAGCCCGGCCGGAAGGTGCTCCGACGGCGTGGAATCGATCTCGACCTCGCCGAGGAGATCGGTCAGGCGCATGCCGAGTCCCTGGGCGATCTTGTTGGCCGAAAGCACCGACGGATTCATCGCTTTGCCGCTCTCGAGCTGGGAGAGGTATCCCTTGGTGACTCCGGAGGCCGCTTCCAGCTCCCCCAGGCTCATGCCCCGCTCCTCGCGTAACCGCTTGATCCGCGCGCCCAGCGATGCCTGCTCTTCCGGGGTCATGCCTGCGTCGATCCTCCCGCCCCGCACTTCCGTCCCCCGGCGAGGGGGCTGGACACTCCGAACTGACGACGGGCCAGAGACTAGCCCACCCCGCATCGTTCGCAAGAGCAAAGTGAAGTTTCCCACAGAAAACTATTTCCTTGACCCATGGTTTGCTGTGGCCTGCGGTTTGTTTCCCAGCACGAACGCGTCGCAAGGAGGTGGCGGCCTTGGCATTTCGCAACGCAACTGTAGAGATAACAATCGGTAACGTGGTTTCAACAATACTCGGGCCAGTACCGACCCAGCTTCTCGACCGGGCCCTCAACCCCCACCTGCCCTCCCTCCAGGTGTCCTGGGACGGGGCTCGCCCGACTCTCTCCTGTGTCTTCGAGCCTTCGGAAGCCTCCTTCCTGACCGGGGCGCTCCCGGTCGTGAAGCGAACGCTGAGGCGGGCGGGCGTCCGGTTCCGCATCCGGGATCACCGGTCTGTGCTCTCCCGGTGCAGCGAATGGACGCTCCACGGGTGGGAACTGCGCGACTACCAGCAGGAGGTCGTCGACGAAGCTGTGCGCGTCGGGCACGGCATCATCGATATCGGTACCAGCGGCGGCAAGACGATCCTCGCGGCGGCCACCATCGCGCGGCTCGGGCTGCCCGCCTTGTATCTGGTGACCACGCGGACCCTGCTCCATCAGACCGTCGAAGCGCTGGAGCGCTACCTGGGCGTACGGCCCGGGATCATCGGGGACGGCATCTGTGATCCAAAACCGCTCACTGTCGGCCTCGTGCAAGGCGTCGCACTCGACGCGCCGTATCTGACCCAATGGAAAGGCGGAACGCTCGTCTTCGACGAAGGGCACCACGCGGCGGCCCGCACCTTCCTGAAGCTCGTGCGCACGGTGGCGCCACGGCACCACTACTACCTCACCGCCGTGCCGTTCCGGACGGGTGGCGATCAGGTTGTGCTCGACGCGCTGGCCGGAAGGTCGCTCACCGGCAGACGCTACTCTGCGTCGTTCCTCGTGGAGAATGGCTATGCCTGTCCGGTCGAGGTGCGGATTCGTCCGTGCCACATCTCAGGTGCGATGCACGAGAAGCCATTCGCGACTCTCTACCGCGAGTTCATCGCCGAGAACCAGGAGCGCAACGCACGCATCGCTAGCATCGCGGCGAATGAGGTCGGCAGCGGTCGCTCCGTGCTGGTTTTGGTGGAGCGGATTCGGCATGGCGAGGCGCTGCGGGCCGGGATCCAGAAGGCGCTGGAGGACCCGCCAACCCGTTTGGCGCCGCGGCAGGTGAGTCTGGCCGCTGGGCCCGTACCAGCGCCGGAGGGGCAGGCGACGAATCCGGCATCGCGGGAGTGTGGTCTTGCACACGGCAAGTTGGCCCGCGCCCGCCTGGCGGACATCACCCGGGCGTTCAGCGAAGGAGAGCTGCCCTGTCTTGTGGCGACCGCGGGACTCTTCCAGGAAGGAGTCAGCATCGACGGCATCGAGGTGCTGATCCAGGCCGGGGGACTCAAGTCCAAGGCGAAGGTGATCCAGGCGGCCGGGCGGGGGATGCGCTTGTCGCCGGGGAAGAGCGCTTGTACGTACTACGACTTCATGGACGACGACGAGGCCGGGGTGTTTCGGGCGCACGCGCGCAAGCGGATCGCGGCATTGAAGGAGGAGGGGCTCTTTGTGGCGGAGGGGGATGCCCCTTCGACCCCGGGCCGCGTGGCAAGGCCGGCGGGGGGGCCCGATCCGCCGCCGAGTGCATCTTCGGATCCCGGTCAGCCCCGGCCCGACGGCCGCGCCTGGTTCCATGTTCCAGATACGAAACGGTTCCTTCTCGTCGACGATGAGGGCCGGGCACACGCCACCGGCCTGTGCTTCAAGAAGAGCCTCGTTCCACCCAAGGCCTGCCATAGGTGCAAAGACGAAACGGTCTGTGAAAGAGGAGGGAGAATTCTGTGGCAAGAAGAGTAGGGTCCGCCACAATGCCGATGGGAAGCGCCGAGAACGTCGTGTTCAAAGAGCGCAACGCGAACCGCGACGAGTACCTGCCGCTGGTGCATCTCCAGCCGAGGGTCCGCGACTCTTTGGCCCCGCTGCCGGAGCGATTCGCCTTCCGCTGCACGGGGGAGCGGTCGACCTTCACCGCCGTGCCCACGATGAACTCGCTCAGCCAGTATTGCAACCTGCTGGGCATCCCGATTCAGTTCCTGGAGAAGATTCCGGCGAACATGGGGATCCGGATGTTCTCGGTACTCCTCGACACCTGTGAGAAGGCGGACGGGCGCCAGTTTCTGGTTCGCCTGACTGAGAAGGACGGCACCCGGCTGCGTGCAATCCTCGCGCACAGTTTCGTCCGCTTCGATGACCGGCAGGTGCTGCGGGTGCTGAATCAGGTTTCCGGCGGCGACTTCATCGTGAAGAACATCGAGGTCGACGAGGACCAGATGCACCTGCGTCTGCTGCTTCCATCGGCCATCTCGGATCCCCTCGAGCTGGGAACGACCGGCAAGAGGGACCGGGCGTTTGCGGGCATCGACTTCGTTACCAGCGAGACCGGTGCCGGACCGATGGAAATGCGTTACCTCCTCTTCCGTGAGGCCTGCGCGAATGGCCTGACGGCCATCTCCGACGAGCAGAAGGTGCTGAAGCGGCGGTACACGGAGATCGACCGGGGTGTTTTCGAGCAGATCGTGCGGGATGCGATCAATCGGGCGTCCGCGCACGGGCGCGAGACAGCCGAGCGCCTCGCCGCGACGAGGGCGGAGGCGATTGCCGATCCGGGACGGGAAGTCGAATCGGTGTTCAGGGGCTTTCGGCTGGGCAGTCCCAACGGTCGGATCGGCCGCTGGGTCCGGGAGGAGGTGGGGCACAGCGCGGGTCTCTTTGGGGTGCAGCGGTTCGAGTTTATACAGGCGTTTACGGCGGTGGCGCGGGGGCTGGAGAGCCGGGACCGGCTGCGGGTGGAGGATGCGATGGGGGAGTACCTGGTGCGGGGGATGGGGCGGAACTAGGGGAGCACGGCACGCTAGAGGAGGATCCATGGCGGAGGAGTTGTTTGAGAAATGGGCCGATGAGATTCTGCAAGGAGCCCGCCTTCCATCGACGGTCGTCCACTGCGCGTTGCTGCGCGCCAACGTCCCTGTAGTTTTGCAGGCCGCCAAGTATCGTCTTGATCAGTTCACCCATGCACAGATGCGAGAGGCGGTGCCGATGCTGATCATGATTCTGAAAGACGAGACCGGCCTGCGGGAATGTGAGTCTGGGTGGAAGTACGACGACTCTTCGATCGGTCCCTGGTCGGAAGAGCCGTCGCGCACCTTCTGTGACCCCTCGGTGCTCGGGGTCCTGTCCGCGCCTCGTTTTCTTTATCCGGCTCGCTACGATCTCACCCTCGATGAGGGGCGGGAGGCGCTGCGCCGTTCGGGGGCGAAGAACCCGAACGACCCGCACGTGCTGATGGACTACGTGGCAGGCGGCTCAGCGAATGGCGCGGGGGGACCAGCCGCCGGCGCATGTCGTCACCTCGGGAGGATCGGCGATCCTCGGGCGGTGCCGATGCTGGCCGCGGTCTTCGCGTCCCCGGACATTCGATGGGAAGTGCGGCGCGAGGCCGGCCGAGCGCTGAATGCCATCGACTCACGGGAGGTCGACCTGGCGGCGCCAACGTGTGTTGCCATGGCGCGGTCACACAACCGGGATGGACACTCTCTGCGCCTGCAGTGGCAGGCGATTCGGCTCCTTCGGAAGATCGGCTCGCCGCTCGGGATCCCTGTGATTGCGGACCTCGTGAAGAAGCTGGAAACCAGTCGCGCGTGGATCCTGCCGCCGCTCGCGGCCCTGGCCCTGGGAGGAATCGGCACGCCGGAGGCTCGGGAGTCGTTGGAGAGGATCATTCGGGAGCTTGTGCCCGGGTCGCCGCTTTGGGAAGAGCGCGATAGTACGGACCGGCCGCTGATTCTGGCGGCGGCGCGGGCGGGGTTGGGCCTGGGGCCGATGCCGGAGGTGCCGGATCCGGAGTGATATGCGGCGGAGGCCTGGAAGACGATCCTGAGCGATTCCCAGGGGGCGCTGGCATGCGCGGAACGGGTCGGCGAGCTAGCTCAGCATGGGACGGACCTGACGCAGTGCCCTCAAACCCGGGCCGCACTTGGCTTCCCGGAGAGAGCCCTCGAATGCGTGAGGAGGGCGGAAGCGGAGGCGGCATCAGGCGACGCTTCTGCTCGACGAGATCCCCCGGAACGTGTTCCTCCCGCTTGAGGACCCCCCACCGGCACCCCCGAGCGACTCCCCGAACACGCTCTGCTCGAACCCCAAAATCACGTTCCTGTTAACTCGCAAGCCAGTGTCAAGGCCTGAACGTACCCTACTTGTTAACTCGCAAGCCAGTGTCAAGGCCTGAACGTGGCCTACTTGTAAACTCACAAGCCAGTGTCAAGGCCTGAAC
>CAIMUX010000112.1 GCA_903844735.1 Candidatus Eiseniibacteriota bacterium
ATTCCACGTAGTAGATGACCGGTGCGGTGTCGAGGAACAACGATCGCACGTCGGCGAACGCGTCAACCACCCTCATGGGGCTTCGCCCCGGCCGGTTCGCCGATCCTGATCCGCTGTTCGACGCGACCGGTTCACCCATTCCTGTGCGTCCTCACCTTGTAGCAGGTCGGGCGCAGCGCCGGCCAGGGCGCTCCAATCAGGACGCTCCTCGGGGGACTCGCCATCCGCGGCAAGTTCTCGGATGATCTTCTCGACCAGTCTCAGGCGCTCGTTTGCCGAAAGCCGACGAACCTCGTCGTAGAGTTCGTCGGTCCTGCTAGCCTTCATGATTTGGTCACCTCCCTGGAGTATGTCTTCGGTGATTCTTGTGCATTCCGGGCCGGATTTCAAGAACGACGTCTCTTCCATCCGCAACGGCCTTTGCCGCCATCGAGAGCCAGCTTTCGAGTGCGGCATCCAAAGGTTGTGCTGATTCGGGGGCCCAGTCGGGGGCCCAGTCAGAGGCCCAGTCAACCGCAGTTCTCCGCGCGCTTCTCGCCCTCCCGCTATCGACGAATGGGCTGGCAAAGGCGCGCGGGCTCAAGAGCAAGATCGGTGCCCTGAAGCGGGCAGTCAGTGAGCTGCTCGGTCAAGGGCTTGTCGAATACACCATCCCGGCCAGACCCGACAGCCGCCTTCAGAAGTACCGTCTTACCGACATGGGGCGCCAGGCACTTTCATCCGGCGACGGGGGCGAGAAGTGAGCAGGCTACCCCGGCGAAGGAGAGACCGATGCCCTGTTCGTGGACGATGCCATTCACGAGTCGCTGGAGTCCGACAACACGGTCGCCGCCGTGCTCATCGTGGAAGCCTGGACGAATCTGGCCGTAGTACCTGGATCGCTCGATATGCCGCCCGGCGAGTTGCTGATCGGCGACACGGTCACGGTCCGCGCCACGGTGGCGAATCTCCTGCCGGGCAAGCGTGGTCCGGGCAGCGACAAGGTCGGTCTCTGGAACGGCAAACTCTCCAGAGCGATGACGCCCGGCGCGCCTGCCGGGCAGATGCGAGGGACGATCGATAGCTTGCCGGTCGGTCTCTGCGACGGCACACCCGGGCAGCCCGGGACCGTTCGCCTCGCGGACTCGGTCATTCCCGTGCTCGCGATGGGACAGGAGATTCAAGTCGCCTTCAGTTGGGCCGACATCGGTCCGGTCGGTCCTCACCGGTTGTGCGTCTGGGTCGATCCCCAAAGGCGGCAGCGGCAGACGAACCTGGACGATGACGTTGCGTGCGGAGACATCGAGGTTCGCTCGGGGCGCGACCTGTTCCTGGGGCCGGGCGACCTGACGGTTTCCCCGGATACCCCGGCCGAAGGCGGGTCGCTGCGCGTGGTCGTGCGCGTGAGAAACGTGACCGCCCGGCGGCGCTCGGGAGACGCTCTCGATAGGAGTGTCGCGGCCGGTGCGGAAGTCGAGACCCGCGTGAGCCCGAAGGCCGCACGCTCGGCAGCCGATTCCGTTCGAGTTCGATTCTATCTCGGCGTTCCCGGCAGTGGCGGGGTCGCGCAGATGCCGGACCTCATTCTGCCGGACGTACCGGCGGACTCCTTCGCGATCGGAGAGTACTGGTGGCGCCCGATCCAGATCGGCGGCGCTCAGCAGTTCGCGGCCTGGGTGGACCCGGACAGTCTGATCCGCGAGACGAACCGCGACAACAACCGCGCGACGGTGCCGTTCTTTGTTCTGCCCGGCACCACGGCCCCGGCGCCGCCCGACAGCTTCGCGGTGACCCAGTTCGGTCCGCACATCCGACTCTACTGGCGGGTGCCGACGACGCTTGACTACCGGGGTGTCATGTTCCGCTACGCCCTCGATGCGTCTCCCCTGAGTCCGACCGAAGGGACGGAGCTGGGGTTGACGCAACCGTTGCTCGCGACTCGCTGTTGGTTTTCCAGATTTCGGGCCTGATTCTGGAACACGAGTACTTCTTCTCGGCCTTCTCATTCGATGAAGTCAGCAACTACAGCGTGCCCGCCACCGGGAGCATCATTCTGAGCAGCGTCGGCATCGTCGAAGGAGTCCTGCCGCGGACGCACGCCCTGTATTCGCCGTTTCCGAACCCGGGCCGGGCACCTGTCACGGTCATCTGTGACGTACCGATTCGGCAGAATCTCTCGCTGGACCTGTTCGGGGTCGATGGTCGGGTAATGCGACGCTTCTTCCATGGGCTCTCGAATCCCGCAAGATACGTGTTTGTGTGGGACGGTCGAGACGATCGGGAGCAGCCGATCCCGAGTGGAGTCTACTTCGTTCGGATGCAGGCCGGGGCGTTCGAGGCCAGGAGGAAGCTGGTCGTGATCCGTTGACCGTCGGATTCGATGAACGAAACCGCCGCCACATGCGGGCCTTCTCCAGGGCTTCCCGATTGGGAACGCGTTGCGTACCGGATTGAGCTGGACAGAGTACCGCTCCGTGCTGCGGGTGGGAGACTTCAGGGCGTGCGGACCGGAGACATTGGCCACACGCCGTGTGGCCGATTGGCTAGCGCCGCTCAAACCGGAAGATGGAATCAAACAGCCCTAGGTCATCGAGTTCCCGGGGCTGCCCGAAGCCAAGCGGCTCCGCCAGCTCGGGCTGGAAGAGATCATCATCCACGTTTTGCGGGCATTGACCGGGCCACCCGGGCTTGCCAGAATGGAACGAGGAGGGCGATCATGAACTGGCGAGAGCACATTTCGGTAGACTTGGCCGTCTGCCACGGCCAGGCCTGTGTCGCTGGCACGAGAATACCCGTGTCGGTCGTTCTGGACAATCTCGCGGCGGGCCTGACGACCGAGGAGATCCTCGCGTCCTACCCCTCGCTTACGGTTGATTCCGTGCGGGCGGCAATCGCTTTTGCTGCGGAGTTGGCCCGAGAACGGCAGCTTCCGCTGTCAGCATAGGCTGCCCCTGTGTTCTTCAAGGTCGACGAGAACCTGCCGGCGGAATTGGTCTCCCTGTTGAACGATGCCGGCCATGACGCGAAGTCAGTGCTCGACCAATCCATGGGTGGTGCCGCTGACGCGCGGGTGGCCGAGGTCTGCCGAGTGGAGAATCGAATTGTCGTCACGCTCGATCTGGATTTCGCCGACATTCGCACCTATCCGCCTGCTCAATCTCCTGGCTTTGTCGTGTTTCGGTTGGCGCGACAGGACAAGCCCCACGTTCTCTTGGTCGCCGGTCGACTGGTCGAGCTTCTCCGGACCGAATCGCCGGAACGGAAGCTCTGGGTCGTCGAGGAGGACCGTGTCCGGATCCGAGAGTGAACGGCAGCGGTGCCTGATTTCGTCCCCTCTGCCCGACCAGGAGTCCCCATGACCACCGTCACCTCCCTCCTCCGCCAACGCCTCCTCGACCTCCTGGAAGACCGCCGCGTCGTCGTCTGGTACGACCCCCCCGGCCACTTCCGCGAGTTCATGCGCAAGATCCGCCCCGACGGCGTCGCAAAGATCCTCGCCGGCGACTCACGGCTCAAGGCCCGCCGCGAAGCCGAAGCCATCTTCGCGCAACTGAACGACGCCGATGCCCCCACCGACCGCAACCGTCACCTCCTGATCTACCTCCCCTGGGCACGCGGCCAAGATGAACGAAGCCGCCTGGAAGACCCCTTCGAGTCATTCGCGGTGGCCGGGGCCACGTTCGGCGTGGCCGAGTCGGAGACGCTGCAGGCCCTGGCACGACAAGCCATGCCGACCCAGGCTGCGGAGATCGACCGCCTCTTCCGCGAAGGCTGTCCGACGCTCGACCTGCTGGACGACATGGCGCGGCGCACTCCGGGCGTAGCCTATCCGCTCTTGAAGCAAGCCCTGCGCCTGGAGGCGCCCTCGGAGATCGTCGCCGCCGTCCTCTGCCGCGGCGGGGTGCGTGCCGCCCTGTCGGAAGTCCACGGCACGCGGGAGGAACTCCTGCGCCTAGCGGAGGCCGCGTTGAGTTTCTCGCCGCCGCTGGTCGATGCCTCTTTGGAGATGATCCTCGAGAGTCTCGGGCGCTTCGTGCTCTTCTCGGAGTTTGTCTTCGACCTGCCCGCCGAACTCCCCGATGCACTCAGTGGCGTCCCCCGGGCAGAGGAGGCTCGCCGTCAGACGATCTATGACCTCTGCGTCCGCATGCGATCCTCCGATGACACGCGCGATGAATACCTGGATCTGGCGAACCGTGTGGAGCAGGCCCTGAAGCTCCCGGCCTCGGTTCCGGCGGCAACGCCACTCGGGACGCGCGATACCTTCGCCTTCGAGGAAGGCCGGATCCTGACCCGCGTGGGGGAGGCGGCCTGCCGGGGTGATCTGCCGGCGGCTCGCCAGCTCGTGATCGATCGGCGCAAGTCCATCTGGGCGCAACGGGACGAACGCGCCATTCTGTGGCAATTGGCCGGCCGCTGCCTGGATCTTCTGGAGACTCTCGCCCGTCTGCAAGGTGAACTTCCGGCCCAGTCCGCGGCGGCGGGCGCAACCGGCGTCGCCGCGTGGGTGAGCATGTACACGCGCCCCGAGGGGCTCCACCGGGCCGACCTGCACGCCCGTCGCGTGGAACAGGGCGCTGCCGAGTGTACCGAGCACGAAGATACGGATGCCCTGGTCGAACACTGCCGGAGCCGGTACCAGGAGTTCGCCGACCGGGTGCAAGCCGGGTTCCTGGGGGCTGTCAGCCGGGAAGGGTGGCCGCCGGAGGGAGTCCTGCGGCAGACCCAGACGTTTGACCGTTCGGTGGCGCCCGCCCTGGCCCAGGGGCGGCGCGTGGCCTTCTTCCTCGTCGATGGACTGCGTCACGAGATGGCGCGCGATCTTATTGCCTCGCTTGAGACATTGGGCGAGGTCAGCGTGCAGGCGGCGGCTTCGGTCCTGCCAACGACCACCCCCTTCGGCATGGCGGCTCTCATGCCGGGAGCCGACGGCAATCTCGGCCACGAGGTCTCCGAGTCCCGCGACGTGGTTCCCACCCTGGGCGGGAAACGGCTGCCGGACTCGAAGTCCCGCATGGATCTGCTGCGGAGCATCTACGGTGACAGGTTTGCGGACATCACCCTGGGCGAGCTCCTGTCAGCAAGTGCCCGCAGCCTGACCTCGCGCCTGGCCGGCGTCGACCTGCTCGTGGTGAAGACGCAGGACATCGACGGCATGGGAGAGGGCTCGAGCGTCTATCACGCGCGAAAGTACATGGGCCAGATCCTCCCGGAAATCAGCGCGGCGTGCGACCGGTTGGCCCGCCAGGGGATCCAGCGGATCGTCATGGCGGCGGATCACGGTCATGTTCTGCGCCGGGAGATCCTGCCCGGAGAGATCGTGGCCGAGCCCCCGGGCGACTGGTACCTCTCCAAGCGCCGCTGCCGCCTCGGCCGATCCGCCGGCTCATCCCCGGGGGTCACCGTGATGCGGACCTCTGATCTCGGCCTGAACGGGTTGCTGACCGACTTGGCTGTTCCCCAGGGCTACCGGGTCTTCTCGGCCGGCGAGGGCTACTTCCACGAGGGGATTTCACTACAGGAGTGCATGATCCCTGTCGTCGAGCTGGAGCTGGCCGTCCGTGCGACCGCGGGCGGCCAGGGCGGGCTGGTGATCATCAGCTATCGGGCCGATCGCTTCACCAGTCGGGTCATCGGGCTCAAGGTGTCGTACAACTCGATCACGACCCCGCGGCTCATGGTGAAGATCCAGGCGTTCGATGGGCCCGGGGCGAAGGCTGCGGTGGTCGGCGAGGCGGCCGATTGCGAGGAGCGTGATCCGGCGACCGGGCTGGTGACGTTGGCCCAGGGCGCGATGGCTTCGATTCCGCTGCGGATTGCCGATGGCTTCAGCGGGGAGGAACTGGAAATCCGTGCCACCGAGTCCAACACCGGCGTCGTTCACAGTCGGTTGCGGCTCAAGAACTCGACGCTGGAGTAGGGCGAGGCTTCGAGTGACGGACGATGGGCTTTGTGAGGCACTTGGCGGTCCTTCCGACCACCTTGAATCGGACAACAGGGACTCTGCTATGATCAGGGATGGAGGTATCGAATGATCCGGACTTTGGAGGCAGTCATTGATCGGGCAGGCAACGTCCGACTGCTGGAACCCGTTCAGCTTCCCGGATCCCGGCGAGCGTTCGTCATGATTCTTGACGATTCTCCCTCGATCGATCTGCACGATGCCGCGATCTTGAGTGAGAAAGCGCTGGCCGAGGACTGGGACCGTCCGGAGGAGGATGCCGCATGGTCTCACCTGCAGCAGCCGCGGTAGTCCTTGTCCCGTTCCCGTTTTCTGATCTCTCCAAGGCCAAGCTCAGGCCGGCGGTGATTCTTGCCGACGCCGGGCGCGGTGACTGGATCCTTTGCCAGGTAACGAGCAATCCCTACGGCGATCCCCGGGCGCTTCCACTCGCAGACGGTCACTTTCGATCCGGTTCTCTACGCCTGGCCAGTTTTGTGCGGCCCGCCAAGATCTTCACTGCTGAACAGACTCTGATCCTGGCCCACGTGGGGGTGCTCGGCGATGCGTACTTTCGTGAGCTCATCGCCGCGGTGGTGGCGGTTTTCAATCCGGCACCCGATTGAGGATCTGGAGTCAGGGGCTAGCGCGCCACCATTCAGGCGCTCTCATTGCCGGCTCGGACGGCGTCCGGAAGATCAGGCAGGAGATCGAAAATGAGTAAGCCCCGTCGGAACATAGGCATGGAGATCCTGACCGGCATCCGTCAATTGAAGCGCGGGGAAGTGGGTAGAGTGATCACGCTTCCGCCGATCGCTGAGATTCGAACGAAGGTCGGCCTTTCTCAGGCCGAGTTCGCGCGACTTCTGGGTGTTTCGGTCCGGACGCTCCAGGAGTGGGAGCAGGGGCGGAGGGTGCCGTCTGGGCCGGCGCGCACCCTGTTGGCGATCGCGAATCGAAACCCCAAGGTCCTGCTGGAGACCGTGGCCTAGCAAGGTCATAATCGCGCTGAGCATATCGGTGGACTTGGCGGTCTGCCAGGGCCGGGCCTGCATTCCCGGCACGAGAGTGTCCTCGTCGGTTGTGCTTGATAATCTCGCGGCGGGCCATCGTACCGAGGAGACCATTGCGTCCTACTCCTCGCTTTGATCTGAAGGCGCACTCGAAACGACCCAGTCTGGCGGCCATGGTCCGCGAGCCGCGACCGGAACGGCAAGCGGATGGCGTACACGAAGGGAGGCAAGGGAGCGATGGGCGACGATCAACCGAAGTGGGAAGACGATTTCCCTCTGCGACAGGAGTTCGAGGACTGCTCCGGCCGCGTGCGTTCTTTCGTCATCTCCTGCCACGAGGGGCCGCTCGGCTACACGGTCCGGGCGAACGAAGAGAACGTAGAAAGCGAGGGCTACGAGTTTTCGGTCCACAGCGAGACCAGCGCCTACAACGCGCTGGGTCGCCTCCGACAGAAGATGTGCCGGGCGCTCTCCACTCGCCACCTGAGCACGTCCGCGAGCGGTTACCAAATGCTGCACGACAGGCTCCGCGGACGGATCTCTTGCGACGAGGATCGGGGCACCCTGCTCGTCGTTGACGGTCTCGCCGTGGACATGGAGGCACTCGCCAGGATTCTTGCCACGCACGAGGGATGGGACTTCGAGTTGCGGATCAGGAGTTCGCTGAGATGAAACCGCAACCTGCGATGATTCCTCCGAAGTACTGCCCGCAAAGGCCTGCGGCTCGAAGCCCTCATCGTGTTGGCGCACGGGTTGGAGGAAGTTGCATGAGGAGAAAAGGAGTAAGATCGCTGGAACACGCTTTCCGTGGTCGGGAGGCGCAGGTTGGTGCTCCTTCTTGGGGGAGGGCAAGCTCATGCTGACCCGTCTATACGTCAACAACTACAAGTGCCTCGTGAATTTCGAGTGGAAGCCGGGGGCCCTGGCGTTGCTTACGGGTCCGAACGGTTCGGGCAAGACATCCGTCTTGGGCAGCCTGGATCTCCTTCGGCTCTTCGTGTCGGGTGAAGGTAAGACGGACACCTTGTTCGTCGAAGACGACTTGACCCGCTGGGCCGGGGATGCGGCCCAATCCTTCGAGCTCGGAGTGACCGGCAGTGGCGGGACCTACGCCTACAGACTCGTGACGGAAATGGACAAAGGCAGGGACCGGTCGCGGGCGGTGGCGGAGTCGCTTCATTTTGACGGGAAACCCCTCTTTGAGATGGCGGATGGGACGGCCCAGCTCTATCGGGACGACTTCTCCGCGGGGCCGCGGTTCCCGTTTGACTGGACGCGGTCGGGCGTCGGCTCTCTGCACCCGCGGCACGGGAACCAGAAGCTGATGTGGTTTCGGGACTACATGAGCAGGCTGCTTGTGGTGAAGGTCAATCCATTCGCCTGGGAGTCCGAAAGCGATGGGGAAGCCGAGCGTCCCGATTCCTCCACGGCGAACTTCGCCAGTTGGTACCGTTATCTGTCCCAAGAACGACAGGGTGACCTCGCGGCCCTCTTCGCTTCTCTCGGCGAGGTCCTGGACGGATTCCAGAGTCTCAACCTGCCGAAAACCGGCGAGAAGCGACGCGCCTTGCGCGCGTCATTCCGCGGCGCGTCGAATGGCAAGCCCCTGGAGTACGGGGTGCATGAGCTGTCCGAAGGACAGCGCGCCTTGCTGGTGCTCTATACCATGCTGACGCTTTGCGTCCGGAGCGGAAGTACGGTGTGCATTGACGAGCCGGATAACTTCGTTGCGCCGCGGGAGATTCAACCCTGGCTTGTGCAACTCAAGGAGAAGTGCCTGGACGGAGACGGACAGGTGCTTCTGATCTCGCACCACCCGGAGATCATCGACTATCTGGCGGGTTCGTTCGGCTATTGGCTGGATCGCGCGCCCAACACGCCCGCTCGAATCCGCGCGCTGGGCGACGAGGAGGGTGAGCTCAGGATTTCCGAACTCATGGCCAGAGGATGGATCCATGAGTAGGCGGAAGGTGCAGGTGGTCATTCTCTGTGAGGGAGCCCAGGACGCGACGTCCGCCGAGAGCTACCTGAAGTCCAAGGGACTGGCCCCCCATCAGATCCGCACAGTCAAGTCTCCTCCGGGCCGTGGTTCCGGGGAGAGATTCGTTCTTGATCACTACCCGAAGGAATTGGCGGAGCGCCGCAGGGACTCGGTACACCGGTCCCTGGCAGTCATCATCGATGAAGACGGCCGAGGCGTGGCGACTCGATTGAGGCAGTTGGACCAGGTGTGCGCGGAGCAGGACGTCCCTGCACGGACAGCCGCCGACCGTGTCGGAGTCTTCATTCCGGCACGTAACATCGAGACCTGGCTGCGATTTCTGGAACATCGTCCCGTCAATGAGACAGACGACTACTCGCCCCCTGGTTCTCATGCTCCCGTTGGCTGCAAGAGACACGTCCAGAGACTCACCGAGCTATGCACCGGCGATGCGGTTCCAGCCGATGCCCCGGGGCAGCTCAGAGCTGCGTGTGCTGAGGCGAGTCGGATCCTCGCCGCGGATTGAGGGGAGTCGTCGAAGTCCGTGATCGATGACTCTGCCGAGGCCGACCAGGGCACAGGATCGCCCCCGCGGGCTGGGTTGGCCGGTGTACATTCCTGTCGGCTCGAGGAGGCAGGACATGATTCAGACCCTACATTTGCAGGGATATCGCTCGCTCAAGAGCAACCAATCCGCGGCGGATTGATCTGTCGGTCGGAACTGAGATCGCCTTTTTGTCGTTTTGGGCCATGGGGGGCACGAGTGATCTTGGCTTTTTGTGCGCCCGGGCCGAGGGGGGCACAACTGATCTTGGCCTTTTGCGCACGCCGGCGGAGGGGGGCACCAGATGGCGGCAGGTCTTGAGGCGCCCGCGCGGCCATGGCATCCGACATGGTGGTGTTCTTCAAGCCGATCTTCCGGCGGAGGCAGACCTGTCCTTCCCGCCGGGCCCCCTGCTGCGGGGGATCGTGCGAACGGCGCACTTCCCGGCTAGGGAACGGTTCCCGGAGTGACCGTTCCGGTCGGTTGCAGACGCGGGAGCCGGGCCGGGGCGGCTGGGGATGTTCTTCGGATTCTCCCCCGCAGGGACACCGCGGGACCGACAAGCTCGATCATGCGATCAGTTTTGTTCGGTGCTCAATTCAGAAGAATTTAGTTGCAAGGCTCAACTCCTGGGTCGAAAGTTTGGCTACAAACATTGATTCGCGACAATCAATGACAGGAGCTAAACTGAGGGGGGCGCATGCAAGCCCGTCTGTACTTCGCCATCATCGGTGACCTTGTCGACTCGCGGGGCTTGGCGGCGCCTGAACGGCGCGCACTTCAGACTAGGCTCTCCGCTCACCTCGGTGCGCTTTCGCCCGCCGGCAAAACCGGGGTTGCGGCGCGGCCCTTGATCACGCTCGGTGACGAGTTCCAGGCTCTGTTTGCGGCGACAGACGCCGGGATTCAGAGTGCACTCGAGCTGATGACGGCGGTTCTCGAACTGGTGCGACCGGCGGCGGTCCGGTGCGGCCTGGGAGTCGGCACGCTCAGCACCGATTTGCAGGAGCAGGCCCTGGGCATGGACGGTCCCTGCTTCCACCGGGCGAGGTCGGCGCTCGAGCGCTGCCGGTCCACCGGACTGCTCTGTCAGCTCGAAAGCGACGGCGGCCCGCTCGACTCGCTGTGGAGTGCGCTCGCGTCCTACGCCTTGCATCAGCGCCTCGACTGGACCGAGGCGCAGCGTGAGGCCATCGACCTGTACGACGAGCTCGGCGCGTGGAACAAAGTCGCAGCGAAACTGGGTGTCAGCCCCAGTGCCGTGAGTCTGCGGCACCAGGCGGCCGGATGGGCGCTGTACCGCGCGGCGCGTGCCTCGTTGCCGCAGGGCCTGCGGCGCGTGGTCGAGATGGTTACCGAAGACACCGCACAGCAGGAGCGCGCATGAGCGCCTGGATCACGCTGGCGGTGACTCTCGCGGGCGTGAATCTGGTGCGCGCGACGAGGCGCGGGCCGGTCGTAGCCATCGGGTCGGTTCTCGTGCTTGTGGCACTGGCTCTGGTTGGAGGGATCACCGTCGACGGGCCTGGCGCGTTTGCCCTTTCCGTCGGCATCGTTGGCGCGACCGTCGCGAGCTGGCAACCGCTCGTGCTGCGAGGGGGGCGCCGCCGGATGGCGCTGGGACTGGTCGTTCTCGTGGTCGGCGGGGCCGCGCAGGTCGCGTTGCTCGGCAACGCCGCGGCCGCGCCGACCGCGGCCTGGGTCTGGGCCTCGGCCCTGCTCTTCCTTGCCGATCCGAGCACGCGCTTCCTGCGGTGGATCATGGCACTTATCGGCCGGCCGCTGACGGTAGCCGCCGAGAACTACGGCCTGGGCGAAGCCATCGGCGTCCTTGAGCGCTGGATCACCCTCGTCGTGATTGCACACGGCGAGTACGGGGCGATGGGGTTCATTCTCGCGGCCAAGGCTCTCGCACGCCACAAGCGCTTCGAGACCGACGCCGATTTTGCCGAGTACTTTCTCGTCGGAACTCTCGCCAGCGTGCTTGTGGCGATCGCGGTTGCGGAGGCCCTGAACGGGTTGGGCCTGGCGCGGCCCTGATCAGGAGTTTCAGTGCGAGCGCCGCTTCCCGAGGCTTGCTGCGTTGGAACGTAGGACCGGATCCGAGCCGGCGGGGACGCTGATCATCATTATTGGACTATGGGATATGAGGTCGGAGAAATCATGATCTGCGAAGTTTGCGGGAAGAAGGGGGCTCGCGTTCGGAGGACTACCCGTGCTTGCGGGCGCGGGCTGACGGCGTTCTTGATCGAGGGGGTGCCTGTCGTCGCGTGCCCGCACTGCGGGGAGAGCTATATGACGGCTGCGACACTTCAGGAGATCGAGAGGATTCGTCTGCATTGGCGTCAGCTCGTCGTGAACCGGAAAGTCCCCGTCGCGGAATTCAGGGGTGCGGCATGACAATCGATTGCTCGCACCGAGCGAAGAGCGGGGCGAAGGGATCTGCCTGTCCCGGGCCCGCGGCCAGGGTGAACGAAGCCGCCGTCAACGACCGAGTCGCGGCCCATCTGCGCAGCGTATCGCACGCGCTCGCCGATGTCCTCCAGTTCGAGTTCAGGGAACTCATCCGCGATTTCCTTGGCAGTCTTGCCGGCGGCCAGGTGCTTCAAGACGAGCGACACGGGAGTCCGCAGGCCCCTCACGCAAGCCTGTCCCTCGCATACGGTTGGCTCGGGCGTGGCATTCGTCTTCCCCAGTGGGGTAAATCCCTTGCTAGGGGATTATCCCCTAAATAGAATACGAGGATGAAGAAGCAGATCGGGCGAATGGAGTTGCAGCTTCTGAACTACGCGCAGATGCGCGGCTGGACGACGATGCGCACCGGCGATGCGCGATGACTCCTCTGAAGTCCTGCCTGCAACGACCGGCCGGCTCGAAGCCATCGTGAGACGGGGGAGTTTTGAAGTCGGCGTTCCTCAGCGCAGCCGTGCAGCCAAAGGCACGTTCATGAAGCCCACCGGGAAGCCCCAGGAGCGATCCGTGCGGCCCGGCTCGGGTCCGAGGTCGTGGCCATGAGGTGCCGCTTCGCCCGAGCGGTCGAGCACGGGCGCGGCAACACCCACCTGACCTTGACGGCAATCATCGTGCGCACCGTGGAGGAGGGGTGGCCAGCCCGCGGGCATCAAGGGAGGACGGGCTGATTCCGCCGGATCACGGCGCCTTCCTCGGCGACAACAACCGGCTGGCGGAGGCGATCGACGGTCTCCTTGGCTCGTTTCCGCCGGGCCAGGTGGAGCCCTATCTCGCCGCTCTCTGTCGCGGCGATCGGGAGACCTGGGGGAGCATCCGCTCCGCCGTGTCGCGACGGAAGGCGGGATTGACGGCTGGCCTTTGACATAACTTCAAGGGAGTGAACTGGTTGGCGACACCAGGAGTCTTGCAGAATCTCTGAGGGAAACCCGGCAGCCGCTATCGTACTTTACATTTGGATTCACTAGAAGCATACTGTGCCTGCATGTTCCCAAGACCATTCTGGCAAGCGCGAATCGAACAGGCGTGGGAAGAGGCGCCGATCGCCTGGCTTTGTGGCGTCCGCCGGTGTGGCAAGACCACGCTGGCGGAAAGCCTGGGGGCAGATCGTGTCCTCTACATCAACTGCGACTTGCCGATGGTTGAGGACATGGTTCGCGATCCGTCGGTCTTCTACCGATCCTGTACCAAGCCGGTGGTGGTCTTTGACGAAATCCATCAACTCCGCGAACCTGCACGCCTCCTCAAGATCGGCGCCGATGCGTTCCCCGGCTTGCGGATCCTTGCCACCGGTTCTTCGACACTGGCTGCCACCAAGAAATTCAGTGACACGCTGACCGGCCGCAAGCGCACCGTGCGCCTCGTGCCGGTGATGTGGGGGGAACTGCCCACCTTTGCCGTCCCCCTCTCCCAGCGTCTCTTCCTCGGGGGCCTGCCGCCGGCGCTCCTGGCCAGTTCGAAAAAGCCGGCCTTCTACCGCGAGTGGATAGACTCGTACTTCGCGCGCGATGTCCAACGCCTCTTCGGCTTCCGGGACGTGAACCGGTTCAATGCCCTCTTTGAGTACATCTTGCGACAGAGCGGCGGCCAACTCGAGGTCACGAAGGCCGCAACCGCCCTGGGCATCACCCGCCCCACGGTGGAAAGCCATCTGCAGGCGCTGGAGATCACCAACGCCATCACGCGTGTCCGTCCCTTTCACGGTGGGGGCCGGAACGAACTCGTGAAGAGCCCGAAGATCTATGCCTTCGACACCGGCTTCGTGAGTTTCGCGCGGGGCTGGGACCCGCTTCGTCCCGAGGATCTCGGCACGCTGTGGGAGCACTTCGTGCTCGAGCACCTGCAGGCGCGCTTTGCCGACACTCTGGTTTCCTATTGGCGGGACAAGGCCGGACGGGAGGTGGATTTCGTGCTCGTGCAACGCCGTGACGAAGTCGACGCCATCGAGTGCAAATGGGATCCGGGGGCGTTTGACAGCGCCGCCTTGAAGGTCTTCCGGACCTATTATCCGAAGGGTCGCAACTATCTTGTTACTCGATCCGGGGAGACCGCCTATGTCAGGCGATTCGGCCCTCTGGAGGTGATGGTCTGCTCGCCGTCGGAGCTCCGGCCATAGTCGTCATCAAAGAGCGTACCTGATCGCGATCCGTCGGGATCCGCCGGTGTGGCGCCGGGAGCTCGAATCTGAACTAACGGAGAACCTCATGGAATTCGACGATCTCGACCGCAAGCTGACCAAGACCTTCGCCGGCAAAGTGGTTCGCAAAGACCTCCTCCACCAGATCAAGGGAGGCGAGAACGTCCCCTCCTACGTGCTGGAGTTCCTCCTCGGCAAGTACTGCGCCTCCGATGATCCCGGCGAGATCGAGCTCGGGATCGCCGCCGTGAAGGACACCCTGACCTCCAACTACTTCCGCCACGACGAGTCGAACAAGGCCCAGGCGCTCGTCCAGCGCACCGGGCGCCACCGGTTCATCGATCGCGTTGAGGTGCGCTTCCTGCCCAGTGAAGACAAGTACTGGGCCACCATGGACAACTTCAACTTCAACCGGATCAACATCCCGGACTCGTACCACACCCGCTATGACCGACTGCTCGAGGGCGGCATCTGGGCGATCATCGATGTCGAGTACCGGCCGAAGGATGAAGATCGGGACAGCCCCTTCGAGATCGTCGAGCTCAAGCCCGTCCAACTCGCCCGGTTCGACTTTGAGGAGTTCTGCGAGGGGCGCCGTCAGCTCTCGACCGAGGAGTGGCTCGACATCCTGATCCGCAGCACCGGCGTGGAGCCGGCCCGGATGACGCATCGGCTCAAGCTGCTGCTCCTGTCGCGCTTCATTCCGTTTGTGGAGAAGAACTACAACTTCATCGAGCTGGGACCGCGCGGCACCGGCAAGTCCTACATCTACAGCGAGATGTCGCCCTACTGCATCCTCATCTCCGGCGGCAAGGCCAGCACGGCGAACCTGTTCTACAACAACGCGCGCCGGCAGGTCGGACTGGTCGGCCACTGGGATGTCGTCGCCTTTGACGAGGTCGGCGGCGTGAAGATCACTGACCCCGACGCCGTCCAGATCATGAAGGACTACATGGCCAACGGGCGGTTCAGCCGGGGAATCACCCAAGTCCTGGCCGATGCCTCCCTGGTCTTTGTCGGCAACCTCAACCAGCCCGTCGAGGCCCTGGTGGCGAACGCGACCACCGACCTGTTCCAGCCGCTGCCGAAGGAGTTCGACCCGGCCATCATGGACCGCTTCCACTTCTACCTGCCCGGCTGGGAGATCCCCAAGTCCTCGAAGGACATGCTGACCGACCACTATGGGTTCGTGACCGACTACCTGGCCGAGGCGTTCCGGTCGTTGCGGAAGCAGAATCGGTTCGACTCCCTGGAGGGCCAATTCCTCCTCGGAGCCCATGTGGAAGGCCGCGACGCCACGGCGGTCAAGAAGACCGTCAGCGGCCTGCTCAAGCTGCTCCATCCGGGCGGCAGCGCCACCCGGGCCGAGCTCGAGGCGTACCTGGAGTTCGCCCTGGAATCCCGCCGGCGGGTCAAGGAGCAGATGAAGAAGCGGGCCTCGTTCGAGTTCTACAAGACCAGCTTCAGCTTCATCGACCTGGAGTCGGGCTCCGAGCGGATGGTTGGCGTGCCGGAGCAGGGTGGCAACGGGATGATCTCTCCGGATCCTCTTCCGCCCGGTTCGGTCTACACCGCGGCCGCGGACACCGAGGGCAAGGTCGGGCTGTTCCGCCTGGAGGTCAACCTGACCGCCGGAACCGGCAAGGTGCGCACGCCGGCCGGGCTGGAGAAGGGGCTCAAGGAATCGCTGAATCGGGCGGTGTCCTACCTTGCGTCCGTGAAGGAGCGGCTCGGGTTGACGCAGGTGCTGGCGCAGAAGGACGTCACCGCCGAGGCGATCGACCTCTCCGGGGGGAATGTCGAGTGCGCCTGCGGGGTGGCGTTCTATGTCGCCATCCTCTCAGCCATCCAGAATCGGCGGGTGATGCCGGGCACGGTGGTCCTTGGGGATCTGACAATTCAGGGGAATCTGAAGGGGTTGGCGTCGATCGCGGAGCCGTTGCAGGTGATTGCGGACAACGGGGGGCAGCGGGTGCTGGTGCCGATCTCGAACAAGGGGCAGTTCGGGGCGTTGCCGGAGGAGACGGTGGAGAGGATTGATCTGATCTTCTTTGGGGATGTGGATCGGGCGGCGGGGAAGAGCATGGAGTGACACTACATGCGCGAGATCAGCCAGAACTCTCGGATGACGGCAACCACCAGCGGGTCAGTGAAACGAACACGCGGTCGCTTGGGTGCCCCCCAGAAAGCCGTTCTGGTGACATTTGCCTGCGCGCTGCTTCTCATGGGCTGCAGGCAGACGGAAGTGGTCACCAGAGTCGTGGATGGTGACACCATCGTGTTGGCATCCGGGAAGAAGGTCCGGTACATCGGCATGGATACCCCGGAAACCGTTCATCCACGCAAGGGTGTCCAGCAAGAGATTCATGATTCCGACACTCCGAACGCTTCGGCGATGTCTTGCGGGGATGTGTCAAAATCATCGGCGGTCTTGATTTTGCCTTTCAAGGCCCCCGGGATGCGTTTCTTGTCGCTGTGCCCGTAGCGGACGAGGTTGGCCAAGGGCTTTCCGGCTCTCCCGATCACAACCTCTTCGCCGGCGAGCACCTTTTCGATGAGAGCTGACAGTTGCGTCTTGGCCTCGGAAATGTTGGTGATGCGCATGAGACTCGTGCCTCCTGCAACGACGTCTGACCAGACCGGATGGTCAAGCTCGGTCGCTTTCAGGCAGCCTCGGCGCGATCGCCGGGCGTCATCTCCATGACTACCTCGATCGCCGCGATGAGCTCGTCGGGCTTGTAGGGCTTGGAGAGGTAATGATCCATTCCGGCCTCGATGCAGCGCTCCGCGTCTCCCTTCATGGCCAGGGCGGTCAGGGCCAAAATGGGAATGTGGCCGCCCTTCACCCGCTCGTTCGAACGGATCTCCGCGGTCGTCTCGAAGCCGTCCAGAACGGGCATGTGCACGTCCATGAGCACGAGATCAAAGGTGCGCGTCTCCATGGCCTGCATCGCCATGCGGCCGTCTGCCACAATGGCCGTCTCGTGGCCGTGCTTCGCCAGAATGCGAGCCGCTATCGCCTGGTTCACCTTGTTGTCTTCGGCGACAAGGATCCGCAGCCGCCTGCCCGGCGCGGGTCGTGAGGAGAAGGCGGGAATCTCCGGGCGGGAAGGCTGTGCTTCCTCGGTGCCGAGTGCGGTGAGGATCGCGCCGATGAGGGCGGTCTTGCGGATCGGTTTGACTACGCAAGCGGCGATCCCCAGCCCGCGACAGCGGGCCGCGTCCACGTCCCGTCTCACCGAAGAGAGCATCATGACGGTCACGGCGGCAAGCTCCGGCACCTGCCGCATTTCCGCGGCCATGGAGAAACCGTCCACGTCCGGCATCATGGCATCGAGGATAACGATCTCAATGGGCCTACCTTCGACCTCGGCCTCCCGGATCTTTTCGAGACCTTCGTGCGCGCTCTTCGCGTCCACGGGGGACATCCCCCAGCCACGGAGGTGTCCCATGACGATGCGGCGGTTGGTCTCGTTGTCGTCCACCACCAGCACCCGGCGACCGACCAGTTGAGCCGTTGGTGAAGCGGCATCTCCCGGCCGCTCTTCTGTCATAGACGCCGCGCTCTCCGGCGGCGAACCGAACTGCCCGGTGAAGTGAAAACGCGATCCACGTCCGACCTCGCTGTCGAACCACATGTGCCCACCCATGGCGTTGGCGAGCTGGCCCGAGATCGTGAGGCCGAGCCCCGTTCCGCCGAAGCGTCGCGTGGTCGATCCGTCTGCCTGCACGAACGGCTGGAGGACGGCCTGGTGTCTGTCGGCCGGAATCCCGATCCCTGTGTCGCTGACGGTGAAGTGAAGCAGGTCGTTTCCTTCTCGGGATTCTTGGGTGACCTGCAGCAGCACTTCGCCCTGATCGGTGAACTTGATGGCGTTTCCCGCGAGATTCAACAACACCTGGCGGACGCGCGTCGCGTCTCCCACCACCCGATGCGGCACATCCGGTGCCACGTGAAGCAGGAGCTCCAACCCCTTTTCATGCGCACGGGGCGCGAGGACGGCGAGTGCATCATCGATCTGGTCTCGAATCTCGAAGGCGACGGCGTCGAGCACCAGATGCCCCGCCTCGATCTTCGAGAAGTCGAGAATATCATTGATGATCGCCAGCAGCGAATCCGCCGAACTCTTCACGATCTTCAGGCAATTCGCCTGGTCGGTCGTCAGCCTGCTCTCCAGCAAGAGATCCGTCATCCCGATGATGCCGTTCATGGGAGTGCGGATCTCGTGACTCATGTTGGCGAGGAACTCGCTCTTCGAGCGGTTCGCCGTCTCCGCGGCCTCCTTGGCGTGCTGAAGCTCCTCCGCGTGTCGTCGGGCCTGCTCCATGGCGTTGCCGATGCTCGTCACCATGCCGTTGAAGACGGTTCCGAGCGTGCCGAGCTCATCATCGGCGCCGGCCTTGACGGTGACGCTGTGGTTGCCGCGGGCCATCTCGCCGGCGGCTCCCATGAGATCGGCCAGCGGCCGTGTGATGGCTTGGGCCTGAAGCCTGGACACGACCGCGAGTAGCAGAAGGCACAGCACGGTTGCCGAAGCGATCACGAGCAAACCGCGCTTTGCCTGTGCTCGAGATGCCGCGAAGACCTCCGCCATCTCCGTCTCACAAGAGCGGGTGATCTCCGCTAGGGTCGCGTGGATTCGATTGTACTGGAAAGTCAGGAGCTCCAGCTCTCCGGACAGCCTCGCGTCCTCGGATCCCTCAATCAGGTGCGGCACCGTGCTGAGGGCGCTGCGACGGTAGGCGGCCATTTCGGTCCTGAGCTTGGCGACGCGATCCGGTGGGGCGAAACGACGCCGCGCTCCCGAATCGAGTGAGTCCATCAAAGCACCCCAGAGCAGATCGGTGGCGTCGAATTGATCGAGGTCGGCCGCTGTGGCCGCATCCTCCATCGCGTGTTGGAGTCCGGCCAATCTTTGCTCCAGTCCCCGACTCCATTCGAGCGATGGATAGGCGCGATCGCGCATCGCCTCGGCTGTGAGCCGGTTCGATCTTTCGATGCCGGCGCTGACCGCGAAGCAGAAGACGAAGCCTATGCCCGCGAGAACAGGGACGATCGCCATGCGACGCCCGATCGGCAGCCGACGGCTCACCGCACAGTTCCGAGAAGTTCAAGTACCTTGGTTTTCTCACCGAGAGCGGTTCCGTTGGACAGGTATCCTATGGCACCCGGGTTCGCTTCCACGTAGCGGATTACCTCGGCGTCGGAAGTCCGCACCGGCGGAGGAAGATCACGCCCCGAGAAGATGCGCTGCTGCCAGTAGGCCTTGACCGCCGCGATCTTCCGGCGAAGAACCTGACGAGTGAAGGCGGCACGCACGGAAGAATTCTCGGACTGATCCACGGGGAGCACCTGTTGGCCGCTCGCCCACGCGGTGACTTTCTTGAGGAAAAGTCGTGAGACATCCTCGGTGGTGAGGGACCTCACCGGGTTGGCTGTGTTCACCACCACCAGGAAGTCAGGATGGTCCTCGGCGCGAGGAGCGCCGGATGCGAGGAGAAGTGCGATCGCCACGACTCCAAGCACGTAGATCCGGAGGGAGCGCCCCCGGGCGCGCTCAGAACGCAAATTGCACCCCCAGCGAGACGAGACGAGTCTGTCGGCGGATCCCATCGCCTGCGATCGCGGCCCGAATGTCCTCATCCTCAGGCCACGCAAAGCGATTGCCGTCGACCCGTGACGAGGAGAGCTTCACCACGAAATCGGGGTGGAACCAATAGTTCAGACCGGCCGTGATGTCCAGGTGATCGAGGAGCGACGGCGCGGCGCTCGCGTCGACGTCCTCAAGCCGAGTGTCCGAGTGATCCACCCGGCCGGCGATCTGCCAGGAACTGCCCAGCCGGCGAGCGACCTCGACATAAGCGGCGGCGGCGGTGAGCTTCGCGGACTCCTTCAGAAGTGTGTATTCGCTTCGGAGAGACCATGTGTCGGAAAGATACTCGACGTGAGCGCCCAGGCAGGAATGTCGCTCGCAAGCGGACCCTTTCTCGCGTCCGGTGTAGGCCGAAAGCCCGATGCGGACCTCCGGCCCCGGCACGGTGATGGTCAGGCGCCCACCCACGAGATCGCGAATGTCCCCCTCACCCGGGGCCTCGGCATCCGCGGTGCCGGAAGAGTCTTCCTCGGTGGCAAAGACGGCGGCGATGTCCTGCGCTTCCAGACTCATCTCGCCACCATACAGGTCGTACTCGAAACGCCAGATGCCGGCGGCGAAGACCGAGCCGGTAAGTCCCACTCCACGATACGACTCGGCCACGGTGCCGGACGGACCGTACACGCTCTGCGGGAGCCAGAAGAACGGCCTGATGGTCCCCACATCGAAGACTTCGGTGTAAATTCCATAAGGGTGCTTCACTTGGCCCATACGCAGGCGAAGGGCATCCGAAACCCTCCATTCGGCGAATGCGCAGTCGACCGTCGCGCTCTCTTCCTCGCCGGGTTCCGCCTCCCACCAGACCTGCGTGCTGATCCGAACCCGATCGGACGGGCACGAAGCGAGGGCGATGGCCAGATTGACGTATCTTGCGTCGCCATCTTCGCTTGAGGCGAGATAGCGGTTGGCGTCGGCGTTGCTCCTGCCGTACGACCACCCACCATACCCGTGGATCTCCACGTCACCGGTATCGGAGCCCGCGATTGCGGCCGGTGCGAGTGTGAGGATGGCCAGCACGAGGGAGAGCGCGAGTGAGGTTCTTGGCATGGACAATCGCCTCCCGGTGGCTGTGGTACGTTGACGGGCTCCGGCCCGCCGATGCTGGGTCTTGCCCTCGCTCGGATCAAAACCGGAGAGTACGCCGCACTTGCCTTCGAGTTCGGCCGTTCCACGACCGATCTTGAGTTTCTGGGAAGCAATCAGGGGAGTTGCCCGGGCGGCCGTCATCCGGCATAGTGCCGGGGCGCGCGGATGGCCCTCCCGTCGGGTTTCGCCCGGCGATCACGGCGCCGGGGGTCTTCTTCGCGTTCTGTGTTCCCGCCGGGTTGCATCCCGGCGAATTCCGGGTGGGGCCGCGCTGGTCCGCCAGTGACCGGGATCGGCGGTGCAGGGAGGATTGCATGATGACCGACACGAAGGATTTCATTAGCCTCGCGGACTATACGCGCGAGGAGTTACAGGCGTTGCTCGACCTAGCCGTCCGGCTCAAGGCTTCGCGGCGCGCAGGACGGCCCGAACCGCGGCTGGTGGGGAAAGTGCTCGGCTGCATCTTCCACAAGCCGAGCCTGCGGACCCGGCTCTCTTTCGAAGTGGCTATGCGCCAACTGGGCGGCGACTCGCTCTACATCACCGATGCCGAGATCGGCTTCGGCAAGCGTGAGTCGGTCTACGACATCGGACAGGTGACGAGCCGCTTCCTCGACGGGATCATGATCCGTACCTTCGACCATGCCAAGGTCGTGGAGCTCGCCCAAGCCGCCCCCTCGCCGGTGATCAACGGCCTGACCGACCCCGAGCACCCCTGTCAGGTGTTTTCCGATCTGCTCACCGTCACGGAGCAGGGGTTGCCTCTCGACGGCATCAAGATCGCCTATCTCGGGGACGGCAATAATCTGGTGCACTCCTGGCTGACCGCGACCATGGCCTTTCACTTCGATTTCACCTTCGGTGGTCCCGAGGGATTCGACCCGAGCCCGACCTTCCTCGACATGGCGCGAGCACGGGCGAAAGGGAAGATCGTGATCTCCCGTGACCCGGCGGAGGCGGTCCGTGGCGCACAGGTGATCTATACCGACACATGGACCAGCATGGGAAAGGAAGCGGAGGCGGAAAAGCGGGCGCGTGTCTTCCCGCCGTTCCAGGTCAATCGCAAGCTGTTGGCCCTCGCCGACCCGAAGGCGATCGTCATGCACTGCCTCCCGGCCCATCGCGGCCAAGAGATCACCGACGAAGTCATGGACGGGCCGCAGTCGGTCGTATTTGACCAGGCGGAGAATCGGCTTCACGGCCAGAAGGCAATCCTCGTGCGGTGTCTCGGGGCGCCGACGAATTGAGCGTGGGCCCGGTTATGGACGATTCGGTTCCGCGGCCCGCGGGGCCGGCAGCCGGGGTGCAGGAGGAGGGGCAATGAGGACGGTCATACTGGCCGTCCTGGCGGTGACGGCATGCTCCTGCGCCCAGGTCCAAGCTCCCAGCGGCGGACCCGAGGATACGCAGCCGCCGCAGGTCACCCTGACCTACCCCGAGTCGGCTGCGGTCAACGTCCCGCTGGGGGATAGTCTGGCGCTGTGCTTCAGCGAGCTGGTGGATCGGCGTGCTGTGGAGGAAGCGTTCATATTCTCTCCGCCGGTGGACTACCGTGAACGCTCGTGGCAGCGTGACACATGGATTCTCCGACTCCGCGCGCCGCTCCGCGAGGGGATCACGTACGCGGGGCTCTTGGGTACAGGCGCGAAGGACCGTCACGGCATAGCGCTGAAGAAGGCGTGGACGTGGGCGTTCTCCACCGGTGACTCGCTCGACGACGGCGTGGTCACCGGCAAAGTGATCGGACAGCGATTCCCGGGGAAGGGCGCTGCCATCTACGCCTGGCCGTGGGATTCCGCCCTTCCCGACACTACGCAGGAAGGGCCGCCGCCGGATCCATTGCGCGTGGGGCAGGCCGACCCGCAAGGGAGCTATGAGCTGGCCTACCTGCCGCGAGGACGTCCGTTGCGGATCTGTGCCCTCTACGACCGTGACGCCGACCGCTCCTTCGATCCGGGGGACGACCGTTGGGCACTGCTTGATGAGGCACTGATCGTGCCGGACACCGGTCGTGTCATGACGGGCGTCGACCTGTTTCTCGCCGCAAGCGACGAGCCGGGGACCGTGGCCGGGACGCTGGCCGACTCGTCCTGCCTCCGCTCCACCGCGGTCAAGACCTTGCAGGGCGCGCGGGCGCGGCGCGACAGCTTGCGCGGCTGGCTCGACGGCCGCATCGAGATGGCACCGAGTCTTCCGGGCCGGGCTGGTGGCGGATCGGCCCGGGCAGCCCCCGAAGCGAAGATCGACCGCATGGCGGATGCCGACGCGGCCTTGCCCGCGGAGGCCACGATGGTGCTGTCACCGGAAGATTCGCTCCTCGTCGGACGCGAGTATGTTCGCCTCGATTCGCTGGAAACAGCGGCTCGCGCCGAGAGCCTCTTGTGCTCCCGGCGCTTGGTGGTGCGGCTCTTGGAGGGCGACAGCACCCTCGTGCGCGAGTCACAAGAGCCTCGGTTCTCCTGGACCGATGTCCCTCCGGGAATCTATCGGCTCTCTGGATTTCGCGACCTCGATGACAACGGCCGACCCGGCCCGGAAGAGCCCGCGGTCTCATGGCCGCATCCTCTGGAATTGCTGCCGCTGCGAAAGCTGGACAACCTTCTGTTGCAACTGTCGCCGCGGGGAGCGCTGCCGATGGATACGCTCCGCAGCACCGGAGACGCACCGAGGAACCGGAAGTGACGCGAAAAGTGAGGCGGAATGTGCCGCAGAAAGTGCCGCGTGAGGTCGTGCAGCGCGCTCCCGATCGGGCCTGGAACGCCGGAGCGTCGCCGGGCCGGATGGGACCCACCCCTGGCCTGCCGTTCCTCAAGGTCGACGGGGCCGGCAACGACTTCGTTCTCCTCGACGTGCGTGGCGGCGCCATGCCGCGCCTCTCGCGGGCCACGGTGCGAGACCTCTTGGATCGGCATCGGGGCGTTGGGGGCGACGGTCTGCTCCTGGTGGGCGATGGGGCGGTCGTCGGAGAACCGCGCGTCCTCTTCCGCAATTCCGACGGAGGCGCTGCTTCGTTCTGTGGGAACGGTGCGCGCTGCGTGGCGCTCGTGCTCCTCGGCGAGACGCGGATGGAACGTGTGGCGTTCAGTCTCGGCCGCGTGCGGGTGGAGGCCCGCCGATCGCGCCCCGACCGTGTGTCGGTACTGGTCCCGCACCCGCGCTTGCTCCCCGTCCCGGCGGGGCTGCCTCCGGTTCGCTTTCTGAACGGGGCGCGGCCTCCGCGCGGGGCACGGCAGGCCGCCGCCGACATCTGGTACGACACCGGCGTGCCCCACTGGATCGTCCCGGTCACATCGATCGACGCCCTCGATTTCGCGGCGCTGGCGCGCCCCCTGCGAGCCTGGTCTGCTCTCGGTCCCGGCGGCACCAATGTCGACGCGGTGGAGATCTGCGGTCGGATGTTGCGCGTGCGCACCTGGGAACGCGGCGTGGAAGGGGAGACGCTTGCCTGCGGCTCCGGGCTTGTCGCCGCCGGGTACTGGGCTTCGACCGCGTGTGGACTGGCGCTCCCGCTCACCCTCGCCACGGCGGGCGGTGACCGGCTCCGCCTGGACTCCGATCCGGCGGATCGCGGCCTATGGCTGGAGGGTCCTGCTCGGGTGGTCTTTTCCGGAAGGCTGGCCGGAGACTTTCCGCTGCGGTACCATCGCAGACCATAGAGTCGGCGGCGCCCGCGGAACGATGACGCGGCCGACCACGGAGCCGGCGTCGCTCCCGCGGCGCGAGGACGAAGGATTCCGGAACACCCCGGCAGGAGGGAACCGATGTTCGAGGGACTCACGGTCGCCATGGTCACGCCGTTCCGCGAGGGGCGCGTCGATTGGGACGCGGCCGATCGCCTGCTCGACCACCTGCTGAACGGTGGCGTTGACGGCGTAGTGCCGGCGGGGAGTACCGGCGAAGGGGCCACCATCACGCTGGAGGAACGGCGCGAGCTCTTCCGTTTCACCCGCCGCCGCTGCGGCACCAAGGCGTTTGTTCTCGCCGGCACCGGCACCAACGACACCGCTTCGACCATCGCTTTGACCCGGGCGGCCAAGGAGGACGGCGCCGATGGCGCATTGGTGGTTACGCCCTACTACAACAAGCCGACGCCGGCCGGGCTTGTCGCGCACTTCCGCCGCGTCGCGGAGGATGGCGGCCTCCCTGTCTGCCTCTATAACGTTCCGGGCCGCACGGGCGTTTCTCTCACTCCCGAGACGGCGTGCCGGCTCTCCGAAATCCCCGGCATCGTTGCTCTGAAGGAGGCTTCCGCCTCTCTGGACCAGGTGAGCGAGATCTGTCGCAACACGTCGCTCACGGTCCTGTCCGGCGATGACACGCTGACCTTGCCGATGCTGGCTGTGGGAGCGCGCGGTGTGATCAGCGTCGTCGGCAATGTAGTCCCCGCTCCGATGAAGGCGATGATCCGGGCCTTTGAAACGGGAGAGACCGTCGAGGCACGGCGGTTGCACCAGGCGCTTTTTCCCCTGGGACGCATCCTTTTCGTGGAAAGCAACCCGGGGCCGGTGAAGCACGCCCTGGCGAGGATGGGGCTGATCTGCGAGGAGCTGCGGCTCCCGCTGGTCCCGGTTGCCGCGGAGTCGGCGCGAGGGATCGACGCGGTGATCGAGTCGCTTCCGATTGAATGGGGCACACACAAGGGCGCCACCCGATGAACGCGTCGGCCCGACCACGGCCCCTCCGCGTGGCGGTCATCGGCGCCGCGGGGCGCATGGGGCGACTGCTCTGCGCGGCGATCGAGGCGGCCCCTGATCTTGAGTTGGCGGCGCGGGTCGATGTTCGCAATACCGGCGCTGGGCTCGGAGACGGGCGTGAACGCGGGGAAGGGGACGGGAGCAGGGACGCTGTCGGATATTCCCCAGGCCTGTTCGCCTTCGTGGCCGGGGGGATTGACCTCGCGGTAGAGTTCACCCGCGGCGACGCTCCCGCCCGGATCGGTCCGGAGATTGAGAAGCTCGGCTGCGCGTGGCTCTCCGGCACGACGGCGCTGACCGCGGCGTCGCAGGCGGCGCTGGAATCGGCTGGGCAGAAGGTGCCGGTCCTCTCGTCCCCGAACATGAGCCTCGGCGCGGCCATTCTCAGGACGCTGGTCGAGGAGGCGGCGCACCTGCTGCCCGCCGACTGGGAGCTGGAGATCGTGGAGTCGCACCACGCAGCCAAGATCGACGCGCCCAGCGGCACGGCCAGGGCACTGGGTGAGGCCTGGACGAAGGTGCGCGGCGGGAACTTTGTCTTCGGTCGTTCCGGACTCTCCGGACCACGCCCGCCGAAGGAGGTGGGGATCCACGCCGTTCGTCTGCCCGGTGGCGTGGGAGAGCACCGAGTACTCCTCGGCGCGGCGGCCGAGTCGCTGGAATTGACGCACCGCGCCACCGACCGGGCGGTCTTTGCCGAAGGCACCTTGACCGCTCTGCGCTGGCTCTCGGGAAAGCCGGCCGGGCTCTACTCGCTGCGCGATTGGGTGGCGGATCACCTCTGCCGCGCAGGGGACTGACGGTGGGCGCCCGAGGCCGGATCCCGGGTAGCCGGTGTCACAGGGCCGGAGGAGGACGACTCGCGGAGCTGCTACTTGCCGAAAGTCGACCTGCCGAAGGGCTACGCAGCAGCCGCGCGGTTGACCGCCTTCGCGAGGCGGGACTTCATCCGGTCAACGGTCTTGCGGTGCAGGACTCCCTTGCGGGTGGCGTTGTCCAGCACGGAGTGGGCCTGGCGGAGGGCTCCAGGCGCCTCTTCCTCACCGAGGGCGGTGCGCAATTTCTTGACCGCGCCGCGGACCTGGGACTTCACCGTCCGGTTCTTAACTCGGTCCCGCTCGTTCGTCCGCACCCGCTTCTTGGCGGAGGCATGCTGGGGCATCGATCTCTCTCCTCTCGAGTCGGTTCGGCCTCCCAGGGCACGGTCCGCCGACCGGCCCCTGCTGGAGACGCAAAGTGAAACTGAGGCTAGCATTGCCATGGCCAGGTCGTCAAGGTTCGTGTGCGCGACCCGCTGCCGGGTCTGGCGAGCGGCCTGGTGCTGGGCCTGGCGCGCCGTCTGGCGCCGGGTCCGGCAAGCGTCCTGGCGCGGGTCCCGACACGTGGTCTCGAATCGGGCTGGCGCTTCTCTCGGGGCTCATCCTGGCACTGGCCTTCCCGCCGGTCGGCGCGCGGTGGGCTGTGTTGGCCGCCCTGGTGCCGTTGCTCCTGGCCGCGTTCCCGCCGCGGGAGATCGGCTGGGCCGGCTCACAGGGGCGCCCCCTGGGGGTTCGGCAGCGGTTCCTGCTGGGATTCGTCTGTGGTGTCGTCTTCTTCGCCATACTATTGGACTGGCTACTCCTGCTGCCGGGCGAGGAAATGACGATCCCTTGGCTGATGGCTCCGGCCTTGCTCTTCCTCTCGTCGTACTTGGCCCTCTACGTGGCCGCGGCAACGGCCCTGGCCGGTCTCGCCGAGGACCGGGCGGGAATCCCGGCCCCGGTGGCCTTCCCCGTGACCTGGGTCGTGTTCGAGCAGATTCGCGGCAGCGGAGTTCTCGGCTTCCCTTGGGGTTGGGCCGGCTATGCCTTCGCGCCGCACCCGGCCGCGCTGCAGATCTCGGCGTGGACGGGGATCGAGGGGATCACGCTCTGGGTTGTGGCCGTGAACGCGACCCTCTTTGCGGCAACGCGGGCCTGGATGGACGGCCGGCCGCGGGCCGCGCTGGGCCGCGCGGTAGGTGCTGTGGCGATCGCCGTGGCGGTGCCGTTGTTCGGCGCCGTGGTTCTCTCACGGGCGCCTCGGGACATGGTGAGCGCGGTCGACGGCGGGAGCGACGCCATCTTTGCCCGCGAAGGGAGTTCCGGGAGCGACAGCACTTTCACCCGCAAACGGACCAGCGGGAGCCCCGAGGAGATCGGCCCTTTGGCCATCGCCCTCCTGCAGGCAAACACGCCCCGGGAGATCAAGTGGAAGCACGGCTATGAGGGAATCGTTGTCGACGACTTGCTCGCCCGCACGCGAAGTGCCGCCGAGGCAGGGGCCGAACTCGTGATCTGGCCGGAGACAGCGGCCCCCCTCATGATCCTCTGGGATCCTGAACTGGCCCGGCGCGTGCGTGAGAGGGTGGCGGAGGCGGGCGCGTGGACTCTGGTCGGAACGCTGGACGCGCTGCTGAAGGGCGGCGGCGACTTCGACGCCTTCAACGCGGCGATGCTGTATGATCCATCCGGGAAGCTGCGGCAGCGGTACTACAAGATGAAGCTGGTCCCATTCAGTGAGGCCATGCCGTTCTCACGAAAGATTCCCTGGATGAACGCCCTCAACTTCGGCCAGTCGGATTTCCGCGCCGGCGAAGAGCAGACGGTCCTCCACGCGGGAAAGCACCCCTTTGCCGTTCTCATCTGTTTCGAGTCGATCTTTCCCGAGCTTTCGCGGGAGCGGGTGCGGAGAGGGGCACGCTACCTGGTGAACACCACGAACGATTTCTGGTTCGGCCGCAGCGCCGGTCCGACGCAGCACGCCGAGATGTCGATCGTGCGGGCGGTGGAGAACCGCACGCCGGTGGCCCGCTGCGCCAACACCGGGATCAGCTTCTTTGTGGATCCGTGGGGGCGCGTAACGCAGCGGACCGGTCTCTTCGTCGAGGCCCGACCGCTGGCATGGGTGCGTCCGGGCACGGGCGGGTCCTTCTACACACGCCACGGCGGGTTCCTTCCCCGGGCGCTGCGCGCGTCGTTCCTGCTCATGATGGGGATGGCGGCGTGGAATGGGTGGCGGTCACGCAGGCGAAGGCCCGCGAGAGAGGAGAGGTCGTGAACGAGTCACGCAAGCGGGGAACCGGCGCCGAGGCCGGCACCGAAGCAGCGGACGATCCGGGCCGCGTAAGCTGGCGCCTGCGCCTGAAGCCGGGGCGGGAGCGTTCGCTCCTCCTGCATCACCCTTGGGTTTTTGACGGCGCCGTGGCCGACGTGGAGGCGCTTTCCGGCGCCGAGGCCGGGGCCGTCGGCGATGTCGTTGCGCACGATGGAGCCTTTCTGGCCCGCGCCACCATCCATCCGGATAGCGCCATCATCGCCAGAGTCCTGGCGTGGGAACCACGACCGATCGACCTCGACCTGTTCGTGGAACGCGTGGACCGGGCCGTTTCGTTCCGTCGCTCCCTTTGCGACGAGACGCGCACCGACTGCTGGCGGGCGATCAACGCCGAAGGGGACGAGCTGCCCGGCCTCGTGGCGGACCGCTACGGTTCGGTGGTTGTGACGCAGACCCTCACGGCAGGGATGCTGCGGCTGCGTCCGTTCTGGCTGGAGGCGATCCGCCGCGTGCTCGAGCCCGAAACGGTGATCGAGCGCGGAGAGAAGGCGCGCCGCGAGTCGGTCGAGGACGACGCTGGTTCGGCCGAACCGCTTCTCGGCCCGGCGGTCGCCGGCCCGCGTGAGGTGCGCGAGAACGGGATGCGCTTCCTAGTCGATCTCGCCTCGGGGCAGAAGACAGGGTTCTATCTGGACCAACGCGAGAATCGCGCGACAGCGAGTGCTCGGGCCCGCGGTGCCGAAGTGCTCAATCTCTTCGGCTACACGGGGAGTTTCAGCGTGGCCGCCGGCATGGGCGGGGCGCGGCGAGTCCTGCAGATCGAAACATCGGCACCGGCCCGTGAACTGGCCCGCGCCAACTGGGACCGCAACGGACTTGACCCCGCCGCGTTCGAGCTCTCCGGCGAGGATGCCTTTCACTTTCTTCGGACTGACGCGCGGAATTGGGATCTTCTCGTCCTCGACCCGCCGCCGTTCGCCCGGGAACGGGGGAGCGTGGAGCGCGCCGCGCGCGCGTACAAGGATCTGCACCTCTGGTCGTTCTGTCGGGCGCGGCCCGGGGCGCTGATCTGGAGCTTCTGCTGCTCACAGCAAGTGGACAGCGATCTCTTCCAGAAGATCGTGTTCGGAGCGGCGCGCGATGCGGGGGCTTCGGTGCAGTGGCTTTCGCGGCTTGGCCCGGGTCCCGATCATCCGGTGCACCTTGATCATCCCCAGGGGGAGTATCTGAAGGGGCTTCTGCTACGCGTGCTGCGGCCGGGAACGGTGCCGGTTCCGGCGGCGGAACGGCTGGGTGCGGGGGCGCAACTGCCACCGCGGGCGGAGCGGCGAGATACGGGAGCGCAGTTGCCGGCGCGGGCGGAGCACGGGAGGCGCCCAAATCCGACGGGTGGCGCCGGTACGGCTGCCGGGAAAACGAGAAGGCGCGATGCCTCGCCTGGAACGCGGAAACACGGACCGATTGTCCCGTGATGCCGATACTGCGGCACGCTTCGATTCACGGGGATCCGGCAAGGAGAAGGAGGTGGAGCGAGCCGTAGGGCACTGAGTGTTGGCGCGCGGCGACGTGGGGCAGGACCTGTGCCACGACGCTGTTGGCTAGCGGACGCGCGGCCTCACTGATCCACTTTGCTCTCCGCGCGCCACAGCCTACTCGTTTCGGCAGGCGCGCATCCAGGCAGCGTGCTGGGATGCGATGTCTCGCCGCCTGCGCGGTTTCCCACACACCCCGGTCGAACCCAGCCTCAGCCCGCAACCACAAAGCAAGAAACACCATTCCGGCCGGGACCGCCCCACTGCCGCGTCTCTCCCGTGGGGTGAACCACCCGAATGACCTGCCTGCGGCTCATCTTTCCTGCACTCGCCTTCAGTCTTTCTTTCATTCTTTGGGCTGCGATAACCAACACAAACAGAACAAGATACAGAGCACTGCTCGTGTTCTTTGGATCGGATTCCGATCGCGATCAACGGCTTGGCACCGGGCTTGCGCCTCCCCTTCCCGTCGGTGGACACAACGGAGGATCCAGCCATGCGTCGTTCCTACCTGGCACTGATCGCCCTCACTCTCGGACTCCTCACGCTCGCTTGCTCAGGTGGCGGAAGCAGCCTTCTCGGACCGGGCGCCGTGACGGATTCCAGCCAGATGGGTTCGGAGGCGATCGCGGCCGGCACAGCGGTCCTTCCCAGCGCGACGCCCGGGGAGCCGGGACGGGTCGACACGCCGCTGACCGCTGCCAAGATCCAGACGTGGGTTGTTGACTCCAGCCGTGGCGATGTCGAGCCTATCGAGTAGCCCCAACACCCTCCGTACGGCCTTCCCGGCCGCCCTGCCGTCCTCCAGCGGTGGGGCGGCCTTCTGCTCTAGGTCCGCTCAAGATCGTCCAGAAACGATCGGACCGCGGGCAGTTGCAGGAAACCGTCTGTTCGTGCCGCCGTCCCCAGCGACTCCAGCATGCCGGTGAGGATCGTGCGAGCCGTTTCATAGGACGCCAGGGCCTCGCGCGCTCGTCCCGCCGCCTTGTACGCACGGGCCAGGCACCAGCGAGCGCGCCACGCCAGCGACCAGCGATCCTGGGCCTCCAGCCCCTCCACCGCCCTCTCGGCCGATCCAAGGGCATCACCGGCAGCGTGGTCGGCGGCCGGCACGAGCCCCGTCTCCGCCTCGAGTAGGGCAATGACCGAACGGGTGAGTCCGGTGGTCTCGGGGCGCATCGGTTCGATCTCAGCCAGTCGATCCCGAGCATTTGCGATCCGATCCGCTGCCATCTCCACCAAACCCCACTGCGCGAGTGTGTCCGCTGCGTCGTCGACGGAACCGGTGGCGAGAAATCCATCCACGGCTCGGCGAAATCGGGCGCACCCGTCCTCCAACCGCCCTTGGGCGAAAAGAGATTCGCCCAGACTCGCGAGGACAAAAAAAGTGGGGGAGGGGGCCGTGGCCTCCCACGCGGCTATGAAACGAACGGCCTCCTCTTCCGCCCGGGCGAGGAATCCGCAGCGCGCCAGGATGTGGACATTGTGCTTCGCCTCGCGCTGCGCGGCGAGCGGATGACCGCCGCGCTCAGCCAGAGCAATGGCGTCACGCATGGCGCATAGCGACTCGCCCAAACGCCCTCGCTCCAGCAGGGTCATCGCAAGATTCCCCAACACCGTGGCAGCCTCGTTCCAACGCCCCCGCGCCGTCCACTCCCGCAGCAGGTCCTCGTTCCATGCCTGGGCGCGCGAAAGATTCCCCTCCGCCAAGACCAAGACGGCGAGGCTGCCCGCGACGTTGAGCCGGTTCACGGTGAACCCCGCGTCCCGCCACAGAGCCTCGGCCTGCGCGAAGAGTTCCGCGGCCAATCGGAGTTCTCCCCGTCGGTAGCGGATGGACGCCGGCAGATACAAGTAGGTGGCCTGCTCCCCAGCCTCGAGGGCCGGCAGCCGCACCGATCTTTCTTCAAGGCGGCCCAGTGCCTCCTCGCTCCGGCCCTCTCTGTCCAAGAACGCCGCCTCCGCGGCGTCGCACCAACCCTGCCTGCGGAGGTCTGCCGGCGACAGCAGGTCCCGTAGGCTTCGCACCTCCTGCAGTTCATCCGGCGCGCCCCGCGAGCCTGTCGGATCGATCGTGGCCTGAAGCAGGCGGAACTTCAGCCAGCCGTGAAAGAACGGGACTCGCGGATCGCCGATCCGGGATTTCGGCGAGAGGTCCCCGGCGGCCTGCAAGGCAAAGGAGGCCCGATCCGGCTGCTGGCGCCCTAGCCAGGCCCAGGCATCCAAAAGCGCAAGCGCAGCCGAGGCGTCCGGTCGCTTCGGGCCCGCCACGCCTGCCGGCCCGGCGGCGGATCCGTCCCCGGGCTGGTGCAGGAGCGACCCGGCGCGAGTGCCGAGGCCGAACATGCCTTCGAGCAACCCGAGGATCTCCTGCTCTCCGAGGCCACGAAGCGCGGCGGGTCCGAGGCGAGAGGCCTCGGCGTGCAGCAGAACCGCTTCCTCGCGGCGCCCCAGGGTCCCGAGCGAGTTCAACGCCCCCGGCAGAGCTGCGGCCACCGCGCCAGTGTCGTGCAGCAGCAGGCCAAGCCGCGCACGAGCGACGTCATCTCCGGGCCGATCCAGATCCGCCAACAGATCGCGCCCGATCGCGGCCGTCCGCGCTTCGTCCGCTTCGACGACGGCCCTGGCCCAGAGACCGAACGACACGCGCCAGTGGTTGTCCGCGTACGCTAACAACCCGCTGCGGGCCGACGGCTCGAGGACGGCGGGCAACGTCGATGGGCCGAGTGCCGCACCTTCCGGCATGCCGGGCAGGCCGGCCACGCCGGCGCGCAGGAGTGCCGAACCTTCGGTGGGGGAGAGCCGGCTGAGAAATCTCCGGGACCAATTGAGCCAGGCTGTCGGGACGGGCAGCCGGTCCAGCGTCGCATCGAGTCGATCCTCACCGGCGTGCCGCGTCGCGAAGTCGATCTCCCTCGGGAGCACGCCGAAAAGTCCCGCCAGAAGACCCGGACTCCCGAGGCATGAGGCTGCGAGCCGCCGACGCAGAATGTCCGACTCGATCGCGGCAGCGGCCAGGATCCGCACCAGGTCATCCGCCTGCATCGGCTCCACTCGAAGCCTCTTGCAGCCCCGTGGGGAACAGTCCGGCGAGTCTCCAGGGAAACCGCCGCGTCATCACCCGATCGGACGGCGATCCGCACCGTGCCGCCGCGGGGATGGTGGAGCACCGGCGCGACAGCATCTCCGCTACGCGCCCACCCGCGGCTCTCCGCTACTGCGCCGAGCCGCGCGGCCAGGCGCCGGCAGCCGATGCCCTCTTCGCCGGAAAGGCCGTATCGTCCGGCGGCGGTCGCGGGATCCAGCGTGGATAGCCAAGCATCGAAGGCGGCGATCTCCGCATCTCTGCCGATGAACGCGAATTCCTCGCCGCCCATGAGGAACGGCGGAAGCGCACCCGCGTCGGCTCGCGGCGCCTGTTCGCGGAGCCGCTGCCAGGTATCGAGCGCCGAACGGGGTCGCGCGGCGGGATCGCCCGCCAACAGCTCTCGCAAGAGGTCGCGCACCGGCGGAGGAAGCCCCTCTTCTCCCCCTGGGTCCGGCCCCGGTCCCTCCAGTTGCCGGGCCAATACCTCGCGCACCGTGCGGCCGGGAAAGGCGGGCTGTCCGGTGAAGAGCTCGAAGAGAATCGTCCCCACCGCGTAGAGGTCCACGCGGGCGTCCCAGCCGGAACGCGACTGCAGTAACTCGGGTGCGATCGATCCCGGTGTTCCACGGACACCGATGGCGGCGCCGAACGGCGCGGCCAAGCCAAGGTCGAGGAGGCGCACGCGGGGCGAGACTTCCGCGACCTGTGCATCCCATGGCGTCGGCCCTTCGGTGCTTTCCACCAGGATCTGCTCCGGACCCAGATCGAGGTGCGCGTATCCCAGACGGTGCAGGACCTCGAGGCCTGAAAGAACCTTGTGCGCGACGGAGAGCGTCTCCGGCCACCAGCCGCGGATCGGCCAGCGAGAGAGGGTGACGCCGGGCGCTTCCTCCATCTCGAGGAAGCTGCCCCCACCAGAGAGCGGTCCGAAACGGAGCGGACGGACCCAGCAGGGATGACGCAAGGCATCGAGGAGGAGGAACTCGCGCCGAAAGGCCTCTTCGTCCTCGTTTTGGAACGGAGGCACCAGGCATTTCAGAATCCGCGCCTCGCCGGTGTCCACCCGCGCGACACGCAGCACCAGCCTGGATTCGCGGTGCGATAAGACCTCGCCCACGCGGTAGTCGGCCGGCAAGGCGAACGCAGTGTCCTTTTCTGAGCCGTCCATGGCACTCATCCTACGGGACGAGGACGATCCGCGCCGCGCGCGAAAAGCCGGTGCGCGCCAGGAAGGTCCCGGCTGCCGGGAGAAGGGAGAGGACGCCTGCACCCCCGTGGTCATCCCTGCAGCGGCAACGAGACGTGCGGCACTCCTTCGGCATGATGCCCCCTCCCGGCGTGGCGTCGCCCGGCGACTGTCGCGGACAACCATGAGCCGACGCGAGGTGAGGATAGCGACTGGACTCCGCCGCCGGCAATTCTTATGCGACTCGCCGCGCAAGATGCGGGAGATCAGCCCGTCCTGCTTTTTCAACAGATGTCTCTGATCTTCGGCTTTGCTTAGGCATTGCGTTTGATTCCACCCGTGAATCTGGTATCATCGACCTATGAATAATGCATCTATAGCTCGTCACACCCGCATCGTATCGGCCATCGTTCTGGGCTCGGCAATCCTGGCTGCCTGCCTCGCTCCCGCTGCCGCGCGCGCCCAGGGGGTACGCCTATTCCGCGACGGCACCGGCACGTACTGGGACCTCTCCTACGCATTCGCCTCCGGCGGCAGCGCGGTCGAAATGATCAACGGCAGCAAGGCGCCGATCGAGTACACCACACGCTGGCGAGGGACCAGCAGCCTGCGCCTGCGATACACGGCGCAGACGGGCGGAGACTGGCTGCTCGGCGTGGCCAACACGGGCTGGGCCGCGGTGGATGGCGCGCAGTTGGACTCGCTGGTGTTCTGGGCGTATTCCGGCACGGCACTGCCGGCCGGCGACCTGCCCTACGTATTCATCGAGGACATGAACAACACCCGCACGCCGCGCTATCCGATGGCCCCTTACAATCCGGCAGGACTGCCGGCCGGCGTCTGGACGCGCCTCGTCATGCCCTTAGCACCGATCAAAGCGGGTCCGGGCAGTGCCGACCTGTCGGTCATGAACAAGACGTTCTTCGCGCAGACCCCGGCGGGTGCGATGAACGTGCAGCGCACCGTGTACCTGGACGAACTGCGCTGGGTGCGCTCCGACCCCACGCTGCCGCTCACTCCCAGCGGCGTGCAGGCGACCGCGGGCGAGCGGCACGTGGATCTCGGCTGGGATCTGCCCACGCCGGCTGACGTGGAGTCATACCGGATCGAGCGGTTCACGAGCGGTGTGTGGACGCCGTGGGTGTGGGCGAGCGCCGAGGACGGCGGCAAGACGCTCTGGACGGGCGCTCCGGGGGTGACCAGCACGCTGCGCGCGGTTACCGAGGACTGGAGCTTCCGCGAGTCGGCGCCGACCGCCGAATTCACCGTCACGACCGCGTCGCTCGACGACTCTGCCTTCCTCGATATGATCCAGCGGTCGACGTTCCGCTACTTCTGGCAGAGCGCCCATCCGGTGTCGGGCCTCACCCGCGAGCGCTCCTCGTCGGGCGACATCTGCGCCGCGGGTGGCACGGGCTTCGGCATCATGGCGATCCCTGTGGGCATCGAGCGCGGTTTCATCACGCGTGCCGAGGGCACGGCGCGCTTGCTGCAGGTGCTCACGTTCCTTTCCACCACGACGGAGCGGCATTGGGGCGCGTTTCCCCACTGGATCAACGGCGTCACCGGGCAACATGTCGGCTTCCTCGGCCCCGGCGACGATACGGTGGATCTGGTCGAGACCTCGTACCTGGCGCAGGGACTGCTCACGGTGCGCCGGTACTGTGACGGTGCGGGGGCGGACGAGATCCAGATCCGCGCGCTCGCGACGCAGCTTTGGGAAGCGATCGAATGGGACGCGTTCGTCCCCGCGGGCGAGACCGTGCTGCGCTGGCACCGATCTCCCACCACGGGGCTGTCGACCTTCAATGTCTCAGGCTGGAACGAGTGCATGATCACCTACCTGCTCGCGGTGGCCTCGCCCACGCATCCGGTGGCGGCTTCGTTCTACCACGCGGGCTGGGCCCGCAACGGAGGCATGCTGCTCGGTCAGAGCTACTATGGCTATCCCCTGTACGTGGGCTATGCCTATGGCGGGCCGATGTTCTTCGCCCACTACTCGTTCGTGGGCTTCGACCCACGCTTCAAGCGCGACGCCTATGCCAACTACTACACGCACAACCGCAACCATTCGCTGGTCCAGGTGGCCTACGGAGCCGCGAATCCGCTGGGACGCACCGGCTACAGCGCGGTGGCGTGGGGCCTCACGGCGAGCGACGACCCGTACGGCTACAGCGCGCATGCCGCTTATTCGAACGACAACGGCACCCTCACGCCGAGTGCGGCGCTCTCCTCAATGCCGTACGTGCCCCAACAGTCGCTCGCCGCGGCGCGCCACTTCTACGAGGTCTACGGAGCCACCCTGTGGGGATATGAGGGGTTCCGGGACGCTTTCCACCCCGGCCTCGGGTGGACAGCGAGCGACTATCTCGCGATCGACCAGGGACCGATCGTGCTGATGATCGAAAACAGCCGCACCGCACTGCTGTGGGACCACTTTATGGCCAACCCCGAGATCGGGCCTATGTTGACGGCCCTCGGCTTCGTGGCCGACCCGGACCCCGTGGTCGGTGTTCCGCCTCTCGTGTCCGGTCCGCTGCCGCGTGTACTGCGCCTGACGGTGTCGCCCAACCCGTCGGTGGGAGCGATGTCGTTCATGCTGGAGTCGGCCGTTGCGGGAACAGCTAAGGTGGAGGTGTTCGATCTCACCGGTCGCCGCGTGGCCTCGACGCAGTACGGGCAACTGACTGCCGGGCGCCACGTGCTCGCCTGGGATGGCCGTGGTGCGGATGGCGCCCCGGTGGCGCCGGGGGTGTACCTGGCACGCGCGCGGGCGGGTGATCGGACGGCCGCGACGCGCTTCGTGCGCGTGCGGTAAGGATGTCAAGACGCGCGGGTTCGTGAGTTCCCCGCGGCGGCAGATCGCGCTGGATTCCACGCGTCCTGAGGACGAATCGATTCGCCCCCGGGGGAGTCCGCGGAAGGCCTTTCCGCAGATCAGCGAGTCAGGATCACCCGGGAGGTGCGGACCTGGTCGAGCGCGCGGAGCCGAACGAAATACACTCCTGACCCAACGCCCCTGCCGCGGTCGTCCCGACCGTCCCAGTCCACCCGGTGCAGGCCGGGATCCTGCGTGCGATTCACCAGCCGCGCCACGCGCCGGCCCTGCAGATCGAACACTTCCATCCGGACAGCCGCCGGTGCCGGCAGCGTGTAGGCCAGCGTGGTCACCGCGGTCATCGGGTTCGGCCGCGCGGGGATCAGGGCGAGAAGGTGGCTCGCCTCCTGGTTTCCGTCCGGCGCCTCTTCTAGGTCACCGACGCTCGCCTCCTCGTCACTCAAGATGATCTGATCCGGTCCGGCGGCGTGAATCACGACATGGGTCACGGCAAAGAAGTTGCCAGAGGTGGCCGCGGGCGTGATCCGAAGACAGTCGGCACCGGTCCCGCTGGTCTGCCCGGGTAGCATGAGCTCCACCGGGTTCTTCCAGCGGACAAGAAGAACCGGAAGATGCAGGGGTGATTCGACGCTGACCGACTGTTCATCGATCATCGGGTCCGTTCCGGCTCCGGGGGAGGCCTTGGCGATCCCGTTCGTTGCCTGAGTGGACCCGGCCGGGACACCGTTGAGCGTTGCCTCGTAGAGCAGGAGGGTCTGTCCGGGGATGTCACAGTCGATGGAAATCTTGGTGCCGCTACCGGGCTCTTCGGAAACGTCGATCGACCCGATCAGCTGATCGTTGTGACCATCGACGTTTCCGTAGAAGACGGTCGAAGTCGAGGAGTTGTCCGGCATCGGGCTGGGGGGCACCCAACTCGCCCTCCAGTTCCGGTTCCGATTGTCGTCGATGGTGATGGAGACGCCTCGGGACCCGCTCCACCCGAAACCGGTCATCACCAGGCTGGTATCAGCCAAGTCCAGGCAGAGACCTTCGAGGCCCGTATGCGGAAGGCCGCCGTAGTCCACCGTTTCCGGCAGGCAGAAGTCCGTCCAGCGCGCGATGTGAGACGAAGAGAATCCGCCGGCGCTCCAGAACTCGCCCGCCACGTAAAGACTCTCCGCCACGGACAGGAACTGCCATGTAGACGTCGAGCTCGGATTGTTGTCGAGACCGGAACCTAGGGGGAGCCAGCCGGATCCGTCATAACGGGCGATGTGACTGGCCGGCCCTCCGCCCGCCTGGGTGAAGGAACCTCCCACGATGAGAGATCCGTTGAAGACCCCCAGGTCACAGACCGCGCTGTCCACGCCCGTTCCGAGCGGCGACCAATGTTGCCCATCCCAGGACGCGATGTGATTCGCGGCGCTGTCGCCAGCGGACGTGAACCGGCCGCCGGCGACAAGACTTCCATTCCACACTTCCAGGGCCTCGACGATGTGGTTCGTGCCGCCCCCGACCGGGCTCCAGAGCGTGCCAGTCCAGAGCGCCACGTGGTGCAGCATGGTGGCCCCCGAGGAGCTGAATGACCCGCCTGCCACCAAGCTGTCCTTGTAGGCAGCCAGGGCGCCGACATCCTCGTTCATGCCCTGTCCGAAGAACGACCAGCTCGACCCGTTCCAGCCCGCTATGTGATTCATGCTCTGGCTGCCTACTGAATGGAATCTTCCCCCGGCGACCAGCGTGTCGTGCCAAACCAGCAGCGCCATCACCCTGTCGTCCGGTTCGTTGCTCGGATCGAGGCTGACCCACTGATTGCCATCCCAGCGGGCGATGTTTCGGGGCGACCCGCCTGCCTCGCCGGTGAACTGGCCGCTTGCGATCAATTCGTTGTCGTACATGGCAAAGGCCGACACGGAGCCGTCCAGGGCTTCCATGGGACTCCATGCGTGCCCGTCCCACTGACCAACGCCGTGGAGCACGGCGTCGCCGGCCTGGGTCGTCGGACCGGTGCCCACGATGAGCCGGCCGTTGAACCAGGCCAAAGCATAGGCCTCGCCGACCCCCTGGCCAAAGCCGTGCCAGGCCGTTCCATCCCACCACGCCGGGCACTCGAAGAAACTCATCTCGCCCCCCACCACGCCACCCGTGAACACGCCGCCCACGAAGAGACTGTCGCCGATCGCTTGCAGGCCCTCTACGCGGGCGTCAAGGCCGCCGTCACAAGCGGCCCAGTCGGTCCCAGTCCAACGAGCGATGTGGGGTGTGGAAAGCGTTCCCGCTGTTTCGAAATCGCCCCCTAAGACCAGCTCACCTTCGTCGTCCGCCAGGGCCCAGACATCCGAACCCACCCCTTCGTTCTCCTCGCTGCCCAAGGCGCTCCAAGATTGCGTTTGGTCGTCCCATCGGGCGACGTGGGACGCGGTCAAGCCGCCTGCGGAGGCGAAATCTCCCCCCGCCACGAGGTATTTGCCGGAGACGGTGAGTGCCCGGACGACGTTCGATCCAGAGGTGAGCCCCGAGCCCAGTGCGGACCAGGACGAAGACGAGCTGTCCCATTTCGCAACCAGGTTGACGGACACGTCGCCGGCCATGTTGAACGTGCCGCCGGCAATCAGATGGTCGTTGTACACCGTCAGGGCGAGAACACACGGGCTCCCCGAAGGGTCCATCCAGATCCCGTCTCCAAGGGGGCTCCACGCGGTACTGTCCCATCGGGCGATGCTTTGGGCCGCGACGCCACCGGCCGTGGTGAAGTACCCGCCGGCAACGAGGTAGTCTCCGTGAACCGCGAGGGCATGTACGCCGGCATCCATCCCACTCCCGAGCGCCCGCCAGGCGCTCCCGTCCCACCGGGCGATGTAGTTGACCGTGTCGCCATCCGCCTCGGTGAATTCACCACCGGCGACGAGATCACCTTGATAGATCGCGAGGGCGTGAACAGCTCCGTTCATACCTTGGCCGAGCGGCTCCATGCAAAGCCCGTTCCAGAGGGCGATGTTGTTGGCCTCCAAGCCGGCGATCCACGTGAATTTCCCCCCGATCACCGTTCCGTCGGCGATCTGTGCGAAGGCATACACGTGCTCCGGGTCCGGAGCCGGGTTCCAGGTGCCGCGGGTGCCGAATTCCCTGGCCCAGTGGCGATCGTCCTCGGTGGTCCGGGTGAAGACCGGATGGCCCAACCCGGGGCGGAACCGCGCGGTGTACCCCTGGAGATCGATCGTTCCCTCGAACCCGGAGACCCGAGCGGCCTGAACGTCAAACTCCCCTTCCGGGGTCAGAAAGCGGTCCACACCATAGCTCGGCCGCGCGTCTGTGGACCCCTCGGCTGCTTGGAGGGGCGACGGAAGCTGAAGCAGGACCGCGATACACAGCGCGGTCACACGGAGGGGGAATTGCCCGAAACGAGGAAGAATCATGGCTGACCTCCATGGAAACCTGCGGGTAACGAATGTGAGATGGGGGCTGCCGGTTCCTCTGAACCATGGGTCCGAGGCCACCCGCGGCCGACCCCCGTGAAACAACCGCGTGGAAAAAATGACGGACGGAGGGCGAAGGCTTGCTCTCAGGGCACCGGAGAGGGACCGGACTCGCGCGCGGGGATCGGGGGTCGGGTCCGGCTGAAGGTGCCCCAGGCCCGTCTCGCGAGGGGTTACCGAGTCCTTCAGCGCCGTCGGATCGAGATTCATCCCTTGTCTCCCGCCTCAGGGAACCGGGTCGACGTTCCAGCACCGGTGGGTGCTGACCCTGGTAGAGCGGTCGTCGACGTCACGCACATCGCATTTTAGGCTTGAAGGTGGCGGGCTTCCATCGCAATCCGTGGGAGACCCCGTCTCCACTCCCGGGCCGTCTTTGCTTCCCTTGATGCAAGCCGGAGGCAACGGCGGCGGAAAACCCTGCATCCGCACGGTGTGACACCCCAGACCCGACACGCACAGCGGCAACTTCCTGTTATGTGGCCAGATGCGGGCCGGTTCGGTGAAGGCACGTCGCGTTCCATCCAGCGCGGGAACGACCGGCAGGGTGGAGGAACGTCCCAGCCCGGCCGATCCTTAAGGAGGTTTCGCTACGCCCGGGGAGGACCGATTGGCCCGCATAGACGCGATCCTCACGATGGTGAAGGAGCAGGGTGCCTCAGACCTGCACATCTCGACCGGAGCACCGCCCATGCTCCGTGTCTCCGGGGAGATGCGCCCGGTGGAGTCGCCTGAGTTGACCGGAGAGCAGGCGCGGCAGCTTCTCTACGAGATGATGTCCCCCGAGCAGCGCTCCCAGTTCGAACGCGACCGCGACATCGACTTCGCCTACGAAGTGCCCGGCGAAGTCCGCGTCCGCTGCAACCTCTTCGAACAGATCCGCGGAATCGCCGGCGCGTTTCGCCTGCTCCCGACCCAGATCTACACGCTGGATCAGTTGGGCCTGCCCGAAGCGATCCGGCGCTTCGCTGAACTGCGCAAGGGGCTCGTAGTGGTGACCGGCCCGCCCGGCTCAGGGAAAAGCACGACCCTCGCGGCGCTGCTGCACTACATCAACAGCACGCAGCACCATCACATCATCACCATCGAGGACCCGGTCGAGTATGTACACCCGAACCTGAATTGCCTGGTGAATCAGCGCGAGGTGGGCCGGAGCGCCCGGTCGTTCGCCTCGGCGCTGCGGGCCGCCCTTCGGGAGGATCCCAATATTATCCTGGTGGGCGAGATGCGGGACCTCGAAACAATGTCGCTCGCCATCACCGCAGCGGAAACCGGACAATTGGTCCTGGCCACGCTGCACACCGCCAGCGCTCCGCAGACGGTGGACCGGATCATCGATGCGTTCCCCGATGAGAAACAGGCCCAGATCCGCACGATGCTGGCCGATTCGCTGCGCGGCGTGGTGGCGCAACGGTTGGTTCGGCGCGCCGACGGCAAGGGACGGTTGGCGGCGGTGGAACTCCTCTTCGGAACGATGGCGGTTGCGTCGCTCATCCGCGAACGGAAAACGTTCCAGTTGGGGACCCTGATGCAGACCGGGCGCAAGGAGGGGATGGTCCTGCTCGACAATGTCCTCATGCAGTACGTTCGCGACGGGCTGATCACCCCCCGCGAGGCGATGCTCAACGCCAATGTGAAGGAGCCGTTCGTCCTTCTGGCCGAACAGGCTCCCCGCGTGCGAGCGGCCTGACGGTGGCGGGCATGACTACGGGACCACACAGCTCGGCGAGCGCCGCCGCCGCGCCCGCCCTCACCGGAAGGCTGGCGGCGATCTCCCTGTTCGATCTCTGCCAGTTCCTGATGCTGAACCGGAAGACCGGAACACTCACGGTTCGTGCTGCCGGCGGTCCCGGCGCCGCCTACTTCACCTTCTTCGAAGGAGAGCTCTGCACGGCACTGGACGACAGCCTGCGCGAGGGTGCGGAGGTGGTGCTTGCGGCCGTGCAGTGGACGGAAGGGAGTTTTGAGTTTGTCCAGTGGCCGGTGCCGCCCGATCGGCGGATGAACGGCTCGACGGAGAACATTCTTCTCGATGCTGCCCGCCAGCTCGACGAGATGCAGGAGAAGGATCGATCCGGCGGCGGGAGAGGCGCGGCGAATTCCGCGGAGCAGGCTTTCCGCGACAAACAGGCCAGGGCGGCTTCCATCGCCGAAGCGTTCTGCAGCCTTGTGGCGGAGGGCGATCGGAGTCGCACGACCGCGGGATGGCGCGAGGCGGCCAAAACCCGTCTGCTGGAACCGGCGGTGGAGCGGCTCGTTCTCTGTGCGGATGGGCGGGCAGGGCTTCTCGTCGATGGGCGGTTCGAGGAGATTCCCGAGGCGATACCCGCCGAGGTCAGTGCCTGGATGGAGCAACTGGCGCCGGTTTCGGCGCGCGCTCCCGGGAAGACCGGCCGTGCCCGTCAAGGGCCACCGGAAGCCAGGCCGGGACCCGATGATCTCTGGGGCCTCCGCGTGGAGACAACGGACGGCGACCTCGTTTTTGTGACGCGGGCCCGGCGCGCGTGGCCGGAGATGCAGGCCCTGCCATTGACTCCCGAAGAGGTCGCGGCCCTCGATGCGATTCCCTGCGGCCTGGTGGCGGTGCTTGGTTCGGTCGGAGCGATCCCTTCCGCCTGGCCAGCGTGGGAGGCGTCGGCGGCCTGGATAGCGCGGCGAACGATGGCCCGGCCCGCGACCGGCTGGATCGTCGAGGAGACGCCGCGCTATCACTGGCCTGGATTGCCGGGCCGCTGGCGGCGCGTCGCACCCACTCGACTGCGAATGGCAGGCGCGCTGGAGAGCCTGGCCCGAACGAGCCGCCCGTCGGTGCTGGTCTTCGACGGCCTGCCCCGCCCCGATCTTCTGGAGGAAGCGGCGCGGCTTGGGGCGGCGGGGCTCCTCGTCGTGGTCGTTGATGCGGCCGATCAGGCATCCGCCTGGCTAGCCGCGGCCGAGTGCCGGGGTTCGGACGCAGCCGCAGGCGAAGACCCTCAATTCGCGGCCACGGCTGTCGTACGCGCGGACCGCTGTTCCGATGGAACGGGTCGCCCCCAACAATGGACACGGTGGGCCCGCCTTCTTCTTCCCTCGCGCCCCTCCCGCCTGCCCCCGGCCGACACGCCCGCGCTGTCCCGGTGATCGCGGCAAGCCTGCTCCACGGAGTCGGTCGCGGGCTGGCTGGAGAGATCGGACTTCGCCTCTTTTTTGGCGGCGACCTCATTGACGCGAGAGGGCTTCGGTGCTACCGTCACGGGGTCGCACGCGGCGCGCGGCGCCGCGGATGGGTAGGGTCGGAAGGGGGAGTGGCGAACATGATGCTGAGCTGCCGGAAGCGCGGGTCCCGGGCCTTGGTCGTTGCCGGAACCGTCATCCTCGTCTTGGTCGCGGCCACCGCGGCCCAGGCTCAGGCGCCCAAGGGTCGGGTCTCGTTCTCCGGACTGGTAGGTGGCTGTCTTCCCGCGCTCGGCGATGTAAACAGGGACATCCGGCGGGGGAACGTCGTCATTGAAGAACGCAAATGGATCCCGATCAAGGAGATCACCACCGGCTTCACCTTTACGGGGGATCTGCGGGCCCGCGTCTACGGTCCGCTCACACTTTCGCTCGGCGTCGGCCAGTCCTTCGCCAACACAGAGATCGGCGACTTCGATCAGGTCATATCGGTGAAACCGAAGGTGGTTTTCTACCATGTTCGGGCTCTCTACGATCTGCCGTTCAAACCGATGCCGAGGATGTTTCTCCGGGTCGGCGGCGGTCTGGTCGATGCCACCAGCGCACAGGTGGCGGTGCGCCACGAAAAGCGGATCATGCAGACCTTGAATTGGATCGAGTCGGCCACGTTCAAAGCGAAAGGGTTGGGTGCCCACGCTCTTATCGAGAGCGAACTGATGCTCAACCAACGGACCACCCTGGTCATCGACGTCGGTTACC
>CAIMUX010000113.1 GCA_903844735.1 Candidatus Eiseniibacteriota bacterium
ACGCGGACGCGAACCCTGCTCACGCTGGCTGGAAGTGCCGTTCCGTCTCGTCCCATGAGTCGCCCTCCTTCTTGAAGCCCACGACTCGGAAGGGTAGACGGGGGCTACGGGGGAGTCATGCAGGCTTGCCGAAAGGACACGAGGAACCTTGACCGGGCATCGCGGGCTGGTTCTTGGCAGGCAGGTGTGCAGCCGATCGCGAGGGGCCGGCCACCTCGACGGGCCTCCGGCGAATCACCGGCGGGATCTCACCGTGCAGTGAACGCGGGTGGGTTCGACGACGAACTCAAGTTCGGGGTGGTTGTTCGCCTTCAGTTCGCGGCGCGCTGTCGGGATTCCGAACCCGAAGCGCTGTACGAGCCCAAGTACGCGCAGGGCTTCGGCCAGAATCTGGTTGCGGTAGTCGACGACGCCGGGTTGTCCGAACGTCTCTGCGGTGACGATTCCGTACGGCCCTCCAGGGCTGATGATCTCAATGCGATCGTCGAACCAGTAGACGCGCACCGGCGAGTTGGTCCCCTCGTAGGTTCGATGCATGACGGCATTGCGGATGAGTTGCTGAAGTGCCGCCATCGGGTAGGTGGAAGAGCGGGATTCCAACGGTCCGGAGGTGAAGTCGACAGCCGTGCGGTTGTGCGCGGCGACCTTTTCATCGACGCGCCGAATCATCTCCCCGACCGGCCCCTCCAGCACGGCCTCGTCGTGGACGGGGTCACCCCACTCCCGACCGGCCACTCGAAGGAACTGCACGTACGCACTCGGAATGAAGTCCCGCGGACGCAGGCCGAGTACAAGGATCCCAGCCACGGTCGGTGTCGGCTCCTCGGTGGACAGAATCATCTTCGTGGCGGCCAGGCGCTGCTCGAAGCTTCGGTCATTGGCCGCCAGTACATCGGCATCGAAGGCGGAGCGAAGGTAGTCCTCCTCGAAACGGCGACGGCTCAGGTCGGCCAGAGTGGCCGTGGGAACGGGCTGCGCATCGAAGTGGGAGTCCCGATGCCGCCGCTTCTCGTTCAGGATGCGCTCGTCTTGGGCGCTTGCTATGGCCCGTCGAGATCCGACGCGGATCCAGATCCGCCCCTTGAAGCGAGCTGGCGGCGAATCCGCGGGCCAAACGGTCACAACGGCCATCTCCGCGCCCCGGAGCATGTGCTTGGCTACCGTCAGTGTCGGCGGTGGGACGATGTTGCCGTCGGTCTTCAGGTCCGCAAGCTGGCGAAGGAGTTCGTCCGTGATCGCCAGTCGCGCGGAACCTCCATCGTCCCGCGCTCCAATGAAGACCACACCCGGCCTTCGGTGGTCGGGCAGATCGTTGGCAAACGCACAAACAGCCTCACGAGCTTTGGTCGGCGCATCGCCTTGGAACGACTCCTTGCGCTCCACAAGATCGGATTCCAGGTCGAAGAGCATGCTCTCCAGATCCTGGTCGCTGTAGGCGGTCATGCCTTCCTCCCTATCCCGGAGCGGTAAACCACACCGCTCCATGGATCCGTGGGAGATCATCGGTTACGGATGAAGCCCGCGCAAGAGCGTATGCCCGTTCGGTTCGGCCCAACTGGGAACGAGACGAGCTGGCGCCGGCCCTCATCACTTGTCCGCGGCTTTCGCCGGCGCGTTCTTCACATACTTGTCGAACCAGGCGATCGATTCGGCAAGCACGTGCTCGTTCGACTCCATCGCGGAGTAGCCGTGCGACTCGTAGGGGAGCATCACGAGTCGCGCCGTTCCCCCGTTGCCTCGGATCGCCTGGTACAGCAGTTCGGACTGCAGCGGCACCGTGCCCGGGTTCACGTCCGCTTCGCCGTGAATCAGGAGAAGCGGCAGCTTCAGCTTGTCGACGTGGAAGAAGGGCGAGACGTTCACGTAGACGTCGGGTGCTTCCCAGAGCGTGCGTCGTTCGCTCTGGAAACCGAAGGCCGTGAGTGATCGGTTGTACGCGCCACTGCGCGCAATCCCCGTACGGAAGAGATCGGAGTGCGTGAGCAGGTTGACCGTCATCAACGCACCGTGGCTGTGCCCCATGACCCCGATGCGATCGCGATCGACGACACCAATCTCGACCGCCTTGTCGACCGCCGCTGTCGCGCCCGCGATCAACTGTTCCAGGTAGGTATCGTAGATCTTCTTGCTGTCTCCGACCACGGGAAGCGACGGGTCGTCGATGACCGCGTAGCCTTCAAGGAGGAAGAAGAGCTGGTGCTGCCAGGACATCGTCGTAAATCGCTGTGTCGACCCCGACACCTGCCCGGCCATCTTCGGGTCAACATAGTCGAGCGGATACGCGTTCATCACCGCTGGCAGGCGCGTGCCCTCCTTGTAGCCAGGCGGCAAGTACAGCGTAAAGGACAGGTCCACACCGTCCGCTCGCTTGTAGGTGACAAGCCTCTTGGTGATCGATCGGAGCTGGGGCGTGGGGTCGGTGAGGTGGGTGACCTGGCGCGCCGACGTGCTCGTCCATTGAGGCTCACCCTCGGGCGCGCCGGTCTGCCGTTGGCCGAGCGTCCACATAAAGTAATTCGGCACTTCGGTGGGCGTCTCGTGGCGAACGAGGAACTCACCTTTCGAGCGATCGGTCCACGCGGTGACTGACTCGTACGCGCCGCGGCCACAGCGGAACAGCCGCTCCGCGGTGAGCATCTTGAGGTCGAACCGGTCGAGGAAGGGCCGATCCCCGTCGCTCGACGCTCCCTGGCCACGCAGCCAGATCGTGTCGCCTTCCTGCTCCACGACCCAGAAGCCGTTCGGCAACACGCGGAACATGGGATATCCGGGATTCTTGTAGCTCTCGTCGGTACTAAGCTCCCAGACCTTCCGCGGCGCCGATCCCGGGGTGTCGAAGTTCATGAGCTGAAGTCGGGTCCAATGCTTAATAGCGTCGTAGTCCGTCACAAACACGACGCCAGCTGCTTCGCTCCACCAGAATCCGCCGAAACGCATCCCGGTGCGCAGGACCTCCGTCGCCTCGCCTTCGAACGGAGCCTTCCAGCTCATCACGCGATCGCGGTCGGGCACCGTGGTGTTCCAGTCGCCTCCGTCCTGTGCCTCGATCCACAGGATCGTTGCGGGTGCCGTCGAGCGCCACTGGAACTCGCGCGGACCGGTAGGCACTCCCCAGATCGGAACGGACTCCGCGAGCGGCACCGACGCGACGTGCTTCACGACCTGGCCGTCGCGATTCCAGACCTCGACCTCATGCGGAAACCGGTCGTAGGTCGTTACCCGCGAGAACGGGCGATGGATTGTCTCGACGAGCAGGTGGCCGTCGGGGGATGCGCTGACGCCGCTGTGCAGCCCCGGCTTCCCGATCGGCGATACTTTGCCGGTGGCAAAGTCCACCAGCGCGAGCTGCGTCGTCCCGTAGTACTCGAAGTTCGCCTCGTCATGGTCGGAGGCGAGAACGTCGCGCACTTCATAGGTACTCGCGGCCTTTCCCCCTTCGGTCTCCTTCACGTCGGGGCCGGTCGGCACCGTCAGGGCGACGGGCGCGCTGCCTTGATCCTCGAATACCGTCTGCACGAGCAGCGTATTCTGGTCTGGCATCCATTGGATCTCCGAGTCGAAGAACGGGTTGAGTTTCACACCCTCGATCCGCCGGACGTCGCTCTGGCCCGCCTTGCCGGTCCACAGCTCGACGCATTCGGGCGTGATCATGGTGAAAGCGTAGCGCTTTCCGTCCGCGGACCACTCGGGCGCTCCCGCCTTGGCGCTGGCCGGCAGCGTCACGTGCACGACCGATCCATCCGCGACCGTCACCAGGTCGAACGCCGTCCAATACGACGAGTCGTAGAGGCTGCGGTTTCGCACCACGACACGCGTCCCCGCAAGCTTGAGAAACGGCTGCGAGAGATCCGCGATCGGAGGGAAGTAGACCGGCGTTGCCAGCAGCATCGTGGTGCGCGTGGGATCGAGAAAGGGAGTCGGCAGCGGCGGCGCGTGGAGGACGTCCAGCACCTCCTGCGGAGGCCTCTGATACACCGAGTCGGCGGCGTGAGTGAGGCCCGGAAGCAGGACCAGGCCGAGCAGAATCGGGACCAAGCTGCGGCGACGGATCATCGATGCCTCCTCAGATGTCGCGTTACTCATCTGACCGGTAGGTTATGTACCGAATCCTGTTGGCCGATAGCCTACAACAGTGTGACCAGCAAGGGAATGCGCGGCGGCTTCAAGGACCTGTTCGATCCACCGCGACGAGGGCACAGTTTTCGCTGGTTGTTCTGTGATGTCGAGATCTCAACACCCTGCCCCTCCGACGGGCCCGGCGGACTCTCCGGACGCCGCCGAACGAACGCCGCACCGGCGGGCGGTCCGCTCCCGCTACCGACCTCCGTTCCCCGGACCGATCCTCCGCCTCCCG
>CAIMUX010000114.1 GCA_903844735.1 Candidatus Eiseniibacteriota bacterium
CAGGTGTTCAGGTTGTTCTTGATCTCGTTGAAGTCGCCGTTGTAGCTGTCGCTGATCTTCGCCGGGATGTCGCCCTTGCTGATCCGGTCGACGTAGGTCGCCGCCACGTTCAGCGGGCCGATGACCGAGTCGAGGCACTCGTTTACACCCTGCACGATGGCGCGGAAGTCGCCCTGGTGCTTGGTGGCGTCGGCGCGCGTGGCCAACTTACCTTCCACGGCGGCCTTGCTGAGCATCGAAGCATCGGCCACCAGCATGTTCACCGCATCGACGCAGGTGTTCAGGTTGTTCTTGATTTCGTTGAAGTCACCGTTGTAGCTGTCGCTGATCTTCTGCGGGATGTCACCCTTGCTGATCCGGTCGACGTAGGTCGCGGCCACGTTCAACGGGCCAATGACCGCGTCCAGACAGTCGTCGACACCCTGCACGATCTTGCGGTAGTCGCCCTGATGCTTGGACGCATCGGCCCGGGTCGCCAGCTTGCCGGCCACCGCGGCCTGCGAGAGCATCCCCGCGTCGGCCACCAGCATGTTCACCGCGTCCACGCAAGTGTTCAGGTTGTTCTTGATCTCGTTGAAATCACCGTTGTAGCTGTCGGTGATCTTCGCCGGGATGTCTCCCTTGCTGATCCGGTCGACGTAGGTCGCGGCCACGTTCAACGGGCCGATCACCGCGTCGAGGCAGTCGTTCACACCCTGCACGATCTTGCGGTAGTCGCCTTCATACTTGGTCGCGTCGGCGCGTGTGGCCAGCTTGCCCGCCACCGCCGCTTCCACCAGATTTCCCGCCTCGGCCGTCAACCCGCGCAGGGAGTCGGTCACCTGCTTCAGGGCCGGCGCGATCTCGTCCCGGGCGTCCTGCGGCTTCACTTCGGTCGTCAGGTCGCCCGTGGCGATCTTCTGCATCGTGCCCACGACGATGTGCTGCAGGTTGTCGGCAAACTGGTCCATCGTCTGCGCTAGCACACCCACCTCGTCACGACGCGTCATCTTCAGGCGCATGCCGAGGTGGCCCAGGCTGAGCTCCCTCATGAAGTCCACGCCCTTCTTCAGCGGAAGGGCGATGCTCCGGGAAAGCAAGACACCGAAGCCGACCGCCAACAGGGTTCCGAGGAGCGTGATGGTGAGGACCAGCCCCTTGGCCCGGCCGGCTGCCGCATCTATGGCAGCGGCGCGCTGCACGCCCATGGCAGCATTCAACTGGACGACCTTGTCCAACTTGGACTCGGCGTCCTTGAAGAACGTCCGAGCCGTCAGCGAGGCGTCGAAGGCCTCGCTGTCGAGAGCGGCGATCGCGGGGCTTTCCACCGAGGTGCCCGTCGCCACCAAGCGATCCTTCTGCTCCGATAGCGTCCGGACCTTGGCGTGCGCGGCCTTCCAGGTGTCCCACGCGGGGACGAAATCTTTCCACAGCACCGCCTCTTCCGGCGATTGCGGCAACGGTTCGTACACCTTCAGGGCTGTGTCGACGCGCTTCCAGGCATCGTCGATGTAGGCGTACTGCGCCTGGCGCAGGTCCGGCGCCATCATGCGCCGGTTGATGAGGCCCCGTTCCCCGACCCACACCGCCGTCTGCGCCTCGCTGATCGTCAGCAGAGCCTGCACGCTCGGCAGACGGACGTCGGCCACATCGTCAGCGTTGGTCTTCATCTGCGTGACGCCGGTCCAGCCGACCACGCCGATGATCACCGCTATCATGGCGGTCCCGATGAACCCACCGACCAACTTGGTCCCGATTCTCGTGTTGTCCAACATTTCCCCGGTCCCCCAGCGGCCCTTGCCGTGTCAGCGCCGTCCCAGGCCGGGGGCGGTGCCCTGCTTGTGCCTTCGCGCGTCGCGCTACACCGACCGCGAACCGTTCCTTCGTACCTCACAGCGACGATCCCGCCGCGTCTCTCTGCTTGCCGGTCGCCCGAATCGGCGCATTAGGCGCTGCTTCCACCCGACCCGGCGCCTCGGCTGTGATCCCGGAGCGATGGCGTCGGCCGTTCGCCCCGGGATACACCCGACTGTTTCGAGCCGGAGGGCTAGGCTGCCTGGCGAAGCTCCTCGTGACTGGTCCCCTGGTAGCGGTGCGGCTGTCGTCCCTGCTGCGCCGCCACCGTCAACTTGAACGCCGCCACCATCGTCCGCAGCTCCTCGGACTGGCTCGACAGCTCCTCGGCCGCCGAGGCCGACTCCTCCGAGTTCGCCGCGTTCTGCTGCGTCAGTTGGTTCATCTGTTCCACGGCGCCGGTGATCTGGTCGATCCCCTGGCTCTGCTGCTCCGAGCCCACGGCGATCTCGCCCATCACCTCGCCGACCTTGTTCGTCTGGCCGTTGATCTCTTTGAGCTGGCCGAGGACCTCCTGGTTGAGCTCCACGCCCGTCTCCGCGTTCTGCACCGACTCCTCGATCA
>CAIMUX010000115.1 GCA_903844735.1 Candidatus Eiseniibacteriota bacterium
CACGTGCCGCGGAGAGTGGTCACCCCGCCAGGTCAGGAAGACGTAACCTCCCCGTCGGACCTTGGACATGCTGTGATGCTACCTCCCGTGGTAACGTTTGTCAAGCGGCGACATCGGACCCCAGAAGTCCGCAGAACGCTCGCGCTAACCAGTGGGAGCGAAGCGACCATCTGGTTCAGCGCCTCGTTGGGCTTCTCGAAGACTATAGACAAAGACCCAATGACAGGCCGAAAGCGACTGCAGACCATATCGCCGACTCGCGCGAACCCGAGATTGCTCGCAGCCACCGCAGTCGTTGCGGCCAGGGTTCCACTACCGCCGCCCATCGCTACCCACCTCGAAAACAGAGAACCACAGACCCAGAGCACGTGCGTCCAGTGCCATCGGCGCTGCGGAAACAGTACCACCGACGCTGCAGCCCGGCAACCAGGGAACGTCGAAGAAGTTGCGAACAAAGGCAAGGAAGTGCGACAGATGACGGCGGTGGCAAGGGGGTCGATGGACAGACGCCGATACCGTCCGCGTTGCGCGCGGGCCCAACCCCGAAGCCGTTCGAAGGGCAGACAGCAACGCGGCGGGCCGGCGACCAGGCCGACGCCACCCGAGGCGCCAGGTGCCGTTAGCGCGGTTTTCGCCACCGGCAGCCCGGCAGATGGCCGTGGCCCCGTTACCGTCGTCGGCAGCGCGCATGGCAACCGTGATCACGTGACCGCCGACAGCGCGGCACAAGAGGAAGCGCGATCGCGCGCGGCCAGCGACCACGACCGCGTTCGGCAAGACGAACCCAGCGACGCGTCCGGATTTCCGGCGACCAGATGGCCTCGGCGGTGCGGGTTGGCGACCGAACGGTGATGGCAGCGAAACAGCAACAGAACCGGCGCGCGCGGTGAAGGATGATTACCGGCAAGGTCCATGGCTTTGCCGGTACGGACTTCGTTGTACGAACTAAGCATCATCGTCCACCACCGACTACATCACCGAACACGCCAACCTGATGTCTTCGCCAGACAGCCCAACGCCGCGCCTGAGCAGCCGCCGGAGCGAAGCGGAGGCGGACTGCTCCAGGCGCTTGTTGGAACGTCCGCTCATTGTCTGTGCTCAACAACCTCACGGCGCAGTTGGCGAATCTCCTCCCGCAGTTCGGCTACCGCATTCTCCTCGCGTCGCCTGGCAGGTGCAAGAAACCAAGCAGCAACAAACCCGGCGAAAGTGCCGAAGAGGCCGACGCCTGCGGTCATCAGCAGCGCCCCTACGAGCCTTCCTTCCGAAGTCACCGGATACCGGTCGCCGTAGCCAACCGTCGTGATCGTCACAAACGCCCACCACACGGCATCTTGTGCGTTCTTGATGTTAGCTTCAGGCACATGCTCGAACTCGAGAACCGCGATACTACCGAACGCGACGAACAGCAAACACAGCAGACTTGCTGCCAGAAACGCACCTTCGGCCCGTCGGTCCAGTATGACCTGGGAAAGGACCTTAGTCGCGCGCACTCCCCGCAGTACGCGAAGGACCCTCAGGATCCTGGCTACGCGTCCCCAGCGCAGGAACTGGACGTTTGGAATGCATGACAGCAGGTCGATCCAGCCCCATGTGTACATGTACCTCACTTTGTGTTTCGCACGACATAGACTTACCGCAAAGTCGACCAGGAACAATAGGCAGATCGCCGCGTCGGCGTAAGACAAGATCTGCTTCGCCGCAGGATCAAGCGTTACGACCTTGTCGACCGCCAGCGCGGCGAGCGCCAAGATGCAGAGTGCCAGCACAAAGATCTGGTACGGCTGCGATCGTGGGCTGCCAGCATCTGAGGTCATCGGCTACCTCTGTTCCAGATGTCTATCGTTCCAACTATATCTATGCAGGTCTCCCCACTTGGGAAGTCCATCCAGGTGCCCCTGCGGACGGCCGCAGGGTGGCTCCCAGCGAGGAACGGAAGCAACGGGTTGCAGGGCACTCCATGAAAACACTCTACGGCTCCGGACCTGCCTCGCGTCCCCGCCGATCGCCTGCGAGGACCCGCTTGATAACGAGTCGATTGAACGGCGACGCTATCCTCCACGGGCAAATGTCCAGAACCGGTCAATGGGCGTCTCCATTTGACGATTGCTGTAGCCGTTCGCTGGACAACCCGCGCGGTGAACCCGGGCGAGGGTGCGCAAGTCACCCTGTGGCAATCCGCTCTGATTGGGGCGTCACCTCCTTCGACGGCCAGTATACGGCAGCCCGGCGCCGGATAGCTACCCCAATATTGCGCGGCCTTGTCCGCCGGGCCAAGTTGAACGGAACTCGATATGGGGGGCGCCCGTCGGGTGACTCCCGGGAACTGGCGCAGGCTATGGGGGAGGGCCGCGCTGATTGGAAAGGTGATCCGTCGGGAATCCATCAGCTACGAGTTTTGGACATCTCTCGCCCCGAAGAGTTAGGCGGCGCCGGCCAGCCGGCTTTTCCCCCAGTTATCCAGCGGCGTCCTCAGACCGTCGGTACAGTGGCATTCACTCAGGCCGAGCCACAGGCGCCGGGTTCACGACGGCCACGACGTCCTGATTCCTCGCGGCCTCCCAACGCTGGGCATCAGCCGCGGCGAGCCTTGCGAGCCGACGGCTGCATGCCCTTGCTTGCCGCTCCGCCACCCGCGTCCCTCACCATTGGCTGCGTCCGGGACTTCGGATGCGGCGCAGGGGTACCATGAAGCATGCCTTCGATGCTGATGTCTTCGTCGACGTCCGGCCAGTGGATACCCTGGCCGCTGCCGATGATGCGAAAGTTCAGGCGCTGCGCTGGGCTTGCCTCGGAAAGACGCCACGACCAGGCAAGCGGAACGCTGATCACGCGCCCGTCGACCAGATGAGCAGTGATCTGGTCACGGGTGATCCGCACCTCTTGGATGCGCGGATCGCTACTGGCCGCAATGCTCACGCCACGCCTCCAATATCGAAACCAGGTGGTCCGAGATCAGCCGCCGAATGATACCAAGCTCCCTTGCGGCGAAGCCGTGACTTCTGGCAAGACTCAGGGGTTCGAGCCAGAACTTGCACGTCATGGCCTCGCGCTCGACATGCACGTGCGGAGGCTCAGCGCAGTCGAAGCTCGTGAAGAACGCCCGGTAGGGTCCAGGAACGCGTCTGATTTGGGGCATTCAGCCTCCGCACGTTCCCATGGTACCACCAGAAACACGTCTCTCCGAGGATCCTGGATCTGGCGCGTCCAGTCGCCGAACACACCCCCTCACGACCCCAGCCGATCCGCCGGGCTGCGCACGCCGAGCGGGCCGCGGTTCATGACGTGGCAGTAAATCATCGTAGTCTTGACATCCCGATGCCCCATAAGCTCTTGCACGGTCCTGATGTCGTAGCCGTCCTCCAGCAA
>CAIMUX010000116.1 GCA_903844735.1 Candidatus Eiseniibacteriota bacterium
AAGGGTCTTTGGTTGAGCACCCCTTTCATACCACGGGAGGAGTCTGTTTTCACCCCTGTTTTACTGGCGTTTCGTACATTTCTCTCACGCAGCAGTCAGGCCACGCGCCGACGACAGTGCCCGAGGCCCGCGAAATCCGGGTTCATACGAGTAGGACTTGAAGCGGGGCATCGGTGGCTCCTCCCTTGCACTTCTCGTATAACACAGATTCCGGCTTCTACAAAGTGGCTTTTCCTACAGATTCAACGCTCGCGCTCACCAGTGGGCCGCGTAGCGGACCAACTGGTGCAGCGCCTTGTTCTGCCGCGCCAGGGTTCATTCCGCCCCGGGTCCTGCCCGACAGGTGATGACCTTCGACTCGCAGCCCGATTGGAACATGGGTGAGCATGAGTGCTTCGCAATCTCGTCATCTTCTTAACGCATAGGTGTGAAATAGTAGGTGATTGTCCCAGTTATCCCAACTTGTATGAACTCATAGTCACTTCCATTCGTCTTGAGTAGGAACCCGTGACTGCCTATCCCGGCACCCCATCTCTGTGAAAGTGGCCACTCCTTATCGACGCTGACATTCATTGCATAACCAGTGTCTTTGTCACCGCTTGTATTCTCCCACCAATTACGAGTAAAGGTCACTGTGCTCTGCCCACCGGAGAGCGTGACTGACATATGGAGGGGCATACGGTACGTTAGGCCCAGCCCCAGTGCATCAAGATTAATATAGTGGCATTCGCCGACAGACTTCTTGATCAAGCCGCCAAAGTCACTAATCTGCAAAGCGAACTTGTGATGGAAACCCCAGCCGATAGCGTGATTCTTGGCTGGAGTCGTGAAGCCGGACTCATGGAGGCCAGAGTCTTCCGCATAATAGCCTGATCCAATGCTGAGTCTTAGGAAGGGTCCATCATGTGCCTCTGCACAAGTTGCGAGGAAAAAGACAAGGAAGAGAAGAAGCGAACTGCCGTTACGCAAGAGTTCCTCCTAGTCGACTCTACGCAGAACGCGGTGTTCAGTGGTGGCCGTCGCCCTCACTGAGCCAGCCGTTCCTCGGCAGTGGCGGGCGACGGCCAGCCACTGCAACAACTTGTGTACGCCCGACATGATCCAGAACTCATGGGGTGCAAGTCCCCTGTAGGAGGACCGCCGCCGGATGATTCTGGCGCTAACTACAAGCCGAAGGCAAGGGCGACCTCGCGAGGGGTGGTCTGAAGGAAGCCGGAGGCAAACCTGCGAGCCGAGGAACACGAACGCCATCGAAGGCCGACCACCCTGGGGCGAGTCAGCACAACATGACAAAGCCCTGCGGTTCGGGGGACACGGTAAATGGCGCGGTTGTGCAGGGAAGGTTCTGGGTCTTATGCGGGGAGATCTGCCCCGGATGCAGTCCCGGGCCACGGGAGAGGACCTACGCACCAAGCCGAAAGGCGTGGGAAACGCTCCGATCCCTACCGCCCCGAGGACGGCGCGCCGGCCGGAAACGACCGGCGTCACGGAGCAGAAGTCAGCAGAGGTCATAGTACCCGGCCGCGTCGAGGAATTGCCGGAGCCGGGGAAGGACCGAACCAGAACGAACAAGGAGGAGTCATGTCGTACTCGGAGCCGACGATAAACCCGACCGGGGGAGTCGCGCCCCGGCGTGTGGACACGCCACCAGCCTTGAGTGAGAACCTGATGGCGCAAATCGTGAGCCGACCGAACATGCAGCGGGCATGGAAACGGGTGAAGTCCAACCAGGGGGCCCCCGGCTGTAACGGGATGACCTTGGAGGAGCTCCCCGACTTCGTGCGGCAGCATTGGGCCACGGTTCGCCAAGCCCTGCTGGATGGCAGCTACCGACCCTCTCCCGTGCTCCGGGTGATGATCCCGAAGCGCTCCGGAGGGAAACGTCCGCTGGGGATCCCGACCGTAACCGACCGGGTGATCCAGCAGGCCATCCTGCAACTCCTCTCGCCGATCTTCGACCCCGGTTTCTCGGAGTCGAGCTTCGGCTTTCGACCTGGACGCTCCGCTCATGGAGCACTCCGGCAGGTCCAACGCTTCATCACCGAGGGCTATCGGGTCGCTGTTGATTTGGATCTCGCGCGATTTTTCGACGAGGTCCAGCACGATGTCCTGATGGTTCGCGTCGCGCGCAAGGTCTCGGACAAGGTCCTCTTGCGTCTGATCGGGCGTTACCTGCGGGCGGGTGTCATGGTCGAGGGGACGCTCCAGCCCACGGAGAAGGGAACTCCGCAAGGAGGCCCGCTCTCTCCGCTGCTCGCCAACATCCTGTTGGACGATCTGGACAAGGAGCTGGAACGACGCGGCCACCGGTTCGCTCGCTACGCCGACGATCTTCGGATCCTGGCGAAGACCGCGCGAGCGGCGGATCGCATCATGTCCAGCGTCACGCGGTACCTGACCCGAGTCCTCAAACTCGTGGTCAACGAGCAGAAGAGCCGGGTGGTGCCGACCAATCAGTGTGAGTTCCTCGGGTTTACCTTCCGAGGAACCAAGCTGCGATGGTCGGACCAGTCCTACGCTGACTTCCGGCATCGTCTCCGTCGCCTGACGGGGCGGAGCTGGGGTGTTTCGATGGAATACCGGTTCACCGCACTCGGCCGCTACCTGCGGGGCTGGATGAACTACTTCGGCATCTCCCAGTACTACCGGCCCGTTCCGGAACTGGATCACTGGCTGCGCCGACGAGCGCGGATGTGCTACTGGAAACAGTGGCGCAAACCGCGCACGCGGATCCGCCATCTGATCAAGCTCGGGACAAGCCCGAAACACGCGATCCTGACAGGCATCAGCCGCAAGAGCTACTGGCACCTGTCGAAGACGCTGGCGACCCAAACGGAGATGACGAATCAGTGGTTGGCTGAGCAAGGCTTGCTCTCCGTCCGTGATCTTTGGCTGAAGGCCCAGGGTTACGCCTGAGCATCAAGGTTCACGCTTGCTCCTCGTCTGGAACCGCCCGGTGCGGACCCGCATGCCGGGTGGTGTGGGGGCCGGGGAAGAAAACCTCCCGGCTACCCGATTCGGCTGCGCCCACGCTCAGGCCTCGCTTTCCACCAGGACGAAGTCCCGCTGGGGAGACACGGCTGCGAACAACTGCGACAGCTTCTGTACCGTGGGGACCGATCGGCCCTGCTCGTAGCGAGCATAGGTATTGATCGAAGTGACCCCGAGGCGGCTGGCCACCTCAGACAAGCTCAATCCTGCGCGTTGACGCGCACGCCGCAGAAGCAGCGCCGTGAGCGTCGCCAGGTCCTCCGAACCAACCTCGAAGTACTCCCCGACTCCCGGATAGGTGTCGAGCTTGAAACCTGGCCGGTTCGCCAGAGACTCTATGGCATCCGCGACCATCTGAAGGGCATCCTTCTTGGTTCGGCCTTGCGTGACCACCTCGAGGATCGGCACCTCCACGGCCCAGAGCTTCCCGACCTTGAAGACTCGCCCCGCGAATCGCATTATTGACCTCCGCGGGCCTCCCTCAGGATGGCCCTGGCCGTGTACTCGTTGATCTCAACGTGCCGTGGGACCACGAGTTCCCGGTCTCCCTTCGCCCAGATGTCGTGTCTCGCGCCGTGACGAGCCAGGTTCCAACCGAGGTCGCGGAGTTGCCTTTCCAGGTCGCGGCGTCTCATTCACCGATCCTACACCAATAGGTGTACATGTCAACACGTTCCGTCGACTGTCCGAGCCATGGTCCGCCCAACGCCGCGCCTGAGCAGCCGCCGGAGCGAAGCGGAGGCGGACTGCTCCAGGCGCTTGTTAGCTGATTCACTCCCTTGCATCTGACTCCAGAATCCTGGCAGTTCGTATCGTCAGGAGCTTGAGCAAAGCAGCGACGTCCT
>CAIMUX010000117.1 GCA_903844735.1 Candidatus Eiseniibacteriota bacterium
GCCGAGTAGTCTGCACTTGAAACGCCTCCTTTCGGTTCCAGAGCCTCTGCTTTCACACAACTCTGAAATGCAGGAAGGAGGCGTCTCTTTGCAAGCTCGTTCTTCATACTTCGGGAAAATCCTCGCTTATTCGAGGCCTAGATACGGTCTTGGTCGGCGGCGACAGTCCCGCCGGAACCGAGCACAAAGACCGTATTCGCCAATTGGCGTACGAGATTACCAGCCAGGCCGGCTTCGATGCTTTCTGGGAACAAGTCATTCCTGAGGCGGCAGACACGGAGCCAGCGCCCAGGAGGCGATCGCGCGGCAGATCGACATCAAACCCGGCTGCCGGTGAGGGGGCAACCGCGCCACCACCGACCGAGAACCCAGGGGACGCCAATCCGACCCCCGGCTCGGCTGCCGGTAAGGCTTAGCGGCGTCCATGCAAAGCGTCCGCCATGCTTCCATACCGGTCGATCATCTGCTGGCCGAGTTGGCCGCGTATCCGCTGGCTTCGCAGAGGGGTTTCGAGCTTGGCCTGACAGAGCTGGATCCAATTCTGTCTGTTCCTCGACCGGCTTCCTTCGCGGACGGATCGAATAGGCCCACGGTAGATCTCTGGCGCGGCGCCGAACGAACCCTGCTGGCTGCCACGCCCGCGCTGTCGGTCGATGAGATCGTGGCCCAACGGGACTTTCTCTGGTTCGGCGATTCGTACTCAGGTGGCAGACCGGACCAGAGCACCGCGCCGGCTCCGCCCCCGGGCCAGGACACCCAGCCGGTCCCACTATGGAGGTATCTGCAACGACTGGCCACACTCCGCCTACGCGACGCCGGCGACAAGGCGCTGCCGATCATCAGCGAGGAGGAGAGTCGCTGTGGCCCGGAGGCCGAGTCGCTGGAAACCAGCGCATATCGGTCCTGGCGGTGGCTATCCTATGCGCTGCCGCCGGAACTCCTGTTGGCCGGACTGGATAGTTCCCTGTCCGGACCAATCGAGGTGACCCGCGTCCTGCCGACCACGGAACGCACCCTAGCCGATCGCGGGTTCGCCGAGATGCATCTGCACCGCGGTGCCGGGGCCGAGTTCCCCGTGCTGTGGGCGTCGCTTTCACAGGTGATGTTGAACCATCCGGAGTTCCGCGGGATCTTCAGAAGCCCGGGAGCGGACTTTGAAGAAGGTTCACTTTGGGCTGAGTGGCTTGTCCGGGGATTCATCGCCCGGCGCATCTTGGCGGAGTTCCTGTTGCGTCCGTGTGCCCAGCCGAGAGGCGAGGATCCTCAGATCGAGAGCTCACCGTTTGAGTACTTCCTCGAGCGTCTCTTGACGACGCGATATCTGCGCGACGAGCCCGCGACCGCCGCGATTGTCTTCAACGTGCTCCGTGAACTCCAGGCCGGCCATCTGGCATCTCCCTCCCCGGCTTGCTTTCAGTCTTTGGTCGCGATCTATCGTCAGATGGCCCTGGATCAGCGCAGCGTCGCATCCGCAACTCCTCAAGACCCATGGCCGTTGGATGCGATCTTCCCCGTTCTTGGCCGTCTGCGGCCCGACGCCAATCCCGAGCTGACGCTTCTCCGATGTGGTCTGCAGTATATCGAGAACCGCGCCGCCGCCGGACTGAGGAAGGACGGGCCCTTCGAGCGCCTCTTCTGGCAGGTCGTGCGCCTCCGGGCGTTGTTCTACCGTCATCTCACCCAGCGGCCTCTTACACCGGGGCTTCAGTGGTTTGTGCGCCACTACGAACGGATTTCGCCGGCACGCTCCGGTCTCTCTCGCGAGTTTCTGGCAGAGATGGGGATGCGGACCTCCGGATACGGCCATGGACTCGTGTCCTGGGAGGGTCGAATCTGTCCCCCCGAGACCCAGGACGCGCTGCTGGAAGAATTGCGCGCGTGTGCTCGGGTTGCCGGGAGATTGCCCGAGCTCGAGGTCGGGCTCGTAGTTCACTATCCAAAACTCCGCGAGGGGGGCGCCATGGAGGGTCGCTCCAATGCTCACTGGATGTTCACCACCGCCGACCCGGCCGGTCACAGGTGGGAGGAGCAATGGGTGGACTGGAACCCGTTCGGCTACCGGTATTCCACGTACTATCGTACCTGGCGGAAAGGGACGGGTATTCTCGTGGAGATGATCCACCGGGATCCCAGGATTCTGCGGCTGATCCGCGGGCTGGACGTGTGTACCGACGAGATGTCCGTGGGGAATTGGGTCCTGGCGCCACTGATCCGCCGGGTCAAGGTCGAGTCCAACGCGGCTATCGCCAGGTGGCATCGGCTCACCGGAGAGTCGCTCGTGCCCCTGCGGCAGACGGCGCACGCCGGGGAGGACTTCGTCCACCTCCTGACCGGTCTGCGCCAGGTCTGGGAGGCCGTAAAGTCATTCGAGATGAAGCGCGGCGACCGGATCGGCCATGGCGTGGCCCTCGGCACCGAGCCGAGATCCTGGTGCCTGAAAGCCGGCCGTGTCGCCATGCCCGCGGAAACTCGCCTCTTCGATCTGATCTTCGTTTGGGACGTCCTTGACCGCTTCAAGTTCTCCATCTCCGGGTCCTACCTCCACTGGTTGCGCAACCAGATGACGCAACTGGCAACTCGGGTCTTTTCCCGCCGGGCGGCTCAACGCCTTCATCGCCAACACCTGCGGGAGCTTTGGCTTGGGCTGCACGAGGCGGATACGCTGACCAATTGTGGGTATCCGGATCGTAAGTGGAGCAACCCGCATGGACTGTCCTGGCCGGCGGCCCGTCTACTGAAGGAGTACCTCTGCGATCAAGAGTGCTTTCGCCGCGGACGGGAGACGATCTGGGTTGACCCAGCGGACGAGGTCGACGTTGTCACCGCCATCCAGGCAGAGGTGCGCAGGCAGCTCGGGAATCTCGGGGTTTGTGTGGAGATCAACCCCTCCTCGAATCTCCTGATCGGCGACCTCGGTGACTTGCGCGCCCATCCACTCTGGCGTATCAACCCTCCTGATGGCAAAGGAGATGCGCCTCCACTCCAGACGGTCATTGGCTCCGACGACCCGGTCACCTTCGCCTGCAACCTCCGTCAGGAATATGAACTGATCACCGATGCGATCCTCTCGGCCGGCCTCAGCGAGCAGCAGGCCGGGGAGTGGGTCGACCAAGTTCGCGATGCCGGCCTGCGATTCCGCTTCACCGAGAAAGGCCACCCCAGCGAGGGCTACCGCTTCGGAAACATGCTGGATCCGCTGCTCACGCGCGCGGTCCCGTAGCCCGGATATCTCACCAAGTGCAGTCCGAGATCCAGCGAGGTACTCGTTCTGGCGGACGTTGAAACGTAAGCGCCAACTGAACCCCGTCCTCACCTGAACGCGGGATCCCGATCGATCGTCTCGCGGATGTCCTTCTCCGTGCAGCGGGTCGGAAGCAGTTTCTCGAAGTCTTCCACCCGTTGCGCTTTGGGCAGTTCGGTCAGGAGGTGCAGGAAGTACCGGTACGGATCCAAGCCGTTGGCCTTGGCCGTCTCGATCACGCTGTAGATGTTGGCGCTGGCCTCGGCGCCCTTGACGGTGTCACTGAACAGCCAATTCCGTCCGATCACGAAAGGCCGGATCGCGTTTTCGATGCGATTGTTGTCGATCTCCAGGCGTCCGTCCTCGAGATATCGGACCAGGTTGCCCCATTGATCGTGGAGATACCCCAACGCTCGACCGGTTAGGCTTTTGGCCGGTACCTGGTCGCGCGACCCCTGCAGCCACTTCTGGATCTTGTCCAGAATCGGGCGGGCTTGGGCGTCCCGAGCCGCCTTGCGCTCCGGCGCACTCTGGCCCCGGATCTCCTTCTCGATCTTGTAGAGTTCCCTGATGAACCCCAACCCCTGGTGCGCCAGGCTCAGCTTGCTGGGTCCCGCTCCGCCCTTCGACTTGATCTGCGCCTTGACGGCCTCATCGAAGCGTCGACGCGAGTGAGTCTTATGCCGAGCTCGGGATAAGTCGCACAATCGGCGCAAGCTGCGCGACCTTCTGGAAAGTGACCCGCGGGTGGCGTACCCGCTGAAGCTGATCGCACAGATCTACCGCGTGGAGGACTTGGCCGACCGTCGACACTGCACCCCTGAGCAGCGAGTTGAGCTGCGCCGAAACCGATCGCGCGCCATCACCGAGCGGTATCACCGC
>CAIMUX010000118.1 GCA_903844735.1 Candidatus Eiseniibacteriota bacterium
CAAGATCGGTGTCATTGCCCAGGACGCCCGGGGCCGCGACGAGCAGAGGTACATCCTCGTCGGTCGACAGGGTGTCGGCGACGGCGAACGGCGGATCGTTGACCGGTAGGACGTGGATCCGCACGAACGCGGTGTCCGACATGCTGACCGCGTCATGCGCGACATAAGCGAAGCTGTCGGCGCCGGTGAAACTGAAAGCAGGCGTGTAGAGGAAGCCGCCGTCGAGGTCGAGAGTGAGGCCACCGTGCCGGGGACCGGCCGTGACCTCGGCGGTCAACGGATCGCCGTCAAGATCGGTGTCATTGCCCAGGACGCCCGGGGCCGCGACGAGCAAGGGTGTGTCCTCGTCGGTCGACAGGGTGTCGGCGACGGCGAACGGCGGCCGATTCGGAACACGATACAGGTAGAACTTGCCCGCGTTCGCAAGTCCCGGTGGGTCAAAGAGGTTGGCCCCGGTGAGAAACTCCGAACGGCCGTCCCCGTCCTGATCATCAACGATGGCGACCTGTGAGCCCAGCCGATCCGACTCCTGCTCACCCGTCAACACGATGTCCGCGACGGTGTCCGGTGGATTGCCGCCGAAGTACACGTAGGTACGCCCAGGTCCGTATCCGCCGACATCGGGAGTCGGAGCACCAACGACGAGGTCGCCGAAACCATCGCCGTTCAAATCCCCCCCCCCGGCGACCGTGCGGCCAAAGATTCCGCGCGCCACGGTGCCGGTGAGAACGAGGTCGGCGACAACGTTGGGCGACGATCCGCCGAAGTATACGTACGCCCGACCTGCGTCCTCGCCGCCTGCGTCGTTGTGCATGGCTCCGATGATGACGTCATCGTGGCCATCGCCGTTCACGTCCCCGGCAGGAGCGAGCCCGTAGCCGAAGCGGTCGCCGGCTCCACCCGGGGACGTGAAGATTAGATCGACCGTGCCGTCGAAGCCGGGTCCCCCGCGGTAGAGGTAGGCGAGGCCAGCCGTGTTCGAGCCAATGAGGCAGTCGTTCCAGCCATCGCTGTCGAAGTCGCCGGCACCATTGACGAACCATCCGAACCAGCCGGCGTTCGGGGCCGCGAGAATGACATCAGGAATGCTGTCGAGCGCGGCACCGCCGCAGTACACATATGCGCGGCCGAGGTTGGTTGCGAAGTAGGGGGAGCCCACGAGAATGTCCGGGCCGTTACCGTCAAGGTCGCCCGGTCCGGCGACCGACCAGCCGAACCACTCGCCGGCTGTGGCGCCGGAGAAGATGAGGTCGGCTATCGCGTCCGGGGCCGGTCCTCCGAAAAACACGTAGGCGCGTCCCGCCTTGTCGCCGATGGCATCGTTCCAGGGCGCGCCCACCACGAGATCGTCCCAGCCGTCGCCGTTGACGTCGCCGCAGCCTCGCACCGAATTCCCGAAGTAGTCACCGGTTGCCTGCCCCTCCAGGACGAGGTCAGGCGTGGCGTCGAGCCCGGGACCGCCCCAATAGAGCCAGACCCGTCCCTTGCCAGCTGCGGGCGCGCCGACCGCGAAGTCGTCCACGCCGTCCCCATTGATGTCACCCACGTCGCTGACGAACAGGCCGAGCCAGCTGTTCCCAGTCGTCCCGGCCGGGGTGAACAGCGGAACCGCGACCGCGGCCCAGCTATGTGACGAGCCGAACAAGCAGGTGAGAATTGCAATGGAAGTGACGACGGCGAACCGACTGCACCGGGGGTGTCGTGACGTCAATGGAGGCCTTTCTTGGGGTGGGACGAGTGCCAGCTTGATCATCTCAGACTAGTATAGCAGATTGCTGGCTCGCAGATCATCCCTCTTGAACTATGGGAACAGGATTCTTCCCTTGGGATTGCATTGTGCAACTGGTTCATGGCCTGCTGGACGCCCATGCCATTGGAGTGTGGCCTCAGTCGAAGGCAGCGTCGCCGCATACGATGACGGTCCGCTTGCTCGGAGCCAACCTCGGGGCAGGCCTGATCCACGGCTGTCTCGGACGCGTCAGATGGAAGTTACAGTCAGCTTTGCCGAGACTGGCATCCGCAACAAAGCGCGACAACTTCAGTTCGCGACGGACGAACCGGGACATCACCTCCCACGACGCCATTCGGGAACGTCCGCAATATAGTCCTGCGACTCCTATCACGTCCACTCCCGCGCGGCGGTGTGGGCAGGATGCCGCTCGATCGCTCCCCCCGCTCAGAGGAGATCCAGATCCAAAGCTTGACACACGAGATCTACGTCTCATCCATGCGAGGGTCTCGCCTCGATCGCTCACGGTGACGCCACCGGCAGCATCGACGGCCTACTCCACGAGGTTGATGTTTCGGGTGTCGCTCGGGAGTGTCAACTCGGGGATCCCTCCCCGGTCGCCGGTCCTACCTCAGCACAACGATTTTCTGTCGACCCACGACCACACCATCTCGTTCGAGTCTCGCCCAATACACACCCGCACGGCTGGCAGTCCCGCCCGACGCCGGAGCCCAAGAAAAGGTATTGGTCCCGACCTTCTCGTATCGGTTTGCCAGCACGACTTGACGTCGGCCTGCCGGGTCAAAGATCGTGACGTTGATCCAACCGGGCGTGGCAGTTTGGTAGCGCAACGTGGCATGCTTCATGACGGGGTTCGGGAAGCAGGAGATATCATCGCCCGCCGAATGGCTTGATGCATCGTTGGTCCCCGCGGGTGCCATCTCAGCCACCGTAGCGAGGAACTGGGCGAAGATCGGCCCGACCGTCTGATTGGCCAGAAGGTTCGGGTGCCAGTCGGTTCCCTCGTGGTTCGTTTCATACTCGTAGCGAAGCATGTTCTGATATGTAGATCCGTCCGCAGGCTGGGCGAACTGATCAAAAAGGTCGAAGCAGATGATGTTCGGATGCCCGGACAGATAGGCTCCGCTCCCCAGCCAAAGAGAGAACGTGCGGGCGCGGGCGGCGTCCGCCGCGTTCGTGGCCACACGGTGCAGAGGCGGCGGAGACATCACGACGAAAATCTTCTCCGGGTGCAGGTCGAAAAAATCCCGCATGGCGAGGTACCAGGTCTGGTACTGGACGAGCATGGCCTCACTTCCAATGGCCGATGCGGGATAGCATGACTTGAAGGCGATCACCTGGTGATTTGCCATGATCGAGTCGCGGGCGGCGTTGGGAACAGTCCACAGATAGTGCAAACCGACCGGATCTGTGTTGTCGTTGGGGATCCCGTAGGAGTGGCCGACGTAGCTGCCTGCAGGATTGCGGAGCCCCTCGGCGTTGTAGTCGTGGTCCCAGAAGGCAAGCTGTGTCCCGTGGGCTGCGTTGTAGTTGCTGAAGTACGTCCGCATTTGTCCCTGGTCGATCAAGTCGTGCCCGGTGGAATGGTGGAGAAAGAAGAGATTCGATCGCTCTTGCGCCCTGACGGCAGTCGGAACAGCGAGAACGAGAAGAGACAGCAGGAGCATCACGGAAACCCTGCGCGAATAGCGATAGATCATCGTAGACACCTCCAGTTCAATAGGTTCCGGTGGTCAATCCCAGCCAAGGCGAACGGGGCCCGAGCCGTTGCCCGCACGGACAGCGGTCAGCTTCGCCAACGGGGCACCGGGGCCTCGGAGAATATATCAACTATCGGCAGCCACCGCCAGGGTAATCACCCTCGATTTCGTCATTCCGCGGGCGGGCCGGTCTCCCGACAGCCACGACCAGGACAGTCACACCCGGTTTCGCCATCCCCAGATGGACAGAGCGTGTGCTTGACCCCCTGGACGCCGACTCCCATGATGCTGATCGAACGTAGGAAAGGTTTCTATACCGAGGATGACCCGACGGAGCGGCATGCGGCTAAGCAATGAGAAAGCCTGGACTTCGCGCCGCGTTGACCGGGCCGTTGTCGTGCTCGTCGCAGTGCATCTGGCGATCGCGCTTTGGCTGGGCTCCTGGCTGTCGGTCTGGCAAGATGAAGGATTTACGCTGGATACCACGGGAGCCGGGCCACTCCATGCCCTGCACCAGGCTCTGTCCTTCGAGATGCAGCCCCCTCTCTACTTCGTTCTGCTAAGCATCTGGCGTCTCGCAGACAGTTCATATTGGTTTGCCCGTGCTTTCTCCGCGCTATGCACGGCGGCCGCCCTCCTGCTGACACCTCGTCTCGCTGGGTGGATCCCGAATGCCCGCATTCGCCTGGCCCTGGTCGCCTGGCTTGCCGTGCACCCATTTGTGCTGTGGCACGGCAGCGATGCGCGGGTCTACGGCCTCGTCCTGTTCGAGGCCGCAGCCGCGATGCTCCTTTTCGACCGAGCGTTCCTGCGGCCGGCATCCTCACGGGCGGCCCACATCGGGATGATCGCCGTGATGGCCTGCGGGATCTATACCCACTACTACTTCGGTTTCCTGATACCTGCGCTCGGTACGGTGCTCTTGTTGCGCGATCGTGGACGCCTTCTTTCATTCCTCGCGGACACCGGCCTGGTGGCCGTGTTTTGTCTCCCGCTCGTCTTTGTTGTGCCGAGCCAAATCGCGGCCGGCCATGCACTCGCCTCCGAGCGCGCAGGAATCTTCCAGGCGACCACGGAACTCTGGTGGAGGCTGGAGAGCTACGTCCTGCCGGCATCCCCATCCATGCTGGCTTTCTCGTGGTTGGCGCGGACGCGGGACATTGTTTGGAAAGTGCTGGCGTTGGGAACTGCGTTCGTCTTGATACGCCGCCGATTCTATCGACAGGAAGGGTCGGGACGGCTCCTTCTCGTGACCGCCGTTCTATTGATCGAGTTCATCATTTTGCGCTTTGCCACGCAGCCCGAGCTCTTCGCAAGCCGTCACACGACGATGCTCTTCATTCCACTGTTGGCGACCTCGGTCGTACTCGGGGCCGGCGCACATGCGCGCCTCTCTCGAATCCTCCTCGCCCTCCTACTGTCTATTACCGTAATGGCGTCATGGACGCAGTTCTCCTCTGGCACAAAGTCCTCAGATGACTGGCGGAAGGTGGCCCGCTTCCTGGAGACGCACGAGAGCCCCGGGGAGCCGGTGCTGGTCTTTCACGGCGATCGAGTGTTGGCCCTGCGAGAGCACTACCACGGGTTCAACGCGCTCGTTCCGTTGCCGCGCCCGCTTCGTCTGGATGAACACTGGCTTGAAAACTCCGCCATCCACGACGAGCGGGAAATTGAGCAGGCTTTCGAAGAGTACAGTCCGCAGGGGCGCGCCTGGCTGCTTACGGCTGGCCCCCGAGTGTACCTAGGTGTCAAGTCCGGGGACGAGATCCTGGCGGATTGGGTGACTAGGCGGTGCATCACGTACCTCGACGAGCACGCTGGGGGCGTCCGAATCCAGCTTCTGGAGCGCCAGCCGTGGCCTGCGCAGGTCCGGACTCAGAGCGTGCCGGAGACGGTCCCGACACCTTGACCCTGTACCGCCATCGACTGGGAGGAAGACATGACGCTCGTTCACCAGCCAACAACAACCGTCTCCATGCCCCGCTGGGTGCTCTACGTGACAATCCTCGTCCTGCTGGCGATCCGAATCCCGCACCTAGCGGCCGACCTCACCGACCACGACTCCTGGCGCCAGACCGATACAGCGACAATCGCCCGCAATTTCATCGAGGAGCCCAACATTCTCTATCCGCGCATCAACTGGGGAGCGCCCGGGCCAGGCTACGTCGAAACCGAGTTCCAGCTTTATCCTTACGCGGTGCACCTGGTCTACCGAGTTCTCGGTGAAGACCCGCTGTACGGACGCATCCTGTCCCTGATCCTCACCGGCCTGGCCGCCCTGGTCATGTATCGGCTCGCTCGTTGGTACGGGGGGCCGTGGCTCTCGCTTCTGACAACCGTTCTCTTTCTCACGATTCCGCTGGTCTTTCGGTATTCTCGGGCGTTCATGCCGGAGGCACTGGTTCTTCTCTTCTACCTGCTGGCCACGCTGAAGTACCTCGACTTCTTGGTCACCGAGAGATGGGAGGATGTCCTTGAAGCTGCCGCGTCCATGGCTCTGGCCATCCTGGTCAAGCCGACGAGCATCCATCTGGGCCTGTTGCTGGTTCTTCTAACCATCCTGAGACGGGGCCCTGCGTACCTGTTCAGGTCGAAATGCCTGGTCTTTGCTGCGGTATCGCTGTTGCCTGGGCTGGCCTACTATGTGCACGCGATGCATCTGCACGCGCAGTATGGAAACACGTTTGGCGTGATCTCGGGCGGTGACTCCAAGTGGGGCAGCCTGTACTACTGGACCAGCCCCACGTTCTACCTGAGGTGGTTTCAGACAGAACGCTGGTACCTCTTCGGCGACAAGTCCGGCACGTTCCTCGTCCTCGCCGGCGTGGTTCTCGCTCCTTCCAATCTTCGCAAGCTACTGCTTGTCTGGTTCGGAACCATCGTTGTGTACCACCTGATCGTTGCCCGCTACACCGGCTATTTTAGGGGTCTGCAATACCACGTCTATGCAGCTCCGGCCGTGGCCCTGGCGCTTACTGCGGGCCTTGCAGGCATCGTGCGGATCGCTCGCCGCATCGGCTTTCCGAGCGTCGGGTATGTAGCCGGCTGTGCCCTGGCCCTTCTGACCCTATACGCCTACATGGCGAAAGACGTGCAGCTATTCACCGCTGCCGCCGATCCCGCCCTGGCCGCCGCCGGACGGGAGCTGGCTCGCCTGTCCGCCCCCGAGGACTTTGTTGTCGTATTGTCGTCATCCGCTGCCTGCGATCCCGAAACGGGAGTACCCGACAATTTCGAACAACCCGATGTCTTCTTCCATGCGGACCGGCGCGGACGGAGCCTGGCCAGAGACCAGCTCACAGGCTCGAAGCTGGGGGAGCTCCTTGCTCGTGGCGCCATGTGGTATGTCAGTTTCCCGGAGTGGGCGACGAACCGGGATGCAGAGTTTGACCGACTAGTCGAAGAGAGAATGATCCCGGCCATCAACGGACAAGGCTTTCAAGTCTTCCGAATTGTCCCCCCTCCGGGATCGGAGAACCCGCTACAGCACCGAGCCGAGGAGCCGTAGGTTCCACTCGTGTACGATGGAAGTCCGGACTCAGGGTTTGCCGGAGACGGGCCCGGCACTTGGACCGTGTACCGCCATCGATTGGGAGGAAGACATGACGCTCGTTCACCAGCCAACAACAACCGTCTTCATGCCCCGCTGGGTGCTCTATGTGACAATCCTCGTCCTGCTGGCGATCCGGATCCCGCACCTCGCTGCCGACCTCACTGACCACGACTCCTGGCGCCAGACCGATACCGCGACGATCGCCCGCAACTTCCTCGGGGAGCCCAACATCTTCTATCCGCGCATCAACTGGGGGGCGCCGGGGCCAGGCTACGTCGAAACCGAGTTCCAGCTCTATCCTTACGCGGTGCACCTGGTCTACCGAGTTCTCGGTGAAAACCCTTTGTACGGACGGGTTCTCTCCCTGATCCTCACCGGCCTGGCCGCCCTGGTCATGTATCGAATGGCCCGTCGATATTGGGGCCAGTGGCTTTCGCTGCTGGCAACGATCCTCTTTCTCACAGCCCCGCTGGTCTTCCGGTATTCCCGGGCGTTCATGCCGGAGGCCCTGGTTCTTCTCTTCTACCTGTTGGCTGCGCTGAAGTACTTTGACTTTCTGGCTACCGAGAGATGGGCGGATGTCCTGGGCGCTGCCGCATCCATGACCATGGCGATCCTGGTCAAGCCGACAAGTATCCATCTAGGCTTGTTGTTGATAGTCCTGACCGTTCTGAAACGGGGCCCTGCGTACTTGCTCACTCCCAAGTGCCTGGTCTTTGCGGTGGTATCGCTGCTGCCCGGGGTCGCCTACTACGCGCACGCGGCGCATCTGCACGTGCAGTACGGAAACACGTTTGGCGTGATCTCGGGTGGCGACTCGAAGTGGGGCAGTCTGCATTACTGGACCAGCCCCCGATTCTACATCGGACTGTTCCAGATGGAACGCTGGTATCTCTTCGGTGACAAGGGTGGCACGTTCCTCGTCCTGGTCGGCGTGGCTCTGGCTCCGTCCAACCTTCGCAAGCTGCTGATTCTCTGGTTCGGGACCATCGTGGTGTACTACCTGATCGTAGCGCGCTGCGCGGGCCGCTTCTGGGGTCTGCAGTATCACGTCTACGCAGCTCCGGTCGTGGCCCTGGCGCTGACTGCGGGCCTCGTCGGGATCCTACGGGTCGCTCGTCGCATCGGGTTTCCGCGCGCCGGGTATGTAGCAGGCTGTGCCCTGGCCCTCTTGACCGTGTACGCCCACGTGTCGAGGAATGTCGAGCTACTCAACGCGACCGCCGATCCAGCCCTGGCCGCTGCCGGACGTGAGTTGGCTCGTCTGTCCGCTCGCGAAGACCTCGTCATCGTCGAATCGCGGGGTACAGCCCATGATCCCGAGACGGGAGAGATTATGAAGTTCGAGCAACCCGATGTCTTCTTCCATGCGGACCGGCGCGGACGGAGCCTGGCCAGAGACCAGCTCACCGGTTCGAAGCTGCAGGAGCTCCTTGCTCTCGGCGCCAGGTGGTTCGTCAGTTTTCCGGAGTGGGCGCAGAGCCGGGATGAGGGCTTCCTCCGGCTCGTCGAACGGGGCATGGTCCCGGCCTACCAGGGGCAGGGATTCCTGATCTACCGGGTCGTCCTGACCGGCCCGACAATCCGAAGTCCCGCAGGCAAGCTATAGCTGCACGCGCCGCGCGGCTGGGCGCTCCATCTCTTGCTCCGCCTGCCCTCCCATCGTCACAACCTGAAACCGCCGCCCGATCTCCCGCAGCACCCGCACGAAAATCGCGCGCTTCCGCTGCGCCGAAACGTCCATCCCGGGAAAGAACCGCAACTCCGGTGCATCCTCTCCCGACAAAAGATCCAGCGGATGCAGCAGAAAGCTCGGCGGGGTTCCCGTCGTGCGGCAGAGCTGCAGTGCCAGCCGCAGGTACGCCATCATCAGATCTTCGGATACGCGCCCCAGGTAGAGCAGGTAGCTGAAATGGAACGGCGTGCGCAGCAACGGGACCGTGGTCACGGGAATCTCCAGCAGTTCGCCGCCGGTCGCGGTTCGCCACACGAACGGCTTCACCGGCCGCCGCCCATCGGCGAACGAGCCGAACAAGCCCGCCCGGCGCTTCCGGTCCTCAGCACTGATCTTCGCCGTCCGGAAGTAGTACCACCGGGCCAGGGGGCCTACCCATGTGGGCAAGGTTGATGCGTCGTACCTGTACCCTCGTTCGATGAGAATGTCGACCAGGTCGGGGCTCCAACTGAATCCTGGGCCGCGGAAACCGCACGGGGTCTGACCGGTGGCCTCGACGATAGCGCGCTCGGCGCGGCCGATCTCTCGCTCCAGATCCACGCGTGGGTAAAGGTGCAGCCACGACTCGTGCTCGTAAGAGTGGTTGCCGATCTCATGGCCGGCCTGGGCGATGCGGTGTAAGTAGGGGGCGTTGCGCGGGTCGTCGGCGTCGGCACCCACCAGGAAGACCGTAATCGTCAGATTCAACTCGGCCAGCACATCGAGGACCAGAGGCACGAAACGGGGTAGATACGTCGGACGCTCCGCCCAGGCTGGGTCCCCATGAATCTTCATGTAGGACCAGAGGTTGTCCAAGTCGAGAGAGACGCTGGCGAGGGGCCTGTTCACACCGGTAGCGCTGGTGACGCCGGAACCGGGCGAATCGGTAGGGGGAACCACGGTTCCAGTCACGGGAGGCCATCCAGTCCACCCAGCACGCGGGGCAGGGCCTGCTCGACGACGCCGAGCGTCTCGTTGACGTTCAGCGTGCCGTTGGGAATCTGGGCCGAGTTGACGACAAAGACGCCCGGCAGCGAGGTCGCCACCGGTGGCATCGACTCGGTGGAGTAGTTCAAGGTCGACAGGGCCAGAACCTGCCGGGCCCGCGCCACCTGAAAGGCGGTGATGTCGCTCTCCTCGAGGCCCGGATGCATGCGCCGCAGGGCAGGCACGAACTCGGCGCGGATCTCGGCGTCGGACCGCTCCCAGAAGGGGTCGTCCTGACCAAGGTACCGCGGCAAATAGACCAGTGACTGGCCGCCGAAGCGGGCGCGGTCCACCAGGGCGGTCATTTCGATAACGGCCGTGAAGGGCGGCCACGCGTCCGCGATATTCGTGATGTAGAACTTCGACAACGGCCGGCGGCAGAGCAACAAAGCACAAACGATCCCCTGATAGGTAACCCCGCGGAGGCGCGCCGTCTCGGCCGCGGTGAGGTCCGGGCAGAGGCTCGCGACGAGGCCGCAAGGGACGGTCAGCACCGCGGCGTCGAACGCCTCCGGCTGGCGGCCGTCGCGCTGGATCATGACTTGCTCGCCGGCGTCAGTCTGGCCGACCCGACGGATCGCGGCGTCGGACACCAGGGTCACGCCGCGGGCGCGGGCGCGTTCCACCAGACGGCTCAGAATGGCGTCGTAGCCGTCGTCCACATGGCCGAAGAGCTCTTGTTTGTTGCCGGTGCGCCGGGCAGCGTACATGCGGGCGATGATGGCCCAGATGAAAGCGGCGCTGGCCCGCGTGTGGTTCTCGCCCAGCTTGGCGCGCAACAGCGGGCGCCACAGCCGGTCCACCGTGCGGCGGCCGCACCAGCGCTCGAGCCACGCGATCGCCGTCTGCCGCTCCAGCGCGTGCCAGTCGCGCAGACGCGAGGCATAGAGAATGGTCATGCCTAGGCGGACTTTATCCACCAACGAGATCGGCGGAAATCGCAGGAAGTCCAGCGCCGTGGAGAGCGAAAGCAGCCGATCGTCGATGTAAAACCCGGTGCGTGTGGGACTCCAGCGTAGGTGTTCGCCCAGGCCCAGCTCGTCCAGCAGTGCTCGCAGGCGCGTGTCCGAGAGCAGGATGACGTGGTAGAAGCGGTCCCAGGTATATCCGGAGATGGCATCGGACCCGGCCAACCCGCCGAAGCCCGGGGCGGCCTCGAAGACCGTCGGCCGATGTCCACGCTCCGCCAGCCTCAGCCCGAGGACCAGACCCAGCACGCCACCGCCCACGACGGCCACGGACCGGGAGGGGCGGTCGGTCACGAGCGTCCTGCCATCGGCGGAGCGGGCATCTCGGCTGGGGCGCCGGGCGACCCGGCCTCCTCCTGGCAGCACTCGGGGTGATCCGGAACGGGCGAAGACTCGATCACCCGGCGCCGGATCCCCGAGGCCAGGTGGAAGAGTTCCTCGAAGTTGCGCTTGCTCTGGTAAGCGAGGAATCCGAGGCTGAAGAGCTGCATGGACAGCAACGCCGCCACGCCGCCCACGACAAAAGCGTGAGGGCGCTCCTTGAACACCAGGGTTATCGCGGCAGAGAACTGGTCGTCCCAATAGCCGCCGGAAGGCACCAAAGGATACGCCTGTACCACGTTATAGACGGTCCAGCCGGTTACATACAGGGCGCACAGGGCCAGCACAAGACCGGGTAGGACAAAGAACATGAAAGGTCGAAAGATGAAACCCGCCAGCAAGTAGGTGACAATCCCCTTGATCACCCGGAAGCTGGAGATGCGCTTGATGGCCATCTTGTGTTGCTGCGTCCAATCCAACTCTGCCGGTACTTCCACGATGCGCCCGCGCAGCAGCAGCGTCTTGTATAGGATCTCGGTGTTGATCTCCACGCCCAGGCCGCGCAGGTTCAGCGTGCGCAGGAAGTCGCCGTCATAGGCGCGCACCATGCCGGTCAGGGTATGTACGCCGGCATGGGGACAGAGAAAGGCCAGGAACCGGTTGGCGAGGCGGCTCAGCACGGCGCGCAGGGGCGGCACGTTCGTCAACGTGCCTCCCTTCATGAAGGGAGAAGCCACCGCGACGTGAGCCTTGGTCGCGCGCAGAGTCTCCACCAGCTTCTCGATGTGCTCGGGGGCGTAGCTGAGATCGGTGTCCAGGACCACGACGTAGTCCCCGGCACAGTTGGCGAAGCCCGTGCGGAGCGCCTGGCCAAGACCCAGATTCACGGGGTGACGGACGGCGCTGACCCCGCGGTGGCAGGCGGCGAAACGGTCGGCGATCCGCCAGGTGTCGTCCCCGCTGCCGTCGTCCACGACGATGATTTCGCCGCGATAGCGTCGGGCCAGAGCGCAGATGGCCGCGTGTACCCGGGCGAGGCTCTGGTCCAGCATGGCGCCCTCGTTGAACGCCGGCATCAGCACCGAGACGAACGGGCGATCGGGGGACTCGCGGGAGACGTCGGTGGTGGGCATCGGAATGGCTCTTTTCTCCGTCTGGCTACTCGGTCGGTAGGTCCCCAACCAACTTGTTATCAAGTATCTACTTCCGGTCAGCCGCAGTATGTCGTGATTGACCACGGATCGCAATCCCCCGTCTGCGTACGGGATCGGCGGTGGCGAGCCGGGCGCAAATCGGCTTATTGTGCGTGGCGATTGTCGAAAGGCTTGGCTGCCAAGGACACGGAGGAGCCCCAAGATGACCGAGCCGCAACCCACCGTCGTGTCGGTCGTGGGAGCCCGACCGCAATTTGTCAAGTTGGGTCCGGTGAGCCGGGCGCTCCGCCGACACGGCGTGCACGAAATCGTCGTTCACACCGGCCAGCACCACGATGCCGCGATGTCGCAGGACTTCTTCCGGGAGCTCTCCCTGCCGGATCCGGATGTGAATCTGGGCATCCACGCGCCGGGACCGCTGGCCCAATTGGGGTCCATGGTCATAGCACTGGGCGAGGTCCTGGCGGACCACGCACCGCGGCTGGTCCTTGTCTTCGGCGACACCACCTCGACCGTCGCCGCGGCCCTGGCCGCGAGCTACCTCGGCGTCCCCGTGGCCCATGTTGAGGCCGGTATGCGTTCCTTCGACCCTGCCATGCCCGAAGAGATCGCCCGCGTCGTCACCGACCGCCTGGCTCGGCTGTGGTTCACCGCAAGCGAGACGGCCGAGGTCAACCTGCGGCGTGAGGGTCTGGGGCCAAGCGATTTCGTCGGTGATGTGATGTACGATGTGGTCCGGGAAGCCGAGCAGCGACTCGATGACGGCAACGCCACTATGGGACGATTCGGCGTCCGCCCCGGCGAGTTCGTCCTGGCCACCGTCCACCGTGCGCGCAATACCGACGAGAAAGACCGTCTCGAACGCATCGTGGAGATGCTGACACGCCTGCCCGTACCGGTGGTGTTTCCGGTGCACCCGCGGACCCAACAGGCGCTCCGCCGCCACGGACTTGCCGAGCGGCTCCTCGCGGGCAGCCGCGTCATCGTCACCGAACCGCTGCGCTACCTCGACACCCTGGCGCTGGCCCGCGGCGCCCGGCGCGTGTTCACCGACTCGGGCGGACTGCAGAAGGAGGCGTTCTACCTGGGTACCCCGTGCACGACATTGCGCGAAGAAACCGAGTGGGTGGAGACCGTGGACCTAGGCTGGAACGTGCTGGTGGGCACGGAGGTCGACCGGGCGCTGGCTACTCTGGACATGGCGCCGCCGCCACGTGTCGCTCCCGGCCCTTACGGAGACGGCACGGCGGGCGAGGCCGTCGCTCGTCGCGTTCGGCGCTGGCTGAACGAAACGGCTTAGTCGCCGGTGGACCACCGCGGGGCCCTCGCCACCAGACGCGAGGCGAATTGCCGCACAGCCAGCGGCTCCGGGGCCAGCGCCTCCTGGGCCGGCGCTTTCTGGGCCGGCGCTTCGTCGGCCAGCGCTTCGTAGGCCGGTGCCTCGGGATCAGCGATGGCACAGCCGGTCGAGCAGGTCGCGGCCAGCCGCCGAATCTCCGCAAAGTCCGCGCGATTGAACGCCGAGTCGGCGTAGGCCTCGTTCAGGGCGGTGGTCAGCCGCCGCAACTCCCGCGCCACACCCACCTCGACGATCCGAAAATCCGTCGCCACCTCCTTGCAGAGTGCGTCCGGGGGCACGGCGCGACCGCGGCCGAGGCCGGCGTAGGCCATGCCCAGTGTTGCGCGTCGGTCTTTCGGCACCAGATTGCAGCCGTCAAAGAGTCCGGTGGCTCGACGCGCCTGGCTCAGCGGCTCGCTTAGTTGCCGGGCGTAGATCTGATGCGGTGCGCAGAGCATCAAGAGATCGGCGTCCTGCACCGCCGCGGCGAGATCCTGTGTGAAGGCTCCATCGAAACCGGCGCGCCTCAGGTTCTGGTCGTCCGGCCGCACAAAAGGGTCGTGCAGCACCACGGTGGCGCCGCGGGCGCGCAGCACCCGCGCCAGGGCCAGGGTGGGAGAGTTACGGGTGTCCTCCGAATCGCCCCGGTAGGCCACGCCCAACAACGCCACCCGCTTCCCGGACGGGTCGCCAAGGGTCCTCGCAGCGTGATCGGCCGCGTGGACCGGTGCCTCGTCGTTGATTGTCCGCGCGGCGAGAATGAGGCTGGCGTCGGTCTCACCCCCCAGGTCCCGGTAGCGCCACCACAACAAGATGCCGTCCTTCGGCAGGCAATGGCCGCCCACCCCGATGGTCGGCACCAGAACACCGCCCGTCGGGACCACCGTGGCGTCCCCCGAAGCGGCATCGGTCTGCTCGATGCGCCGATTCACCCGGTCGCGCAGGGCGAAGAAGTCGATGTCCCGGGCGTCGCAGTGCCGCATCAACTCGGCGGCGAAGGCGATACGCACATCCCGATAGGCGTTCTCAAAAGTCTTGACGATCTCCGCGGTCAGGCTGTTGGTCCGCAGCAGTTGACCGCCGGTGACGATGTGCCGGTACAGGCGCTCGACCAGTCCCGGTGAGGCGGGGTGCAACCCGGCCACCAGCTTGTCCGACTCGCGGATGCGTTCGACCAGCCGCCCCGGCATCACCCGGTTGGGACTGTTGGCCAGCAGAACATCCCGGCCCTCCACGAGACCGTGCGAGGCAAAGCGCTCGCGGATGACGGTGGCCATGCTCGACGGCGCGAGCGTGGAGTCGATCACCACCAAGGGGACATTGCCCGCCGGTCGGTGCTGGAACGCCTGCGCCAACCCATCCAGGCCGGCGAAGAGAGGAGCGTAATCCGGGCCCGTCCCGTCGCGATCCGTTTGGATGCAGACCAATACTACGTCGGCATCGGCCGCCTCGCCGGGATCGTGCGTGGCCCGCAGAACGCCGTCGGCGACCGCTTGCCGCACAACCTCGTCCAGGCCGGGCTCGACACCGCCGATCACCGAACGGCCGCTGTTGATGGCGGCCACTTTCCACCCCGAGGTCGGCGAGTTTCGCTGCACCACGAGGACCTCGGCCGGCCGGTCCGTGCCGATGCGCGGTTTGGCGTCCGCGAGCAACGCGGCCATCGGCATGCCCACGATGCCCGGTCCCAGCACGGCGATCTTGCGTACCTGCCAGTTCGTGACCGTGGCTCCATCCAGTGCAAGTGGCACGGCTACGCTCCTCCGGTGCCATCGATGAACCGGCGGTGCCAGAGCTCGAGGTTCAACAAGCCCCACAGCCGCCGTCCGAACGGCTCCTCCTGGTCCAGAAGCGACTCGACGGCGGGCAGATCGAAAAGACCCCGCTCGCGGCAGACCCGTGAGAGCAGGACGTCGCGGAAGAAATCTCCCGCCTTGCCCCGCGCCCAGAGGTGCAACGGCACGGGGAAGCCCATCTTGTCTTTGCGCTCCAGGATGCTCGCGGGCAGCAGAGGTCCGGCGGCGCGCTTCAGGATGTACTTCATCTCGCCGCCCCTGAACTTCATGGCCGGCGGCATGGAGGCCACGAGCTCGGCGATGCGCCGGTCCAGCAGCGGCACCCGCGATTCCAACGACACCGCCATGCTGACCCGGTCCTCCACCTGCAGCAACGCCGGCAAGCCGGTCAGCATGTCGTAGTGGGTCATCTTGTTGTAGTAGGACTGAGTGTCGGGGTGGTTGAAGACCCGGGCGAAGCGCGCGAAGACGGCCTCGCGGTCATAGCGGGCGCGAAAGTCGGGGCTGAGGAGCTCCATGGCTCCCTCGCTACGGTCGAGGAGGCGAAAGTAGCGGCGATCCATCGGCTCGAAGAGCTCCTCGTGCCAGAAGCGACGCAGCATCGGCACGTATCGTTTGAGGTAGGAAAGGTTCGGCAGGATGGAAGCCAGGGAGACGATGTGTTCACCCTCCTCGGTGGTCCCGAACATCGCGCCCTTGATCGCCTGCTCGAGGTAGGCGATGACGTAGCGCGCGTAGCCACCGAAGATCTCGTCGCCTCCCTGCCCGCCCAGACACACCTTGACCTGCCCGGCCGCCAGCCGCGAGACCACGTACTGGGGGAACAACCCCGGGCCCGCCGCCGGCTGGTCCATGCTGTAGATCAGCCTCGGGAGCAGGTCGATGAACTCCTCCTGCGTCGGATGGATCAACTCGAGCCGCGCGCCGCAGGCCTTCGCAACCTCCCGCGCGTAGGGACTCTCGTCGAACTCCGGACCCTCGCAGAAAGCACCCGTGAAGCAGCGCAAAGGCTCCGGATAGCTGCGGGCCGCCAGAATGCTGACGATGCTGGAGTCCATTCCGCCGCTGAGGTAGGTGCCCAAGGGGACGTCGCTGCGCAGTTGCCGACTGACCGTGTCTTCGAGCAGCCAGCGCAGCTTGTCGATGAAGTACTCCTCGGTATGGTGGGTGTCCACGCGGAACGAAGGCTCCCAGTACCGGGTCAACGTGAGTGCCCCCGTGGCGAGGTCCACGACCAGGTACTGGCCGGGCGGCACCTCGTGGATGCCCTCGAAAAGGGTGCGCTCGCCCAAGACGTACTGGAACGTCAAATAGTCCTGCAACCCAAGTTCATCGACCCGCCCACGAACCTCGGGGTGGACCAGCAGAGCCTTGATCTCCGAGGCCAGCAGGACAGCGCTCTCGGTGACGCAGTAGTACAGCGGCTTGATGCCGAAATGGTCACGGGCGGCGATCAGACGCCCCCGGCGAGTATCGTGCAGCACGAACGCGAACATCCCATTGAGATCGAGCAGGCAGTCCAGACCGTGCTCCAGGTAGGACCGCAGCAGGACCTCCGTGTCCGACTCGGTGGTGAAGACGTGACCCTGCTTCCGCAGGGCGTCGCGCAGTTCCAAGTAGTTGTAGATCTCACCGTTGTAGACTAAGACGGCACCGTCCGCGGCCATGGGTTGCCGGCCGCCGGCGATGTCGATGATCGCCAGGCGCCGGTGGTAGAACCCAACGCCGCCGGCGTTGTGTTCGCCCTCGCCATCGGGACCGCGATGCACAAGGGTCTGCCCCATCCGGCGAAGGACATTGACATCCACGCTGTGGCCGGGACGGGCTGCCATGCTGACGATGCCGCACACTGTTTTGGCTCCTCGGACTACCCATGTGCGCGGCGCGGAGGGTCGGCCGATCGGGTGCCCACATTCCTGAGATCGTCCCTGACATCGGCCCCGGGACGGGGTTTGTCCAGGGCAATCCGCGGCTTCCCTCCGGCCGCGGTTGCCAGGCTAGCGGCGGGACGATACCACAAGCGGTTCCGCGCTGTGTCCGTACTCGATGAACTCCTCGGCGATCTTGTCCTCGCCCCACTCGGGATGATCCCCGGAGATGTGTCGGATGAAGGCACGATGCTCAGGCGGAATGCGGGGCTGGCCAGCGTGGCGGTCTCGTGAACGACGTGCTGGAGATGACCTACGAGGTTTACGCGGACCACGACCAGAGGCTCACCGCCAAGAGAAAGAGCGAATGAGCCGGATCTATGATTGCCGAGCGACCTCGGGGCGGTTCACAATGATCTCGCAAACAGAGGATTCTTCTTCACGCAATGCCGGCAAGATGGAGGCGGAGTCGTCAAAATGGACAGGAGCCTGCTCTACCAACGACTCGGAATGAACTCGGCCGCACTGGAGCGCTTCTGCGCCCTATGGAAGATCACAGAACTGGCCGTGTTCGGATCCATCCTCCGGGACGACTTTCGAACCGAAAGTGACCTGGATCTGCTGATCACCTTTGCGGCCGATGCTCCCTGGAGCCTCTGGGATTTCATTGCGATGAAGCAGGAGTTCGAACGGCTCGCCGGACGTTCCGCGGATCTGATAGAAAAGAGTGCGCTTCGGAATCCCTATTTGCGGCATGAGGTTCTGAGAACCCAGGAGGTCATCTATGCATCTTCTGCCGCCTGATGCCGCGTATCTCTGGGACATCGTGGAGGCCGCGGAGGCAATCCAAGGCTACATTGCGGGGCTCGACTTGGTTCGGTATGCGCAGGATCGCCAGGTCCGGTCCGCCGTAGAACGAGAATTGGAGATCATCGGAGAAGCCGCCCGCCGGCTCAGCGTCGAGTTTCGCTCCCAGCACCCGGAAGTCCCCTGGACATCTATCGTGGCGCAGCGGAATGCGCTGGCGCATGAGTATCAGCGAATCGAACATGCGCGAATCTGGAAGGTCATCACCGAATCGCTGCCTCAACTGGAGCAGGGTCTTCGCCCGCTTCTGCCGCCCCCGCCGTCGTCGTAGGTGGCCGCTGCTGATCCGAAAGCACCCGGTGGAGCCTCTTCAGCAGCAGTTGATGATCTTTCTCAGGCTGGGTGTACCGGGGAGGAACAAGCAGTCGGCGTCGGTGGTGGGCAAGTGGACGTCGACCATCTGGGTCGCGGTCATCCTCTCGATCATGGCCCGGCTGGTCAGCCCGGAATGGCAGGAGCTCGGCCCGGTTCTTAGCCAAAGGAAGGCGCGCCAAGGCAAGTGACGTGGCGGGGCGCTTCGGGGTTCCTATCGGACCAGGACCAGCGCCCTCACTCCCCACTCAGCCCCAGGGCGCTGATCCGCTTGTGAAGGCGCGTCCGTTCGACCCCGAGCTCGGCAGCCGCGCGCGCGACACTCCCCTTGTGACGGTCCAGGGCCGCCTGGATCAGATCGCGCTCCACGGCCTCCAGCACCTCGGGCAGGGGTAGTCCCCGGTGGGGACTCGCGGTCGCAGCGGGCGATGAGGTGGCAGAGTCCGGTGTCTGTCGGGTCATCTCCATCGGCAGAGCCTCGGGTCCGACCTCGGCGCCACGGCGGAGGATCACGAGCCGCTCGATGATGTTCTTCAGTTCCCGAATGTTCCCCGGCCAGGCGTAGGCCTCGAGGATCCGCCAGCTCTCCGCTTGCAGTCTCGGCGCCGGCAACTCGTCACGCGCGGCGCAGCGGGCGAGGAAGAGCTCGCCGAGGAGGCGCACGTCACCGATCCGTTCGCGCAGCGGCGGCACCACGATGGGTATCACGTTCAGACGGAAGAGCAGATCCGCGCGGAAGAGCCCCGCGGCCACCCTCCCCGGCAGATCCTGGTTCGTCGCGGCCAGGACCCGCACATCGACCTTGGTCGTGCGCGTGCTGCCCACGGGTTCGTACTCGCCTTCCTGCAAGACGCGCAGAACCTTGGCCTGCGCGGCGAGACTCATGTCCCCGACCTCGTCCAGAAAGAGGGTGCCGCCGTCGGCCGCGGCGAAGCGTCCCTCGCGCGCCGCGACGGAGCCGGTGTACGCCCCCTTGACCGCTCCGAAGAGCTCGGCCTCGATCAGGTCGTTGGCGATGGCGGCGCAGTTCACCCGCACGAACGGCTTTTCGACCCGGGAGCTGAGGCGGTGCAGGACGCGCGCCACCAGCTCTTTGCCGGTGCCGCTCTCCCCAAGAATCAAGACCCGTGCGTTGGTCGGGGCGACGCGGGTGATCGTCTCGCGCAGGGCGTCCATGGGGGCGCTCTCGCCCACCAGGTCGTCCACCTCGGCGGCGCGCAGACGCGCCAGCTCCCGCAGCCGTCCCGTCTCGATGGCGTTGCGTGCGAGCAGCAGAATCCGATCGCGGGAGAACGGCTTCTCCACGAACTCAAAGGCGCCGAGGCGCGTCGCCTCGACTGCGCGCTCGATGGTGCCGTGGCCGGTGAACATGACCACAGGCAGATCCGGCCGCTGGGTGCGCAGGCGCCGCAAAACCTCCATTCCGTTGAGCCTCGGGAGCTCTATGTCGAGGAAGACGGCCGCCGGTGGCTCGGCCTCCACCGAGGCCAGGGCCTCCTCACCGTCCCCGGCACAGACCACTCGGAAGCCTTCTCCGCCGAGGACGATTTCGAGGCTCCGCCGAATGTCTTGTTCGTCGTCGACCACCAAGATCCGCTCATTCACGCAATGCCTCCGGGGAAGTCCGGGCCAACCCTGCCCAGGATCAGGCCACCGCGATGATAGCACTCGGACATCACCCACCGCAGCGCCCCATGCTGACAGCAGGCCCGGACACGATCTCCCCGAAGCATCTCCTCGAACGGTCTTGGGCCGCGAAGTTCGGCCTTCGTGAACCACCTGTGCCAAAAACCGTGAAAAAAGGGCACACGTGTGCCGTTCTTTCACAAGCGTAACTCCCCTCGCGCGGATCGTTCCGGACGCGCAGGCCAGCCCGACGACACCCCGCGCCGCACGATTCCGTGCCAACTCCGACAGACCCAACCGGTTGCGCCTCTCTCCCGCGCCCCGGTCAACAAACCTTCAAAATGCGGACCGATTTGGCGCGCTTATCGCGAGGGCCAGGACATGCGAACCGATCGAATGCCAAAGCCGAGCCGGGCGGACATGGTCCGACGCACTGCTCCCCACGTTGCTCCGCATCCGCGCGATTCGTTCCCCGCGCTCAGCCCTCTGCCTTCCGAGCCCAAGCGTTGGTTTGCCATGCAGAGCCCTCTTCAACCCCAGGCTACGCGCGAGTCGGCCTTGATGACGCCGCTTCAGACCCAACCTACGCGTGAGTTGACCTTGATGACGCCGCCTCAGACCCAACCTACGCGTGAGTTGGCCTTGATGACGCCGCTTCAGACCCAACCTACGCGTGAGTTGGCCTTGATGACGCCGCTTCAGACCCAACCTACGCGTGAGTTGGCCCTGATGACGCCGCCTCAGACCCAACCCACGCGTGAGTTGGCCTTGGTGACGCCGCTTCAACCCCAACCTACGCGTGAGTTGGCTATGCACACGATGTTCGGGGGGCCTGTTCCGGCTGGCCTGCCTTGGTCCCCCGAGATCCCAGAGAAGCGGACGACCAGTCCGGATGGGCCGATGAGACCGCGACTCTGGAGTTACCAACCGGACCCGACGGGAGAGGCCGCCCACGGGTCCAGAATCATCAGGAGGTTTCCCATGCGACTCCCACAGACCACCTCAAGTTCCCAGACGTTGCTGGACGTCCACAGCACGTACCACCTCGCCCGGCTGAAGGGCGATCCGGCCTGCGCTGATCTGGAGAGCCTCTTTGGCCTGGCGCACGACAGCCTGAAGGCGACCATCGACGAGTACCGGGCGGCCCGGCTCGCGGCGATGACGGCCATGGCTGTTCGCGACGGGCAGGAGGCGGCACTCAACGACGCGGTCCGCGACTTCTCCTTGGTCGTGCTCGGCACGGTCCACAACGTCCGCACTTCGCCGATCTTCGTCACCTACTTCCCCGGCGGCACGACCGAGATCACCACGGCCTCGCTGGAAGCGAAGCTGACCCTCGTCGGCTCGCTCCTGGTCAAGCTCGGCGCCGAGACCGACCCCGGCCTCAAGGCGTTCGAGGCGACGCTGCGAGCTGCCCATGATGGGATGCGCGCCGCCGTGCAGGCCCACCACGACGCTCTCGATACGCGCGCGCAGTGCCGGAGCGTCGCCCGCGCCGAGATCGTTCGCTGGCTGGGCGCCTATCGTCGCAGCCACAAGGATCTGGAGCGGAAGTTCTACCTGGACCCGAGGCGGGTGGAGTCCTACTTCAAGACGCCGGCGAACGGGAAGCGGGATGATGGAAGCGGGGAGGATGCCGTGGCCGCGGAGCAGCCCCCGGGCAGCTTGGCGGCGATGCCTGCGCCCAGCGCGGTGAGCGGCGCGGCCTGATACGCAACGGGCGTGAGCCCAGACCGGCGCGGCCGATCCCGGGAAAGCGGGGCGGTCGCGCCGCCGATGAGATCAATGTTTTCCGACGAACCCCTCCAGCGCATCCGCGATCCGCTCGGAGGCGTGACCATCGCCGAACGGGTTGGCCACCCTGGCCATGCTCTCCCAGGCCTGCTGGTCCTCGATGAGTCGCCCCGCCTCGGTCAGGATGCGATCCGGGTCGGTGCCCACCAGGCGCGCCGTGCCTGCCTCGATCCCCTCCTGACGTTCCGTCGTCTCACGCATAACGAGAACCGGCCGGCCAAGTGAGGGCGCTTCTTCCTGGATCCCTCCCGAATCGGTGAGAGCGATCCGACAGCGGTCGAGCAGCCAGACCAGGGAGATATAGTCCACGGGCTCTATCAGGTGCATGTTGGGCAACCCTCCAAGGAGGCGCTGCACCGGTTCGCGAACGCGCGGGTTCAGGTGGACGGGATAGACGAGGTCCACCTCCGGGTGTGCCCGGGCCAGGGCGGCGATTCCGTGGCCGATTCCCTCGAGTCCTGGACCGAATGACTCACGCCGGTGGCCGGTGATCAGGACCAGGGGGGCGCCGGGTCGCAGAAAAGGGAAGGCCGAGGAGACCCTCGTCTGCAGGCTGGCGTCGGATCGTAGCCGAGCGACCGTGGCCAGGAGCGCATCGATCACGGTATTGCCGGTGACGTGAACCCGTTCTGCCGCCACACCTTCACGGAGAAGATTCTGTTGCGCCCTCTGCGTTGGGGCAAAATGGAGATCCGCCAGGACGGAAATGAGCCGTCGGTTGGCTTCCTCTGGAAATGGCCGAGAGAGGTCGCCGGTGCGGAGCCCTGCCTCCACGTGGGCCACCGGTATCCGTTCATGAAAGGCGGCCAGGGCGGCGACGAACGCGGTTGTGGTGTCCCCTTGCACTAGAATTAGATCGGGACGCTCTCTTTGCAGAACGGACGGCAGCTTCGCGAGCACCGCGGAGGCGACCTCTGACAGCGTTTGTCCTGGGTTCATGAGATCCAGATCAGTGTCGGCGACTAGGGAAAACGCCGCTAAGGCCTGATCCAGCATGGAGCGGTGCTGGGCCGTGGCGCAAATGTGGGTATGAAACCGCCGCGGACGGCGACGGAGTTCGTGGACGACCGGAGCCATTTTGATGGCCTCCGGTCTTGTGCCCACCACGATGAGAGTGCGAATCATCTAAGAGCGTCCCCTTCCGGGTCGTCTAGCGGCGCGTGTCCAACGGCCCGAGGGGTCGAATCCGGTGCTCTCGAGAATCCACCTCTTGCCCTCGGAATGACCGGATATCCCACAGACAGCCTGGGAGCAGCATCGCACGGGCTCGCCTGCGAAGAAACCCGGAACAGTGCACGTCTCAGGTCTGTGCCCAGCGCGGGCTCGGGGGCGGTCCAAAGAGACGTTGCTCTAAGTCTCGACATAGTAGATAAATGTGAAGTAGCTCCGGCTCGGTCGAGTACCGGTCCCCAGTCTCGCCGATGGAGGAGGGCCGCGGGGCGCGTCGCGAGGGGGTAGGCGATATGGTCGTCACGACGATGAAGAACGGACGCGACTTCTCAAACGCAAGCCCCTTGCCCTTCGAGCTCGTCGTCTTCTCCGATGACTGGCACGGACTGCCATTCAGTTGCAAGCACCTCGTCAAGCACTTCCTTCCCGACGTGCCGGTCACCTGGGCGGATACCATAGGGCTCCGCTCACCGAAGCTGAACATCTACGACATCCGCCGCGCACACCACAAGGTCGTCGGTTGGTTGGGACCCAAGCAAAAGACCATCAACTCCGAGTTGCCGGCGAATCTCCGTATCGTCGACCCCTTGCAGGTTCCGTACAATCACATCGCACTGGTCCGGGGACTAAACCGGCGCAACCTGATCCGTGCCGTCGGTCCAAGACGTCCAGGGTATGCGCGCGTCTTTCTCACGACCTGGCCGTTTCTTGGCAATCTAGTCGGCAGGCTTGATGAAGATCTCAGTATCTACTATCGCGTCGATGATTTCTCGGAGTTCCCCGGCGTACGGCGCGGTCACATCCGGGCTCTGGAAGCAGAACTAATCGGCAGGGTTGACCTCGTCGTCGGCAGCGCCGAGACCCTGGCCGACGTTTCGCGCTTCGGCAAGATCGGTAGGTATCTTCCACACGGCGTGGACTACGAGCACTTCGCCGAGAGTCCAGAGCACGCCTGCGCCCTGCCGATTCTGGAGATCCCTCGTCCTCGAATCGGTTTCTTCGGCCTGCTCAGCTCCTGGATCGACTTCGATCTGGTGGCAAGGGTTGCCGCACTCCGACCGGACTGGTCGTTCGTTTTCCTCGGGCCCTCGCAACTTCCCGACAGCCAGCTACCCCGCGTTCCCAACCTGCACTTTCTCGGCCCTGTTCCGTATGCGGCGCTTCCCGCTAGTGCCCGTCACTTCGATGTTGGGCTCATCCCATTTCGGGTCAGTCCGCTCACCCTTGCGGTGAACCCGCTGAAGGTGATGGAGTACTTCGCCATGGGCTTGCCGGTGGTGAGCACATCACTTCCGGAGGTGATGAAGCATGGTGATCTTGTACGCATTGCTGACGATCCTGAAGGCTTTGCGGCAGCGATCCGCCAGGTCATTGATAGCGACTGCGACGCCCGCCGCATCGAACGCCGGACGCTGGCTCAGTCCCACGGTTGGGTCTTGAAAGCGATTCAGCTCCGGCAGTGGATCGAACAGGCAATACACGACAAGTCGCAGGAGACCCCGCCACCTCGCGACCGGTTTGCAACTCACTGATCAGGGGCGTGTCCCACATGGCCCACGACTCTGCCTGTGGCCCCCGGTCCGATGATCACCCTTGAGATCCAGGTCAAGGAGCGAGCCGACCTTCAGTGTCTGCTGGAACCAAACTCAGCGTGGCCTCCGAGGTTGGCACGATCATGTTCAGCAGGCAGAGCGCGAGCCCGGCGGCGAACCACCAATAGATCTCGTACAGGTCCATCCCGAACACACCAAGAACCAAGCGCACGAGAACGAACCCGCCAGCCGCCCGGCAGACCGCGAGTAACAGATCCAGGTCCCGCCTGTGGCCGACAAGGGCCACGCGGCGTCGTTCGTCGTCCGACTCCGTCTGCAGCGCCCGATCCACGCTGTCCTGTTGTTCACGAAATCTGCGATACGCTTTGCGGTAGGAACTGAGGATCGCGCCGATCAATGCCAGGAAGACGATCAGCCCTTGAATCCCGAGGTTCGTGGCGACCTCAAGGTATAGATTGTGCGTGTCCTGGAAGCGTCCGAATTTTTCCATGCGGACTGCTGGGAAGGAGCCAACGCCGATGCCAGCGGGGTTCTCCAAAAAGATCGCGAGCGCGTCTTCCTGTATCTCAATTCTCGTTGCCCTGGATCCACTTCCACCCTTTGAACCAGACGCCTGGGGGCCGCCGATGCTGAGAAACCGATCCTTGTACTGCTGAGGTGTGAACACAAGTCCGATAGAGCCAAGGATCAGCCCGAAGGTGAGCCATCGAGCCTTGCGCCTAGACACTGCAAACCAATAGATCAGAAAGGCCAGGAATCCAACGTAGCCGGTTCGGGACCCCGAATATAGGACGCAGATGATCGAGGTTGCCAGCAGGGCCAGCAGGGCACAACGCAGGAACCATCCACGCCAGACTGGAAGCAGGAAGACTACGAATGTCACTGCGCCCATCGCCAGCCCGGCGAGGCTGTTGGGGTGGCGATAAATGGGCACAGCGCCGTGCAGTCGCATGACCCCCTGATTCTCCCAAACCAGGCCGCCAGAGATCAGGCCTCGCACCGACTCCTGTGTGATGTAGAAACAGGATAATAGGAAGGCGTACAGAAAGAATGTAAGGCGATGGGGCGACTGGATGAGCACCATCATGAAGAAGGTCAGACATGCGAATTTGGCGACTCTGTCCACGAATATATTCTGCGCGCTAGCTTGGTCTGCCGCAAACGGTACCTGTATAATTATGGCGACAAAGAGGCACACAATCATGAGGATGACCATCTTCGCCCGGCCCAGGTCCGGGCGTTGAACGATTAGCAATCCCGCGCAGGCGACGGTCAGCAGAAGCCCCAGCGAGAACTCGCTGCGGATGGCCCTGAAGATCGCACGTCTGACGCCCCATTGCATGTACCTATCCATGACGAAGATGAGAAACGGACCGAAGACTAGCCAGGTGTGCTCGGTATAGCGGGGCCAAGGCGAAGTCGCTCTCGGAGCAGTCGTGCGACGAGATGCGAGGTCTACTGCGTTTCCGTTGGTCATGCTTGGTCTCCGTATCCCGCTGCTGAGGTCTGCCAGCCTGCCCTGATCTTATGGTGGGCGGCGGCAGTCGTGTTGAGATTGTGGTGGGTCACAACTCCTTCAACGGCGGTGTCATTGTAGATACAAGTAGTCGCAACTCGCGCGAAGCGGGCTTTCAGCAGGGATCCGGGCATGATGGGCGGGGAGATTCCGATGCTACCCGGGCGGCGGTTCCTCCCGGGGCTTCGTGAAGCATCATCGCTCCGGGCCGCATCACGGTCGGAGGGCCCAGGTGGAATCCGCCGCCGCGCTCAGTAGGCGTCCGATAGTCGGCTGGAGTCACTCGGCAGGATCGTCAGCGATCGCCCTTCCCGCTGGAGGTCTCGATAGGATCTGTGAATCAAATCGCCGCCGTTCGGTCGGGCAATGAGTTACCATCCCCCCGCGAAGGGTACATTTCGTGATGACCTAATCAGGCGACGTACGCAAGTCGTCACGTGGAGTGCTTCATGTTCGACATATTCAGGACGGATGTCGGCAACAGGCGTCGCTATGGCTGCACGGACTCTACCTTGCGGCTCTTGGTGAACCAGCAAGGACTGTGGACCATAGCGTGTTACTGCGCTGGAAATTATCTGGCGAGACACACATTGCCGCCGATCCTGCACCAGATGGTGATGATTCCCTCTCACGTGTGGCAAAAGTCCGTGGAAATGACGACCGGGATCTCCATCCCGCTCGACTGCACGATCAGCCCGGGGCCGCACATTGGCCACGTCGGAGGCATCATCCTTCGTCCGGGCGTGAAGATCGGTAGTGACTGCAATCCTTCCCAGGGTGTCACACTCGGGCTTGGAGCCAGTAAGGGGATCTGGGGCGCCCCCACGCTCGGGATTCGAGTCTATGTGGCCCCCGATGCCAAGGTCATCGGGCCGGTTCACCTTGCGGACGGCACCGTCGTGGGCGCCAAGACGGTGGTGATCCATAGCACTTCGGAAAGCGACCTGGTCGCGGGCGTGCCCGCCAGAGTCATCTCTGACAAGGGCAGCGGGGCCTACATCCGATGAGCCGAGGATGCTCCTGCGATACCACGACCCGCCGGGGAACAACGGCGGCCCAGGCAAGAATACTGTTTTGCATCGACAGCATACATCGCGGTGGGACGGAGTCCCAGCTCATCGGTCTAATCAATCGGCTTGACCGCCGCCGGTTCTCGCCTCGCCTGTGCACTCTGCGATCCTCGGAGAGCTACATCGAAGATGCTGAGTGCCCACGGCTGGAGTTGGACACCCCACGACTTTTCTCGCCAACCGGAGCTCTACGCCTGCGCCGTTTGACTCGCTATCTACGCCAGGAGGGAGTCGACGTGGTGCAGACATTCTTCCAGGACTCGACGGTGCTCGGCATGGCCGCCGCACGCCTGGCTTGCGTGCCCGTCAGGCTGGTGGCATTCCGTGACCTGGGCTTCTGGCGCAACCCCCGGCAGGAGTTCCTGATGCGTCGCGCCTACCCCCTGGCGACGGGATTCCTGGCCAATTCCCAAGCGGTCAAGGATCGTGTTTGCACGCGGGACCGTCTGGATCCCTCCCGGGTCCGTGTCATCCACAACGGTATTGATAGCAGCCGGTTCCGCTTCGTGGAACATCCCGAAGACGAAGTCGCGATCGGCATTGTTGGCAACCTGAACCGGCGAGTCAAACGAGCAGATCTCTTCCTGCGCGCTGCTGCGCGAGTGGCTGCGCGATATCCCGGGGTGACCTGGCATCTCATCGGCGATGGCGAGTTGCGGCCCCAGTACGAGGCCCTGGCGGCCGAACTGGGCATTGCCGGCCACACCGTGTTCACGGGCCGACTCGCTGACGTGCCGACCTACCTGCAAAGGCTCGCCATTGGCGTGATCTGTTCTGACTCGGAGGGATTCAGCAACGCAATTCTTGAGTATATGCTCAGCGGTTGCGCGGTGGTCGCCACGGCGGTTGGCGGCAATCTCGAAGCCGTGCACGATGGAAAAACCGGATTGCTTGTACCTCCAGGCGACGAGGTCGCTCTCGCGAATGCCCTGAGCCATCTGGTGGAGGAGAGGGCGGTCCGGTTGAGGATCGCGCGAAATGCCCGTGCTATGGTTGAGCGGGAGTTCGGTTGGGCAAGGTGCCTCGCGGACCATGAAGAGTACTATCTTTCCTCGCTGCTGGCCGCAGGCGCGGCCTAAGGAGCGAGTCACCAGTTCATGAGGACACTTCGCAATGCGCTTCCCCGACTGGATGGTGGGCCGATTGTTCGAGCCCGCCTGGGATTTCTACGAGGGCAGCGTGCGTCTGCGTACCTATCGGGAGCTGGCGCGCCATCAGTTCGACGCGCCGGCTGTCCTGGAGGTCCGGAGGCAGGAACGTCTGAATGCGCTGGTCCGCCATGCCGCCGCGGCCTCGCCCTTCCACCGCAGGCGCCTCGAGGTGGCGGGGATCGATCCGGCGACTGTGCGGTCGATATCTGACCTGGGCAACCTGCCCTTGCTGACCAAGGCGGATGTGCGAGGAAGTATCGAGGAGATCCTGGCCGCAAGCCACCCGCGCGCGAATCTCGTTTCGGCCAAGACAGGTGGCTCCACCGGCACTGCAATGCACGTCTTCTGTGATTGGCGCGGCTTCGGGATGCGCCAGGGTGCCGCCTTGCTCGCCGATACCTGGAGTGGCTGGCGGCTCGGTCAGCCCATGGGCGCGGTCTGGGGCAACCCACCTCGGGCCGACACCTTCCGCCGACGCTTGCGAAGGGTCTTGAAGGACCGCTTCTTCTACCTGGACACCATGCGCCTGGACGGGGCTGCGGTGCGGGAGTTTGCTGCCCGCTGGCGCCACCTTCGTCCCAGTCTCCTCTATGGTCACGCCCACTCACTCTACTTGCTGGCCACAATGCTCGAGGAAATGGGGGAGGTCCTGCGGCCGCGGGCCATCGTGGCCACCAGCATGATGCTCCTGCAACCAGAGCGAAACATCATCGAGCGTGTTTTCGCGGTTCCGGTTACCAACCGCTATGGTTGCGAGGAGGTCGGCCTGATTGCCTGTGAGTGCGAGCGGCATGTGGGCCTGCACATCAATGCAGAGCATGTTGCGCTAGAAGTCCTCCGCGATGACGGCACACCCTGCGATCCTGGCGAGGATGGCCGCATCGTCGTCACCGAGTTCGTCAACTTCGGCATGCCGATGCTGCGCTATGAAGTCGGAGACCGCGGCGTGCTGCATGACCGGCCCTGCCCTTGCGGACGTCCTCACCCGCTGTTGCGAACTGTGACCGGGCGCACGGCCGACTTCTTGGTAGCTGCCGACGGGAGCCGGGTGGCAGGGATCTCGCTCATCGAAAACACGCTTACTCGGTACCCTGGTATCGCGCAATTGCAGGTGGTGCAGGAGGATGTCGGACGCATCGACCTGAACGTGGTGCGCGCCGCTGGCTGGGACGAGGCTGTTGAGAAGGCGTTGGTGCTGGCTTTCCGCGAGTCCTTGGGTGGTGATCCGTCCGTGATCCTGCACTTCCGGGACGCTATCCCCCCTGAGCCCAACGGCAAGTATCGGTTCTCCATCTGTCGGGTGCCCGGGGTGCGGACTGGGGTTTGAGCACCTTCGCCCTTCCGGCTACCTTGACGACGAAAACTTGAGGGTGAGTCCGATCCCGCTACCGGTGAAACCATTCCAGCAGCAGATAGAGATGGAACGCCAACATGGTTTCCGAGGTCGTGAACCGCTTGATGTGTTTCTCCCGATACCAACGGCTCCGGTATAGGCGGTAGCTGTAACGGTCGTGGAGCCCGTTCTCGATACGGTGCCTCCAACTGGGTTGCCGGACTTCCTCAAGCGCGGGAGCGAAGGCGTCGATCACCGAACGGCAAGCGGTCAGGTCGAGGAGACCGCCCAGATCGTGGCCGGAGTCCAGGTGGGCCAGAGTCCTTTCTCGCACGAAGGGCGCCATGTAGTGATAGTAATGGGCTATGCTGCTAACGTGATTACGGCCGTAGGCGAAGAGCCGGGGGTAGAAGCTGCGAAGGCTTTCGATGAAGAGGCTCTTGTGGCAGCGCAGGTGGCGGGGAACCGTCGTGTAGTGCCGCAGGACGATCCCGGCCAGCAGCGGTCGCCTCACCTGGATGTGCTCCTCGTCACTGATGCCCAGGCCGAGGATGTACCGATTGATCCCACCCATTTGCCAGAGGTAGTCCCTGCGCTCGGTCCAGCCGTCATTCTTGCAGTGACGGACGACGCTGTCGATCTGCTCGCGGTAGAGCACGTCGGCCTTCGCTCGTAGGTCCGGAGCCAGCACGGCCTTGACATGATCAGCGAGCGGGAACGGAACGATCTTGGCGATGGACAGTTCCTCGGAGAGGGCGGGGGGGCCCGAGCCCCAGGTGACGTCCCCCTTGAGCATGAAATCGAGACTGCCAAAGAAGTCGGGATCAAGTCCGTTCTGACCGAAGTTCTCGGGGTTGTTGGCCGTGGTCAGCTCGCCCTTGTGTAGGCCGTCCAGCCATGCTTCGGGGCCGATGCTGGGATTCCGGCGGCAGAACCGGTAGGGGAGACCCAGATCCCGAGCCATCGTTCGTGCCAGAAACGTGTCGCTGCCTGGAATCTCGTCGCTTACGCCGTTGGTAACCACCATGGCCGGCGGCCGGCCCAGTTCCACCGAGGCGCCGAGCAGGCTACGGCTGTCCCAGCCTCCGCTCAGAAAGATGCCGCCGTGCCCGGACCCCGGCCCGGTGAGCAGGTCGGTCGCTTCTCGTATGCTCTCGCCCAGCCTGCGACATAGCGTGGCAGGCGAGCTTTCCAGATCTGGCTGGTAGACCAGATTCCAGTATCTTCCTTGGGACAGAGTGCCGCTGTGCAGATCGAAGGTCAGGATCGTGGCGGGAGTCAGGAAGTTGGCAGCGCGCCAAGGCGTGTTGGGGCCCAGGTAGTGTCCCACCGACAGGAAGTTGACGACAGCGCCGGGGTTGAGGCCCGCTTCGCGAACTGTCGCAGGCAGGAGACCTAGCCGTGGTGCGACGGCCAAGGCACCATCGTGGTGGTGCCAATAGACCGCCAGGGTGCCGACTCGATCATTGAAGAGCCGGGCGTGTCCGCTGGCCCGGTCCAGTTCGAGAACGCAGAAGGCGCCCTCCAGGCGGTCCAGCGCCGCATCGCCATCGCGCCGGAAGATCGCGGCCAGATCGGCTGCCAGCAACTGCTGGCCGGTCAGTGGATCGGCGCAGTGGCCGTAGAGGACAAGGACGTATTCGCCGGCCGTGTGACAGGAGACGTGCGCTGGACCGCGATGTCTCAGATAGGCGCCGAGCATGGCGGTCTTGTCCCGATAGAGTTCGCGAGGACAGTAACGCGGCCACGACACAGAATCGGGCAGCGCGGTCGCGTCGAGCGTGCGGCCGGAGGTGATCAGGCCGTAGATTCCGGGCACGGATGTCTCTCCTCTTACCCCAGGTGTTTTCTCAGAACGGGCTGGAGCCTAGTCGAAGTCCAGGGTAGTGTCTATCGCCAAAGGGGGAGTGAATCGTTCATGTCCGACCTCCCGGGTGTCGAAGACATGACCGGGCTGCAGGAGTCATTCCACGATGCGGTTGACCCCGGTAGCATTGTCCCCTCGGCCCCTGACCCGACGCACGCCAAGGAGCACGAGCATGCCCGAGAAGCCATTGGTCCCTGGGATCATCGGTGGGGCTGGCCCCGGGGCGACGGCCCAGCTCTATCTGGACATCATGATCCGCAGCCGCCGGGTTTCCCCGCATCGACGGCCGCCGGTGCTCATTGCCAGCCTGGACATCGATCTGGCCATGGAGGATCGGCTTCTGCGCGAAGGGGTCGGAATCGAGGGGTACTGGGACTCCCTCCTGGCCGCGGCGCGCGCCCTCATTGTTGCCGGCGCGGATTTCTTGGCCATTCCCTGCAACACTCTGCATGTCCTGCTGCCCAGACTGGAGACGGCCGTCACTGTTCCGGTGCTCAGCATCGTGGACGCTGTGGCCCAGGAAGTGGAAGCCGCGGGCTGCCGGCGTGTCGGGCTGCTGTCTACTGCAAGCACCCTCCACACCGGCCTTTACGGGGACGGTCTGCGGGCACGCGGGATAGAGGTGGTGTGTATAGGGCTGGCACTGCAGGACTCCCTGCAGGCGCGAATCCGGGACGAGGTGGGGCAACGCACGCAGTCCGAGGTCCCCGATCTCGCCGATGAGATCGGGCGTCTCTTCCAAGCCGAAGGAGCCGACGCGATCGTCGCCGGATGCACTGAGCTGAAGGCCTTCATGGCTGACTGGGTCCTTCCCATGCCCGTGATCGACAGCCTGGACGCCCTTGGGTCCCACATTGTGCGTGTGATGACGCACGACCACCGGTGGCAAGTTCCGCGACCTTGAACGACACATCTCTTTCTGCATCTGTCGGTTACGACTTCGGAAGCTGGCCAAATCGGGCGGCCGGGCCGCGGGTGTTTTCGAAAGATCCGGAGCTAAAAGCTCGAGTTGCCTCTCGAGTGGAGCACCCTTTGATCTCTACGGCCATCGTTCCAATCTGAGTCCAGAATGCAGGGTGGGACAGGGCACGCCGCAACCTCGCGGGCGGCCGGCGGGCAGGGCTTGCGGCGTCCCTCGTGTTGGTCTACGTTTGGTTGACCATCTGGGTCGGCCGTGGGCGGGAGTATCGGGAGTCCGGGACGGGAGCAAATGAGCGGGATCGGCACAATCGTTCGCCGTGGAATCCGGGCTTTGAGCGAGGGCCCCGCCGGTCGGGCCGGCCGTTACTTTTGTCACGGCTGCAATCGATTGCTGCCTGAGAGCTATGTCAATTGGGTTATCCGCCGTATGGCGGCCGAACGGCTGAGCCACTTCCGGACGGCCTGGACCGCGGTGCTGCATCATCCGATGCACCTGGAGTTGCCTCGCTTCGATCGGCAACAGATCGAGGATATGGTCCTATGGGCACGGGAACGCTTCCTTGAGGCCGATTTCTACTTTCTGTCGGACCAGTCCCCCGGATCCATCCCCTATCCTTTTGTCCGGGAGGGCATTCTCTGGCTGCAGGATGCCCGGATGGCTGAGGACCGGAATCGCCCCCGGGTCTTCTTCTGCGTTTTCGAGAGCGACGAGAAGCTGGCCGATGTTCTTCATGCGATCATGGGCCTGCCTGACTCTTACTACTACACGCCCAAGGCGTATCTGCCGACGGCCCGCGTCTTCCATCGGGACGACGTGGCCTGGCGGGTGCTCCGGGAGTCGGTTCCGCCCCCGGACAATCTCGACACTTTTGACCTGGCCGACTACGAGAACATAATCCAGGCCCTGCAGGTTACCCGGGATCTGCCGGGGGTCTATGTCGAGATCGGCGTTTACAAGGGCGCCAGTGCCGAGCTGGCCTTGAACTACATGCGCCAGGCCGGCATTCAACGACACACTTTTCTGTTGGATCTGTTTGAGGGTTTTTCCTACCCAGCGGCCAAGGCCAGTCCGGATGCATTCTGGGTGGGCCAGTTCGGTAGCACGTCCCTGGCCGTAGTCACCACGCGTCTGGCCGGCTTCGCGGGCAAAAGCCTGGTGAAATGCAACATCGTCACCGACGACCTTCCCGAAGGACTCAACGACATCGCCGTAGCCAACATCGACGTGGACATCTATGAGGCCGTGGCCGCCGCCTTGAGCAAGATAGCGCCTCGAATGGTCAAGGGTGGGATCATCCTGGTCGAGGATCAAGGGCACACGCCCAACATCGCGGGGGGCTATCTGGGGCTGAGAGATTTTCTGGCCGGCCCTCTGGGGCGGGAGTTCATCCCCTGGAACCTAACCTCGGGCCAGGCACTGCTCATCCGCAGGTAGGACGTCAGCGAGGAGCCCTCATTGTGCTGGCGGCCGCTCTTTTCGGCTGGGGACCGATGTCGAGGCCGGGGGCCAGTTGACTCTGCTGCCTGTTGGGCAGAATCTCCGGCTCTCCGCTACGGACACCACGGACGTCGATGCGTCGTTGTGCATGATTGATTCTCAATGGCGTCGAGTACGCGGACAACATGTCCGCACACGACCGTTGCCAAAGTAGCACTCTGCGCCGATTACGGTTTTGTATGACGATTGTGCGTGTAGCAGGTTCTGGCCGCCTCTGCTATCGTCACGGCCCGTCCTGCCACTCAACCGTCGCACGTCCGCTACCGCCCGCCCCCTCCGTATGCGCTTCTGGTCAACAAGGGCCGCGATGCTCGCCTACCGGCCTCGGCTGCTGAAGGCGGCGGGTGTGAGCCAGGTTCAATGCTGGCTCATTGCACTCTCCCGCTCCTTACTGGCTGCCGGAGATGCTTGCGGATCTGACCGTCTCACCCTTCGAAGAATCTAGGGTGTGCGAGACCGTACCCTTCGCTGTGGCAAGCCAACCTGTCGTTGGCATGTGCGTGGGACCGGGTCCGGGAGTCCCGGCATCCAGGCTTGCCATCAGGGATCGATACCGAGCGGCACGATCGGATCGGTCGGCCGGTCTGTCGCTTCGATAAACTGGCGAATGAAGAGCTCGACGAGCAAGATGGTGCCCACGACGTTCCACACATGACGGCCCGTCCGCAGATCGTGACAAAGGCGCCGCAGCCCCAGCGGGCGCCAGAATCCGCGCTCCATGCAGCGTTCGGATAGGACGATACCGTCCACGAAGTCACGGACGGGGCGCCACCGTCGGTACCACTGTCCGTAAATCGGAAACGACAACCCATAGGGCAGGTTGATCCGGCCCCGCGACAGCAGGCAAAGCATGTCCTTCATGCGGGCCCTGCGTCGCAGTCGCCGCATCCCCTGCTCGTGGGCAAGCGGCAAGCCCTCGCGAACGGGAATGACGATGCCGTCCTTGACACGTGGAATCTTCGTAACGATCGGCATGTGATTCTGCGCCCACCGGATCTGGGCTACTCTGTCCAGCAAGCCAGTTGCTTCCAGGGTTGCACCGAGATCGAACACATCCTTGTCAAGAAATGGGGACACCACATCAGTCCACGGTAGGACTTGGCCGAGGAGGCAGGGAATTGTGAATGCCTCTACTCGGAAGCGCCATTTGAAATCGAGCAAGTTCTCATAGCGACCGGAAAAACCGATCCTTTCCATGATGTCGATCACTGACCGTTCCGGAACGGCGGTTACGCGATCTGTCAGCTCAGCGGTGAAGGCAGATTGCATGTCACGGTCAGGCCGAAAGATTAGTCCCTTGGCGAAAAAGCGGCGGCAGGCCGCTTCGATCGAATCAGAGGAGGCGTCGATCAGGTCAACAGCGTCGAATGCGCCGCCGAAAATCGCCTCCCCCAGCATGCCGTGAAGCTGTGGACCGGGTGGGAGGTGGCCGCCGAAAGCTGCGCCAACGTAGTGCATGTGGTTCGGCAGGACCCGCCCCTCGGTGAACCAGACCATTTTCCCAAACCAATCCGCCATCCCTTCGCCTTCGATCCTGAGGACACGAATCGGGACATTCAGAAGCTCCGCCGTCCGTTCTGCCATTCGAACATCCACCGAGCCATCTTCCCCAGTGGTGAACGCTTCCAGTTTCATACCCGCTCGCTGGGCCGCTGCGCACAGGAGTCTCGAGTCGAGCCCGCCGCTGAGTGAAATGGAGAATCGAGGCGAGACGCCTGCATAGCGGCTCAAGGAGCGCTGAACCAGTGAGTCGTACTCCGCGACTGCCTCGTCATCCACAGGGCGATTGCGCGGATACCCCGGTGTCGGGAGCGGAGTGATTTGTAGCCCCGTCTCGCCGAATGCGAGCCGGTGGTGACCCGGCAGCCGCCGGACTCCCGCCACCAGCGTGTGGGGTTGGCTCAAGTAACCGATGGCCATCATTTCCGCCACTGCATCGAGATCGACAGCGTCATGCCCAGGTTCGACCAAGAGCCTGATCTCGGAACTCACGAGCAGTGTCTCGCCTCTCCGGCGGTAGTACACGGGAACGGTGCCGAATCGGTCGGTCAGTACGGTGAGCTCCCGGGCGCGGTCGTCGCAATGGGCTAGGACGAAACAGCCGCCGAAATTGGGAGTTTCTCCGGGCGCGAGGTCGCGCCAAGCGGTGAGAATCGACGCTGGGTCGGCCAATTGCGCGGCGTGCGAATCCACCCAGCACGAACCGCTGCAGAGCAGTACCCGGTCGCCGTCCTGCGCGATCCCACCGCTCGGCAAACTCCCATGGTGGACTGAGATGCCGATCAAAGAATCCGTGGAAATCCGGTCCGCTGGCTGGCCGGGAAGAACAGTAAGCCGATTCGCGGCTCGGTCGGCGAAGACCTCCCGACTTTCCCTGTCCAGCCCGGCTGGACGATAGCACAGGAACAACCCGATCATGCGGAGGATGCTAATCGCGGTCGATCATTGAGTCAAAGTCCTTTTCAGAGCAGCGGTCGGCAGCCGCCTATCCCGGAAGACCGTCGGAAATCCCTGGGGGCGCACGTCAATGCGCAGTCAACTATCGATCCCGAAAGACCCTAACTCATTGTCTATTTGCTAATTGTAGAATGCTGCATGGCCTCGCACCGATCATGGCGTGGCCCTTCTCAATGGTCAACCCGCCTGCGCAGCAGCGTCAACCCCGCGGGATCTCATCACGCTCCGCACCTCGATGCAGAGCGAAACCTCGGCCCTTCGCTCGGCTGGTCGTCATCCAGCGAACTGTCGGGCGGTCCCAAATCCTACCCGAGGACACCGGCTCCTGTTGTGTTGGCTTCCCGGGAACGGCCCCGCTGGCACGGCGCTGCTTCTCGTCCGACCGCAAACGGTCATCATGTGGAGGCGAAAGGAGCTTCGGAAAGGCCAGGGAGAGCGGAGCCAGTGGGGCGACCAAAACACGGTCCTCAGTTCACCGAAACGTTCTCGACCGTTCTCGGCATTTTGTCGACGGTGATTCCTTCCCGGGGCGCTCCGCGCCGTTGGAGAGCCAGGGAAGTTCGGGATCGAGGTTACCAACTCAACCCGGAAGCGGTATGCGGCCCGTCGTCGAAAGCCACGGCCTTCCCCTTGGGGTGCCAACCTGAGAGACCACTTCAGAGGGATCGCCGTGGCGAACTTCTGGAAGAGGCTTCCCTACCCGGGAACGAGCAGACATGCTCAGGCCGGTCGGTACGCAGCACGATCCCGTCAAAGTTGCGCCGACCTGGCTGTCTGGCCGGGCGAAGCGCTGCCGCCGTTAGGGGCGCCCGGCCCAACGGCCTGGTCGGCGCGACGTTGACGGGACCGTGCCCTCTTTGGGGGCATGCTTGGCCACGCTCGCCCGGATCCGGGAGATCTCCTCGGCTCCGGACTCAAAGCCCTGGACGCAGACGGTCTTCGCGGCGGCGTGAGCGCGCTCTCTGCCCCGGTGATCCACCCCTGCAGGGTAGAATCCCAGAAGAATAACGTCAGCGGTAATCTGAAGCAAAATCAGAGCATAGAGTTCTGGCTACATGACGTGGTCCTGGGTACCATGGGGACGTCTGTTGACCTCAAAGTACGATCCTGACAGAATGGGAGAATGCTTCTGATTCTGGAGACTCATGCCGGACACCGGCCCACATCCTTGGTCGTCGGGCGGCCGGGCGGACTCGGGGCTGATGCCGTTCAAGCGTAGACTTCGGGGCTGGCTCTTGGCATGCCCGGGCTTCCAGGCTCTGTGTCGTATGTTGACGCGAGAGCATGTGCGTACCTTGATGTACCATCGGTTCTCTGGGGATGCCAGCCCGGATGGCCGGAGCATGCACGCTGCACGGCTGCGCGAGCAGGTCGACTGGATGCGCCGCCACCATGATTTGTGGCGGCCTGACGACCACCTCGACCTTGTCCTGGGACGGCGACGCCCCGGCCGCTGCCCGGTCGTCGTGACGGTGGATGATGGCTATGCCGACTTCTGCTCGATCGCGTTCCCGATCTTCCGGGAGCACGGGATTCCGGTCATGCTGTTCGTTACCACGGGGTTCGTGGACGGAACGATCTGGCTCTGGTGGGATCGGCTGGCCTGGATGTTGGCGCACGCTTCCCCCGGGCGTGGCACAGCCGACATTGGCGGGCACGAAGTGGCCTGGGACCTGAGGAACGATCGGGGACAGACGGCCGCCTGGCACGCCATTGCCGATCGCTGCCGCTTCGTCCCTGACACACAGAAGGAGGATTCGTTGCGCGCATTGGGTGAAGCCCTCGGCGTGGTTCTGCCCACCCAGGTCCCGCCGGAGTATGCGTCCGTCACCTGGGAGCAGGTTCGCACCATGGCCGCCGAAGGCCTTCAATTGGGCGCCCACAGTGTGACCCACCCAATTCTATCGCGGGTCTCGCCTGACGAGCTCACGGCCGAAATCGTCGGCTCGCGCCGCCGCCTTCAGGAGGTCGTGGGGATCGACACTGCCTGGTTTTGCTACCCGCAGGGAGGACCTGCTGACTTCACGCCTGCAGTGCAGGAATCCGTGCGTGAGGCCGGATTCCGCGGCTGCTACGTGGCTTGGCAGATCGATCGTCGGCCGCCGGACCCGTATGCGTTGCCGCGCTACGGTGCCTCGACGGACGGATTGGAGTTCCGTTGGACACTGTGCGGAGCGGCGTGGCTGACCCTCTGTCTCCGTCGCTGGCTTGGTGTGAGGACCGAACTCGGAGACTGGTACTGGGGGGGCACAAGATGAGGCATCGACCTTGGACGAACCAGGTAACTCTGCGGGGGAGCGGATGATCGAAACGCCGCTCGTGTCAGTCGTGATTGCCGCCTACAACATGGGGCAGTACATTCGCGAGGCCATCGATTCGGTGCTCGCCCAGGACTGGCCAGCAGTCGAGGTGGTGCTGGTCGATGACGGTTCGACGGATGAGACCGCGTGCGCTCTGGACGCATACGCGGACGAACCTCGTGTCACAGTAATCCGTCAGGCCAACGCAGGTCAGACGAAGGCCAAGAACGCCGGCCTGCGCGTGGCCCGCGGTGAGTACGTGGGGTTTTGCGATGCGGACAACGTGTGGCTGCCCGGAAAGCTACGCCGGCAGGTGCCGCTGCTCCAGGCGAATCCCGGGGCCGGTGTCGTCTACGGCGACGTGGCGCTGATCGGACCGGCCGGGGAGTCGCTGCCCGCGCCGCGAGTGAAGCGCTGGGGCGGTCGTATCAGTGGCCGCCTGCTCGCCGACAACTTCGTCACCTTCAACACCACCCTTACACCGCGCCGGGTCCTGGAGGAGTTCGGTGGCTTCGACGAGTCGTTGCGGATGGCCATCGATTACGATTTGTGGCTGCGCGTTTCGACCAAATACGAGTTCCTCTATGTGCGTGAAACATTGGTGCAGTATCGAATCTGGGGTGGGCAGATGTCGCATCGCACCGGCGAGCGCCTGGACAGCTACTTCCGCTTGCTCGAGCGGTTCCTGGAACGCTACCCCGACAGCGTTTCCCAGGCCGACGTGGCGGGCGCCTACGCCCATACCTACATCACGCGCGGGATCTGGCGTGCCCGGGAAGGTGATCGAGCGGCCGCCTGGCGTGACCTGTTGCTCGCCTGTCGGCGTCGCCCAATCGACATCCGTCTCTGGCGGGTCGCCGCCTCTCTGGCTCTTGGCCGCCTTGGTCCGCGGGGACGTACATGAGCCTGGCTCTTGGGTGGGCCACCCAGGCTGATATGCCCGCGCTGCGTTCGTTTCTGATGAGCGTTTATGGACAGGGGGCCGTCCAGACCGCTCCCGGTCGCTGGGACTGGCTCGGAGGAGGTCATCCGCGCGGCATGCACGTCGCACTGGCTCGCGCCTCGGGGACAATCGTCGGCTCCTGCTGCCATATCCCGATGCGCATCACAGTGGGTACACGGGAGATAAGCGCAGCGTATGGGCTCGATCTCATCGTTGATCCGTCAAGGAGAGGCCAGGGCGTGGGCAAGGCCTTGCTGGCGTTGCGCCTGGATCGCTTTCGGGTCAGTCTCTCCACGGGGCAGTCGCCGGCGATGGCCGGGCTCTACGCCAGGGCCGGCGGACGAGATTGCGGACCGGTGGTGCGCGCATTGCGAGTGCGCCGCCCGACGGTGGCTGCCGCGCCGCGCGCGCTGGCGCGTGATTTCGTTGCCTGGGGGTTGGGCGTGGCACGGGGGGGCGCGGCGGTACGCGACAAGCGCTGTCGGTCGCTGAAGCGGGGAGACGCCCGCAGGTCCTCGGCACGCGCCTGAGGCCCGACGAGGCAGGTCCGTGCCGGGACGCCGCGGGCTTCGCCTGGCGTTACGGAGGATCCGTCTATGCGGATCACACTTGCTGGGAAGTGACGGCCGACCTTCGGCCCGGCTTGGTGGTGACGCGACAGGAGGGTGATTCCGAGATTATTGTCGATGTCTTTGCGGTTCCCGACGATCTGCCGGCTGTCCTTCGGGCGACGGCCTGCACGTCTACGGCCTCCCGCCTTATCGCTGACTTGCACGGTTCACGCCTCGCGGCGGCGTTCAGAGCCGCCGGTTGGTTCGTGCGCCCCCGAGATGCGCGCTTTGTTGTCCTGGCGAAGGACCCGGAACTGCTGACAGAACTCGCGCGCCGGCCATGGGCCTTCTTCGCGGGGGAATCGGATCTCGACCTGTTGCGCTACCCGGCGCCTCCGGGCGGCGGAAGAAGGGAGTTGTGATGGGCATTCTCCGCCATGTGCTGGGCAAGACGCGGCTCTACCGGGCCTTGGCGTACGCCCATGGGGCATCAATGCGAGCGGATTCTGCCCGCCGCTACCGGCCGGAGCATTTCGCCCGCTACGGCGATGGAGTACGAATCGACTCCGGGGTTCACATCACGCACCCGTCACGCGTGGTGATCGGCGATGGAACCACGATCCAGAGCCAAGTCGCCCTGCACTCGCAGGGTGGACTGCACATCGGACGGTACGTGGGAATAGGTTACCGTTCGGTCATCGTCACCTTTCAGCATCGCTATCGCAACGCGAGAACGATCCCCTTCGACAATGGAATCTTTCTCCAACCGGTTCTGATCCGCGACTATGCCTGGATTGGCTGGGGTTCAATGATACTGCCGGGCGTGGAGATAGGCGAGGGTGCAATCCTCGGCATGGGTTCTGTGGCGACCAGGAGTGTCCCTCCGCTGGCCATCGTGCACGGCAACCCCGCCCAAGTGATCGGTTACCGCAGCAGTGAACATTTCGCGCGATGTAAGGCGGAAGGAAGGGTGACTCCCCACCGAATCGGTGAACTCTTCGGGACATTTGAGGAGATCATTCCGCTGATGACGAAGCAGCGCTGCGAGCTAGAGTTGCGCGAGTTGGGCCTAATCGAGTAAGAGACAAGATATGTTCGTGCGCATACGAGCAGCGATCCGTCGCAGCCAGGAGTACCTACCCGAGGAGATCGCCGCCCATGCAGTGGGCGGCCATGTAGTTAGCGGCGGCATCTGGTCTGGAGCCGGACTGGCGGCCACAATTGTGCTGCAGTTCATCCGCAGCATGATCTTCGCCCGGCTGTTACCTCCGGCCGCCTTCGGCGCCCTGAGCCTGGCCAACGTCTTCACTCAGTTCATCTTGCTGTTTGCGAACTTCGGCTTCAACTCAAGTATTGTCTATTGGCGCCGGCTCACGAAACAGGACCTCTCCACCTGTTGGTGGGGTAACCTCATGGTGGACCTGGCGGCGGCGGTCCTTTGTTGTCTATTTGCGTTCACCGGTGCCCGCTTCCTCGATTCGCCTGAAGTGAGGTGGGTGATCGTGCTCCTCTCCGCACAGTTTGTGATTGCGAGTGTGGGGAGCATACACTCCGCCCTCATGCGTCGGCAGTTCAAGTTCAAGACCACAGCGCTGGTGGGCGTCTGGGGTGCTCTAACGACGTTCGCTGTGGGTTGGCTCCTAGTGGGCGCACTCCACCTGGGCGTGTTCGGGCTGATCGGCGGCATGATTGCCGGCACGGCAGTTTCAACTCTACTTCAAATCGGGTCAATGCCATGGCTGCCCTCCGGTGACTTCTCCTGGCGAGTGCTGAAAGAGCACGCCAACTACGGCCGTTGGTTTCTGGCCGTGAATGTCGTGACCTATGGTAACCAGAACATCGACCGCGCTCTGATCGGGACTACGCTCAGCAACACCCAACTCGGATACTACGACTACGCGAGTAGTCTGCCAATGCACGTGACGATCCAACTCTCGACCGTGCTAAGCACCGTTCTATTCCCGGCATTTGCAGGTCTGCAGGAAGATCTAGCGGAGTTGCGACGGGTGTTGCTTCGGGTGATGCGCTTCAATGCCTTGATCATCTACCCGATTCTAGTCGGCCTGATGCTGACTGCACCTGAGTTCGTGCAGGTGGCCTACGGCTCAACCTGGGCGCCCATCGTAGGACCCACTCGCGTCTTCTGCCTGTTCGGAATGATCCGTGTGCTGATTAACCCTTCCTATGCACTCTGCGGCGGTGTGGGCAAGCCGCACCTTCCGTTCAAGTGGAGCCTGATCGCACTTCCGTTCAACGCGGCCCTCCTCTGGTGGGGTGCGCGGGTGGGTGGCCTCATGGGAGTCGCCCTCGCGAAGCTCTTTCTGCCTGTGTTTACTCTGTTCACGTTGGTCGTCGAGATCACCCGCATCGTCGGGATACCCATCCGCCAGATCGGCCTGACCGCGTTCCCGGCGACGTGCTGTGCGGCTGTGATGGCTGTTGCGGTGCTCGCTGTGCGGTATGTGCCCGGCATCCGCGCCTTGCCTTCGCTTTCTCTTCTTCTGCTTGAGGTTGCAGTTGGGCTGGTAGCTTATCTCGGCGCGCTGCGTCTTTTCTACAGCAAGGATTTCAAGGGAATCGTCGGATTGCTGAAACGGATCCGATTGAGAGATTGAGCGCATGTCCCCGCGCCCCCCGTCGTGACAATCTGAGGCGGCCCTTGAGGACCACGAAACACCGGACGCGCTGCTGCGCATCGCAGGGTAAGCGGTAGACGCAGCGCATCCCCCCCGACGCCGTCCTGAGGGTGGTTTCCGGCGTAGCTGAGTTTGGCAGTCGCCCCTTCGCAGCTCAGCTGGTGTCGGGCGCCCGAGGCTTCCAGTTTTCGGGCAGCAGGGATTCGATCTGGTTGATGGTCATCGTCGGGAGGCGCCGGAGCACATCGGCCGTGCCCCTTCGGCAACGCTGCCTAAAGGTATCCACTCGGCGAACCCATGTAGCCCCCGGCCCATGTAACTGAGACGATCCCGACCTCGAGAGGAGGTGCGGGATGAAGACTGGATCGGATCGAGGGGAGGTCCTGCGGGCGGCGTTGCGAGAAGGCTACTGGCGCGCCGAGTCGGCGAAGCTGATCGTGAAGGCGTGGGAGCAGAGCGGCGAGAGTCTGGCCGCCTTCGCGCGGCGGCATGGTCTGCGCCGGGAACGCCTGGCCCGGTGGCGGGACCGGCGTATCCACTCGGGCATCCCATCCCCGGTCAGCTGATTGCCCCTACCCACGTCCGTCCGCCCCCCCGCCGACCGGGGATGGGGTGCCCGAGCGGATACCGCGCAACAGCGAGATCACGTCGCTCCGACGCCGGGATGTGGAACTCGGCACGGGTGCCCACGTCCGTTGCCTCGGAAAGGGCCGCAAGACACGGTGCACGCCTCTACACCCGGATGTCCTCACCGTCCTCAAGGAGTGGCTAGCGCAGGACGGCGCGGATCCAGAAGATCCCGGCTTCCCGAGTTCGCGTGGCGGGCGCCTCAGTGCCGATGCGCTCCAGCGACTCGTCACGCGACATGCGGCCGCCGCCGCACAGGCATGTCCTTCCCTCAAGGGGAAGACCGTGACGCCTCACACGCTTCGACACTATGTGCCGTCCCTGACTATGTCTTGATTCGGCCCGTGGACCTCATTCCCTCGGCCTACCTGAGGAACGTCCCCGACATAATCTGGACCCCTTCAGTCATCCCCGTGCAGGGGAGAAAGGAGTCCACGATGAAGATCATCATCAAGGACGACACTGTTCTATTGCGAGCACCGGAGGGTCCGCTTGCGGCGCACATCAGCACCTTTGCCCAATCGTTGCGTGCGCAGGGGTATGCCGTGAGCTCGATCCACCGGCAGGTTCTGCTTGCTGCGTGCTTCATGTTGATGGTCTTCCCGAACCGTAGAAATCCGAACAGATCGCCGAGAAGTGGGCGGCAGGAAGAGTCGTTGCTTTGATCGGGATTCCGGGTTAGACCCTTTCCAGCCTGGGGACCGAAAAGGGTGAGAGCCCGGAGCTAGTCCCTCCGAGCCCTCGAACCGAACCACTGGGGACGCGATCCGGTGAGCGCACTCTGCCGGAAGTCCTCGGCCTTGTCCAGCCCTATGTGTTCCCGGCCGGGGGCACGTGGAATCCCTTCGACTTGCGACCTGTGCTCGACCCGCCTGCGGAAAGCTCTTCGCTCTCTGCCGCTTCTGTGACCGCGGACACCGCTACTGCTCCGCCTTCTGCTCTGGCGTGGCCCGTTGGACGAGTCTGTGTGGCGCCGGATCGCGGTATCAGCGCGGTCTCGAGGGGAGGAAGAAGCACGCCGCCCGCCAGAACCGCTATCGCCTTCGGTGCCGACAACGAAAAGAAGTGACGCATCAGGGTACTCAAGTCCCTCCCGAGACTCGCATGGTCCCGGAAGTTCCGGTTGGCGCGGCCATAGGGGACGCGACCCCGACCGGAGGGAGGGAGAGGAACCGTGCGCCTGGCATGGGCGCAAGACAGGAGGTGCAAGTCCTCTGGGGACCCTAACGGAGGGAACCCCACACCGAAGAGACAGGGGCGCTGGTCCGGAGCACCGGACCGTGGTTTTGGCGACGGTTCCGTGAGGAGCCGAAGGCGAATCCATTCCGCGAGGGAGGGTCCGATGGAAGTCTAAGGTGCTGTGCCGTACCGAGCGAAAGCGAAGTGCCGTGAGGCGTGTGTTCTCGGGTGAGCCGGCGGTCAGCGGCGAAGCCCGATATCCGTTGGGAGGACATGCGTAGGGGCGACGGGGATGGCACGAAGTCTTGCGTTCTTACCCAGGGAGATCTCCCGGCCTCCGTCTCGGGCAACCGAGGGCGGTAGTCACCGAGGACGAAAGGACGAGATGGCGAAGGGACGGGAGAAGTCGGATGGTCGCGTAGTACCGGAAGACCGCCGAAAGGCGGCCCCAAGTGCCCTGCGGCACGGAGGGAAGGCGATCACGGCGGAGCAAGCGGTGGGACAGCTTGGATTGTTTCGTGAGACAGCCGACAGCCCGCAAGGGGCCACCGGAGGATCGGGTGTGGGCCAACCCACATCTGTCCCGCGCGTGGTGCCGAAGTCACGGACCAAGAAGGGAGAGTCCCCACCCGCGATGACGATGGAGGAGGTGGCGAGAGACGAGAACCTGAGGAAGGCATTCCAGTCCGTAGCGTCGAACAAGGGCGCCCCCGGACCGGACCGACAGAGCATCAGCGAAGTGCGAGAGCACCTCGAAGAGACTCTGGCGGTTCTCCACCGCGAACTACTGGCAGGAATCTATCGTCCCGGGGACATCCGCCGGGTCTGGATCCCCAAGGCAGGAGGCGGCCAGAGAGGCCTTGGCATACCCAACGTGGTCGACCGAGTAGTACAACAGGCGGTGCACCAGGTGCTCAGCCCAAACTACGATCCGAGCTTCCACGAGAGCAGCCACGGTTTCCGACCCGGGCGCAGTTGTCACACGGCCATCGCGGAGGCCAAGAAGCATCTGGAGGAAGGGTTCGAATGGGTAGTGGATCTGGACTTGGAGAAATTCTTGGATACCTCGCCACACTACACCCCCTTTCATGAAGTGCCCTCGAAGAGCCCGGGCTGGTTGACCAACAGCTTGATGCGCAATCCCTTGCGCCTTCCACGGCTTATGTGTAGCGCTTCGAGCTGACCGCGCTTTACACGCTGCAACACCGACTGGCGCGAGAGGCCAAGGGTGCGCATGGCGTCGACGATCGGCACGTAGCCATCAGGTTCACCAGCAACGAAACGGGCGCGGAGTTCCTCGGTGATCTTGATGCGCCACGGTGCGCCCGGCGTGAACTGCTCACCGATGACGATGCCGTCATTCAGGCAGCGATGAAGCGTCGACGTCGCTACGCCCAGGATCCGCGCCGCTTCCTTGACCGTAACCGGCTCCGCCCCTGACTGCGTGGTCGGGCGCTGCCACCGAGGGAGATCCCAGTACTGCCGCAAGCCGCTCACACTGGTTGCCGTGAAGCGTTCTCCGTGCACAGTTCGCCGGCCCTGCCGGTTCAGAATGCCGGCGATGACGGCATTGGAGTAGTGGGGCGCGAGGCGTCGCACCAGATCGATCGTCTCTTCGGCAGTTCGCATCGTCGGCACCTTCACTGTTCGCGCGACGACATCGAGCTCCGTGATCATCCCGCCGCGCCAGCGCAGCGTCAGATGCGCGTTGGACTCCTTCCGGGCGACCGCGATGCAGACCTCCTCGAGCAACGTCTGCAACAACTCCTTGCGATCGCGGTCCGTCGTGGTGGGAGCTGACCAGACCTTCCGAAGATCGGTGCCGAGCATCTGAAGATGTCGGCGCTCGACCTCGGTCAGACCTCGTGGACGCGTCCTCTCTCGGTCGTCAAGCTCCGACTTCGCCGCGGCCAGCTCGTGGAGCCGGGTCTCCCATTCGGCCTCGAGGCCCCGCGCCACGAGGCGATTCTCGGGCTCAACCTGTCGATAGCGGCGTTCGGCTCTCTCGGCCTCGTACTGCGCACGTTCCACCTGTAGCCGCCATTGGGCAAGCGCGATGTCCCGATCCGCTTCCAGGACACGCTCGGCCTCGAAGGCGGCCTCGATCCCGGCCGGCGTGATCTCGTCCAGGAAAGCTTCCGTTACGGCACGGTCGATCCGCACGCCGCTGATGCGCAAGCAGTAGAACGCTCGACCACTGACCAGCGTGCTGCCCGGGCAGTGATAGCCAGGCGTCGAGTGGCTGCCTTGGTAGTAGACTTTGAGCTTGCGCCCGCAGCTCCCGCAGGTGGCAAGCCCTTGCAGCAACGCCGCACCCTCCCGGATGGCGCCGCCTGGTTGATGCGGCCGGGGATGGGCATTGCGAGAGATACGGACCTGGTTCATCTCGTAGGTCTCCCAGTCGATGAAACCACGATGGTGATCCCGGATCAACACCTGCCATTCCGACCGCGGCAACAGCCGTGACTTCTTCCGCACGCGGCCGGTCTGGTCAATACACCGTTCGTGCCGCGACCTGCCGTATCGGTAGGCTCCTGCGTAGACCGGGCTGGTAAGAACTCCATGGAGCGCGTGGTAGGTAGGAGAGATCCACCGAAGGGCCGACCGTGCGTGCGGCCGAGAGGGAAATAAGAGCTTCTGGCCCCGGAACCAGATCCAGACCTGGCGGACCGAGCCGGTTTCCGAGAACTTCTCGAAGACCGTGCGAACGGCAGCCGTGACGGCCTCGTCGGGATCAAAGAGGACCTCGCCATCGTTGTCTCCCCAAACCAGACCGATGGGCAGTCCCCGTCGGAGCTCCCCCCGCGCGGCCTTGTTCCGGATGCCACCATCCAGGCGTGCGCGGAGGACGTGAAGCTCGGCTTCCGACATCGTACCCTTCAGGCCGAGGAGAAGCCGATCGTTGTAAAGCCCGGGATGGTAGAGACCGTCCTCCTCAGCAGCGGGCACAAAACGCCTCTACCACGGCTTCCGGGGTCTGTTGTCTCACAGAATCGGCCGCGGACCGATAGCTTGATCTATCACTTTCTGCGCCGGGCTCCGCCGACCGGTCGCCCACACCGACTCGGCCGCGGTAGGCAGCCATGGCGGCCGCGCGACGTAGCCGACCCTGTCGCTTGGATAGGTATCTCTCTTGCGCCGCTCGACACTGACGACGCCGGGCTTGCCTCCGGCACGGATCCGAGCAGTAACGCTGACCACGAAAGCATCGACGACACAGGTGGAACCGCGCCCCGCACTCCTGGCAGTCGATCGCCCAAAGCAGATCCGACACCCTCGCGACTTGACCACGAGGGGATCTGGACGACCACGGCCGATCCGGCTGCTTCGCCAGGTACGTCACTTGCGCCGCCCGGCACTGACGCCGCCGGGCCTGCCGCCGGCACGTGTCCGAGCAGTAACGGTGACCACGGAAGCAGCGACCGCTCAGAAAGAACCGCGCCCCACACTCCTGGCAGTCGATCGCCCGAAGCAGATCCGACACCATAGCGGCTTGACCGCGAGGGGATCTGGACGACCACGGCCGGCTGTGGGACCATGATCAGGCTGGTCACGTCCGCGACAATCCGTGATCGGCACCGGGGGTGCGGAGTTGCTGCTCCGTACCCCCACCTCTCGGCTCCAACCTGCTTCTTAGCAGATCCTCGGATCAGACGATGCCTGAAAATGCCAAGGGGGGGCGACGCTACCGCCGCAGGGGGGGCGTTTCAGACCGGCGCTCGCAGAAGTTCATGAGGCTCCCTCCTTTCGGTTGACTTGGCCGTCGACCAGCATACCAAGTTGGGATGTTGAGGAGGGGGCCTCCATGAGTATCAATGGCGTTTACGCTTGACTCTGCGGATGCCAAGACGCATGATGCGGTCCGTCCAGGTGGGACTTGCCATCAAGGTCCGTCGTCAATGGAGGGGGATACTTCCCTGTATGCGGTCTGGAAATGCCTTCAGGAGATGAGTGTCGCGGCATCCTAGGCCCGCGCTAATGACCGGCCCGCAGTTACTCTACCCCCGTGCGAGCAGGCGGAAGCGAGCGCTGGAACAGCGCTGCGCTGTCAGACAGTGAAGAAAGTCTGGATCACCTGGGAGCGACAGCGCCGGTCAGTCGAACTCTCCCGAGCCTTGGATGCCAGACTCTTCGTCCTGCTCGAGCGATCGTCTGATATCAAGAATCGGTGGGTACGATACTTCACGCTTGGGCTCCGAACCATTCGAGTGCTCTGCTCCGAGCGACACGAGCTCGTCTTCGCACAGAACCCCTCGATGGCTTTGGCCTTTCAGCTGTGCCTATTGCGGCGCGTGTTGGGCTTTGTTCTAGTTATCGATCGACACTCCAACTTCAAGTTCAACTTGACCGCGGGTCTGAAGTGGCGCCTCTTTCAGTGGGTCAGCCGCTTCACAGTTCGGCATGCTGACTTGACGATCGTCACCAACAAACAACTACGTGAGGTTGTCGAAGCCTGGGGTGGCTGCTCCTTCGTCTTGCAGGACAAGCTTCCGGATCTTCCGTTGGCGCGGCGGATAGAGCTTCCTGGTGAGAAGAACATCGTCGTCATTAGCACTTTTGCCGATGACGAGCCGATCTCGGAGGTCCTCGACGCAGCCGCAATGCTTCCAGCGCGGTTCGTGGTACATATCACCGGGAATTCGAAGGGCTACCCGCGGCAGGAACAGTTAGCCGTGCTTCCAAGGAATGTGCGCCTTACGAGTTTCCTGCCCGAGGCCGACTATCAAAGTCTGCTCATTTCGGCTGACGTCATCGTCGTGTTGACGTGCCAAGATCACACCCTTACGTGCGGGGCGTACGAGTCCGTGGCTTTGGGGCGGCCGTCTGTCCTGTCCGACACCGTTGCGATTCGCGAGTACTTCGCGGCTGGCGCCGTCTACACCCTGCCGACCGCCGAAGGGATTCGAGAGGCGATCATGGAGGCTCTCCTGCGAGAAAGTATTCTCGAGATCGAGGTGGCGGAGTTGCGAGGACGCCTGGTCGAAGCGTGGGAACGGCGATTCGAGGAGCTGCAACGAAAGATACTCGCTCTCCTGATGACCGGCCGTTGAGCGATCTCACGCTGGCATTTGTCGGATAGGATGGAAGTGGCCACCGGGGATGGTATGGCAATGCCGAAACCGGCCGCTAGCTCAGCAAGTCAGATACCACCCGTATTGCGGATGGTTTGATGAAGGCCTTTCGACGGGGCCACCACAGCCCGCCCCCCGATGCGCCCCAGGACCAAGCGTCTCTGACGGGTCATCCGCGTCTCCTGCTATTCTCCTTCGCGGGCAATGCCCGATCTCTGAAAGGCGTCGTCCCCTCCACACTCTGGGTAACGGGATCCGGACCATCGGAGTGCACGCCGTGAAGGCAGAACCTGTTCGAGTCAGGCCGTCGGGGCGGTGGCTTCCCCTTTGAGTGAAATCGACATGAACCGAAGTCTGTGTCCTTTCGGCAGCTCTGCGGAGGGCCGCTTCAGCAGGGACGCACGGCAGCCTCCGCGCCGTCGTTCCCGGCCGGCGGGAACAACGGGCGGCCTTCTGGGCCGGTCGGTGGAGAGCGTCGGGTGCCCCGCCGTGATCACCCCGGCGGGCTGGGCCCCGTGGTGATCTGGGCCAGGGTTGCCTGACGTTCCAGGGCATCCAAGCGCTTGGGGTTCTGGACCAGTCGGCGGGCGTGCCGCTGAAGGCCCACGAGGTAATCGAACCGGTTCACGTGGTTTAGTTCGGCCGTGTGGTGTCAGAGATGTGGTGTCTCCACATCTCTGATCTTGAACTAGACCACTACGCGGTGGACAGCCTCGCCCCCCGGCCATCCGTCGTCAGGCTCTCCCGGTGAGAGAACAGCGAGTGCTTCTGGCCCTTGATGAAGCGTCGGTCCTTGTCCGTCAGACGGGCGTACTCGGCCCCGCGCACCCTGTCCAAGGCTTCTCCCAGGTGGCGAAGGATGTGGTGGAGCCTGTCGAGGAGGATAGCGGTCTGGGGCCCATGCTTTCGCCTTGACCGTCGAGTTGCGGAAGGGCTTCCACATATCCATGACCGCCAGCCGTATTCGCTTGCTCGTTGCCGGCCCCAACCACGGGAAGAACCTGTCTTCCTACGAGCGGCTCCTACCCCCAAACCAGATCGGCCGATGCCGTTCCAAGTCGCTGACCACGATCCGGTAGGTGGGCCCTTTGCGGATTTGCGGATCGATATCTCGTCGACTCTGACCACCTTGGGTGCGGGAGTCCTCGCTCGACGGAGTTGCTTCCTCATCTACTGCTCGTCGAGCTCCTTGATCGTTCTCCAGTCCAGGCGCGTTTCCTCGGCCACGTTCTTGATCGTCATGGTTCGGCAGCGACGGTTCACGAAGAAGGCGAAGCGTTTCGTGCAGATCGGATTGTTCGCCAGCCAGTCCAGCATCTCCTGCTTCACTTTGCCGCAGTCCCTGCACTCGACGCGGCGGATCTCCAGCTCTATGTAGACCCGAGTGTCCCCGAAAGGCAGGTCCCGTACTCGACGCAGCTTGCGGTCGTACCAGGTTCGATCAGCACGGCCGCGGATGCCGCAGACTGAGCTCTTCCCGCCGATGAAGGCGGATGGGTGCAGATTCCATATCTCACGTCAGGCCGCCTTCAAGACGGTCAGATGCCTGACCTGATACGTGACGAGGACGGGTGTCTTGAACGCCTCGCTGAGCAAGCCCCACGCCCGCTCCCACCGATCGCTCTGGATCAGACTGCGCAAGGTCAGGATGGCTTGCCCGCCGGAAGACAGCCAGCGCATCTCCGAACGCTTCATGCGCTGGGCCACGAGCGTCTTGCACGCCGCCTCCAACACGTCGCTGCCGATCGGGAGATTCTGGCTCAAGTACGTCGCGTAGCGCATGCGAGCGCGTTGGTTGCGGAAGTATCTGAGTTCCCGGGTAACCACCTTGCGGCCTGTGCCTCGCTTCCGCAGATAGGTGAGCACGCGGATCACCTGATCCACTCCTCGCTCGGATTCCTTCAGGATCAGGCGATGTTTCTCGAACGCGGCTCTACTTCCCAGGCTGTACTCCCCGTAGGCGGCATCCAGGGCACTCTTCAGGTGCTCCGCGGCGTGAAAGAAGTCGAGGATCTCCTCACCGGCCGGCTCCAGGGAGCTCAGGAACTCCCAGTTACACGCGGCCCCGTCGGCGATCTTGACCAACTGCAGATCCGGTCGGCTCGCCAGGACCGAACGAAGCTCCGCCTCGATTTGTGCACACAAGGTCACCTTCTTCACTTCCGGCATCCGTGCCCAGCGCAGGGTCGAGAGTCGGTCGCCTTCGGCATTGTAGAAGCTCAGCGTCGCACAGCCGACCTCCCGGTATCCGGCCGGACCCGTGGGGCGCTTCCCCTCTGTCTGCTCTTGCTTCGCCGCCCCCTCACCGTCGCGCATCGGCGCCAACACCCCGTCGAGGGAGATCGCCACCGTCGTCGCCTCGACCGGGATCGTCTCGCCCTGACGCACCGTGGCCTCGAAGGCCACCCGGTTCGTCTCCCAGACGGCCGACAGAGTCTTCGGCAGATGGTCCAGGCTGGTCTTCGACGGATCCATTCCCGTCATCTCCCGCAGCAGCGTCTCGGCCTCCCCGGGCGTGACATGGGCGACCAGGTTTGCCGCCTCCCGTGCCGCTCGCGGGGTCCAGAAGCCCCCCACCGTCCCGACACGTTCCTCCAGCGGACAGATCGCACGGCCGTCCCCGCCGCGGGGGCGATACAGCTCGCGCTCCAGGGTCACCGGACCGCACGCGCTCATGTAGGTCTGGCGGCAACGCAGGGCCCGGCGGTAGGTGACGTCCTCCACCTCGATCTCCGGTGCGGTCACATCGTAACGGGCCAGCTCCTCCGCCAGGATCTCACGCCCCAGGCCCATCAGCAGACCCCGCACGGCCAGCTCGAAATCGGCGAAGGTTCCCAAACTCCCGGCGGGCTGAGACCGGACCTCCGTGACAAACTGTTCCAGGCGGCGGAAAACGGGGCTTTGCCTGAGATCGGGCTTGTGCGATCCTTCCATTGGAGCATCCTCCTGGTAAGCGGTGAATGTTTAACAGCTTCCACCATTCTTACCGGAAGGCTCTGCTCCATTTCAACCCCTTCTTCAGGCCCCCTCAGGGGGCGAAATGCAAAATCTGCACCCAGGGCGGATGACCCTTGCTTACGGGTCACCGAAGCTGCCGGGCACCGCCAGGCTTGGACGAAAGCCGGGAAAGCGGTAGGCTTCCCACAGGCGTCGATGTCTCTGCGTCCTGGAATCGCGCCAGATTTCCTTGACCCATAGAACGTCGGAATCACGCCCCTGGGGACCTCAAAATGCAGTCTTTCATGCTTCGGTCACCCACTCCCGGCGGGATCCGGAATCAGGGAAGAGGCAGGAGGGCGGCAGCGAGCCCCTCGTAATCCTTCGCGAAACGGGCGTAGGTGCCGGGCTCTATGTAGCAGAGATTGGGTGCGTTGCGCTTGCCGACGATGTCGCGCGTCCACGGACGATCCTCCGCGAGTGCGAGCCGCTTCAAGGCCTCGTTCACTTTCCGCGACGCATTCACGTAGCCAAATTCCTCGCGAGCGTAGGCCGCGGGGTCGAAGCGATCCCGACCGTCGATCACGGCGACCAGAACGTCAGCGAGGTCGGGGTCCGCGGCCAACCGCCCCGTGCGCGCATTCACGTGGGTGAGGTCGATCCCCTTGTGGTCCACGTAGACGACCGCGGGTGTGCCGACGAAGAAGCTCTCGTAAACCGCACGGTTGCTGCCCTCCTGCTTCGAGAGCAAGACCGACACGCGCGATCGAGCGACGAGGCGGGCCACTTCCTGGTGGGGGATCTTCTCGTGGAACGTAATCTGCTCGGCGATCCCGTGTTTGTCGGCCATCGAAGCTACCGTCACGCGCGTCCACACTGCGGGGGATCCGATCAGGCCGACCGACAGGCGTCGTCCCTTGGCGCGGATCGCCGCGACGGCGTCGAAGAGCGTCTGGTGGCGCTTCAGAGGATGCCACATTGCGACCATGATCACGTCGTAGAGGAAGGGCTCGTCGGCGGGCTTGGGAACGAAAACCGCGGGATCGACCCACTCCCCGGACCCCATGCGGATCGGCACGAGATTCGTCCCGAGGCGCTCGAAGAATGCAAAGTCCTGGGCTCGCGGAGCCATAATGATGGCGCTCACGTCGGCGCCGATCCAGGGCAGGAAGCGCCCGTCCTCCGCACCCCAGTTGCTCGTCTCGAGCACGAACTGCCAGCGCTTCGCGAGCGCCTCGAGATCGAACACCGCCGCGAGCGCCTCGATTCCCTCGTGGTACTTGACGTGAATCACGCCCTTCTCGCGAGTGGCGTCGTCGGGTGACTTCAAGATCATCAAATCGCCCTGACGTTCGGGATCCAACTCTTCGCGAGGGTACCGCAAACGCACGCGGTGATCCAGCGGGAACGCCCCGAATTTCGCCCGCAGGTCGCGGGCTGTGTGCGAACGAAGGAAGTCCAGGCGCAACGCATTGTCGCGCACTGGGAGGAGCGCACCATTTTGACGCGTGGCGCCGTCGATCAGGGCTAGCGCGCGCGCCGCGCGCTGTCGCCCGAGTCCGTCCTCACCGAGGTGTTTCCAGCCGTGGAGCAGGCGGCGCGTCGCCTCGAACGGGTGACCCGCGCGCGCGCAGGCACGACTCGATAGCCCCTCCGCGCGGGCGTAGACCCAGCGGAGGAACGACGACTTGCCGACGCGCTCCTTCCAGTCGAGGCGGTTCACTCGGCAACCCCGACGGTGCTGGGCGAAAGTCGGCGCCCCGCGGTCGAGCGCAGAATCTCACTGAGCCACGCCTTCTCACATGAGGGGGACGCGACGGCCAACCGCTGGAAACGCCGACGAGGCAGGGTCGCGGCGATCGTCGACGTGGACCGCTCCACTTCTGCGTTCGGATGGGACCGCATGTCGAGCAGCCAACAAGCCACTTCACCGCTCCTGACCGCCACTCAGCTCCGTGCGAGTGACCGTAAATGATGACATGGACTCGTCCCGTAGCTCGCGCCAAACCACATTACGGGCCGGGGACCCAGAGGAGCCTCGGATAGATCGTACCATCATTGCCATTGATTCAGCCAAGTGATTACTCCAGCCCATCGCGGTAACCGATGCCGAGGGAATTCGGTCAGCGATTCCGGCGGAAGGCGGGCACCCCTTCGATCGGTCGATGCCGACGTTCCGATCGAGCCCGGCCGTCGTTTTGTAGGAGAACGGTTCCCCGGGGGGCCACCGACGGCGACGCGGGACAACCTGGTACGCTTTCCCCTTGTCAGCCGAGAAGGGTAAAGCGTGCCGGCAAGTAGGTTATCCATGCGGAAGATCCGCGATGTCCTGCGCCGACGAGTGTATGGAGGACGCAGCCACGGCGAGATCGCTCGGAGCTTGGGCTTGGGGCGCGCAACGATCGCGGAGTACTTCCGCCGGGCCGAAAAGGCGGAGGTCAGATGGCCGGTGACGGTGGACCTGCAGCAGGGTACCCTGGATCGACCCCTGTTTCCGGAAGTCATTCCGATCACCGTACCACCCCGACCGTCGCTGGACTGGGCCGCGGTCCACCGGGAGCCCTCCGGCGCCTCGGAGCAAGACTCACTTCTCCGTCCGCCGGGATCAAGCAGTCGATGGTGGTGCCGTGGAGTGTCCCTTTCCGACAGCCCCCCTCGGGGGGCCTTCCTCAAGCCACGCCCTATGGGTGTGGTGCTGACTCAGGCTCCCCACGGTAGCCGATGATGAGACGCAGCTTGCCCGATCGCTCGCGCTCAATGGACGCGACCTCCGCGAACTCCACGCGGGCCGTCGGATCGAAACGACCCTGGACTTGTGAACGCACGAACTCGCGGGCTCGTTCGTCATAGCCGCCGCCTGGCACGATACGGATCAAAAAGTCGTCGTAGCCGCGCTGTTCCACTTGGAATTGTTCGATGCCCAGATCGAGGCGCATCGCCTCTTCAAAGATGTACATCATGAACTCGCCGTGGAATCTCCGGCCGTAGCGAGTCGTGACGAAATCGTACGCGCGACCGTAGATTTTCTCCAGCAGCGTCAGCGTGCGTCCGCAGGAACATGGCGTGGTCGCAATTACACCATAGTCCCCCGTACGGTAGCGGACCAGCGGCATCGCGTAGTTGTTCAACTCCGTGATTACCAGCTCGCCCAAATTGCCTGGTTCGCACGGCTGCTGCCCGTCGACCACCTCTAGCAAAAGGTTTTCATCGTTGACATGCAGACCGCCCCGCTCGCACTCGTGCGCGATCGTGCCCAGCTCGCCGCAGCCGTACTCGTTGTAGACGGGTACCCCAAATGTTTCGGCCAACAGGGCGCGCTGCGCCTCGCCGAGAACCTCGGAGGTCGTGATGATGCATCGCAGATCGGGCCACGCCGTGGCGCCGCGCTGGCGCACGTGCTCCGCGAAGGAGGTGAGCATGGAAACGTAGCCGTAGAAGTAGCGCGGCCGGAACCGGTGCAGATCCGCCGCGTAGCGGTCCATGTCCGAGGGACCGAAGGCGAAGGCCGACAGGCGGCGGCGATTGCATACTGCGTCGACCAGTCGTGCCTGACTGCGATCGCGCGCGGCGAACGGCACGCCCCAGAAGCGCGCCTGACGGTCCGCCACGCCGACGCCGGCCCAGCTGTAGCCGCGCCAGGTCGCCGCGAGCTCGTGGAGCATGCTGCCGCGCGTCTTCCAGATCGTCACGGGCACGCCGGTGGATCCGCCCGTCGTCTTGCGGCGCAGGGGGCCCAGTTGATCGCGGCTGAGAAAGTCGGCAGCCCGCGCCTGAATGTCGGTCTTATGGATGAAGGGCAGACACGCCACGTCAGCAACATCCGCTAGCGGGTGAGCGTCCCACGCTGCGAGCGACCGATATGCCGGCACCGAGCGCGCCGCGTGCCGTACCAGGGCGCGCAGCCGCTCGGCCTGATGCGCCAGAACTTTGGCACGTGGCCAGTGCTGGCTCGCCTGGAGCCCGCGGATCTGCGAGGCAATATCTCCAGCGTACAGCCAAGTCACAGGGTAGTAGATCAGAAGTCTGGAGAGCCGTTCCTGTAAGTTCATCGGCATGTGTCCTTCTCGTGCGCGCCGCGATCCCCGTCACCGGCCGTTCCACTCAACGCGACCGCGGGGCGGCGGTGCCCCGCGGTCGCGATCCAGGCCGGCGCTCGCCGGTCACCGTACAGATTGGCCGTCTGCATCGGGCGGACATAGGTCGCGGGATCCTCCAACAGCCGCTCTGTTTCCGCGACGCTGGCCTCATCATTGCCTCCCGCCGGGCGGAAATTCCCCGATTCGCGCCCCATGTCGGTCTTCATGAGTATGGGACCCCCTGTCTTCAGAACCATGCCCCACTGCACCGGGGTCGCGACAAGGCCAGGGTGCCCTACTTCCCTCCTTTCTGTCCAGTCTTCTGGGGCCGTCCGGGCTTGAGGCGGCCGCGGTATGACTCGCCCTCGATCTGCAGGTCGTAGGCGGTGCTGGTGAAGCGGTCGATGGCCCTCTGGGCGCGGACGGGATCGGCGAAGGTGGCGAGCCACTCGTCGGGTCCGCGGTTTAATGCGGAGTGGGTGTTTATGCGGGGCCCCCTCCTCGGAGGCCCCGCAAGTGGGTTATTTCTCCGGCTTCGTGCTCCGCATTACGGGCCGCGAGGTGGCGTGGCGATCAGGGAGTCGGTACGGCCAAATCTTGAGACCTTGACTCACAGTAGGAACTCACACCCGCGTCGCTGCGCTCCGCTTGGTGGCCGCTTGCCCTCGGACCAAGTGGCCGGAATCAATCGGAATGGGTGGCCGCTTTCCTTCGGATCAGGCGGCCGGAATCGCCGGAACCACCAGGGAGCTGTGTGACCAGCCGGGAGTGGAGCTGGTGGAAGGGCACGCGATGGCGGACCATGTGCACATGTGCCTGATCATCCCGCCGAAGTTCAGCGTGTCTTCCACGATCGGGTTTCGAAGGGCAAGAGCGCCGTTCGGGTTCACCGGGAGTTGCTCCGCGAGCCCCGTATGACCGGGCTGCACTTCTGGGCCACGGGATACTGCGTGAGTACGGTGGGACTGGACGAGGAGCGCATCCGGAAGTACATCCGCGAGCAGGAGGAGCCTGCGGCAAGACAGGGAGAACTGGATCTGAAGTAGGGACTATGGGCCCCAGCGGGGCCTTCCTCAGGCCACGCCCTATGGGCGTGGTCCTGACTCCTTGTGTGCCAATGTGTTGTGACCGCACTGCGTCTCGCACCCCCTCCCAGAGTACTTGACCCACAACTTCAAGAACCACAGCCAGTTCCAGACCCACTGCGTCTCGCGCGGCCAACCAGCCTATCTGGCGCATCGCTGGGGTGGAAACGGGGGAAGTCGGCGGCGGTCAAGGCGGTGGGCGCAACGGTGGGGGGGCGGCCGGAGTCGTCGGGGGCGGCAATGGCGGCGGACGCAAGCGAAGCCAGCGGCGCAGGCGGTCTTCCCGATCGTAGTCCGGGTTGTCCTCGTGCCAGGTCGCGCAGGCGCGCCGGTGCCGTTCCCGCTGACAGGAGTCCGAACCGCAGGTCCGATGCCGACGTCCCACCCGTGGATCGCGACGAAACAACTTCCGACAAATCTCGCGCGGACGCTTCGAAGACATACCGCCCTCCCTTCCGTCAGGGAGGGTGAGGGATCACGACAAACTCAGGAAGGATCGGCAGAGAGACGGTGAGTCATTTCTCGTGAGAGCAGAAGGGGGTCAATTCTGTCGAGCGCCGAAAGATCGTGAGAAAATCGCCCTAAACCTGGGCCATGATCGTGGGAAATGACATTTGCGATCCTTTCATCCCGGATTTCGCGGGCCTCGGGCACTGTCGTCGGCGCGTGGCCTGACTGCTGCGTGAGAGAAATGTACGAAACGCCAGTAAAACAGGGGTGAAAACAAACTCCTCCCGTGGTATGAAAGGGG
>CAIMUX010000119.1 GCA_903844735.1 Candidatus Eiseniibacteriota bacterium
GAGGCCGACATCCTCCACATTGATGCCTGCCCCCCCTATTCCGAGCAGGACTCGGAGGAGATGGCCAACGAGATGGTCGCTCGGCTCAATCCCCAAACGGGCGAGATCGAGAACCTCGAGGTGCTGTTCTTCTCGACTCGCCTGCTGCGCGGCGACGTGCTGGAGTTGCCGGTGACCGGCAGTCTCCGACTCGTTACAACCAAGGGCGCCTGAACACCCTCCCCTTCGGGCGATCGCGCGCAGGTCACAGGCAAGGCCGCCCCAGAGCCGTCCCATTTCGGGCGCCAGTCAGTTCGCAGATTCGAAACGTGAAATAACTTCGGGAAAACATCAAGTCACAGAGCCCCCCTGCCGCTTTCGGCCGTCCGGACCCGTTGCGGAATTGCGGACTGCCGTGAGAACAAGTTCCGACGCGGGTTCACAAAGCCGAACGCACCGCTGAACGATGGCCACCCGCGTTTCAGCTTTGCGCCCGACCGACCAAGCAACTCCGACCATCGGTTCAGCGTTCCGTACCGGCCCGCGCCCGGCGAAGTCGGCCAGTACACAACGTCGCCCGACCCTTCGGACAAGTTCGGACGCCGGTACACAACCGCGTACGACCCTACGGACAAGTTCGGACGCCAGTACCGAACCGCGTACGGCCCTCCGGACAAGTTCGGACGCCAGTACACAACCGCGTACGGCCCTCCGGAACAGTTCAGACGTGAGTACCGAACCGCGTACGGGCCTCCGGACAAGTCCGGACGTGAGTACCGAATTGCGTACGGCCCTTTGGAACAGTTTAGCCGTGAGTACACAACGTCGTCCGCCCGTCCGCCCGATTCCTTTCGTCAGTGAAGAACGTCGACCTGCCCTCCGACCGTTTGACTTTCACGTTCTGTCTTTTCTCCCAGGCCGGATTGCGGACGAAACCGGCTTTCCTCCCGTTCGGACCCGTCGCCGCCGGGCGAAGGCCGTCTCTCCGCCCTCAGAACACCGAACAACCATGCGGAGGTGTGAATCTCATTCACGGTTTTCTTCACACTGTGAATCCCATTCACACCTCTCGCGCCGCCGACTCCGTGTTCCTCGCCCTTTGGATCGCGTGCCGGACGACGCCATCGAATGTCTGCCGCATGTGGCACCACGAGTTACCGCCGCCAACCTGGTTTTTGTCTTTTCCAAACATTCCGTCTCCACGTTTGGCCCGCGCCTTGCCATGCGCCCCCCCGGATGCGCAGCGGCCGCGGCAAGTCCACACGGAACCAACGATTCACGTTCGAATGTCGGCTCTCACTTGCCCCCGGGACAGGGGGCGTGCGCCGACGGGAGGAGACACCATGCGAACCAGGACCATCCGCTCGGCACCGACCGAGCACCTCGAAGACCTCGCCTACCTGACCGCGCACCTCAAGGCGGACCCGCTGGCGCGGGAGATCGCATCCGATGTGGAGGCCGAGTCCACCACGCTGAAAGACCAGATCGAGAACTGGAACAGCAAGCGTCACGCGGTTCAGGAGACGCAGACCGGGCTGCGGAACATGAACGAGACCCTGCGCAACGCCGTCCGGCACGCCCATGACGTGATCCTGGACGACCTGCGCCGCAACCGGCGTTCGCCCAAGTTCCTGACGTACTTTCCTCGCGGGCTCGGCGCCTTCACCAAGACCTCGTATCTGGAACTGGTGACGGACGTTCGCTCCTTAGTCCAGCGGTGCGCCCAGGACCCCAGCGCCAGGATCCAGGAGCAGGGCACCCTCCTGCAGGCGGCGCTCGATCAGATGGACGCCGCCTTCGCCCGTCGCGCGGAAGCGCAGGCCAACGAAGGAGCCGCCTTCGGGCAGATCCAGGTGCACAAGCTCCAGAGCATCGAAGCGTGCCGCCGGGCCGCCTTCCACCTGGGGGTGATCTACCCGAACGAGCGCGACCGCGTGCGGTCGTACTTCCGCAGGGTCAACCGGCGGCCGCGCCCGACGGCGCCGGCGGAGGGAGAGCCGGCCTCGGAGACCAAAACCCCGGCCGCCGTGGGCAGCTAACGGGCGGTTCCACCGCAACGCGCGAACGACCGTCGCCGCGCGGGCCCCGAGGACCTCTCCTCGGGGCCTGCGGTGGAGTCAACCCTCGCACTCTAGCCACCCAATCACCCCATCCCGACACTTCGGCGCTGCCTTGCGCACGAAATGCGCCGGGGCGTTCAATTCCCCGATCTCGTCCAGAAAAAGGGTGCCGCGGTCGGCCGCGGCGAATCGCCCCTCGCGCGTCGAGACCGCACCGGTGTACGCGCCTACGGCCGCCCCAAAGAGCTCGGCCTCGATCAGTTCGTCGGGGATGGCGGCGCAGTTCACCTGGATGAACGGCTCCGCGGCCCGGGCACTCAGGCGGTGCAGCGCGCAAGCCACCAGCTCCTTGCCGGTGCCGCTCTCCCCCAGGATCAAGACGCGCTTGTCGGTGGGGGCGACACGCCGGATCGACTCACGCAAGGCGCGGATGGGAGCGCAAGCACCCAGCAGCTTCTCCACCTCGGCGGTCCGCAGCCGCGCCACCTCCCGCCCCATCTCTCCGATCTCGGTAGCGTTGCGCCCGAGCAGCAAGAGTTCGGTCCGGTCGCACTCCAAGGTTGATGAGAACCGCCTTGAGCAGCTCTTCGGCCCCCTGCTGGACATGAAAACAGACGCCGTCGCAGTTGGGATCCTGGGCAACGGCGATCTCGCGCCGAGCGGTCGCGTGCAAGGGAACGCGATGCCTGCTGTTGAGGTTCCGCCGCGATCCCGCTATTTTCCCAGAACATGAGTCGTCACCCCACATCCTCCCGGGTCACAGCACCCGGCGCAGGGCCAGGCGCGTGATCCGGCCCGAGATCCCCTCCGGGGAGCCCGGCCGCAGCCGCCGCATCTCCGTGGTCGAGGGCGCCTTCGCCACCGTCCACGGGACGATCACCGCCGGCTCGCTCGTCACCGCGTATGCCCTGTGGGCGGGAGCGAACGACTTCCAGCTCGGTCTGGTCGCGGCCCTCACGGCCATTTCGGCCGCGGGTTCGGTCTTGGGCGCGCATTGGGTCGGCCGCCTCGGAGGGCGCAAGACGCTGACCATCGCCACATCCGTGGGCGGCCGCGCGCTCTGGGGCGTTTTGTGCGTCCTCCCCTTTCTTCCGCTGCCGCCGAGTGCGCGGATCGCGGTCTTCCTCGTCGTGGTGTTCCTCGGAAACGGCCTGCTCAATGCGGGCGCAACCGCGTGGCTCTCGTGGATGACCGACCTCGTTCCTGTGGAGCGGCGCGGCAGATTCTTCGGCAGACGAAATGCCCTCCTCGGCGTGGTCGCCATGGGCACGGCGTGGGCGACCGGATGGATCTACGACGGGATGGTGGCGGCGGGTCGTCGCGACGAGGGATTGGCCCTGGTCTTCGGCGCGGCGGTTGCCTGTTCGGTCGTCGCCGGGGTCATCTTGGCCAGGCAATGGGAACCGCCGCTCACCGGCGAACGACCCCGGCCGCTCATCGAGACGTTCCGTGGCCCCCTCACGGATCGCGATTTCCGGCGCCTGCTCGGCTTTCTCGTGGCCTGGGCCGCGGTCACCGGGGTGGCTGGGCCGTTCTATGGCGCCCACATGATCCGCAACCTCCGCATGCCGTTCTCGGTGATTGCGGTCTACTCGATCCTCGCCGGCATCGTCTCGCTACTGACCCAGCCGCTTTGGGGGCGCATCATCGACCGCGTCGGAAACCGCCCTGTTCTGATCATCAACCTGGCGGGGCTCTGTCTGCTTCCCGCCATCTGGCTGTTCGCCACACCGGATCGCTGGCTTCCGATCTGGATCGACGCCGTCATCACCGGGGTCTTCTGGCCGGGAATGGCGCTGGCCGCGTTCAACCTGCTGCTCGCCACCGTGCCGGAGGATGGCCGCGCCGCCTGCCTCGGCGTGCACAGTCTGGGCGTTGGGCTCGGTGCGTTCCTGGCGGGACTCCTCGGCGGATGGATCGCCGAAACGCTCGTCGGCTTTCACACGCGTGTCTTCGGTATCGCGCTGGTGAACTTCCACCTCCTCTTCCTGCTCTCGGCCGCGGCACGGGTGGTATTGCTGCCCTTCGCGTTCGGGCTTCGCGAGGAGCGGGCTCGGTCGGTCACCGCACTGCTCGGCTTCATGGGGGACAAGGCCACGCAGGAGGTCGGGCAGTGGGTGCGGGCGGCGGCGTCTGCGATGGAGTGGATGGGGAGGCGGAGGAGGTAGTTCGGCGTTCGGGATTCCCCCGGTGTAGCCTTGATCACACGGCGGCTCGGCCCAGGTCGCGTCATGCCTGCGGGCACTACAGTATGTACCGGCTAAGATCCCGATCCCGCACGATCCCGCCTAGCCGCCGCTCCACCCACGCCTCGTCGATCTCAACCTCCGTGAGCGCACTCTCCGGAGCCCCGAAAAGCACCTCCTCCAGCAGCGTGTTCAGCACCGTCTGCAGCCGCCGTGCCCCGATGTTCTCGGTCTCCTGGTTGACCGCGTGTGCGATGGCGGCCAGCCGCTGGAGCGCCCCCTCGGTGAAACGAAGCTCGACCCCCTCGGCGTGCAGGAGCCCTTGATACTGGCGGGTGAGCGCGCTCTTCGGCTCGATGAGAATGCGCAGGAAGTCCGCTGCGCCGAGGTCTTGCAGCTCGACGCGGATCGGCAGGCGTCCCTGCAGCTCGGGGACAAGATCCGAGGGCCGCGCGGCGTGAAAGGCCCCGGCGCAAATGAACAGAACATGGTCGGTCCGAACGAGGCCGTACTTGGTCGGAACCGCCGATCCTTCGATCAGAGGCAGAAGGTCGCGCTGCACACCCTCGCGTGACACATCCGGGCCGTGGCCCTGCCCGCGGTCGCTCGAGCAGATCTTGTCGATCTCGTCGATGAAGACGATCCCAGAGCTCTGCACCCGTTCCAGCGCCACCCGAACGACCTCGTCCCGATCCAAGAGCCTGGCGATCTCCTCCTGCTCCAAAAGCACGCGGGCCTCGCCCACGTTGAGCCGGCGCCGCTTCTTCTTCCGCGGAAACACCTGGTCGAGAGCCTCGGCCCACCCCGGCTCGGCCTCCTCAAGGCCGAGCTGCGCCATAAACTCTCCCGCTGCCGGACGCGCCATCTCTACGTCAATCTCGATGACGCGTCGGTCGAGCTCGCCGGCGGCTAGCCCTCGACGGGCCTCCGCGCGGCGCTCGTCCCAGTCGGGGGCATCCCCGTCTTCGGGCAGCCCGCGACGCCCTCCCCGCGGAACGAGGATGTTGAGCAGTCGCTCAGTGACGAGGCGTCGAGCCCGGGGCAAAGACCTCTCCGCCATCTCGTTGCGAACCATCGCCACGCCGATCTCAGCCAGGTCGCGCACGATGGAATCGACATCACGGCCGACGTAGCCGACCTCGGTAAACTTGGAGGCCTCGACCTTGACGAAGGGAGCGCCGGCCAGTCTCGCCAGTCGGCGGGCGATCTCGGTCTTTCCCACGCCCGTGGGCCCGATCATGAGGATGTTGGCCGGGACGATCTCGTCGCGAATCTCCGGCGGGGCGTGACGGCGGCGCCAGCGGTTGCGCAGGGCGATCGCCACCGCCCGCTTGGCGGCATCCTGGCCCACGACATACTGATCGAGCGCAGCCACGATCTCCCGGGGGGTGAGCGAGCGGACCTCCGCGCCGGGGAGGCGCTTCACGGCCGGGCCTCGCTTGGCGCCGCGTCTTGGCCCGGATCGAAGCCGAGACTTGCGTCGGTGCCGAAACCGCGGCCAAGGTCGGAGTCATGCTCGGGCAGCACCAGGATTTCCTGTAGCGCCCCCGTATACACGCACATCTCCGCGGCGATGGCCAGCGCCTCGGCCACGCAGCGCGCCGGATCGAAACCGGTGTGCCGCCGCAGTGCCCGGCAGGCGGCGAGCGCGAAAGGCCCGCCCGAACCGACCGCCACGATCCCGTCGTCGGGCTCCACGACATCGCCGCTTCCGGTCAGCAGGAGTGCCGTTTCCGCATTCACCGCAGCCAACTGCGCGTCGAGCCGCCGCAACACCCGGTCGCTGCGCCAGTCGCGGGCCAACTCCACGGCGGCGCGGCGCAGATTCCCGTGAAACGCCTCCAGTTTTGCCTCAAACCGCTCGAAGAGCTGCAGACCGTCGGCGGCGGAACCGGCGAACCCGGCGAGCACGGTTCCACCGGCGAGCCGCCGCGTCTTGCGGGCATTCGCCTTCAGGATCACGGAGCCGTTCGTCACCTGGCCGTCACCACCGAGGGCGGCGCGCCCACCGACGGTCATTCCCAGGATGGTGGTGGCGCGGATCAGAGCGTCCTCAGCGCGCGCGCGGGTGGGCTGCATCGAACCCCCTTCTGAGCATCTCGATGGAGACATGGGTATAGACCTGGGTGGTCGCCAGCGAGGCGTGGCCGAGCAGCTCTTGGATGGCCCGGATATCAGCCCCGTGGTCGAGCAGGTGGGTGGCGAAGGTGTGGCGCAGCGCGTGCGGTGAGTGCCCACCGGCGCGCCCCATCCGCCGCAGGTGGCGGTCAGTGATCCGCTGCACGGTGCGCGACGACAACGGCCGCCCGCTCGGTCCCGGAAATAACGGCCCGGCCGCCGGGGCCCCCGACGCGCGCAGCACCGCCAGGTGGCTTTGGAGCGCCGAGCGCGCCTTGTCGCCGAAAAGCACCACCCGCTCTTTGCGACCCTTCCCGAGCACCCGGACGGTGCCGCTGCGCAGGTCGAGGGCATCGCGCCGCAGCCCGGTCATCTCGGAGAGTCGCATCCCAGTGGCATACAACAGCTCAAGGACCGCATGGTCGCGGTGTCCGCGGGGCGAATCCTCCCAGGCGCCGTCCAGCAACCGGGCCAGCTCCTCTTCCGGAAGGAAGCGGGGCAAGCGTCGGCCCGTTCGCAACCCGCGTATCAGGATGGTAGGATCCCTCTCGATCCACCCTCGCCGCGCGAGGTAGCGAAGGAAGGAGCGCATCGCGGCGAGGCGGCGGTTGACCGAGCGTGGCGCATCGCCCCGCGCATTCTGAAAAGAGAGCCAGGCCTTCACCGCCCCCTCGTCGAGATCCCGGGCCTCGATCGCATGACCTAGAGCCTTGTTCAGTCGATCCAGAGCGCCCCGCGTGTCGTCGGCGTAGGCGCGCACGGTGTGCGGGCTCTTCTCCTCAATCGCCTCGAGGCTGCGAACCCAGTTCTCCCACGCGGCGCGCAGACCATCGCTCCATCGGGCGCCATGGTCAGCGTCCGGGGCGCTCGCATCCACGCCCAAGGCGCCGTCATCCGCGGCTAGAGATTCGCCCCGCAGCACTTCTTGTACTTCTTGCCGCTGCCACACGGGCACGGTTCGTTGCGCCCGATTTTTGGCTCGGCCCGCACGACGGTGTGCCCTGCGGTCGGAGGCCCCCCCGGTGCCCGCCGAAGCGCAGCCGCCGGCCGACGCCCCGGAGCTGCCGCCGCCTGTTTTCCGCCGCCAGCGCCGGCGTCGTCCGGGTCCTCGGAACCGCTCTGCGTCTCCATGCCCGGGCCGAAGGAGCTGGTCTCCTCCTTGCGTGTTTGCATCGCTCGCGCCGGTGTCGGCCGCGCCGCCGGCAGGCCGCCGCGCACCATCGGCCGGACCGACGGCCCTGCGGTCTGGGGGGCCGCCGGCATTACGCGGAAGAGGAAGCGCACTGTGTCGTCCTCGATGGAACTCATCAGCTCCTCGAACATCCGGTACGCCTCGGCCTTGTACTCGAGGAGCGGGTCGCGCTGCCCGTACGCGCGCAGGCCGATGCCGCCACGCAACTGGTCGATTTCGTAAAGGTGATCACGCCACTTGTCGTCGATCACCATGATCTGGACGCGGCGTTCGATCTCGCGCATGTGGTCGGGGCCGAAGACCTCCTCGCGCTGCGCGTAGGCGGCCGCGGCGGCCTCGAGGCAAGCGGTCTGCAGTTCCTCGAATGTGCCTCCCTCGGTAAAACGGCGGAGGTCAACCGGGGCCAGGAGCAACGTCTGCAGATCGGTCGCCAGCCCGGGCACGTCCCAGGTGTCGGACTTCGATCCCGTCGCGGCCCGCGCCTCGATAAGGGCCAGAACCCTTCCCTCTATCAGATCCTTCACCCTTCCGCTGATGTCTTGCTCTTGGAGCGCGTCGTTGCGCAGGCCGTAGACGACCTCGCGCTGCTGGTTCATGACGTTGTCGTACTCGAGCAGGTGTTTGCGGATTTCGAAGTTGTGTGCCTCGACCTTCTTCTGTGCTCGCTCGATCGCCTTGGTGACGAACGGATGGGCGATCACCTCCCCCTCCTGCACGCCCAGGCGCGTCATCATCCCGGCGATCCGCTCCGAGCCGAACAAGCGCATCAGGTCGTCTTCGAGCGAGAGAAAGAAGGCCGAGGATCCGGGGTCGCCCTGCCGACCGGAACGGCCGCGTAATTGGCGGTCAATGCGACGGCTCTCGTGGCGCTCCGTGCCCACGATGTGCAACCCGCACGGCATCTCGGCCCGGCATTTCTCGACTCCCTCGGTCGCCTGGCAGTCGCCGCTCCCCGCCACGGTGTTGACGAGGCAGAGCTTCCCCTTCACGATTCCAGGGTCGAGCTTAATGTCGGTTCCGCGGCCCGCCATGTTGGTGGCGATGGTGACGGCACCCGTGTGACCGGCCTGGGTGATGATTTCCGCCTCCGACTGGTGGTACTTGGCATTCAGGACCTGGTGGTTGATACCGCGGCGCTTCAGCATCTTGCTGAGCGTCTCCGAAACCTCGACCGAGACGGTGCCGACCAGCACCGGGCGGCCGGAAGCGTGTACCTCCGCGATCTCATCGAGAATGGCGTTGTACTTCTCCCGGCGGGTGCGGAAGACGACGTCCTCGTAGTCGATGCGCCGCACCGCCTCGTTGGTCGGGACCACAATCACGTCCAGCTTGTAGATCTCGAAGAACTCCGTCGCCTCGGTCTCGGCAGTACCCGTCATCCCGGCCAGTTTGTCGTACATCCGGAAGTAGTTCTGAATGGTGATCGTGGCGAGGGTCTGGTTTTCCTCACCGACTTCCACCTTCTCCTTGGCCTCCAGGGCCTGGTGCAGCCCCTCGGAGAACCGGCGGCCCGGCATGAGCCGCCCCGTGAACTCGTCGACGATGAGAACCTTGCCATCCTGCACCACGTACTCGCGGTCCTTGTCGTACAGGCAGAACGCGCGCAGCAACTGGGTGACGTTTCCCAGCATCTCGCTCTTCTCGGCGTAGGCCTGGTGCAGCGCATCCTTGAGGCGGACTTTCTCCTCCAGCGGGATCGACTCGTCGTCGTCGATACGGCCGACCTCCTCGGCGAGGTCGGGCATCACGAACATCGTCGGGTTGCCCGGCGAGAGTTGGGTCCGCCCCTCGTCGGAAAGGCTGACCGAGTGCCCCTTCTCGTCGATGGAGTAAAGGAGATCCTCGTCGACCTCGTGGAGCCTCTTGTCCCGCATGAAGTCGCCCTCCACCCGGAGGATGAGCTTCTTCAGTTCGGGGTCGTCGCTCGTGATCTTCTGGAAACGCTTGTGACGCGGGGCGCCGCGCTGCACCTGCAGGAGCCGGAGTCCGGCCTGGTAGCGGGACTCGTTGTCCCCCTTCGCCAGAGCGGCCTCAGCCTCGTCAAGGAAGCGGCTCGCCACGCCGTTCTGCAGGCGCACGAGCTTGTCCACCGGCCCCACCATGCGGTCGAAGTGCTGGAACGAATGGGCCACCGGCCCGGAGATGATCAGCGGTGTGCGCGCCTCGTCCACGAGGACCGAGTCGACCTCGTCGACGATTGTGTAACGGTGCCCGCGCTGCACGCGGTCGTCGCGATGCACCACCATGTTGTCCCGCAGGTAGTCGAAGCCGAATTCGTTGTTCGTGCCGTAGGTAACGTCGCAACCGTAGGCGGCCTTGCGGGAGTTGTTGTCCATGTCGTGTTGAATGCAGCCGACGCTCAGGCCGAGCCACCGCAAGATCTCCGCCACCCATTCGCTGTCTCGCCGTGCCAGGTAGTCGTTGACGGTGACGAGGTGCGCCCCTTTTCCTTCGAGGGCATTCAGGTAGAGCGGCATGATGGCGACCAGGGTCTTCCCCTCGCCGGTGGCCATCTCCGAGATCATCCCCTGGTGGAGGACGATGCCGCCCATGAGCTGGACGTCGAACGGAACCATCTCCCAGCTCGTGAGGTGTCCGACCACGGCCCACGACTTCCCGCAGTGGCGGCGGCAGGCCTCCTTGACCACGGCGAACGCCTCGGGCAGCAAGTCGTCGGTGGTTTCGCCCGCCGCGATGCGACCACGAAATTCTTCCGTCTTGGCCTGGACCGCATCATCCGGCAGATCGCGGAGGGTCCCGTAGATCTCGTTGATCTCGTCCACGAGGGGCCGCAGGCGCTTGATGTCGCGTTCAGACTTGGTGCCGAAGAACCGGGTGGCGGCGCGGGTGGCCGCTCCCTTGAGGGCGTTGAACATCGCGGTATCTCCGTGCGGCCGGGGGCGGAAGCGCGCGGGTGTGCGCGGTTCTCGCGGCGAAGGTTGATTCTAGGGGCGGGATCGGTGAGGGTCAAGGCGCGGGGCGGAACTCGGCCGCTCCCACCTCAGGCGCATGAGTTTGTTCACGACCTTTCCCGAGGGAAGTCCATCCGGGCAAAGCAGATCGAGTTCGCATCGGTCCCCGCGGATCCGAACTCGAAACCCGTCTGCATCGGTACCCCACTCGAAGAGGGGCCGTTCGCCAGTGCGGGAACGAGAACGGAGTGCGGAAGAGTCAGGGCGCCTGACCGCCGTTCTGCGACCGATCTTCCTCAGCCCCAGCACAACGATTCCTGGAAAGAGTCTGCCTTCGCCGACCCACTCCCGCAACACGCGGTGCAACTTCGGACTTCCTGATCCCGACCGGGATTTCGCGATGATTCCAGGAAAATGACTTGGCACCCAACGATCCGTTCTCTTGGACTCCCTGCGGCCGCTGCGAATCCGGGGAACGAGGTGCACGACCGGGGCAAAACGCGAAGGTCGCGGTCCGTAGGCCGGCAGAATCTCGCCGGAGTTGGTGACCAAGTCCCGGACAGCTCGCAGAAAGTGAAAAGCAGTCGTGACTCCCTGTGGGGCAGGAACAGGCCGAGGCAAAATCAGTCGTGCACGCCCGCGGTCAGGGCCTGTCCGAGGCGAGAGCACCGGTGCGCTTGTGCGGTCCGGTTCGATCCGGGCTGCGGAAACGGTGTACGGGCGGCGGCAGGATGGAGCCGAGCGGGAAACAACCGTGCTCTCGCGCGTGCTCGATGCTGGCGCGCTCGACCGCAGCGGTGTACTCGGCCGGTCTCGACCCGATCCGGCCGTCTGCAACGGGAATTCGGGCCGGTCAGGTTCGGGCGAGGGCGCGGCACGACTGCACGTGGGTCGGAGGGGGTGTGACCTGACCTTGGGCACGAGTGATTTTCGCTTGGTGGGGACCTGTCCGGGCGGGGGGCACGAGAGGGTGTGACTTTCTGTCTTTCTTGCCCGGGGCTTGCCCGGCAGCGGGCTACTTTCGTTGGGGTTAGGCGATGGGGAGCAGCCTATCGGCGCCATCACCTATCGCAAGGCGGTCAAGGACGCGTGGCCGGAAAGCGAGTTCTCGGACCTCGAGATGCCGGTACCCGGCGGTGGCGCGACGCGCATGAAACTGTCAACCCGGCAAACTGCGTTGTCAGCGGGGGCGGCCTCGCAATCCCGTCCGACCCGGCGCCCCCCCTAGATACCCAACCGCGGGCCACCTTCACCCGCCGCCTGAGGCCTGGGCGAAGCACCCTATCTCAGCAGTATCGCCTTCCGCGTCAGTTCGGCTCGCGCCACGTGCATGCGAATCCAGTACACGCCACCCGCCGCAGGACTGCCCGCGTCGTTCAGAGCGTTCCATGTGACCCGGTAGGACCCCTGTGCCTGCTCGGAATCCAGGAGACTCCGGATCGCGCGCCCGGCAATGTCGTAGACCTGGATCCGAACTCGACCGCCGACCGCGAGTCCGTACGGGATCACGGTCTCGCGAACGAACGGATTCGGCCGGAACCTACCTGGAACCACGACTCCGGGCCCGACCGCACGTGTCCATCCGAGCTTGTGTTTCCGGATCTGGTCTGCATTGCGGGGCCCAGAGTCGCCGCCTCCGGCCTTCCCGCGTCCTCGCCCACCACCACGGTCCGTACGTACCGCCGCGCACCCAGACGCACTCCCGCGCCCGGCTCCATCCGGAACCACGGCCAGTTCCAGTGGCGCTCGAACGCGAAATCACGCTCCCGCCAGAGATAGCGCGCGGTGATCTCCAACACAGGCTTATCGCCAGGAGGAACCGAGAAATCACCGCTCACTCCCGTTCCGTCGATCTGCGTGTGGAAGCCCGAGATCGTGATCGGATCCCGCCACCAGGGGATCTTGTTGATCGGGATCTCGAACGTGCCGTCGGCGGTCAGATGCATCGGATCCGTGAAGATCGCCATCTCGACATCGCCGCTCACGAGGCTTATGTAGGATGGAACGATCCTACTAACCTCGCACGGACTTCCCCCAGAGGCATGAGCCGGGTTGACTCCGCGAGCCGGACGTCACGCACATGCCTTCGTGGGGCGCCGACACTCGAACCTTCCACGATCGCGTCTCGCGGGCTCCCGGCGCCCCCCCACCGCGGCGTCTCTACCGCACCAACAACATCGCAAACCCCGCCGCCAGAGGAATGCGGGCGTTGTCATCCAGCGGGATCGGCAGCAGTTCCGACAGCGTGGCGACGACCGCGCCGACCCAGATCATGGTCCGGCTCACGTCATCGCCCGGATAGAGGTACCCGATAATCATGCAGGAGCCGAGGCAAGCGAGGCTACCCTCCACGGTCTTGTCGAGAATCTTGATCCGTCCCCAGCGCCGTCCGATCAGCGCCGCCATCGTGTCCCCCACCACGAGGAAGGACAAGGCCAGAACGGCGATCGGCTTCGGGAACGCGTGCGCGCATATGAGCGCCGAAAGAAGGAGGTAGGTAGCCCCGAGTAGATTGAACCGCTCTTGATCGCGGAGGACTCTCCCGAAGAGGAAGTAAAACACGGTTCGCACGCGCGCGACCTGTAACCTGACCGCGTCGACCGTGAGCATCACCAGCGCCAGAACGAGGACCAAGGTGCGGCCCGTCTCCTCCGGCAGCAGATAGAGCCCGATCGGCACGGCCAGGCTAAGGAAGTGGACGGTCTTGCGGACCATCTCGCTGCCGTATCGCATGGTGTTCCTCTCCGGTGTGGCCTGCATCCTGCCTGCCCGCCGTGCCCCCTTGAGGGAGCCTCCCGCGCGAGACCCGTGGCTGACCCGCATGACTCATGAGCGCTCTGCTACGACATCGAATCCGTCCGCACCTGCTGCGTCTACGGCGTGCCGCGCAGCAGGTCGCGGCAGGTCCAAAAGGTCTCCAGCACGCGCCGTGCATAGTCGCGCGTCTCCCGGTAGCCGATCATCTCGATGTAGAGGTCAGGGTCCTCTCCGGGGCGCAGCCAGCGTTTTGCGGGCACGGTCCCGGCATTGTACGCGGCCAGCACGAACGGCCAGTTGCCTCGCGCCTCGGCGGCGAGATCTCCAAGGTGGGCCATGCCGAGGAGGAGATTGGCCCGCGGCGCCTCCAAAGGACCGGCCGCGAGGCCGTGCCGCTGCGCTGTCTCCTCCGCCGTCGAGGTCATGAGCTGCATCAGTCCCACCGCCCCCGCCGGACTCGCCACGGCGCTCTCGTAGAGCGACTCCCGCCGCATCACCGCCCAGGCCCATTCGGGAGCTATACCAAAGCGCCGTGAGGCGGCCGCCACCGCCGGCGCATACGGGAACGGATGGCGGAGCCGCGCCGACGCGCTTTCCAAGTTGCCGGCCGCGCGCGCAGCAAGGTCAGGCAGCCGCAGGTCGAGCAGATGCCGCACACGCGACGGACCAGCACCAAGACCGGGTTCGGCCAGCAGGTCCTCGCGCGCCATCTTCGCCCACTCGGTCCGCCCTGCCAGACGGAAGAGCTGCAGCCGGTCGCAGGCAGCCCGCACCGCGACCGGGGTGATCCAGGCAGCCCGCTTGCCGCCGACGAGAACTTCGTCGGTGCTCCCCCCCGCAGGGGGCACGGCGGACCGCAGCGAATCCGTTCCGTGGGGCGCGGAGGCCGAATCAACTGCCAAAACGGCGGCGCGAACCGCGGCGGATCCGACCGCCGCGCCGGAACGCGTCGCGGCATCCGTGGGCGCGACCCCCGCTCCGCCGCCAGCCGTCGCAGCGGCCCCTTGGTCGTCAGCCGTCGCGGCCCCATCTCGGACGTCAGCCGTCGCGGCTCCCTCTCGGGCGTTGGCCGTCGCGGCTCCCCCCTCGTCGTCAAGCGTCGTGGCTCCGTCTCCATCAGCAGCACCCGGCGCGGGGACCTCGGTCCCATCCCCACCCAACAGCGACACCGCGCGCCAGTAGGCTTCGGGATCGTCGACCGAAGGCCCCCCCGGCTCCCGCGAGAGAGAAAGCCCTGAACGCGCCCGTTGCGCATAGTACCCGGCACGTGTGTCGGCCGCCTTCGCCAGGGCCGCGCGCGCTTCCAGCCGTCGCCCGCGGGCCAGTTCCGCGCGGTAGATCCAGAACCAGGCCGCCGCGCGTTCTTCCGCGGTTCCCGCGGTCGCGGCCTGTTCCAGAGTCGCCCGCGCTCCCTGTGGAGCCCCGCGCGCAATCCGACATATCCCCCGGCGTAGCAGCGCCTGCGCCCGCTGATCGCCCGCGCCCGCCGCAATGAACCGCCCGTAGAGCGAGTCGGCCTCGACAAACCGGCGCTGCGCCTCCATCTCTCGAGCCCACTCCCAGAGCGCGGTACGGCGGTCCTCAGGACTCCCGCGTCGCGCCACCCGCCCGTAGCGATCGGCCATCGAATCGATGCGGCCGGAATTGCGCAGCGCCCGTGCCGTGATCAGTTCCCACTCGTCGGCGAACGGCCCACCCGCGCGCCATGCGCTCTCCGTCGCCCGCTGCACCAGCCCCTCATAGTCCCGTGCCTTCCACGCGGTGCGCGCGGCCCGAATGGCTAAGGAATCAGAGCGCGCCGTGCCGGAAGACGGAGCGAGCACCCGGGCCAACGCTCGGAAACGAGCCGGGTCAGCCCGCGATTCCGAGGCGGCGAGCAGGATGCGAACCCGCTCGGCCCGACCTCCGATGGCCGGATCGACCTCTCCTTCCACGCTCACCGCGTCATGCAGGAGTCGCTCGGCGGTGCGGCCTCCCGGAAATTCCCGCGCGGCGAGCCAAACCAGCGAATCGGCCACGCGATCATCCCCGCGCAGCGATGCAAGCCGGCGGAGCATCGGGAGCACAAACGCCCGTCGGTCCCGGCCCGACGGCAGTGCATCGAGGAGCTGTCGCGCGAGGGCCGTGTCTGCCGACGCCAGCGCCCCCCGGATCACCATTTCTTCCAACGGCTCCCGCGCCCAGGAAGGAAGCGGCGGGGCCCGATCAAGCCGGGCCTGGGCGATCAGCGCCGCCCCCACCGTATCACCTGTCGCCGCGCGGCAGTCAGCACCGAGCACCGCGGCGTACGGTTCATCCTCCGCCGGTACGGGCGCGCCTTCCAGCCAGGAGAGCGCCCGCCCGGGGTTCCCGCGCGTGGTAAGCAGCAGCGCCGCTGGGAGCGTGAAGAGCCCGTCGTCGTTCCACGCGCGCGAGCTCGCTGGATCCCACTCCTCGATCAGTAACCGGGTGGGCCTCGGTTCGCCGAGGAAAAGCGCATCGAGGACCGTGCGTCGGACCCACGCCAGGGCCTCCGATCCCTGGGGAAGCGCGGGACCGTCGGCAGGCCCGTCGATGGTGCCCGTCCTCGTGGAACCGCTATCCGGATCGCCTGCCCGCCCCACCGCGGCGCACAGCGAGTCGAGCAGAGCCGCCCGCCCCGCGTCAAGCTCAGCCAGCCCCGAGAGGGTCCGCGCGGATGTCTCGATCGAGTCGAGTCGAGCCCAGACACTCTGCCAGCGCGCCCATGCCGTCGCATTCGAAGCGGCAACCGCGTCCCGACCCAGGGCCGCGAGGAGAAGCCACGCCGTGGCGGCGGCGGCGACCATGCGTGAGCGGCGAGTCATTCCGGTTCGTCTCATCCGCAGCCACCTCACTCCCACTCGATCGTCCCCGGCGGCTTGCTGGTGATGTCATAGGCGACACGGTTCACGCCGCGCACCTCATTCACGATCCGCCCGGCAGTCCTCTCCAGCACCTCAGCGGGCAGCCGCGCCCAATCGGCCGTCATTCCATCAAGGCTCGTGACCGCACGCACGACGATCGCCTGGTCGTAGGTTCGCTCGTCGCCCATCACGCCGACGCTGCGCACCGGCAGAAGCACCGTGAACGCCTGCCAGACGCGGTCGTATTCCCCGGAGCGCCGCAGCTCCTCGATGAAAATGCGATCGCTCTCCCGCACCATGCACAGGTTTTCCGGCGTCACCTCACCCAGGATACGCACCGCGAGCCCCGGTCCGGGAAACGGGTGCCGCCCGAGAATCTCCGCCGGAATGTCGAGGAGTTTCCCGACCTCGCGCACTTCGTCTTTGAAAAGCTCCCGCAGCGGCTCGACCAGCGAGATCTGCATCCGGTCGGGCAGGCCTCCGACATTGTGGTGGCTCTTGATCACCGCCCCCGGTCCGCGCGTTCCCTGGGACTCAATGACATCGGGGTAGAGCGTCCCTTGCACCAGGAAATCGAAGCCTCCGAGCTGCCGCGCCTCCTCCTCGAAGACGCGGATGAAGAGCTCGCCGATGATCTTTCGCTTCCGTTCGGGATCGATCACGCCACGCAGCCCATCGAGAAAGCGCGCCGAGGCATCGACGACGCGCAGCGGCAGCCCAAGCTGCTCCTTCAGAATCCGCACGACCTCGGCCTACTCGTCGGCGCGGAGGAGCCCGTGGTCGACGAAGATCGGCACCAGCCGATCGCCGATGGCGCGGTAGCAGAGAACGGCCGCGACCGAGGAGTCTACCCCACCGCTCACACCGCAGATTGCCCGGCCGGTGCCGACGCGGGCGCGGACACGCTCCGTCGACTCGGCCACGAAGTCGCGCAGGGACCAGTCGGGGGCGAGCCCGGCCCCCCGACCGAGGAAGTTGCGCAGGATGGTCTGTCCTTCCGGGGTGTGGCTCACTTCGGGGTGGAACTGCACCATGAAACGGCCCCGCTGTGGATCCTCGGCTGCGGCGTGTGGACAGGTCGGCGTCAGGGCTACCGTGCGGCTGCCTGGTGGAGTCGAGGTCACCAGGTCGCCGTGGCTCATCCAGACGGGGGTCGGATCGGCGGTGCCGTCGAGAAGAATCGACGGCTGCGCATGCGCAAGCCATTGCTTGCCGTATTCGCCGGCCACGCCGCGCTCCACCTTCCCGCCGAGGAGGTGCGAAAGGAGCTGCATCCCATAGCAGATCCCGAGAACCGGCAACCCCATGCGCAACACCTCGGGCCGCGGCAGGATCTTCTCGTCGAGAACCGTTGCCGGACCTCCCGACAGAATGAGCGCTCGCGCGCCTCGCTTCGTCAGCTCCTCTGAGGAGATGTCGAAGGACACCAACTCGGAATAGTAGCCCAGCTCGCGCACCCGACGGGCGATGAGCAGGTTGTACTGCGAGCCGAAGTCCAGGACTGCGATCATGCCGTCATCCCCAGTCTGGTGCTTCTTTCGCTGCCGATGCGGAATCAACGGTAGCACACTCGCGCACCTGCAACCCGCTCATAATCAGCACGGAGACCAGCCGGATGGGACGCCAGAATGGCGAAGGCCGCCCCCACCCAGGGAAGCGGCCTCCGTGACCCATTGACGGGGTCGTCCCATGTCACCGAACCACAAACACCTTGAGCGACAGCTCCGTAGCGGGGCCATTCAGGCGAGCCAGGTAGAGTCCCGAGGCGACCCGCGCACCGCCGGCATCGCGCTGGTTCCAGACCGTGGTGATCTCGCCCTTGACATCACCGGCGAACACGGTGGCCACGCGCTCGCCCTGTACGTTGTAGATCGTGAGCGTGGCGGGCCCTGAATGCGGCACTCCAAAGCGGAACGAGGTTCCGCCGCCCACCGGAACGGCCGCAAGGAAGACCCGCGGCGAGCCGTCGGCAACGCCGCTTGCCGTGTCGTAGACAAAAGCTGCGCCGGCTCCGAGCGGACCGCGCAGCGCCGTGTCGTCGGCCCACGCGCGCCAATAGTACGGGCCCGCGCCGAGTGTTCCCGTCGGCACGGTCCAGGCCGATTGGACGCCCCCCTGGGCCACGCCCGCCTGCGTCACCACCGGCTGCGTGAACAGCGGATCGGTGTAGATGCGAAAGCCGTAGGTCAAGGCTCCCGGCCCGTCGGCATCCACGGCGTTTTGGACAGTCAGGGCAAGCGGATCGCCGACCGAGGCGCCTCCGACCGGCGCCAGTGCCAGGGGAGCCGTAGGAGCGGCATTGCCGGCGGTCGTGGAACCCGACACGGCGACGTCGTCGATGTACCAGCCGTCGCCCGTGACCGACGTATCGCTCTGGAAACGCCAGCGCAGCCGCACCTGCGACTGCCCGACGTAAGCGTCCAGAGGGATGGTTTTCTGCACCCAGGCGGTCTGCGAGCCGTTGTAGCTTGCGAGCGTCTGCCAGGTCGTCCCGTTGGTCGAGGCCTCGACGTAGCAGAAGTCGTACCCGACCTCCGTCGCATAGCGCGTCCAGAAGGAAAGCACCGGCGAGGCGACGCTGGTGAGGTTGAGGGGGGTGCTCAACTGCGCCGAAACGTTGACACTGTTCCCGTAGGAGCCTGCGGGGCTGTCGGTCAGCGAATGCGTGGCGGTGTGGCTCTGGGTTGTGGTCAGGCCCCAGGGGGACGTGAGGGTCCAACGCGAGGTGCCGCTCTCGATGTTGTCGTCCACCAACAGAGTCGGCGCGCCCACGGGCAGGCTCACAGAAATGTCCTTCGTGCCGCCCGTCCACGAAAACCGGAGTGTGAGCGCAATGACATGGCCGGACGGACAGGCCGCGTCCACTGTAAGAGGGAAGGGAGAGGCGGTTGCGGACCAGATGGCGCGGGCGCCCAGAGTGCCGATGGCGCGCTGCCCCTCGCCCAACTGCAGGTAGGCGTCGTCGCTGAGCAGGGTCACGGTGAGAGAACCGGCTGTGGTCATCACGGCACCGTTTTGCACATCGAAGGCAACCCCAGCGCTCTCGCCGGGATCAAGACGGCCATTGCCGTCGCCGCCGGTTACCGCGAGGTTGCGTAGGAACATCGACGGCCCGGCCACCTCGATGAGATAAAGCGCCGGCTCGAGATTATCCTGGAAGAGTTGGGGGATGCGAGAGTCGAGCGGCCAGAAGCCGTCGGACTCACCGCCGATTTCGTTGGAATAGGCGAAGGTCTTCGCCTTGAGCACCTGCTCGCCATACAGCCAGTCGATGGAGCCACCGTTGACGGCGTACAAGATCTCCGGTGGCTGGCCGTAGGTGTAGCCATTGTTGGAGGCCATGACCGAGGCGATATCCCGGAAGACCGTGTCGTCGGGGGTATGCGCGATTGTGTAGCCCCACGGGAACAGGACATAGTTGCTGTAGGTGTGAAAGCTCTGCGCGGTCTTGAACTGGTGCGCGAGCGCAAAGTTCATCATGGCCTGGGTTTCCGGCTCGCTTCCGGCCGAAGGACCGCGGTAGGTGAGATCCGAGGGAACGGTGCTCGATCCGGAGCCGACCCACTCGAACGGGTAGTTGCGGTTGACGTCGACACCGTAGGAGCCGTCACCATTGTTGCGGCGGTTCTTGCGCCACTGGCCGCCGCCGCTCGGATTGGTCGTTTCGTTGTAGACATACCCGTCCGCATTGACGATGGGCACGAAGTAAATCTCGCGTTCGTCCACGAGCCAACGGACGCGGGCGTCGGTGGCGTAGTGCGAGCCGAGATACTCAATGAGCAACAAACAGGTCTCGGTCGACATCGGCTCGCGCGCGTGGTGCAGCGCGTCGAACATGACCTCGGGCTCGTCCTCATCGACACCAGGGTTGTCGCTGACCTTCATCGCCCAGATGGTGCGGCCCTCGCCGGTCGTGCCGATCGAGTACTTCGCCGTCGTGATCGCCGGGTAGGCCGTGTGCAGGGCGTCAAGCTGATCCACTGTTTCCGAATAGGTATGGAAAGCGCCAAAGCCGACGCCCTTGCCATTGCGCGCGGCGTAGAAGTTCTCCAGATCGGCCTGCCGGATCTCGAACCGATAGCCGGCAGCCAGCAGGCGCTGCTGATCCTCCGCCGTCGCCACGAGCACCGCCTCCACGCCGTGCTTGCCACCGACGACGTCATAGCCTGCCGCCGCCAGGGTGGCGAGAGCGTCTCCCGGCGCCTCGACCAGGATCAGATCGTGGCGCAGTGGCGTCGACGGGGCCGCGGCGACCACGGATGGCAAGGCCTGAACGAACAGCACAACGAGGAGCCACAGCACGAGTGCGGCGGCGGCACGCATTTGGCGACGAAGCATGTCAGTCCCCCCTGGAATGAGTGACGCAAGAACCACCAAGCCGAGACCCGCGGCTAGCCAGCACCGCCGATACGTTGCCGGCGGCCGGCGATCTGCGGGCGAGCGCAGAGCCAGGTTCCAGCGGCCGGCGAACTGCCAGCGAATGCAGAGCGAGTTTCGTGCAGCCGACGCAATGCCGATGCACCATGCCGCAATTATAGCGCACACTCGTCGCGATGTCTCGGCCATTCACTCCACCGACCGGCATGCCTTACCGCGGCCCCGCCCGCTCCACGCTCGCCCCGCGCACCCCGAAGGCGATCCGCACCGCACCGTCCCGATCCGTCCGCAGCACTTTCACCCCCAATCCCGCCGCCGCAGACAGCGTCTCGGCATGCGGCAGCCCGTAGGAGTTGCCCCGCCCGACGGAAATCACCGCGAGACACGGTCGCGCCGAGTTCCACCAGTCCGGAGAACTCGCGGACCGGCTGCCGTGGTGCGCCAGCTCCGCCACGACAACGGCGCCCGGCCATCCCGAGGCGAGCACCGCAGTCTCGCGCTCTCTGGGCAGGTCCCCCGGCAGCACTACCCGGAATGGGACCATCGGCGCATGAGAGCTCGACGCGGCCCGCGACACCGACTCCAGCACCAGGACAAGCGACCCCGCGTTGGTGTCGCGCGGCCGGAAATCCGGCGGCGGGTGGATCACGCGCATCGACACCGCCGAGCCTTCGCGATGCCACCCCGCGGCCGCCCGCACGACCACGGGAGGGCGGCGCGCCGCCCGCAAAGCAGCGAGCATCTTCTCCGGGGGCGCCGAGCCCTCCCCCAGCACCAGTGTGTCGAGACGCACCGGCGACGCGAGCAGGTCGATGAGTCCTCCCCAGTGATCGGCATCACCGTGCGTCACCCAGGCGCGATCCACGCGCTTCACACCGGCGCGCAGGAGTTGCGGCACCAGTCGATCCCGTCCGCGCATCGAACCGAGTCCGAGATCGACCAGCCATGTCGTGCCGGCAAACCGCACCAACGTGGCGTCTCCCTGCCCGACATCCAGCCACCGGATATCCAGTTCTGCCCCGCGGAACGGCCCCTCCGCGCGGAGGCGCCGCGCCTCGCTAGCCGCCAGGGGCAAAGAAAGAACGAGCATCCAGGCCATCGTTCCGGCGATCGCCCGCCGCCATGGAGACCGCCATCCCGCCGCGCCTCCGACCGTGGGATCGGCCGGCCACGACCGGGATGCTCCCGAGCACTCCTGGCCGGGACGCTCCTTCGCTGCCATCTCTCGGCGGGAGCGACTCTTTGGCCCCCTCTCGCGGCGGGGACGCTCGATCGTTGGCCGCTCTCGGCGCGTTCGCTCCTTTGTCGCCTCAGCCCACCGCCCGACCGCCAGCAGTGCCACGCCCACGACGACCATCCACGCCAGCGACGTCACCCGGTCGAGCTGTCCCGTCCAGACCCACGCACCACTCACTTCCGCCATCGTACGAAGAATCGTGAGGAAGCCGTCCCCCGCGAGTCGTCCCACTGCGCAGAACGGAAACCCCGCGCCGGCCCCCGCGGCCACCGCGAAGAGTGCCGGGACCTGCACCGCCATCACCACGGCCATCGCCGGGATCGCGACTAGGTTCGCCAGCACCCCGAGCGGATAGAGGAGACCGAACCAGTGGAACGACCAGGGCACGGTGAGAAGCGTCGCCCCGACCGAAACGCCGAGGGCCAGCAGGAGTGGCCGCACCCGTTCGAGCCGGCGTGTCGATAGCCCGCCGCGCTTCCCGGCTCGATGCCGACCGCCCACATGGCCGCCCTGCGCCTTCGCCGCCTCTTTCGCGATATCCAGCCACGCGGCCGCCGCCCGGCCACCGAGAATCACCCCCGCGGTGGCGGCAAAACTGAGGACAAACGACGGCCCCGCAGGAAATCGCGGTTGGAGTATGGCCAAGAGCGCTGCCACCAGCCCTAGCGCGTTGAGGGTACGCCCGGCCCGCCCCCACGCCGGCCCGCCCGCCAGGAGAAGCGCTCCGCCCCACGAACGCTGCACTGGGGCGGGTGCGCCCACCATCCACGCATAGCCGCCCAGCAGCCAGATCGCCGGCCACTTCGCCGCGCGCGCCCCACGCAGAAGGACCCGCATCGCGAGCAACAGCACGCCGCCGAGCAGCGAAAAATGGAAGCCGGAAATGGAGAGGAGATGCATCGTCCCGGTGAGCCGAAACGGCGTGTCCCAGCCGGGCGGCACCGGCGTGTCGGGTCCGAGGAAGGTCCGAGCCGCCAGAATTCCGGCGTCCGGGCCAAGGGCGCCGATCAGCCGATCTCCGAACCCACCCCGCCATTGTGCGGCCCGCACGGCGGCTGAATTCCCCGGAGCGGCGCCGGCCTTGGTCGCCACCGACCACGCGCGCTCCACCCACACGAACACCGGGCCGGGCAGACCTCCGGGGCCCCTCGTTGCGAGCAGCAGGTAGCGACCCTGCGCAGCTCCGTTCCACGTTCCGCCCACCACGATCGGCGCGCGCGGCCGCACCCAGCCCTCGTCAGCAGCCCAGGTCTCCAGGTGTCCGCGCCATCGCGCCCCTTCGAGCTTCTCCTCTACCGTGTCGACCCGGACGAGAAACCAGGCCCGATCCCCCGCCCCGGGCAACCGCCCCGCGTCGAACGGATCCGGCGACGGGTCGTCCGCCCCACGCGTGCCCGCCAGAAGCCCGAGGAGAAACCACGCCCCGAGAAGCACGGCCCCGTTCCGGAACGCACCGTGTTTCTGCCGGAAAATCCGCATCGTCCAGCACGCGACAATCGCGCTCGCACATGCAGCCCACGTCGCCGCGGCCAACAGCCCGCGGGCTTTGGCGACACCGCCGGGCGAAATGTCGCCCGCGAGTAGGGCTAATCCATGCCCCACGCTCCAGCCGGAAAGGACCGCGACGGCGAGCCACACCCCGGCCCACCCCGCAACGGCCCGCGCGATCCGCGGCCTCGTGCGCATGCGACGAGGAGCCTTCGGCTCGGATGACTCCGCCAATGTCGAATCGATGACCACCGTTGGGGTCCAAGCACGGATCGTGCCTCAACATGCAATGGATCATCGAGCGGTGCCGATATCGAGCGGTGCCGATATCGAGCGCTCCCGCTCTCGAAGGCTCCCCCTCGCGCCGAAGCCCGGCGCAAACGCACCGGGCCTCACAGACCTGACCCCGGACCAAGCTCCGGTTCCAAGGGGACCGTCACTTCATGATCACCATCTTGCGGACCTCAACCACGCTCCCCGCCTGCAGGCGGTAGAAGTAGATGCCCTGGGTGACGCGATCGCCGGCATCGTCGCGGCCATCCCACCGGATCTGATAGTCGCCCGCCCCCTGACTGGTCTGCACCAAAGCTCGCACCTGCCGACCGCCGGCATCGAATACGGCCATGCGCACCATCGCGTCCCGGTCGAGGGTGTAGTGGATGCTTGTTTCCGGTCCGAACGGATTCGGCTCGTTCTGGTCGAGACGGACGGTCCGCGTGTAGAGCGGCGGGGCTTCCACCGCGGTCGCCGCCGTCGTCACGGCATCGAAGACATAGTCCTGCGCCCCGGAGCAGTCGTTCGACATCTGCACGAGCAGGTGTCCGTACTCCATCTTGTTCCAGTTCGAGACGTCGAGGGTCCCGTTCCCCGCGGCATCCAGAACCATGTAGTACTCGTGAAAGACGAGTTGCCCCGCCTCCTTCACGACCATCACCACCTGAGCGGTGCAACTCGGCCCGTCAAAGGTGATGGTGAGCTTTCGGTCCGAGCTGGACGTATTCCGGACGAAGCGCACCACGCTCTGACCCGTCCCTTCGGGTTCCTTTGCCGTGCTCGGGTGCTTGGCCGTCTGAGGATAGGTGCTGTATTGCCGGTCGTAAGCCATGGTCGGCTCGTAGGCCTGACTCTCGCCGTAATGGCGCCCGTCGTCGCGGATGGAAGTGTAGAAATTCCAGACTCCCCACTCCGCCAGGGTCCGGGCGAAATCGGTCCCGAACTGCGCAAAGGCTTTGTCGAAACAGGTGAAAATGGACGCGCCGGACGCCGTGTTCTGGTAGACCTGTCTGACGACATCGTGCGTCCACTTTTCTTTGATCATTGTAGGCCAAAGGAAACAGGCGTACTCGTGAGAGCCATTATAGGTGGATAGCCGTTGCTGCGGGGCGTTCATGTAACCGAAGAGGTACGCGTGATTGTCATCGACCGCGTTGTAGACCTCGTCCTCCATGAATGTCGCCACGTTCTCCATCCACCAGACGTTGGCCAACGTGTACCCCATCTGTACGACATGGTGGTACTCGTGGGCCACCGTGATCTTCATCGGCAGGGTTCGATCCGCGTACCCGAAGGGGGGATCATAGGCGTGGTCGACGACGAAGTAGGCGGTCCAGTCGTCCGGCCAGCGCGAGGCTGCAAGATCGGGCTGTGTCCAGCCGTAGGCCCCGCCGGCATCGGTCGCGTAGCAGTCGATGAGAGAGTTCCCTCCACCACTGCCGTCCGCAGGTGGAATCTGCCAACTGTTGGCGACGTGGTAGAAACGCCACGATGTCTCGCAGGCGGCCGCCACCGCATCTCGGTAGGCGACGCCGGGCCAGCCGTAGATCATGTTCGGCCCGCTGGTGTCGTAGTGGATCCGGAAGTGCGGGGTGTCCAAATAGGTCTCCGTAACCGGCCGCGCGACGAGGGTTAGGATCTCTGTGCGAACATCTCCCGGCAGGACAGAGAGCTTGGCCATCGCCTCGAGGAGAATGCCGGTGCCGCACTTGATCCGATCGCCACCGGCGGACTCGAACCGCTTGGGCAGCGCCCCGGAACCCCGTACGAATCGCACTTTGTTGAGCAGGCCATCGACCTCGGTGAGCTCGCCGGAGGCCACAGCCGCGTCAATGGCGTCAATGGCCCCAAACGCGTTGACCGCAGTGCCGGTGGCCCTCGCCGGCACCCCAGCCCGGGCGATGGCGGACGGATTGGCGGCGACGATGAGCGCAAAGGCGGCGATCCATCCGAATCTGGACGACCTCAAGGCGACCATGGCTCCTCCGCGCGGCGCCTGCCGTCCCGGTCGGGACGACCGGAGCGCACTCCGCACTCCGTGAGCCTACCAGATCGGGATTCCCCCTTGCAAGCGTCCTGAAGAACGAACTTTCTCGAACCGGTGACAGCGAATCGGCCCTGAAGGTGGCACTTGGAGTAGACGAGAATCACGTCCCCCGGCTGCAGCAGGGCCTTCTCCGCCCTTCCAGCAAAGGCCGTAGCGAGCGAAAGCGACCTGAAGCTGAACCTGTCGGGCGGTCCTCGGATCGCAGGGCGCCGCGGGACGAAAGGTTGGCGGCGGCAACCTGGCGGGGTGACCGAGTGAAACCCCTACTCAAACCTCAGAGCCTCCACCGGATCCAGCCTGGAAGCCCGGTACGCCGGGTACCACCCGAAGAAGATTCCGATCCCCCCGGAGATCCCGAGTGCTAAGGCAATCGCCCCCGGACTCACCGCCAGCGGGGCGTGGAAGAGCGCCGAGACCACCCCGGCCAGGCCGTACCCGAGCCCGATCCCGAGCACCCCCCCCACCACCGTCAGCGTCACCGCCTCGGTAAGGAACTGTCCAAGGATGTCGCGCCGCCGCGCCCCCAAAGCCGCGCGCACGCCGATCTCCCTGGTCCTCTCTCGCACCGAGACCAGCATCATGTTCATAACGCCGATTCCGCCCACGAGGAGACCGATGGAGGAGAGCAGGATGGTGACGAGGAAGAACACCCCGGTGAGTTTATTGTACAGATCCATAAGCTCCGCCTGCGACGTGATGCCGAAGTCGTCAGGCTGGTCGGCCCGCACGCCGCGGCGGCGGCGCAGCAGCTCGGTGATCTCATCGCGCAGCGGTTCCACGCTTTGCGGCCCGCGCGGGCGGATTACCATGTAGTCGACGATCTGGCCGTAGTTCCATTGCCGCGCGAGGAGGGACAAGGGGAAGACCGCGAAGTCGTCCTGATTCTGGCCGAGGAGCTTCCCCTTCGCCTTCAGCACCCCGACCACGAGAAAGCGGTGCCCGTCGTAGTCCACCCACTGCCCCACGCCGCTGCCGGAAGGAAACAGCACGCCGGCCGGTCCGGCTCCTAAGACGCAGACCGGCGCACGGTGCTTCACTTCGTCGTCCGTATAGAGGCGTCCGGCCTCCGGCTCCCAGCCGTTGGCCTCGGCGAACCCGCCGGTCGCACCCACCAGCGTCAGGATGGAGCTCTTCACCCCCCCTGCCTTCAGGTATCCCATGTCCTGGATCTCGGGCGAAACCCCGGCCGCGGAGGGGCAGAACTCGGCGATGGCGACGGCGTCGGCCACGACCAGATCCTTCCGCGGCTTGCGCGGCCGATCGTCGCCGAAGTGGACACCCGCCTCGTACTTGCTCACGTAGAGCACGCCCGAGCCGAGGCTCGCGATCTGCTTCTTGACCGTCCCATTTAGCCCGCCGATGACCGCCATCATCGCGATCACCGCCCCGACGCCGATCATCAGCCCGAGCAGCGTGAGCATGGAGCGCATCTTCGTCGAGACGAGTGCCTCGAGCGCCATCTGGACATTCTCTCGCAGGAGCGATGTTTGTGCGGGTGCGAGCGCACCCGAGCGAACGCCGCGGGCCGAACTACCGAAGCCGGCCAGGCGCTGATCCGCACCCGTCGGCGGTTCTCCACTCACGGACCGGTCCCCACGCACCGGACGGCCGGCACCGCTCGCGGATCCGGGGTTTCTGTCAGGTCTCATGACGCAGGGCCGCGATGGGGGCGAGCCGGCTGGCCCGCCATGCCGGATAGATGCCGAAGAAGATTCCCACCGAGGAGGCTAGCAGCATCCCGACCAGGACCGACCAGAGCTGCACGCTCGCCGGCAGCGGGGTGGCCGCGCGCACGACCAGCGCGGCACCGATGCCGAGGAGGACGCCAAGGACGCCGCCGCCCGTCGCCAAGAAGACCGATTCGACAAGGAACTGGGTCACGATGTCGCTACGCCGCGCCCCTACCGCCTTGCGGATGCCTATTTCCCGGGTCCGCTCCGTCACCGAGACGAGCATGATGTTCATGATGACGATCCCGCCGATGAGCAGGCTCAACGACACGACACCCAGAAGGAGCCCGTAGATCCCGGCCGTGATCTTCCGGTAGATTCCGAATAGCTGCTCGTCAGTCATGACGTCGAAGTTCGCCTTGTCCCAGGGTTTGAGCCCGCGTCGGATCTTGAGGAGCAGCTCGGCCTCCTCCTGTGCTGCCTCGTAGTGCGCGGCGTCCAGCGCCACCACTGAGATCTCCAGCGAGCGGGCGCGGGCGCCAACCTGCTTTAATAGCGTGGTCACCGGCAGCAGCACCTGGTCGTCTTGCGAACTTCCCATGGTGCCGCCGCGAGGCTCCAGCACCCCTACCACCGTGTAACGACTGCCACCGACCCGGAGGTCCCGGCCGATCGGATCCTCCCCGGGATACAGTTTCTCGGCGATACGGCTGCCGATCACTGCCACGGCCGCGTTGCCGTCCACATCGACCGCCGCGATGTCACGCCCGTCGGAGAGTGCGAAGCGCCCGACCAGCGGATACCCCGCCCCGGTTCCTCGCACCGGCGCCCCCTCTGCTTCGTTGCGTCCCCGCTTTACCGAGAGTCGGGCCTCGAGGAACGGCACCACCGCGGCGGCGGTGGTCATCGTCCTCTCGATGTGGTGCGCATCGTCGAGCGTGATGTTCGGCCGCTCCATCGCCTTCATGTATTCCTCGTAGCCCATGATGATGCCGAACTTCGTCATGACGAAGGCGTTCGAGCCGGTGGCGAGGATTTCCTTCGAGACAAACTTGTCGAGCCCCTGGATCACAGCCACCAGGGCGACCACCGAGAGGACCGCCACCACGTTGCCGAGGACCGTGAGGAAGGAACGCAGCCGGTTCCCCCAGAGGGTGGCGACCGCGAGGCGCGCCGCCTCGATGAGATTCATGCGGATCCCCGGCCCCCGGGGCGCGCAGCCCCGCGGGCGTTCACGCGGCTCCCCCCGGCTGGGCGCCCGGCGCCAGCCGTTCGTCCGAGGCGATCCTTCCATCGCGGATGCGAACGATGCGCAGCGCGTGCCGAGCCACGTCCTCTTCGTGCGTGACGAGGATGATGGTGTTCCCGCCCCGATGCATCTCGCGGAACGAAGCGAGGATCTCCTCACCGGTGGCGCTGTCGAGGTTTCCGGTCGGCTCGTCCGCGAGGATCAGGCTCGGTCTGGTGACCAGGGCGCGTGCGATCGCGACACGCTGGCGCTGCCCACCGGAAAGCTGGTTCGGCCGATGGTGCGCACGATCCGTAAGGCCGACCCGCTCCAGCGCTTCCTCTACACGAACCTTCCGCTCCGCCGCGGGCATGCCGCGGTAGATCAGCGGCAGCTCGACATTGCCGCGGGCTGTAGCCCGCGGGAGAAGATTGAAGGTCTGGAACACGAAGCCGATCTCGCGGTTGCGGATGGCGGCCAATTGGTCTTCGTCCAGCGACTCCACGCCGCGCCCGGCCAGCCGGTAGTGACCCGCCGATGGGGTGTCGAGACACCCGATGAGGTTCATCAGGGTCGACTTGCCCGAACCGGATGGCCCCATGATGGCGACGAACTCACCCGGATCGATGCGCAGCTCAACATCGCGCAGAGCGTGGACGAGCTCCTGCCCCACCTCGTAAGTCTTGCCGATCCCCTCCATCAGGATCAACGCCTCGCACGCGACCTCCGCCGTCGTCATGACACCTTCACCGAAATCTTGCCCTTGCCGGCTTTGTCCTTCTCCGGTCTCGCGACGTCACCATCCTTCAAAGCTCGAAGCACGCGATAGGGACCGATGATCACCTTGTCGCCCGGCTTGACTTCACCGGCGACCTCGACATCGGTGTCGCCGCGCAGGCCGAGACTCACCGGCACGAAGACCGCCTTGCCTGACCGGAGCAGGAACAGCCCTTCCACGATCTTCTCGTTCACCCCGGCCTTCGTCGTATCCGCAGCCTGGGCGAGTGCTCGCCGCGCCTTTGATTTCGGCGGGTGGGCCCGCCACTCCTGCCACCGCTTCCAGACCCTTTCCGGCTGCGCCGTGAGCGCCTGGATCGGCACGACCAGGGCGCTGTCCTTCTCGCCGGCGAGAATCTCCACGTCCGCGCTCATGCCCGGTCGCAGCCCTTCGGGGGGGGTGTCGATGCGGACCTCGACGGCAAAGTTCGTTGCCTGCTGCTGCGTCGACTGCCCGCCGCGGCGACCGGACATCCCAACGGTGGTCACGGTGCCGGCCAGGACCGAGTCCTCCCACGCGTCGACGCGCACGCGCGAGTGGAGGCCGGGACGAATGCGCACCACATCGGTCTCGTCGACCTCCGCCTCTACCTGCATGGTGTCCAGGTCGGCCACGGTGAGGATCACGGTACCGGGGTTGTTCATCGTGCCGGTCATGACGTTCTCGCCTTCCTCGACGTTCAGCGCGGTGATCACGCCATCGAGGGGGGAGCGAAACACGGTCTCGTCGAGGTTCTTGCTGGTTTCGGCAAGGGTGGCGCGCCGGCCACTCAGGTTCTCGCGCGAGGCCGAGACTCGGGCTTCGGCGACTTTCACCTCGGTTCGCGCCGACTGCAGAGACTCGTCGGATGTGAGCGACTCCTCGAAGAGCTTCTCCTGGCGGGTCAGAGTCTGCCGCGAGAGGTCGAGTTGCGCCTCCGCCAGGTCGAGGTCGGCCTGCGCCCCTTGCAGCGCCGCCCGCATCGCCGAGCTGGCCGAACGATAGCGCTCGTCATCGAGAACCAGCAAGAGGTCACCGCGCCGCACGCGGTCTCCCTCGCGCACGGCCAGGCCACGCACGCGCCCCATGATATTCGAGGAGACCTGGACGAGCCGTTCCGGCTGGACCTTGCCCGGGGCGCGCACCCATGACTCGACACGTCCCTTTTTCACGTCCTCGACGCGAACCCCCGCCGGCCGTGGTCCGCCGCCCTTCTTGACGCCGATCACCACGAAGATCGCCGTGAGCAGCACAGCCCCGGTCACGATCCAGGGCCAGACGGCCCTCCGCTTCGTCATCGATTCCCCCCGCATCACCGCGTTACCGCAGCGGACCGCCCACGGCCCGCTCGAGCGCCGCCTCGCCCAGGTGGTAACTCGCCTCCGCCTCCACCACGGCCACCTTGGCCCGCGTCAGTTCGACCTGAGCATTGTTCCACTCCAGGAGGGTGCCGCCGCCGGCCTCGTAGAGCGCCTTTTGCAGACGTGCGCTCTCCTCGGCGAAGTTCACCCCTTCCCGCGCGGAGCGAATCCACTCCGAGGCGTTCTTGAGCCCGAGGAGCGATTCGCGGATATCCAGGGCGACCTGCAGGCGCTGCTGCTCTAGCGCTCGCTCCTTCCCGCGCCGGTCGGCGATCCCCCGCTGGATCGAGCCTTTGGTCTGTAGGCCGTCGAAGAGAGTCTGGCTGAGGCCGATGGAGAACCCCCAGCGGGCGTCCCTGTCCGGGTCCGAAAAGAGGGGTCCCACAGATTTGTCGTGCTGCTTGGAGTAGGAATAACTGCCACCGAGGGAGGGGTAGCGCTGGGATCGCGCCGCTCGCTCGCTACTCAGGGCCGCTTCGAGAGAGGCCGCGGCACGCTGCAAGTCGGGACGCTGCCGCTCGGCGCGCGCCCCCAGCTCGGACTCCGCCGGCATCGGCGCCGTCTCGTCGACCGGTGCGGGCGGCTCCACCTCCAGCCGGGAATCGACCGGCAGAGCCAGCATCATCGCGAGGCGGGCGCGCTCCTGCTCGATCCGGTTTTCGGCCCCGATCTTCTCGCGTTCGGCGGTGGACAGGTTGACTTGCGCCTGAAGGACATCGCTCTTCGCCACCGACCCGAGTTGGAAGAGCGACTCAGCCCGTCGCTGCTGCTCCGTCCGCAGCGTGTAGGAATCCTGCGCCACCCGAGCAAGTTCCTGGGATTGGGTGAATGCGTAGTACTGCTGCTTCACCGCCAGGACGATCGACTGCACGGCGTCATCAAAGCCGTGGCCGGCGGCGACCAGAGACTGCCCCGCCCCGCGGAACGAATAGAGGGACGGCAGGTCGACCAGGTTCACTCCCCCGCTCACGCCCAGCGAGTAGCTGTCCTGGGTCCCTCCGGTGGTGACGAGCCGCTGCGTCTCGGGGTTGACGCCGGAATACTTCTGCGTGTTGCGGCTGAAGCCCACGCTTCCCTGCAAGTTCGGCAGCAGCCCGGCCCAGGCCGAAGTCCGTCCGCCGCGGGCCATCTCCCACGACTCCCTGGCCTGCGCCACCTGGAGGTTGCGCGTGGTCGCCAGTCCCACGATCTCGTTCAAGGAAAGCGGACGGGTCAGGTCCGGCATCGAGACCTCCTGAGCGCGGGCAGTCCCGATCGCCAAGAGCAGCGCCGCTGCCACAGCCAGCGATGCAGCAGCCGGCAGGGCAGCAGGCGGCGATGGAGCAGTCGGCGGCACCGCTCGGCCGCGCCCGGCCCGGAATACTGTCCAACCGTGGCGCGCCATCCGGCGCGCGGTCATCGTCAAGGGCATCGGATCCTCCTCCACATCTCGAAAATCACTCGGGCCCCGCCGAGGGGCGGCCCCGGGACGGCCGGGATTATAGCCCCGCCCGACCCCCAGGCGCACCTGCTGTCTCGGGCAGGGGGCGCCCCCCGAAGGGGGCACGCGGGCGCGGGAGCCATACGGCCCGGGGACACCGTCGGTTGCGATCACCGGAAAATTCCCTTCCGAACGGACGCGATGGGGACAACTCGGCGCGCCCTCATTCCGAACGGACGCGACGGGGAGGACTCGGCGCGCTTGCGTCTCGAACGGGCTCGAAGGCGATGACCCGGCTCACCTCCACCCCGGGATCTCCCTGGCGCACCGCCATTCGGGATTGCCCCATCAGCGCGACCGTCGGTCGGGCTGCACCGTGAAAGATACATTCCGGGCGCCGGATCGCTTCAATTCCTCGATGACCGCATCGACGCGGGCGTATGGAACCTCACGGTCCACCGTCAGCCCCACCAGCAGCGCCGGGTTCTCACGCAATAGACGAGCCAGCACTGGACGCAGTTCGGGCACCGTGAGAAGAAAGTCATCTACCGAGAGACTCCCGCGCGCGTCGAGATAGACGTGGGTGGCCAGGCGCCGTGGCACCGGCACGCCCGCTTCGGCACGTGGCAGCGTCACCGGCAGACCGTTCTCCATCCGGAAGATCGTCGTGGCCATGAAGAAGATCAGCAGGAGGAAGGCGATGTCGGCGGTCGAGGCTGTGGGTATCCAGGCCTCCACACGAACCGGTCGCTTCCAACGCATGCGGTAGTCTCCCTTCCTTCAGCCCGCACGAAACGATGAGGGCCTTAGTACCGAGCCGGGCGCAGCGCGATTCTCTCCGCGCGCGCGAGTTTCACCGCATCCAGGATCCACACCATCACCTCGTAGCGAGCTGCGGGGTGGGTCTCCACCGAGACGACGAGGTCGGGGTTGTCGCGGAGCCGCGCCTCCACGCGGGCGCGGACCTCGCCCGGTTCGGTGGGAACGCCATCGACGGTGATGCGCCCCTGCGCATCGGCGGCAACGGAGACCAGTTTGTCCTGGTGCAACCGAACCGGCGGCACGCCCGTCCCCGGCAGGACCAAAGGCAACCCCCGCTCGGTGTCGAACACCGTGGTAGCAATGAAGAAAATCAGCAGCAGGAAGGCGATGTCAGCCAATGTCGCCTGCGGGATCACCGGCACCGGTCGGATGCCTCCGCGGATCCGCATCAGGAGGCCTCGGGGGGGCCCGGCCGGCGCTCGATCTCGTCCACCAGGTCAAGTGCGCTCTCCTCCATCTCCACGATGAAGCGGTCGATGCGAGAGACAAAGTAGTTGTGGAACCCCTGGATCGGGATGGCAATGCATAGTCCCGCTTCGGTGGTGATGAGTGCTTCCGAAATGCCGGATGCCACGAGTTTCGCGCTCACCTGGTCAGCGGCGGCGATGGCGTCAAACGCGTGAATCATCCCCGACACCGTGCCCAGGAAACCGAGCAGCGGCGCAATGTTCGCCACCGAAGCCAGGACGATGAGCCCGCGCTGCAGAAACGAGACCTCGATACTCCCGGCGGCTTCGATCGCCTTCTCTACAGCGGCCGGTCCCTGTTCGGACTTGAGAAGCCCCGAGTGGAGGATGGCGGCCACCGACCCCCGCGTCTTCTTGCAGGTCTGGAGGGCGGCGGCGACACCGTCCTGCCGCAGGTTCTCGACGACCCGCGCGATGAACTGGCGTGTGTCGGTCGTGGCACGACGCAAGGCGATCCAACGCTCGATAGCGGCGGCCAGCCCAAGGACGGAGCATGCGAGGAGAGGCCACATGAAGATCCCACCTCGCCGGAACCACTCCCAGAGCCCTGGAGAGGGGTGGTAGGCCGGCATCGCAGTCGGCGTGGCAACCGGCCCCTCCCGGACTGCCCCCGGGGATGTGGCCCCGACCGTGATGGAGGTCTGCGGGGTCACAAGGGCCGTTTCCGCGCGCAGCGGTCCGGTCGCTAGCCAGGCGACGACCAGCAGCGCCAACAAGATCCACCGGGAAGCGGGGCGTGGCATCATCGGTTTTCTCTCCTCCAGCGCACTTCCCTGCCGGGAATGGACCCGGCATTCCACGCCGACCCCGGATGGTACACGCCGTGTGGCGGGGTGGAAACCACGCTTTCGGATCCCCCCGGGACCGGGTGCCGGACCGGATCGACACGCCCTACGGCAGTCAAGACGCTGCGCCTGGTTGCCGATAGAGAACCTGTGGAGAACGCCAAACAAATGCCAGGGAAGGACCGGGGAATGGAACGAAGCACGCGGTCCCGGAGCCTGTCATCGGTCGCAGCAGGGCGACCCTGGAGTACCATGCGTCTGCCGCCGGCGTTCGGGATCACGGGCACGCAGCGTCTGCCGCTGCCGCCATCGATCGGCGGACCCGTGGGAATCATCCTCGACGCGATTGTCCTGCTTGCCATCGTGCTCTGGGCTGTGCCGACCTCCGCCGAACCCGGCGAACCCGGGATCGATGTCGATAGGTCCGTCGCCGTCTCCTCCGCTGTGGGCACTCTGCGGATGCCGAAAGCGCGTGCGGGGTGCGCCGTCCGCCCGGCAGAACCCGGCGTCTCACCGTTGGCGGCTCTCGATGCAACGATGCGGGCGCTGAGGGCGGAGGAGTCGGGCCAACGCGATGAGGCAATTCTCTTCTGGAAATCGGCGGGCGATGCCGATCCGCACGCGTTGGCGCCGCGCCTGGCTCTCGTCCGCTTGCTGGCTTTTTCCGATCCAGCGGGCGCGACGACGGCGTTGCGCGAAACGGCCGGTCTCGTGGGCACCACCTACCTGGGGCAGCGCTGGGCGATTCGCAGCGCGGTGCTGGGACTGGCGCTGGGTATCGTCCTGGCATCGATGCTTCTCCTTGCAGGGTTGGTCGGGCGCCACCTGCGGGCGCTGCAGCATCTGGTGCGGGAGACGTTGTCCCGGGTTCTGCCTATGCGTTCGGCTGCCGGACCTCTGTCGTGGGCCTTTCTCACCCTGCCCTTCCTAGCGGGCCTGGGGGCTGTCGCCGGGATGGCCTTTCTCGCATTCGCCTCCTCCTTCCACTTCAACCGCCGGGAGCGGATGGTGGCTCTTGCCGCCACCGCGGCGTGCCTGATGATTGGACCGGCACTCCTCGTCGCTCGACCGCTCTGGTCTCTCGATCCCGCGGGGTTCGACGGACTCCTCATTGCCGAGGCACAGCGCGACCCGGCCTCGCCACCCGCGCAGGTTGCGGCCACGGAGTGGGCGGCCCGCGAGCCCGACTCCGCGATCCCATCCTTCCTCCGTGGGCTCGATCACCTGCGCTCGGGCCGTCCGGACTCCGCGGCCACGCGATTCAACCGGGCGGCCGCGGCCGGTGGGCTTCCCCCGGCCGTTCTTGAAACCAACATCGGGAGCGCCCGTTTCCTCAACGGCGATGTAGGGGGCGCGCGCCCGCACTACGAGCGGGCGGTGGCGATCGACCCCGGTCGCTTCGAACCGCACTACGATCTGAGCATTGTCCTCGCGACCTTGGGGGACTATCCCGGCGCCGACGCCGCGATAGAGGAGGCGGGCCGGGCGGGGCTCGACCGGTTGCGCGACATCGGCCGCACCGAGTTCGGGGACGGGCCCCGCGTGCCGGTCGAAGCGCCCCTCTCTACCGTCGACCTGTGGGACATTGACTTGCGGCGGCATGTTCCGACTGCACCGCCCGCTCTCCTCGGCGCTCTGCTTCCGCTGCAAAGCCCCTGGGCCACGGCCCCGGCCATGCTGCTGACCGCCCTCGTCGGCTTCTTCGCCGGGCGCCGTTTGCGGCGGCCACTCGCGGTTCATGTCTGCTTCCAGTGTGGGGCGCCGATCTGCCGGCGCTGCCTCGTCCGCATCGACCGGCGCGCCTACTGCCACGCCTGCGGAGAGTCGATGGGTGGCGCCGACCTAGCGGAAACGACGCGGTTGCTGTTGCGGCGGCTCATAGAGGAGCGCCCGTCTTGGACCGGCCGCCTCCGCCCGATACTGCTGGGCATCCTCCCGGGGACCGGCGCCGCTCTCGCCGGAAACGCCGGTGCCGGGCTCGCGGCGGCGCTGCCCGCGGGACTGGGCATCGCGCTGCTCGCGTTCCCACTCTGGGGAAATGGGTGCCTCCCGCTCCCGGTGTATCTCCTGGTGGCACCGCTCCTCGCGCCGGCCGGGTTGTTGTTGCTCGCCGTGGCTTTGGTGCTCAACGCACTTGGCGTTCGCGCGGCCGAGCGCGGTAACGAGGGCCTGCGCGCCTTTTTCGAGCGGGACGTGGACCGGTCGGCAGCCTGAGAACGGAGGCGGAAGGATGTCACTGCGCGGCAACCTCGGCGAGTTCAGCGCGCTGGAGACGCTCCAGCTTATCGGCCAGCAACAGAAGACCGGCACGCTCGAAGTCCGGTCGGGCCGACGCTTCCGTGCCTTCGCATTCACGGCCGGACAGCTCGTCGCCCTCGTGCCGGAAACGGAAAGGGAACCCGAGCCGCTTCTGGCCACACTCGCCGCCCTGGGCTGGATACAGGCGGACCGCGCCCGGGCTCTGCAGTCCTCCGGCGCGGCGGCGGGCCTTGAGTCGCTCCGCCCCCACTGCCCGGTAGCCGGAGACCTTATCGAGGAAGTGCGACGCACGGTCCTCCAGGGACGGCTCGACGACGTGCTGCTCTGGAGTCGCGGCCGCTTTCTCTTCAAGGCCGACGTCGTGCCATCGTCGGATTGGCCACCGCTGCCTCTCGAGGAGATGCTGCTCGAGTCGATGCGCCGTCTGGACGAAACGGCCGAGTTACACGCCGCGGGATTGCGGCCGGAGACCGTGCCGCAGTGCGATGACGCGCCGGTCCCGCCGCCGGTGCTCGAGTCCCCGGCCAACTGGATCGCCCCCGCGCTTCTTCCGCGCTGTGACGGTCGAAAGAATCTCCGTCGCATCGGCTCCTCGCTGGCTCTGGCCGAATACGAGATTCTCGTTACCGTGCAGGCGCTGGAGCGGCTCGGCCGGCTCCGCCTGCGCCGCCACGGACCCGCCGGGACGACGGTCGTCGAGCCGTTGCGCTTGCCGCACCCGACCGCACCGTTGCATCTCGCCCTCGCCGTGAGCGCCGCCATCGCGTGCGGCTTTGGCGCGCGGGCCGTCACGGCGAACGTGATCGGCCCCGCCGCCACCGCCGTGATCGAGGAACGCGCGCGATTCGAGGACGAACGTGCCGTCCGTCAGCTCCTCGAAGTGTTTCTCCGCCGACAAGGAAGTTACCCGTCCGTGCTGGAAGATCTCGTACGCGAAGGGGTGTGGCCGGAGCGGTTTGCCGCACGATTGTCACTGTTCGAGTACCGCCCGTCGGCGGATGGGCTCGGGTATGTACTTGAGAGATCCTCCCGCCACGGCTAGGGCGCTGCCAGAGTGCGGCCGCGACTCCTCCAGGGCACCGGCGACATCACGCCTCCAGCGCCGCCAGAATCGCGTCCACCGCCCCGACGAGATCATCCGCGACCGCCCAGGGCGGCCTCATCGTCTTCTCTGCCCCACTCTCCACGCGGTCCACCCCGGCGGCGATCGCCACCTCGGTCTCGCTGTCGTAACGGGCCGTTCCAGCAGCAATCGCAACCTCTGTCTCGCGCCCATAGCCGGTGCGAACGAGAATGACGCGGCAGCCCGCGCGTCGCCCGGCCTCGAGGTCGGAGTGGGAATCGCCGACCATCACGCTGCAAGCCAGATCAAGGTTGAAGCGATGCGCCGCGCGCCTGAGCATCCCGGGCGAGGGCTTGCGGCAATCGCACGGTCCGCCGTGTTGCGGATGATGCGGACAGAACTCGATTCCCACCGGCCGCACCCCTTCCGTTTCAAGCAGACGGAGCATCTGCAGGTGCACGCGGAAGAGCCCGGCGCGGTCGAGCATCCCGCGCGCCACCGCGGACTGGTTGGTCACCACCACGAACGGCAGGTCGGCAGCAGACAACCGCCGCAGAGCCGCCCCGGCACCGGGCGCGAGACACACCCGGCCAGGGTCGCGCAGGTAGGGCACCAGGTCCAGAAGCACCCCGTCGCGATCGAGGAACACAGCCGGCCGGCCACGCCTGCCTTCGGTGCGGACGAGGAGTCTTTCGAGCGCGCCGCGCACCTGATCGACGGTGACTCCGGTGAGGCACTCCACCCGGGTGGGGCAGCGTGGTGAGAAGCAGGGCGCGCACGGAACCGGCACCCGCAAGGTCTCCTGGCAACCGCCGACGGGGCCGGTCCATTCCGGCGCGGTGGAGCCGAAGATCCCCACCACCGGCGTCCCCGCAGCCTGGGCCAGGTGCATCGCACCCGAATCGTTGGCCACCGCGGCACGGAGGCCCGCGAGGAGCGCCACTGATCCGCGCAGCGAGACCTCGCCCGCGGCCACCACGCCGCCACCTGCCGCTTCCGCCAGACGGCGACAAGCGGCCCGCTCATCGTCACCGCCGATCCACAGCACGTGCCGGCGCGAAGCGAGAAGATCTCTGGCCAACGCGAGAAACCGCTCCTCCGGCCAGCGCTTGGTCGAGCCGTAGCTCGCCCCCGGCGCTAATGCGACAGTCCGCGAAGGATCCAGGCCGCGATCGATCCCCCACGTCGTCGCCCACGCGATCTCCTTTGGCCGCAGGGCGACCCGAGCGGGTCCCTCATTGGGCGGAGACAGTGAGCGGCCAGGGGCGATTCTGTCCAACAGAAGCGCGGCCAACGCGCGGTATTGATCGCGCAGGTGCCGCGCGCGGGAGGCCGGCGCGCCGGGCACGTTGAGAAGCAGCGAGCGGCTGTCCCCCGGCATCCCGGCCCGAATCGGAATTCCCGCCGCGGTCGCCATCAGCACCGACGAAAACGACGGCGGCAGCAACAGCGCGGCACCGGCGTGTTCCCGGCGCAGACTTGCTGCGATGCGCAGGAATGCCCCGGGTCGGGACACACGAACGGGCAGCGGCGGGAGCAACCGAAAGGGCTCGTCGAGCCCCTCGAACAGAGGCCGAGCGCGAGCTCCCCCGAGCAGAAGCCACTCCACCTCGGGCAACGCCGAACCGAGGGCAAGCACGGACGGCAGCGCCATCACGGCATCGCCGACCCAGTTGGGCAGGCGCACCACGATGCGGCCCGCGGGCCACGGCGCGTCGAGCGAGAAGGCGCTCACGGGGTACCGCCGACATGCTTCGTGCCTCCCGCGAGCTGGGCCAGCACCGACTCGATTTCCGCCCGGCGCGGGGTTGAGGGGTCGAGCGCCAGCGTGCGGCGCAGCGCGGCAGCGGCAGCCTGCTTCTTGTCAAGCCCAAGGAACACGCGTGCCAGCTCGTAGTGGACCGGCGCATAGTCGGGGCGGAGGCTCGCCGCCCGCAGCAGATATCCCTCGCCGCGTTGGTAGACGCCCTGGGCAGAGCACGCGCGCCCATAGTTCAGGAGAAGCTCGAAGGAGTTCGGCGCCCGCTTCAGCCCCTCATCAAACGCCTTCGCGGCCGCGGGGAGGTCGCCGCGCCGGAGGAAGGCGGCCCCCAGATTGTTCCAGGCTGCGGCATTTTCGTGGTCCCACACCGTCGCCGATCGGAAGATCTCCTCCGCGAGCGACAACTGTCCCGCTTCGAGATAGACGCTGCCAAGGCGCGAGAGAAACCAGGTGCGCTCCGCCCTGGGACGCAACTCGGCGATCTCCGTTTCCGTCAGGGGACGGCGCCATGGCGAATCGTCGGGGATCCGGTAGAGGCGGGCGCCGTCATCACCCCGACCCCACTCGCGCACGAGTCGCCCTTCGCGTTCCACCGCAGAATAGAAGGCGCGCGGACCGACGGCATCAACCCGTGCAAGGTTCTCGCTGACGCGCGCCCCGGAGAGAAGCACCCAGCGAAAGCCGGCGTACCAGCGGTGCCAATAGAGATCGTCATAACGTCCGGGGGTGCGGCTGTCGCGCGGCAGGAACAGATAGCCGGCGTTCGCGCCGGAACTGTCCGCCCCGGCCGTGACGAGCGAAGCCGCTGCCGTGGTAGACACAGTCCCCGCCGTGACAAACGGGTCCGTCTCGGCTATAACCAGCTCTCCTTTGGGCACGAACGTCCCGATCTCGGCCCCGACCGCGGCGAGCGACAGCGCCCCCGAGGCAGTGCCGCGCTGCCACGCCACGCGCCCCGGAATCGCGGAAACGACGAAAGCCAGCGAGAGAATCACCCCGAGTCCGGCGAGCCCGCGTCGTGGCGAGACGAGAGACAACACACCACCGACCGCCCACGCCGCCAGAAGCGGAGCCACGCTCCACTGAAGCGCGCCGGGCCGGCGGACACCAAGCAAGATCGGCACTCCGAGACAGAGAACCACGGCTCCCGCCGGCACCAGAAAGCGCGTCGCGTTGCATCGATAGCGCCACGCGGCGCGGGACGATCCATGCGGTGTCACATCCGACCTATTGGTTCGCGCCCGCGACGGCCGGTCGGCCCATACCGCGGCCGGCCAACCGGCCCACACCAGCGGTCCGAACGCCATCGTCAAGGAAAGCAAAGAGAACCAGCCCAGCCCGCCCGGGCCGTCGAGCCCTCCTTCGCGCCGCCACTCCCCCACGAACCGGCTGGGCGCAGCCAACGGATGAAGAAGACGTTCCGGCGTCAACCCCACAGCGAGAAAGAGAGCAATCCCAACGGTCCACGCCAAATCCGCTCTGTCCGATCGATTTGCGCCAGGGAAGGAACGCGACGTGCGCCGCGCTACCGCCAAGAGCACGAGCGGCCAGAGGTACCCGAACCAGGCCAGGAGCATTCCGGCCAAGAGCCCCTTACGCCAGGACTCAGGTGCGCGCAGTAGCAGAAAGAGGAGGAGCGCGGCGGGTACCGCAGGAAGCAGGTGCGCGATCGCGGTGGCGGCAAAAGGCGAGACCGCGAGCAACGCGGCTGCTGTGATGCCGATACGCGCTCCCGCATCCGGCGGAAACCATGCCGTCAGGCTCCGACGGAATGCCGGGGCGCTCTTCTCTCGCCTGTCGTCGCCGGTCGCGGCGATCGCGAACGTCGCCGCCTCCAGGAGAACCAGCGCCAAGAGCCAGGCCCACAGACCACGCAATATTGGAGTCCAGGTGCCGGTGGCCGCCGGGGGGCGGGCTGCCTGAGCCTCGCCGGGCTGTACGAGTTCTCGCACCATCTCCGCCGCCGCGACCGGGTAGGCGATCCAGGTGGTCCAGGTTGGAGGCCGCTCTGCCAACTCGCCGGGGGGAAGGGAACCCAGGATCCGGACCGCGGGGTCGAGATAACGCCGTGCGTCGATCGTGCCGGTGGGCGGCGCGGCCCACAGCAGAGGAATGGCCGCCAGCGCTGCCGCCAGGAGCTTCCAGGGTCGCCATCCCATCCGCCCCATCCATGCTGCGCGCACCACGCTGCCGTTCAGTAGTCCAGCCCGAACGAGAAGTAGCCTCGCGCCGGTCCGAGATTGCGGGCGAGGTCGGTACGCCAGGCCAAGTCCCATTTCAGGACTGTGAACCCGACATTGAGGCTGGCGGTGACACCGTAGGAGGCACGTATATCCTCAAGGTGAGGCACTCCCTTTCGCACCCGTATGCCCTGAAACTTCCTCGTGTCGTCCCATGCCGCCCCCGCGTCGAAGAAGAAGGCACCGCGAACACCGCCCAGGGCTATCGGCAGCGGGAACCCGATCCGCAGGTAGTCGATGAGCGGGACACGCAGCTCCACGCTGCCGAGGCCGATCGTCGTGCCGCGGAACTCGCCATAGGGCCAGCCGCGCAGCGTATAAGGGCCGCCGATGCGGAAGTACTGAGGCTCGTCCCCCATGCTGGTGGCGGCGATGGCGCGCCCGGCGAAGGCGTAGCGGTGGCGAATGTTCAGGTAGCGCCTGGTGTCGGCGACGCAGGTCTGATAGGAGAGGTCACCGATCGCGGCCTCCACGCTCAAGCGGCTGCGTCCTCCGGCAATCGGCCCCGTCGGTCCGAAGACCGTGTTGTCGCTCACCAGCGCGGTACCCGGGACAAGATAGACCCGCGTTTTCGCCTGCAGGCCGCGGTTGGCGTCGAACGAGTAGCTATCCTGCACCACGTCCTCCGACACGGCGAGCGCGTCGAGCGACCACTCCACGCGCCGGAAACGGCTGAACGGCCGCTGTAGGGCCAGGCTTCCGCCGCGATAGACTTGGCTGACGAACTCCTCGTTCTCCTGCGCGGCAAAAATGTAGTAGTCGTTGCGGTACTGGAAGGCGCTCGCTCCCCAGTTCAGTCGCCGCCGCAAGTTCACATACTGGAAGAGCAGGTCCGAGTCGGCGATGCTGCCGTAGATGTTGGCCCCGATGACAATCATCTGGTCGCCCAGCACATCGGAGAACTGCAGCATGCTTTGGGCCGCAACGCCGACATTGCCGGCAAAGAAGCCGTTGGCGGATACATAATCGGCGGCGAAATGGGTCCGGTAGCGATCGACCCGGAAGCCGCCGGAATCGGGCAGCACGCGCCGGCGCTGCATGACCGCACGGATCTCCACGACTTCGTCGGAGGAATCGGAATCGGCGGGAAGCGGACGGTAGACGCCCGGAAGCCGCCGCCCATTTCGTCGCGGGGAGGAAGTCGGCACCCTGATCGCGAGGAGCGAATCCAGACGCGCCGCTGCCGGCGCCCGCGAGGCTGGATAGGCGAACAGCGTCGATACGGCTTCGGAATCGGGCACTGCTCCGGGTGACGTCTCCGCGGGAACCGGCACGGTGGCTGTCGCTCCGGTGGGAAGCGGCACAGTGGCTATCGTTCCGGCAGGAACCGGCGCACCGGCCGAAGTGCGATACCCCGAACCCACCTCGGTACCGGCGGCAATCGGATACGGGCCATCCCAGCGCACGCCGTCCTTCCAGCGATCCAGCGGATCCTTGATGGCAAAGAGGTCGGTCGTTCCCTCGGTGAATGCGGTGAACACCACGCGGCGCCCGTCGCGTGACAGCGAAGCCGCAGGACTCGTTTCGGTCACTCCGGCAATGCCGCTGAGAACGTCCGTGATGCGCCGGTCCTCGTTCGTATCGAGGTCGCGAATCCACACATTGGCGATGCCGCTGCGATCGGAGAGGAAAAGCAGGTACCGCCCGTCGGGAAAATAGAACGGGCTGATGTTCGTACCCGCCTGCGCCTCCAACACCGTGACGGCACGGGTGGCGAGGTCAAGGATGGCGAGCCGTGACTCAGAGAAAAGCAGGTTCCCGAAATCAGCCTCGACCCCTTGGTCGGTGACGAAGACGATTCGTTTTCCGTCCGGTGAGTACCGCGGCTCCTGGGCGAGATAGCGGTCATCCGTAAGCCTCTCGAGGCCGGTCCCGTCGGAGCGAATGCGCCATAGGTCACTGCGGCCGCCACTCTGCCCGCTGAAAACAATCCATGCCCCGTTCGGGGAAAAGGCAGGGCTCTGGAGTCCGTCGAGGTCGGGGGAAATCCTGCGGAGCACCTTTCCGTCGGCGGCACGCTGGACGGTGAGGACGTCGCGCCCGTTGTCCACCGCGACAAAGACCATAGACTCTCCGTCAGGTGACCAGTCCATGGCGCTGCGAAAGAAACGGAGGCTCTCGAAGTCGGCCCGCCGTTCGCTCTTCACCAGACGTCGTTGCACCGCGCCGGTGAGCGCCGAGGCGCAGTAGAGGTCATTGGAGAGCGCCCGGTCAGAGAAATAGGCCACGAGATCTCCGTCGGGCGAGACGGCGGGTGTGCAGTTCAGGTTGGAGAGGTCCTTTTCCGTGTCGGTGAGCCGGAACGCGAAGTCCTCGGGTTTACGGTGATCCCGGATCTGCGGCAGATACTCGCGACGCACAGCTTCGGTCCAGTCGTCGGAGAACTTCTCCAGAGTCAGCCCCACCACATCCTGGAACGTACGGTCGAGCGAGCGGAGGTGAGGAAGCCGCTTGAAGACCTTGCCGATGGTGTCGTCGCCGTAGGTGGCGCCGAGATAGGCGAGAAGCGCCTGACCGTAGCGGTAGACACGAATGTCACCCACCTGCTCGAGGACGTTCACCGGCGTGAGATAGCCGCGGAGAGCGCCGTCACGAAGCCACATCTCGGTCAGATGATCCACGCGCCCGATTGAGAGGTACTCCGCCATCCCCTCCATGAACCAAAGAGGCGGGACGTACTGCATCGGCCCGAGCAGCGATCGCTCGCCGCCGCCGGTAAGAATGTCGATCTGGAAGGCGTGGACCAGCTCGTGCGTCAGCACGTGGTCGAAGTCACCGTAGGAACCTGTGAGCGGCACCGCGACCCGCTGCCGCGCAAACTCGGTGAAGCCGCCCGTCCCCTCGCCGATGAATTCCGGCGTGAGGTTCGTCTGCTGAAACTCTGCCTGCGAACCGTAAAGGACGATCGGGATCGGCCTCGTCGGCTCGTGGTCGAGAATAATGCTGAGTCGCGCCCAGGCGCGTTCCGCCATCCGTCCCGCGTCGACCGCAGCCTCGCGCAGTCCATCGCGAAAATAGATCTCGAAGTGAGCGGTCTTGAGAACCGCCCAAGTGCGGTCGCGATACTGGACTTTGTTCTGGCCGAACTGAGCGCGGGCCGGGATCGTCGCGGCCAGGATCGGAAGCAGGAACGCAACGAGAGTCACGCCGACGAGCGCAATCCGCCGCCGCCCGCGGGGGCGCGGCGCGAGGCCGGCATGGCGACGAGGTCGATCGGGCGCTTTCATGACTATTGCCTTCCCCTGGGCAGGGACTCCCCGACGAGCGGGGGCGCTGTGGCGCTCCGGGACACGACGTTCCGAGACCGCGCCGCCCCGGACCCGCCCAGTGCGCCCAGTCTAGCCCATCCGCAGGACCAGTCCCAACCCCCAGAGAAGGAGCGCGGTTCCCACCGGCACCAGAAAATTGTCGGAGCCGCGACGACCCGCCGCCTCGATGAGGGTGGCCGCGATCGCAACCACCGCCACGCGGGCCGGGCCGTACGGCTGCGCGCCCGTCGTAGACGCCGTCGCCGCCCCTGCCACCCCGATCGCCAGCGCGGAGAACACCAGCATGGCCGCCGAGCCCTCGACCGACCGCCAACCGTCGCCGGTGCGGTACCGGTGTCGACCCCAGCGCTGCCCGACGAGGGCAGCCGCCGCATCGCCCCAGGCAAGCACGAGCAGCCCGGCGCAGGTCGCGGCTTTTCCTCCTGCCACGCCCCAAAGACCGAGAATCAGCACCGTGAAGGAGAGTGGGAACCAGATGGTACCGGCGTTGGAGCCGGCCTCAGCGTCCATCGACTTCGTCCAGCGAAAGCGAAGGCTGAGGGCATTCACCAGGATGAAGAGGGCGGGCGGCGCGGCCGCCAACCAACGCGAGTGGAAGAGGAGCACCGTAGGCAGGATCCAGGTGCCGATTCCGACGTGGATGATCTTCCGCGAAAGGCCAAAGGAGATGCGGCCACCGCGACGCAGTCCCTCCGCGACCCCCACCACCGCAGCAACCCAGACGAAAGAGAGAGCGAGCGCGAGGCCGTCGTTCAAGCGGCCTCCCGCACTTGCGGTACCGTATCGGTCACGCTGACCACGGCGTTGCGCCCGCCGTGCTTGGCCCGATATAGGGCGCGGTCGGCGGCACAGACCAGGCTTTCGAAGTCGCAGCCGTCCCCGGGGAACCCGGCGACGCCGAAGCTGCAGGAAATCACCTCGCCTCCCTCCCCGCGCAGTCGCTCCTCGATGCGGCGACGCACCCGCTCACACAAGGCCACACCCTCGGCCGGGCGGGTCCGCGGCAGGATGAGGAGGAACTCGTCCCCACCGTACTTCCCCACCGTGTCGGTCCGCCGCACGCTCTCCCGCATGATGCGGGCGAGATCGCGCAGTAATGTGCTCCCCGCGAGATGGCCGTGGGCTTCGTTGTACATCTTAAGGTTGTCCACGTCTACCATGACGAGAGTGAAGACCTCGTCGTGGCAGAGGGCCCCTGACACCTCTGTGTCGACGGCCCGCCGCAGGAACCGGTAGTTGGGGACACGGGTGAGACCGTCGGTCATGGCCAAGGTCTCAAGTCGACGCCAGCGCGACTCGTTGCCGAGGGCGATCGCCGCGGCCTCGGCAGCCAACTCCAGTGGCAGGAGCGTCGGCGGACCGAGTGTTGATCCCTGGACGGTTTGCAAGAGAACGAGCCATGAAGGCGGCCCCTGGATCACCGGCACGGGACCGGCGGCGAACCCGGCAGCCCGCATCCCGTCCACCCCATCGCTCCTGGCGCGGAACACGCTGCCACGGCGGATCTCCGGTTCGAGGTGAACGACGCCGTCGCGGGCCATCCGCTCGGCTAGGCCGTACAGTCGGGGAAACGTCTCCGCGCGAATCCGCCCCTCGCGCCATGTCTGACGGATCCAGCCCGGGGCCGACGCCTCCGCAAGATAGGCAGCTCCCGCGCCGGTGGCGCGAACCAGAGTTTCGAGCAACCTGGACGTCCAGCCCTCGCGCCCCTCCTCGGGACGCAATTCGAGAGAGCGCAGCAAGTCTTTGACGAGTGCGGTTCCCCGACTGCGATCCATGCGCGGCTGTCCTCCTCTGGCGGTGGTCCCCGGTGGGTGAAGCGCAATCGGCGTGCCTGGTCGACAGGTGTGACTCGCCCGCCTCGGTCCCTCGCGACAGGCGCGCCTCGGTCCGGCGCAGCATAGGGCCGTTCGTTCGGGGTCGACGTGGCGTCAAGGCCGCCGCTCGCGGAACGATTGCGCCGCCCGCCGCGCTTCCCGCCAGCAGCGCCATGTCGCGAAGACGGCCAGCAGCAGCACGCTGAGACTGAAGATGCGGCCCTCGGCCGGATCGACGCCCAGCCGACCCGCGACGGTGATGAAGCGCGTTCGGAGAACGACGAGGGCCACGGTGATGGCTGCAAAAAAGAGGGCGGCGGTCGCCGGTGGGAACCAGCCCCAGCGGCGGGACGGAGAGACCTGGCGGGGATAAGCGATCAAGGCGTGCGTCCCGCAATCTCGTGGATGCGTGATGCCCGGCCGGGTGTGCGGGCGTTGCGGAGACAGAGACCGCCGAGGAATGCACGGCCGGTCCCGCCTCCGAAGCCGGACCATCTCCGCGCGTCGGGTCTACACCGGCACAACGACGAATACGAGTGGAGCTCATCCGCTCTCGCGCGTCTGTGCACGTGTTCGATCCGGGCCAGGGAACGACGCGGAGCTCGGCCGTCGGGAAGCATTCAGTACTTACCTCAGACAAGATAAGGGATCAGAGCCCTCGCCCTAACCCCTTGTCTCACAACGTGAGCCCGGCAGGATTCGAACCTGCGACCTTCTGCTCCGGAGGCAGACGCTCTATCCAACTGAGCTACGGGCCCCAAACCGACTCGAAGCGACCTGGACATCCTTGTCGCCTCGGCCGGACACGATGATCACTACCAGATCATCCGGAGCGAGGCAAGGGGCCAGTTGCCGGTTGTGTGCGAAAAGCGTGCTCCGGTCCGACTGCCGGATAGTCGAGACGGGCGGCGATGGAGTGCGTGGAGCGGACCTGGCCGTCACCGTCCTGCAGGACATAGGTGCGGGTGCCGTGGAACACGTCCGGGGCGGCGGCGTAGCCTGAGAAACGCGCCGCGTGGCGGCCGGTTTCGATCCCCTCGCCCCCCGCCTCCACGCCGATCCCGCGCATGCCGCGGTCATCGAGGAAGACATGGAACAGGCCAATGGCATTGTTGCCCCCACTCACGCACGTGACGCCAGCGAGTGGCGCGGCAACCCGGCGTCCTCGGGCGTCACCCGCGATTCGCTCACTGGCGCGTCACCGGCCACCTCGAAGACCAGCGAGCCGGCTGTCACGGAGAGCCCATCGATGCCGGGCCGAATCATCGTTCGTCCGATCCCCGCAAGGCCAGCAGCTCCCGGGCATGGCGGCGTGCGGTCGGGGAATCGGGCTCGCCGGCCAGCATGCGCGCCAGCTCCCGCACCCGAGCCTCGCCCGTGAGCAGCTCGACCCCGGCCGAAGGCCGCCCCAGGAGCTCCTCCTTCACCACGCAGAAGTGACGCTCGGCCCTCGCAGCGATGACCGGGAGGTGGGTCACAAGGAGGACCTGGGCTCGTTGCGACATGCGGGCGAGCCGTACCGCCACCCGCCGCGCCGTCTCGCCGCCGACTCCGGCATCGACCTCGTCGAGGATCCAGCACCCGGGCGGACTTGCCTCCCCGAGGGCGGCGTGCAGGGCCAGCAACACTCTGGAAAGTTCGCCCCCGGAGGCGATGCGGGCGATCTCCCCCTCGGCCTCGGCGGGGTGACTTTGAAACATGAGACGGGCGCGTTCGAGGCCGTTCTCCATCGGGCGGACGCGGGCACCCGATTCGCCCGCAGGTACTCCCAGTGGATCCGGCTCGCTGCGGAAGGCAAAGCGCAGGGACGCGCCCGGCATACCCAGGCCTGTCAGTTCCGTCCCAACCGCATCGGCGAGGGTCGTCGCGGCGATCGTTCGCCGACGCGAGAGCTCGCTCCCCGCGGCGGCTAGATTCCCACGCGCCGACTCGCGGGCCGCGTCCGCCTCGGTGAGGCGCTCGTCGAGAGATTCCCCCTCCGCCAGGCGGCTCTCCAGCGCGGCGAGTCGCGCGAGGACCGCTTGCTCGGCGGCCAACTCGGCCGCCATCTCCGGGCCATCGTGGTCGGCGTCGGCCGCGGTACCGGTGGCACCGAAACCGCGGGCCACCACACCGCCGACGGGGTTGGTGCCAGCGATGTCGGCAGGACGGGACGCCGCAGCGCCGGCCCCGGCCACAACGTCGGCCTCAGATCCGTAGCGACGGCAGACGCGGTCCAAGAGCCGCAGCCGCTCCTCCATCACCCCCAGGTCCCCCTCGTCCTCCTCGTCGGGGGATGGAAGACGAAGCGACCGAACCGCGTCTCGCAACGACTCCAGCTCGGCGCGCAGCGATCCCCAGACCGCATCGTCAGCCGCCCCAAGACGGTGAACCAGAGTCTCGATGTGGTCGAGTACCGAGCCCTCCTCACGAAAGAGGCGCGACTCCAACTCCTCCGCGAGGGCAGCCTCCGCGACCCTGGTTTGCCCCCGTGCAACGACGGTACGCAAACGCCCACGCTCACCCGGGGCGGGATCGGCCTCCCGGATTTCCCGGATCTGCGCGCGGAGAAAATCAGCGTCGCGTTCGAACGATTCCCGCTCCACTGCGAGGCGCGCGCACGTTGTCATCGCCGCGAGAAACGCCTCCCGCGTGGTTCGGTATCGCGCCCGGAGCTCGAGAGTGCCTCCATAGCGATCGAGCAACTCCTCCTGCTCCGTCGGATCGGTCAGGACCCGCTGCTCACCCTGCCCCACGGTCCAAAGCGCGCCCGCCGTCAGTTCGCGCAACTGCGAGACGAGGACCTGCCGACCGCCCGCGAAACAGCGCGAACGTCCGTCGGCGGCGATCTCCCTCCGCACCAGGAGCTGACCGTCATCGAGGGGGATGCCGTGGCGTTCCGCCGCCTCCCGCGCGGCCGGCGCGCGCGCAAGATCAAGTGTGCCCTCCACCAGGAGTCGTTCAGCCCCGCGGCGGATCCACTCCGTCGAGCCGCGTGATCCCGCAAGCAGGCCGATGGCGTCCACAAGGATCGATTTCCCCGCGCCCGTCTCCCCGGTGAGCGCATTCAGACCCGGGGCGAATTCCAGTTCCGCTCTCTCCACGATCACGAACGCACCGAGAGTCAGGCGAAGCAGCACGGGTCAGGCTCCTCCCCAGCGCAGTTTGGCGCGGAGCACCTCGTAGAACGAACGATCCTCGGCCTGCAGGAACCAGATCGGCTTTGCGGCACGGGTGACCCGCACCGATTGGTCAGGCCGGAAAGGCACGCTCACCTGGCCGTCGAGCGTGAGCGTAACCTCGGTATCCGTCGGGGGCACCCGCAACTCCAGGACTTGCCTCGCGGGAAAGACCAGCGGGCGCAGCGAAAGAGCGTGGGGACAGATCGGCGTGGCAATGAGGACGTTCAACGTCGGCTCCACGATCGGCCCTCCCGCCGATAGCGAATAGGCTGTGGAACCGGTCGGCGTCGCCACAATCATCCCGTCGGCGCGGAAGGAACCCAATGACGTGCCAGCCAGCACCGCCTGGATGACGATCGCCCGCCGCCCGGTCTGGTGGAGCACGATGTCATTCAAACCGTGCACCGCCTCGACCACGCGTCCCGCGGCATCGATGACGCTGGCGCACAGCATCATCCTCGGCTCATGCCGATAGTGCCCGGCGAGCACGGAATCGAGGGCGGGAAGCATCCGATCGGTGGAGAGGTCGGCGAGAAAGCCGAGGCCGCCGAAATTGACCCCGAGGATCGGCACGCGCCGCGGGTGAATGGCACGCGCCGCCGAAAGGAGTGTGCCATCACCTCCGAGCACCACCATGAGATCGACACCCCGAAGCTGGTGGGACGTGAAGGCGGGCCCGCCCCGCTCCTCGGTCCGAGGGGTTCCGTCGATCGGCACCAACACATCGAGACCGCGGCGTCTAAGCCAGGAAATGAGGCGTCGCAGTTGTGCGGCACAGGCCGGCTTGTCAAGGTTCGGGTAAATCGCAACGCGTTTCACGATTGCGTCCCCTTCAAAACCCCCTCGGGAAGACGTCCCACCACCGTGCCCACTAAGTCGGCGAAGACTTCCCCCATATCTCCTTCCACCGGGATCAGGGAGAGCGCCTCCGCCACCGCCTCCGCGAGGGCGAGCCGGGCCCGCTCGCGCCCCAAAGTGGCCGGGTACGTTGCCTTGCCGAGAACCCGATCGCGCCCGCGCCGGCGCCCCAGTGTCTTGTAGCTTCCATGTTCGTCGAGAAGGTCATCGGTGATCTGGAAGAGAAGCCCGAACGCCCCACCGAAGGTGGCGAGCCTCTCCAACAGGCCGGGCCGAGCTCCCGCCAGGATCGCCCCACAAACGAGCGAAGCGCGCAGCAGCACGCCCGTCTTCCGCTCGTGCATCCAGCGAAGCGACGCTGGAGAGATGCGCCGCCCCTCCGACTCGATGTCCACTACCTGGCCTCCGACGACGCCCGCGGTTCCCACGGCTCTGGTGATCTCGTGCAGGACACGCAGGCGGCGCTCCGCCGAAGCCGGGAGCGTGGCCAGAACCTCAAAGGCCAGAACCTGCAGGCCGTCACCGGCCAGCACCGCGACCGCCTCGCCGAACTTGCGGTGGCAGGTGAGGCGACCGCGCCGGTAGTCGTCGTCATCCATGCACGGGAGGTCGTCATGGATCAACGAGAAGGTGTGGATCAGCTCGATGGCGGCACCGAGCCGGACGCCGCCGTCGCCACGACCGCCGCCGAGCCGGAAACCAAGAGCCCCGAGCGCCGGACGAATTCGCTTGCCGCCCGAAAAGACGGAATACCGCATCGCGCGGTGGACGCTCTTCGGCTTCTCAGACTCGGCTGGGAGGGCGTCGTCGAGCGCCGCCTCGATCGGGGAGCCCACCTCCGTCAACCATGCAGCCCAGGCATCCCGTCCCTCCGGGCGAATCGCCTTGCCCACCCCCCCCTCGGTAAGAGTCGTCTTACGCATTCGTGCCCTCCCGATCCTCGGCACCACCGGAAGCGCCAGCCCCCCCCACTCCCGAGATCGCGACGTCGCGGGTCTCGCCCGTCCCCTCGACGAGTTCCTTCACCCGTTGCTCGGCGCGCTCCAGCAGGCCACCGCAACCGCGAACCAGCACCTGACCCTCCTCGAAGAGGCGCAGCGTCTCTTCAAGCGGCAACTCGCCGGCCTCAAGTCGGCCCACGATCGCCTCTAGGCGCCGGAGCGATTCCTCAAAGTCGGGCTCGCGACTCGCTTGGCCCGATGCCTTGCCGCCCCGCTTGCGCACGACCTTTCCGCCCACTTCGGCGTCGTTCATGCCGTGTCCTCCCTCAACCTGCCGTCTCGATCCAATGGCTCCGACCGTTCGACCAGGCACGCCAGTCGGCCCTGGTGCAAGAGAACCGAAAGGCGCGCGCCCGCGGGTGCCTCGCCGGCCAGTCGCACAAGCCGTCCATCGGCCTCGCGCCGTACCAGCGCGTACCCACGTGCCAACACCCGCTCCGGTCCGAGTGCCGCCAGCCGGGCGGATGCCACGTCCACCCGCGAGCCCCGCGCAGACAACCTAGTCTGGCACGAACGGAGAAGCCCACGCCGCAATTCCTCGAGCCGCGCACGCCGCAGCACCACACGGGCCCGTGGCTCCTGGCGGCCCAGACGAGACTCCAACAACCGCAAGGACTCACGTTTCGCCCGCGCTGTTCGTGCCATTCCCGCTGCCAGACGGTCAGCCAACTGATCGAGATCCTGCCCACGCCGCCGCACCAGGTCCTCCGGGCGGCGGAGGCCGCGGGCGTGACGCGCCTGCAGCAAACGCACGCGGGCCCGGTCGAAGATCCGCGCTGCTGCCGAACCGACCCTGCGTGCTTCGCGCTCCAACATCCGCGCCACATCGATCCGATCAGGGACCGCCAATTCCGCGGCGTTGCTCGGCGTGGCGGCCCTTCGGTCGGCCACGAAATCGCAGATCGTGAAATCGGTCTCGTGCCCCACCCCGGAGATGACCGGCACGCCCGACCCCGCCACGGCCCGCGCAAGAACCTCCTCATTGAACTGCCAAAGGTCCTCGATCGAGCCGCCGCCGCGAGCGAGGAGAATCACGTCCACGCGAGAGCTCGGATCCTGATCCCCCTGCGCGTTCAGCTCCATGACGGCCCGCGCCAGCTCCGCGGCGGCGCCCTCTCCCTGCACGGGCGCGGGGCGAAGGAGCACCTCGGCCGGCGGCCATCGCGTACCCAGCACGCGAAGGATATCCCGCAGGGCCGCCCCGTCGCGGGAGGTAATGACACCGATACGGCGCGGAAAACGCGGAAGCTCCCGCTTGCGCGCCGGGTCGAAAAGGCCCTCCGCTTCGAGCTTCGCCTTGCGCCGTAGAAACGCTTCGTGCAGGTCGCCGCGACCGGCCTCTTCCATCCCTTCGACATGGAGCTGATACGAGCCGCGCGGGCCGTAGACACCGATGGAGCCTTTGAGAACCACGCGTGCCCCATCGGGAGCCGCCTCGAGCCGGCGGAGCAGTGCTGCGTCGGCGGCCCGGCCGCGCATTCGCTCCAAAGCAGAGCGCCACGCTGTACAACTGAGCACCGCGCCGGGGTCCTTGAGTGTGAAATAGGCATGACCGCTGGTGTGCAGACGAAAACCGGAAATCTCGCCGCAGACGGCGACCCGAGGGAACTCCCTTTCCAGAGTACGTTTGATCTTGGCGGTCAGTTCGGAGACGGTAGGGACGCATTCGACGCCGCGCGCCGAAACCGAAAACCCATCGTCGTCCACGCGGTCACTCCCCCAGCCCGCCCGAAACGAGCTCGCCCGAGCCAGGCCCCTCCGGAATCAGGCCGCAGGCCTCCATCCAGGTCGCGGGTCCGATCACACCGCACGCGCGCTCCCAGGCCTCCATGGTATTGGCAAGGAGCATTGCGACGGTGAGCGGCCCCACCCCGCCGGGTACCGGCGTGAGCCAACCGGCTACCGGCTCCACGCCTGCCGCATCGACGTCGCCGACGATCCGCACACCCTTGGGGGCGGCAGGATCATCAAGCCGGTGGATGCCGACATCAACCACCGTGGCACCTGGCTTCACCATCTCCGCCGTGACGGCGCCGGGACGCCCGATGGCGGCGACGAGAATGTCGGCCTCGCGCGCAAGATTCACCAGGCCGCGGCTGTGGCTGTGCGCGGTGGTCACCGTAGCGTCCGCCCAGTCGGCTTTGACTCCGAGCAGCAGAGAGAGAGGCCGTCCCACAATCTGGCTGCGGCCCAGCACCACCACGCGCGCGCCGGCCACGGGCACTCGCCCCGCGTGCAGAAGGGCGAGGATTCCCAGCGGCGTGCAGGGGACAATCGACGGGCGCCCGAGTGCCAAGCGGCCCAGGTTGTACGGGTGCAATCCATCGACGTCCTTTGCCGGATCGATCGCCTCGGATGCGGCCTCGGGCCGGATCTGCTTGGGAAGCGGCCATTGGACGAGGAGCCCGTGGATGGCGGGGTCGCGGTTCGCCTCGGCGATACGGGCAAGCAGTACCGCCTCCGAGGTCGACAGATCCAGCACCTCGACGCGGGACACGATCCCCGTCTCCGCCGCCGCCTTCTCCTTCCCTCGCACATACGAGATGGAAGCCGGATCCTCTCCGACCCGGATCATCAAAAGCCCGGGCGGCGTGGAAGCACCAGCGCGCAGCCCGGCCGTGACCCGCGAACAAACGCGGGAGCGCACCGCTCCCGCGAGGATCCGGCCCTCCAACCGCTTCGTCATCCTGAGACTCGGAGTCGGCTTCGGGCTAGGAACTGCCCGACGCCCTGTGGCCCGAATTCTGAAGCCCGAAGTCCGAAGCCCGAAGTCTGAAGCCAGTCGTATTCGTTTCTTAGGCCGAATCTCAGCGTCATCCGCCCTCCTTGTGCCGCGCTACCGCACCGGACGACCGCGCCGCAGCGCCGCACCGTCATGTCGGCAATGCGCGCCGCACCCGCTCGATTCGTGTGGCCCGGCCGGTGCCGGGGTCGACCTCGATCCACGCGCCGTGCAGCCACGGGTCACCGTCCGCCGGCTGAAACCGGACCGGCAACTGGGTCAGCATGCGACGCAAGGCGAGCTCCTTGCGCACACCGATAACCGAATCGTGCGCGCCTGTCATTCCCGCGTCGGTCAGGCAGGCGGTGCCCCGAGCCAGGATCCGCTCGTCCGCCGTTTGCACGTGGGTGTGGGTGCCGATAACGGCGGTCACCCGCCCATCCAGGTAATAGGCAAGAGCGATCTTCTCCGACGTCGCCTCGGCGTGGAAATCAACAAAGACAATGGAGGCCTGCCCCGCCGTTTTCTGTAGGACCGCGTCGACAGCCCGGAAGGGGCAGTCCATCGGTGGCATGAAGATCCGCCCCACCACCGAGACCACGGCCACTTTGTCCGGGCCCGCGGTGAAGAGTCCCCAGCCGCGGCCAGGCGCGCCCGGCGCATAGTTCAGCGGTCGGAGAATCCTCTCGTCCCGCTCGATCGCCGCCGCTCCCTCGTCCTTGTCCCACGTGTGGTTCCCGCCGGTGAGGCAGTCGATGCCCGCGGCAAAGGCCTCAGCCGCGGTATCGGCGGTGATCCCCTTCCCGCCGGCGAGGTTCTCACCATTGGCGATCACGAGGTCGGCGCCGATCTCCCGGCGCAATTCCGGGACGAGACCGGCCGCCAGGCGCCGCCCGGGCCGCCCTACTATGTCCCCCAGAAAGAGGATCCGCACCGACCGCCCCTAGCGTGCGTAGTCGATGGCCCGCAGTTCGCGGATCACGACAACTTTGATCTGTCCGGGGTACTGCATTTCCTTCTCGATCCGCGCTGCGATGGCCGCTGCGAGGGCCGCGGCGTCACCGTCCCCCACCTCCCGGCTCTGCACCAGAACGCGCAGCTCACGTCCCGCCTGTATGGCGAACGACCGCTCGACGCCGGGGAACCCCCCAGCCATCGCTTCGAGCTGCTCCAATCGCTTGAGGTAGGTCTCGAGCTTTTCCCGGCGGGCTCCCGGTCGCGAGCTGGAAATCGCGTCGGCCGCCTGGACGATCCAGGCGAACGGGGTGTGCGCCTCGATCTCGGCATGATGCGCCGCAACCGCCTCGATGACTTCCGGCCTCTCCCCCACGCGCTTGAGCAGCTCCGCTCCGGCCAGCGCGTGCGACCCCACATGGTCCTCGTCGAGCGCCTTGCCGAGGTCGTGGAGCAGCCCGGCGCGGCGTGCCACCGCCGGATCGAGCTGCAGTTCGCCGGCGATGAGGCCGGCCAGGTGGGCCACCTCCACGCAATGACGAAGGACGTTCTGTCCGAAGGATGTCCGGTACTCGAGCCGACCCAGCACCTCGAGAACCTCGAGGGCCAGGGCGGGAACCCCGACCTCCAAGGCCGCCTGCGCGCCCCCCACGTGGTGTTCGGAACGAAGCTCCTCTGTGGCCTTCTGCACCACTTCCTCGATCCGGCCCGGATGGATGCGGCCGTCCTCGATGAGACGCATGAGCGAGCGCCGGGCGATCTCTCGCCGGACCGGGTCGAAGCTCGAGAGCAGGACAGCCTCGGGAGTGTCGTCGATAATGACGTCGACGCCGGTGGCCATCTCGAAGGCACGAATGTTCCGCCCCTCGCGGCCGATGATGCGCCCCTTCATGTCGTCGCTGGGGAGAGCGACCACGGTGACGGTAGTCTCGATCGTCTGGTCGGAGGCGAGTCGCTGGATGGCGAGACCGATGATGCGGCGGGCCTCGCGCTCCGCGTCGCGCACCGCGCTTTCTCGGATCACGGCGGCGGCGCGGCCGGCAGCCGTGCGGGCCTCCTCCTCGGCTTGGCGCATGATCAGAGAGCGGGCTGAATCGACCGTGAGCCCCGCCAGACTCTCGAGCCGCTGCGCCGCCTCGCGGGTCTTGGCCTCGGCCTCTCGAATGCGGGAACGCACAGCCTCCTCGGCCTTGGCCAAGCGGTCCTCGCGCCCGACGATCTCGCCTTCCTTGCGGGCCGCCGCCCGGTCACGTGACTGCAGCTCGCGCTCCAGTTGGGTGACTTCACGTTCGCGCAGCTCAAGCTGCGTGCGTGCCGTGCGGATTTCGCGGTCGCCTTCCTCGCGGGCCTGCTGCAGGCGCTCTCGCACCTCCACCTCGACCGACTTCAGCCGGTGCTCGGCCTCAAGCTCATGCTCGCGGGCACGCTGCTCAAGAAGAGTGAGACGGTTGCGACCGATCCATGAGCGCCCCAGCACCCCGAGGAGGGCACCGACGAGCAGTCCGACCAGCGCCAGCGGCAGGGTGAGAGCCTGGTCCATCGGACTTCCTCCCGGCGCCGCGGACCGGACACGAAAGAAATCGGGGGAAGCCGCCGTTCCCTGGTGGAGCGCGGGCTCTCGAACCTGGTCAAACCAGGTGGGAACCTACCCCAACCTCGTAGCGACTCCCTCGCGGGATACCACCCGGAGGCTGGCCCTCGGCTCCCTCGTTGGGACTGTTGGCTCGAGAAGCCTTACGCTCGCACCGAGGTGGCAGCGACTTCCCCCGATCCCCGATCGCTTTCCCGTGCGCTCAGGCACTCCCACTCAAGGAAGTGCTGCCCTCGGGCCGGCAGTCCTCCGCGCGCACATCTTCCAGCCGCTCGCGACACCGACGGACCCGCCCTACCGCATTGCCGTCTTCGGCGTTGCGACGGGTCCGCTCCTGATATAGATCTTCGGCGATGTTCAGGCAGACCGTCACCGCCAGTCGTTTGATATCAACCAGTGGTCGGGCGGCCTGCAGTTCCAGGAATTTCTCTTCGACGAACGAGGCAAGGGCACGGACTCGATCCGGCGAGGCTCCGGCGATCCGGTACTCCTCCCCGAGAATCCGGACTGGCGTGCCCGGGTCGTTACGCTCCATGAGCCCCCCCGGCTCGTTCGGCTTTCGCGGGGCGAGGGCCCCACGCCACCCACCTTAGGGTTCGCCCCGCAGGGCGTCAACCTTGGCGATGATCTGCGTCAGACGGGCCGCAGTCTCTTCCCTCTCGCGCCGAAGCGCGTCATGGTCGCGACGGAAGGACTCGCACTCGCGGCGCAGATCCCCACACTCGTGCAGAAGCGTCTCGCGCTCGCGTGCTAAGGCAGCGCGCTCCTCGCGGAGGCGCAGAACCAAGTCGGCGGCCTCGGCCACCCTCGCCTCGAGAAGACCGAGTTCGCCGTCCAGCCCGTTCGCCGGCTCCGCGTGCGCGCCGGTTGCCGCATATGCCGCCCCGTCTTCCTCAACGGCGGACTGGAACCAGACGCCTTCCGCATCAGCCATCAGCGGACTCCGAGGCGGCCGGTTCCGCGGCCTCCGGTTCTGCCGTAGGTGCCGCAGATGCCGCGGTGGCCGCAGGCGTCGCAAGCGGCTCCGGCGTCACCGCACGCACGGCGTCCACCACACGGGCAAAAGCCGCGAGGTCATGGACGGCGAGGTCGGCGAGGCTCTTGCGGTCGATGACAATCCCGGCCAGCTTCAGGCCGGCAATGAGCCGGCTGTAGCTCATCCCAAAACCTCGCGCCGCCGCATTGATGCGGAGAATCCAGAGGGAACGGAAGACCCGCTTCTTCTGCTTGCGCCCCGCGTAGGCGAAGTTCAGCCCACGCCACATGTTCTCCTTGGCGGTGCGGAGGAGCTTGCGGCGGCCGTGGAACGCCCCCTTGTTCGCATGGAGAACCTTCTTCTTCCGAGCCTTCCCGGTAACAACACTTTTTGCTCTCGGCATCGTATCCTCCCAACTCCCGGCGCGGCCGATCCGGCGGCGCCCGGAGCGCTGGGCTCATTCGCCCCGCTCAGCCTATGCCCAGGATGCGCTTGACCCGCCTCTCGTCCACCGGGTGGACCAGCGTCGACTGGCGCAGGTTCCGCTTCCGTTTCCGCGTCTTGGCGGTGAGCATGTGGCCCTTGCCCTGCTTGCGACGGCGCAACTTCCCTCCCCCGGTGAGTGTGAAGCGTTTCGCCGCGGAGCGACTTGTCTTCATCTTCGGCATCCGTTCATTCCTTTCTCGCCACGTCGGCCTGGGGAGCCTCGCTCCCCTCCTCCGGCTTCGTCTTCGGCGCGGCCCCCACACCCGGCTTCGCTGCCAGCATCATGGTGAGAAACCGGCCTTCCTGGCCGACCTTCTGTTCGACGGTGGCGATGTCTCCCAGCATGGCGATCACCCTTTCCATCAACTGGTAGCCAAGCTCGGGGTGGGACAATTCCCGTCCCCGGAACTGGCAGGTGATCTTGACCTTGTCTCGCTCCTCGAGAAAGTCGCGAGCGTGCCGCATCTTGAACTCGAAGTCATGCTTCTCCACCCGTGGCCTGAGCTTGACTTCCTTCACGACGGAGAGGTGCTGCTTCTTCCTCGCCTTTTGGTCCTTCTTCGCCGTCTCGTACTTGAACTTGCCGAAGTCCATGATCCGGCAGACGGGAGGCCTTGCGGTCGGTGCCACCTCCACCAAGTCGAGTTCCAGTTCCCGTGCCGTCCGCAACGCATCCGAAATCGCCATGACCCCGAGCTGATCCCCATTGGCGGATATGACCCGAACCATGGGCGTCCGGATGCGCTCGTTGACCCGAGTTTCAACCTTTCCCGTTATGGCTCACACCTCCTGGACCAAACCACCCCCAACGAAAAGAGGCGGCCAAAGCCGCCTCCCCGACGCCACGGACTTGCCCGCCCTGGAGCCGATGGCCCCGCGGCGATCCGTCCGGTGCACGGAACCCGTCCTGGCCTATCCGGCCGGCGGGTGAGAAGCGGGCTTCTACTTGCCGATTGCACCAATGCGACCAATTGCACCAACTCGACCGATTGCAGCGATGCTACAACTGCACCAACCCGACGGGCCCCCAACGGGTCGACCGGGCGAAAGAAACATGGTGGGCGATACTGGAGTTGAACCAGTGACCTCTTGCATGTCAAGCAAGCGCTCTAACCAACTGAGCTAATCACCCATGAGTAACCGGTTTTTCGTCTCCGCAGTGTAGAAAAAGGGAGACAGGACTGTCAACCCCCTGTTTCCACCCCTAAGATTCGGAGAAAATCCAGCGCTCACGATCCTGCCTCCGACGGGAAGTCCTCGACTTCGTATTCCACCGTATCTTCGCCCGTGAGTGTCGGGAGGATGCGGTTCAGGGCGTTCAGAACAGCGAAGACGGTCGCCTCAAGCGCGTCGGTGCCGACAAGGGCGCTTCCCACGAGCTGAATCTGGGTCCGCCCACGCAGAACGATGAGATGGACCAGCATCGCGGTGCGACTCCCCACCCGGCTCCGCTGCAGCCCGGCCAGCTCGAGGGCGACGCCGCCACCGAATGTGCGGCTCACCGCCTGCATCGCAGCCTGGGCCACCAGTCGCTCCTGGCTGTGCCGCACGGCCGGTCCGGAGGCGTTCCCGATCAGGACGCGGTCACCGTCCTGCAATTCGACCTGGCCCTCGTTGTGATTCCCTTCCCGATAGAGGTTCACGCTGCGGAACAGGAGCCTGCGCGAGGATGGCCCTTCGTCGAGCTCGGTCTCGGCGGGCCCGCCGGCGGTGACCACACTCACGCTCTGGTGGTTGACGGTGATCCCAAAGCGTCCGAAAAGGGCGGCGACGACGTCGCGCACCACCCCTTTGGCCCTCCGATTCTGGGCCGCGACCACCTGGACCTCGGCGATATCGCCACCCTCGACCCGGATTCGGGCCGATTGGATGCCGGCGATTTGCCGCAGGCCGGCCTCGATCGCCTCAACCTGCTCCCGTTGCACGGTGTCGCTCCTTTTCCGGCGTCGGGGCCGGGATGTGGTTTGTCCCGAGTGCCGCTCAACCGCGCGCGGGCAACTCCAGTTCGAAACGCGAGAGATCGCGGATCTGGCGAACCCGGCGTTCGATCGTCTCTAGCGAAAGGTCGAGCAGCCCATCCACGCTGAAATTCTCTACCGCAAACGACGCTACGGCCGCCCCGTGCGCCAGACCAAGACGGAGACACGGCTCGTCGAGGATCCCACCGTTGCGCGCCAGAAAACCTACCAGCCCGCCGGCAAACGCATCGCCCGCGCCGGTCGGGTCCTGCGGAGAGTCCAGAGGGAACGCAGGCACGGCGAACCAACCCTGTTCGGTGCGGGCCAGCGCTCCATGTTCCCCGCGCTTGATCACCACCACGCTCGGGCCCATCATGCGAATCCCCTCGGCCGCCTTCAGCACGTTGTCCGCACCGGTCAGCATCTGCGCCTCCTCATCGTTGAGGAGAAAGACGTGTACCCGCCGCAGCACCGCGAGGAGTTTCTCCCGCGCCGACGTGATCCAGTAATTCATTGTATCCAGGACCACCAGCGGCGGGGCGTCCATCTGGTCAAGAACCTCGAGCTGCAACCCAGGATCGATATTGGCGAGGAAAACACAGGGAGAATCGAGATAGGAGCTCGGCATATCCGGGTGGAACTCCTCGAAGACGTTGAGCTCGGTGCGCAGGGTGGTGCGCTTGTTCATGTCATCGGCGTAGACTCCGGCCCAGCGAAACGTACGCCCCTCGGCCGTCGCCAGCCCCGCGCAGTCCATACCACGTCGACGGAAGGTGTCAAGGTGACGTTCGGGAAAATCGGTCCCCACCACGGCGACGACCCGCACGGCCGCGTAGTGGGACGCCGCCACGCCGAAATACGCGGCGGACCCCCCGAGCGCCTCCTCCCGTTCCCCCGCCGGAGTACGCACCGAATCGAGCGCGATCGATCCCACCACGAGCACGGGCATGGGCGATTGCATCAGGTCAGTCCTCCTCCGAGCCGTCGCCGAACGGGGTCCCCGGGTCGGGGTCGGCGGTGCGAACCTCCTCGCGCGGCGCCTCCGACCAGAGGTTCTCCAGCCGGTAGTAGTCCCGCGTCTCTGCCTGGAACAAGTGGACCACCACATCGACGAAATCAAGGAGGATCCACTTCCGGTTCTGCCGCCCTTCCACATGCCAGGGCCGGATCCCTTCCTCGCGCAATGTGTCATCGAGGTGATCCGCAAGTCCCGCCACATGCGACTCGGAAAGGCCGGTGGCCAGGACGAAGTAGTCGCAGGCCCCGGAGAGCCCCCGCAGGTCGAGGATGAGCACGCCCTGCGCCCGTCTCTCCGCGACCAGGCGCCCGAGGCGACCGGCCAGCTCGGAGGATGGCATCCCCACACGGCGTGCGGGGCGGCGGCGGGCGGGCGTATCCATTTCGGTGGTTTTCATTCGCGACATCCTCTCAATGGAGGCGGTGCACGGCGTACGTGACCGCCTGTTCGAGCGCGTCCCGCCACCGCGAGGGTGGTTCCCCGCGCAGGGTCACCACGCATTCCTCGGCCAGAGCGCGGGCCGTGTCGCGGCAGGAAGCGATCGCCCCGGCCCGATCCAGGATGGTGAGGAGATCGTCCCAACCTTCGGGGCCGGGGTCCTTGTGCGCGGCTAACTCGCGCAGGCGCGCACGGTCGCGCGACCCGGCCCCGGCGAGGCCGCGGATGAGCGGAAGAGTCACCTTGCCATCCGGCAGGTCGGTGCGCACCCCTTTGCCGATTCGAACGGGATCGCCGATGTAGTCGAACAGGTCGTCGGTCACCTGGTACGCCCGGCCCAACATCTCGCCGAAGCGGCGAAAACGCGTGGTGCGTTCCGGGCCGAGCCGCCCCACGAGAGCCCCGATCTCGGTCGATGCGCCCATGAGAGATGCGGTTTTTCGGTCGACCAGCTCGAAATAGGCTTCCTCGCCCAGATCGAGATCCTCCTTCTGCTGAATCTGCAGCATCTCACCGATGGCCATGTGGTAGATCGTGCGCGCCACCACCGGGACCAGGGTGTCGAGCCGCCGCTCCACCAACTCGTGTAATGCCTTGGTGAAGATGTAGTCCCCGAGGATGGTGGAGACCTGGTCGTTGAACAAAGCGTTAATAGTGGGCAGCCCGCGACGCACCGCACTGCGGTCTATCGTGTCGTCGTGGACCAGGGTAGCGGTGTGGATCAACTCGATGACGCTGGCGGCAAAGACGGCATCTGCCGACACCGACTGACCGGAACTTGCCACCAGCAGCACCAGGGCGGGACGGAATTTCTTCCCCGTCACGCCCAACAGGTGCCCGGACAACCCCCGCACCAACGGAATTGAGCTCTGGAAGAAATCCCCAAACGAGGCACTCACTGCATCGAGCTGCTCTCGCACCGGCTCCTGAAACTCGCGTAGGCCGGTGTCGGCCTGGAACGACCGCAGGAATGAATCCAGGTTCGAGAGCGACAAACAATCCCCCTTCTGCACTCGGCAAAGAACCGGGATCCGCCGCGCGCACGCACGGGACTCCGGACGATGCACAGTATCACCGACCCGCGCCGGTGTCAACGCAGGGGCGGGGCCTCCGACTGGAGCTGGGCCAGCGAAGCCTGAAGCAGCGACGGCTGGAACTGCTCCAGCACCTGCCCCGCAAGCAGGACCTTCTCCAGCTCCTCAAGGCTCCTCGACCAGTCAGTGAACTGCTCCATATCCGAAGGCTGGATCGGCTCCGCAGGCACGTTGCGCAGCGCAAGAGGGTTGATGCGGGCGCCATCTTGCACCATCTCGTAGTGAAGGTGCGGTCCGGTCGCCAAGCCGGTGCTGCCGACATAGCCGATGACCTGACCCTGGGAAACGCGGGACCCGGCGCGCAAACCGGTGGCGATGCGGCTGAGATGGCCATACCTCGTCGTAGTGCCGCCGGCATGGCGGATCTCCACGTACCGACCGTAATCCCCTTTCCACCCGGCGATGGCGACACCACCGTCCGCCACCGCCACCACCGGCGTGCCCGTGGCCGCGGCGTAGTCAATGCCGTTGTGCGGGCGGAAAATCTTTCGGATCGGGTGGAAGCGAGCCTTGGAAAAGTAGGAACTGATGCGACGGAACGCCAGCGGTGCCCGGAGGAAGCTCTTCTTGAGGGCCCGTCCCTTCAAGTCGTAGTAGCCGCTCCCAGTCGCTCCCGTGCCGCGATAGGAGACGGCGACGCCGGCCGCGCACCGGCCTTCGTACCGACCGTAGAGAACATCCCCGTATCCGAGGAAATGGCCGTCGGCGAACCGTTCCTCCACGAGGAGACTGAAGCGGTCACCCGGCTGCACCTCGGTGAGAAAATCGACGTCATAGGCAAAAACGTCAGCGAACTTGAGGGTCAGGCGGTAGTCGCCCCCGGCATCGCGGATGGCATCGTCAACAGTTTGGTCGATCCGCCCCTCGAACTTGCGCAGGCGCACCTCCCGCGCGACCGGCTGCTGCCAGGCCACCAGGGCGTCGCCCCGCACCTCGTAGACATAAATCTCCTCGGGCGAGAGGGTGAAGGTAAGGCGGCGGAGGAGGCCATACTCGTCCCGTTCCAGAGTAAGGGTCTGGCCCGGCTGCAGCGCCTTCGGACTGAAAAGGCGGAGTCGGCGCGTGCTTTCCAGAACGCGGCCGATGTCCTGCATGCCGAGACGATTGCGAAGCAGAAGCCCGGAAAAGGTGTCGCCTCGGCGCACCACGTCCGTGACCGTTTCCCAGCCGGAATCGGATTCGGTGGAGTCGTCGAGAGCGGAAGAGCGGGAGGGGTCAGAGTCGGTGGCGGGTCGAACCGGATCGGTACGGCGGGCAAAGAAGGGGATCAGGATCACCAGGAGGAGCAGCGGCAGCGACAGCCAGGCGATGCGCAGGCGATGTGCCCGCCACGCCCCGATCCCTCCGGGAATCCACATCCTTCGTGCCTCCTCTGCCATTCGACGCCACCCTTGGTCCCCCTTGGGGCCGTGGGCGTCGATGGCCGAATTATAAAAAACCCTTCGGACCCCGTCAACCTTCCGTGGATTCGGTGCCGGTCATCCGCACGGATCCACCGGCGCTTCCCTCGGGCACCGGGGGGGGCGTCCTCGGCACCAACGCCGGCCCCCCTCCCCCACCGGCCGCGTCGGCGACGCCGGATCCGGTCGCTCCCTTCCCTTCGATCACCACCATGCCCCTCGGAAACTCGAGGATGAAGGTTGCCCCACGCCCCGACTCACTCTGCACGGTGATCTTGCCGCCGTGGTTCTGGAGAATCCGGTAGCAGGTAGCGAGGCCGTAGCCGTGCCCGTCATCCTTGGTCGTGAAGCCCGGCTCGAAAACGTGTGCCGCGGTCTCGATGGCCATGCCAGGTCCGTTGTCGGTCACGGTGATCCGAACCGTCCCCTTGCGGCCCGTGGCGGTGCGCACTTCGATCCGCCCGTGGATCTCCTCAGGCGACGGCGCAGCTCCCCGAATCGCCTGCGCGGCGTTGCGAAGCAGGTTGATGAGGACCTGCTGAAGTTGGCCCGGGTCAGCCTGAACCTCCCCGGCTCCTGCCTCGACCTCCGCGACCAGGTCCATTCGGTCGAATAGATTCTGGGGGCGCACGAAGTCGACCGTGTCGATGACCAGCTTGTCGAGATCGAACGCCCTGAGTTGAACCCCCTTGTGGGAGAAGTCGAGCAGCCCCTTGGCAAGGGCACTCATCCGACTCACCTGCTGGCGGATGATTTCCGCATCTCCCTTCATCGCCTCGTCCCCCGCCCGTGCCGCGCGCATCAGCAAGAGCTGGGTTCGGCCGGAAAGAATCTGCAGATAGTTGTTGATCTCGTGAGCGACTTCGGCCGCCATGTCGCCCTTGGCCGCCATCCGTTCCGAGGAGATGAGGGCTTGGGTCATCTTCTGCAAGCGAATGTACTCGCGGTTCTGGTCCTTGACGATGAGCAGCGGCAGGAAGAAGAGCACCACCCCGGGATAGTCAAGGGCGAGGAACGAGAGCACGAGCAACGGGCTCAAAGCAAAGAGTGCCACGGACGAGACCAGCGAGTTCCGGTAAACGTAGTTCGTGCGCCAAGTCGCAAGGAACGGCGTACGCCGCTCCAACGAGACAGCCAGCGCCACCAGCCCGGTGTTGACAAGGAAATAGGCCACACCCACGGCAATCATGCCCGCGGCAGTGGCGGGCTCGCGCAACGCCCGCTCGTCCAACGGTGTCGCTTGGATGGCAGTGAACACGCGTAGACAAATCCAGGCCGTGATCGCCATCTGACCAAGGCCGAAGAACGACTTTACCCAGTCTCGCTTCTGGATGAAGCGCGTAGCCAGAAAGACCGAAACGGCGATGATCCAGAGGGCAGGGGCCGAGGCATGGAGAAAAATCACCGACAGGTTCACCGTCGAGGCCATGCTGTCGGTGCAGTTGCCGGACACCGACTCAAGCCAGAGGAACTCCGCGGCCACGCTGATCGCCAGCCAGGCAAAGAAATACCCGCTCACAAGGCTATGCACCGATCCGCCGGTCCTGAGCAACAGGAGCAGACCGACTGCGGCCACGACGGCGGCATAAAGGAGCAGGCGCCGGTTACCGGCGTATTGGGGCGGGAGCCGGAACAAGGCGGGCTGGGGCCCGACCCCGGCGACGACGGGATTTCGGCTCATGCCTTTGTATTCGGCAATTTTCGATCCAACCTGAACCGCACAACCTTGACTCCTACCGGAAGCATCCGAACAACTCGGCCCACCCCCACGCCAAGGAGCGCCCCGGCCAGGATGTCGGCCGGATAATGCACACCCAGGTAGACCCGAGACAGGGCCACCATTGCCGCCAGGAGGTAAGAGACCACCGCGAAGCCAGGGCCGAGCGAAGCCAGCACCACCGCCGCGGCGAAGGAGTTAGCCGCGTGGTTCGAGGGGAAAGAAGGACTGTGGGATTGGCGCACGACGAGCAGGCGGACATCGGAAAGGGCAAAGCAAGGACGCAGCCGGTCAATCCAAGGCTTGAGCAGTCCCGCGCCAAGGAGATCGACGGTACCGACCGCCACCGCGACGAGGAGGACCGCCCGCAGCCCGACCCGGCCCCGCGCCCACACAACGGTCCCGGCCAGGACCGCGAACCACAGACCGGGAAGGGGCGGGTAACTCAGCCCCCAGGCCAGTGCGTCGACCCACGGCGCATGCGGACCGCCGTTGACCAGCCTGAACAAATCCTGGTCGATCCCGAACGGGTTGAACAGCGCGGGCCTCCTTCCTACACTCCATCCATGCGTGCTTTCGGCGATGGGTCCGTCAACTTCGTTCGCTCCCCCAGTGACCTCCTGGGGCCATATCGCGCGGTGGTCTCCGAACGGACCGGCGGCATCAGCGCGCCCCCGTTTGCGACACTCAACGTGGGACGCTCTACGGATGACGATCCCGGCGCCGTGCGCGAAAACGAGCGGATCATACTCCGATCTCTCGGCCTCGCCGATCGCGTAGCCCGCCTCCGGCTCGAACACGGCGCCCGCGTCCTTCGCCCGGATGGCCCGGGGGTGTACGGCCCGGCCGACGCCCTTATCACCGATGACCCTCAACTGGTGCTCTGGTTCACCGTCGCCGATTGCGTTCCGGTGACCATCACCGCCGGCGTGTGGCGCGCCCACGGGCACTGCGGCTGGCGTGGTATCGTGGCGGGGCTTATCGAGGCGATGGGCGCGGCGCTCATGAGATCCGCCGGGGTCTCACCCTCAGGTCTGCGCGCCTGGGCGGGTCCCGGCATCGGTCCTTGCTGTTTCGAGGCAGGTCCGGAGGTAGCCGACAGATTCGACCGAGCGGCGATCCGCACCGCCTGGTCGGGGCCCGCCGCGCCCCGCGTGGGGGGGACCCCTTCGCAGATGGCGGTGGCCCCGTTGGCGACGGGCCATCCGTACACCCGTACCTTCCTCGATCTGCACGCGGAAATCGCGCTGCGCTTGGCGAACCTCGGATTGCCCTCGGAGGCGGTGGCCGCGGATGATTCATGCACCGCCTGCGCGGGAGATCGTTTCTTCTCGCACCGGCGGGATGGTATTCCCACCGGGCGACTGGCCGCACTCAGCTTCACCCACCCGCCATCCAGGGAACCAACCGGTCGACTTGGCAGCTAGGATGAGTGGCTCACTCGCAGCCTGGTCCGCTTCATTGATCCGTGCGTGCGAATCGAGCCTTCCCGATCAGGCGCACGATCGGCTATCCCACAACCTCCCGGTAGAGTGCCTCATACCGATCCACCACCGCCGCCTCGGAGAAGCACTCCACCGCGCGCCGTCGCGCCGCCTCTCCCACGCGCAGCGCCAGCGCGCCGTCATCGAGCACCCGGCGTGCCGTCGCCACCATCGCTTCGCCGTCATCGGGATCGACCAGAAATCCCGACGCACCATCCTCCACCAGCTCGTTGGTCCCGCCGTGGCTGGTGGCGATCACCGGCACACCACACGCCATCGCCTCCAGCGCCACCAAGCCAAAGCTCTCGTGCTCGCTCGGCAGCAGGAAGAGGTCGGCCAACGGAAGCAGCGTCTCCATCCGCTCCTGGATCCCTAGGAAGAAGACCCGATCCTCCACGCCCAGCGAGCGGGCCAGTTCTTGCGCTTGCCACCGTTCCGGCCCGTCTCCCACCAGGACGAGACGCGAAGGAATTTCGGTGGCGAGTCGGGCAAAGGTCCGCACCACGATGTCGACCCGTTTCACCGGCCGAAAATTCGAGGCGTGCATCACGGTCTTCTCGCCCGGGTCGAGGAAGGGGAAGGCGGGGTGGCCACCTTTCGCGGGGTGAAAGAGCTCCGGGTCGACGAAGTTCGGGATTACGCGAATCGGCCTATCCACCGCGAACAGCTCGTCCGTCTTGCGCCGCAGGAACTCACTCACCGCCGTGACCCGGTCGCTCTGCTCGATGGAGAAGCGGGTGATCTTGTGGAAGGACGGCTGCATCCCCACGAGCGTGATGTCGGTCCCATGCAGGGTCGTCACGACCGGCAAGGCGCCCGGCAGGATCATCTGCCTGGCCAGGTAGGCGGAAACAGCGTGGGGAATCGCATAGTGGACATGCACGAGGTCGAGGCCGTGTGTCTCCGCCACCTCGGTGATCTTGACCGCCAGAGCGAGGGTATACGGAGGGTGGTGGAAGACCGGGTAGTTGGCGGTCTGCACCTCGTGGAAGAAGACGTTTTCCTCGAACCCTTTCAACCGCACCGGCAGCGCGTATGTGATGAAGTGCACCTCCCACCCGCGCCGTGCTAGCGAGAGCCCCAGTTCGGTGGCCACGATCCCGCTCCCTCCCGAGGTCGGGTAACAGACAATCCCGACCCGCCCTCGCACGGCCGGAAGACCCTTGGCCTTGCAGGTACCGCACCGTCGCGCCGCGATCATGCTCGCCTCCCCTCAGCCGTTTCTACCGAGAGTCCGAAGACCGCGACCGCCGCAGGCCGACCGTCCTCCAACCCCCGCAGGTGTCCGCTCGCCGCCTCCCGCAACTCGCCCACCACCCCGGGGCCGTCCAGCAAGAATGGCGAGAGTAGCGAGAGTGAACGCTCCTGTTCGCCGTCACGTGGCCGGACAAACTCGCGCCAGTGCGCGAGCCGGGGGTCTGCGCGCAGGAGCCGTTGCCGCGCCCTTGCCGTGATCCCTTCGCGAATCCGTTGAAGCTGGAAGTCGGCCTTCCCCGCCACCGACGCCACCATCTGCGGCAGACCGGCATCGTAGACGGCGACTTGCGCGCCGAGTGCGGCGAGGTCGTCTCTGGTTCGCAACCGCAATGCGTCCGCCTGTGCCAGAAGATCGGAAGGGGCCGCTTCTTCCGTGCGCCGGGCGAGGTAGGCATCGGGATCGTGAAACGCTTCGACGGGGGGAATCGCCTCCGGCGGCGACCCGTCCGCAGCGGCCGCGGCTGCCTCCCTGCCCGCCTCGGTCGGCTGCCCGGGTGGCAACAGCACCGCCCGCAGGCGCGGCACCAGTGGCGGCCGAGGAATCCCCGCGTGACGATAGACCGGTCCGAGTTGCGTGCGGTAACGCACCTCCGACGGGCCGCAAACGGTCGCCGCATTGGGCAACAACAGGTCCTGCAGCAACGGCCGCAGAACAACATTCGGCCCCAGCGTCAAGGCGTCGTCGGATTGGCCGTTCCAAGTCTCCCGGCGCGCCCCCTGGAGATGAAACGCGGACCGCTCACCGAGGGAGGGAACGAGGGCGGGCTCAAACCCCGCGGCGCGGGCCTCCGCTTCGCCTTCGCGCAACAGGTCGCTCAGCGGCCAGCTCCGCGCCGCTTCGCGAACCCAGGGCGATTGTTCCCGCACCACCGCAGGATGGGCGCCATCGAGGAAGAGGCAGGGCACCCCCGGGAGAAGACGAAACATCAGCGCCGCGAGAAAACCGCTCCAATCCTCGCCCGCGGCCACCGCTGCCGCCACCGCCGACATCACAGCCGCCGCGGCCGCTGTCGCCGCAGGAGCTTTTGCCGACCCCATCGGCACACCCGCTGCCTGTGCCCAGTCTGAAGCGGCCGCGCGTAGCTCCCCAAGCTGGCGCTGGGCCGGCAGCATCCCGATCATGGTTCCGCCCGGCGGGAGCGCCGAATCACGCACCCTACGCACAGACCCGTCCGGTCCCGGCAGCCACGTGGAGGAAACCTCGCCGAAGTCCGCGTCATCCCCCACCACCCAGAAGACAGCCAGAGCGGGGCACCCCAAGGAGCGCTCGAGCTCCGCAGCCAGCTCGACGGCAGTGAGCAGCTTGTACAGCGTGTAGAGCGGGCCCCCAAGGAGCGCAGGTTGCTGGCCGGTGACGACGGTCACCCCCTCACCGCGCAGCACCGCACGCCAGACCGGCTCCAGGACGGGCGCAGCGCCTCGCGCGAGGTTCCACTCCAGGATCTCCATCCCCGTCGCGGCCGATAGTGTGCCGGGATGACACAGCCGCTCACGCGCGGCGGCGCGCACAACCTCGATGACGGCGCCGGTCGAGGTCGGCGTCACTGTGTCCGGCCCGGCCCCACCGGACCCAATCCGCCCATGCATCGCCGATTCGATCTTCGCGGTCGGATCGATCCGCGCCTCCGGCTCGATCCGCCCAGTCGATTCCATCCGCGCCGCCGGGGCGACCGACTCGTCCTGAAGCCACCCGAGAAACCTCATCGCGTCCCCTCCAACCGCGTCACCAGAATGAACCGCGCCGACTCTTCCGCCTCGAAGGATGTGCCCTCGTAGTCGCCGAATTCGGCGACCACCGTTAGCCCATGGGCCGCGACCAGCGCGCGCAGTTCCCTCGGCTCGTAGAGACGCACCCGTTCCCCCCGAGGCAGCCCCGGCAAACCGGCTTCGCCCGGCTCAGCTTCCACCGTCTTGCGCAGGAACGGCCCGCGGGGATCGACCCAGCGCCTCTCCACCACGCGGACCCCGGCCACTTCCCGTCGTGACATCGCCACCAAAGACCGCACCGTCGCCCCGGCGTTCAAGAAATCCAGCACGAAACTGCCGTCCGGGCGCAGTATCCGCACCGCCTCGGCAAGTACCCGCCGGTCGTCGTCCGGGTCAGCGAAGTAACCGAAGCTCGTGAACAGGAGGAGCACGGCACCGAACGCCCCGCCCCGGAACGGGAGCACACGCATGTCACCCCGTACGAGCGAGCCGCCCGAGAGTACCTCGCGCGCGCGGGCCAAGAGCGGCGCGGAGAGGTCGAGGCCACACGCCGTCTCCCCGGCATCCGCCAGCGCTCGCAGGAAACGACCCGGACCGCAGGCGACCTCGCAGAAGGGGCCGCGGACCTCCTTCGCCTGCAGCGCCCGCGTGAAGACCGCGGCCTCGCGTCCGTCGCGATGGCGATACAGATCGAGGTAGAGCGCGTCAAAAGCGCGGGCGAACCAGGTATCCCCGTCATCGACGGGACACGGGCCGCGGGTAGAGGAGTCACCGACCATGAACAGAGTGTAGGCCCAACGACGCGCCGGAGCATCGCCGATCCTTCGCGCCCGGAAACGCGTCCCCGCGAGGTCCGCACCACCGACGGCGGTGTCGCGATCGAGTGCGAATGACATGTCCCGCCTAAAGGTGACCACCCGGAGGCCCGATTCATTTCCGAGCGTCCTTCGCAGAATCCGCCATCATCGCACGGGGCCATACCAATCACGGGGTGAATCATGAGAACCGCGGCAGACGCCTTTTGGCCCCCGGCATGCCGGCTACTCATCATCCTGCTGGCAGTCGCACTCTTACCTGGATGTCGCCGTGATCGAGGCACCGAGCCGCCCGTCCCGAAACTGGACCAGGTCAGCCTGGAGTTCGGCCGGGTTGAGCTGGGCCGGTCCGCTGACCGTTCGTTCATCCTGCGCAACGAGGGTGGGGGCACGCTGAGCGGGGTTGCAGGCGCCTCCTGCTCCGACTTCACGCTGTTCTCGGGGGCGGGTGCTTACTCGCTCAGCGCCGGGCAGGCATTGGAGGTGACGGTCCGCTTCCGCCCAACCTCGGCCGGCAGCAAGACCTGCCTTGTTGCCACGGGAAACGCATCGCTCGGAACAGTGCCTTGCAGTGGGATCGGGGTGGAAATCCCCACGGGGGCATGCTGTGAGCCTGACGGCACGTGTGCCGTGATGGCCCAGACAGGTTGCACCGGCACTTGGACGATGTTCAGCGTCTGCGCTCCGAACCCTTGCGCCCAGCCGACCGGCGCCTGTTGCGCGTTGGACGGCACCTGCCTAGTCGCGACCGAGAGAGACTGCGCTGCCACATGGACGATGTTCGGCGTCTGCAGCCCGAGCCCCTGCGTCCAGCCGACGGGTTCCTGCTGCGCGCCTGACGGCACATGCACCGTGGCGACCCAAGCAGGTTGCGCCGACACATGGACGATGTTCGACGTCTGCAGCTCGAATCCCTGCGTCCAACCGACCGGCTCCTGCTGCGCGCCCGACGGTAACTGCTCGCTGGCGGCCCAGACTGACTGCACCGGTGCCTGGACGATGTTCGGCTTCTGCAGCCCCAATCCGTGCGTTCAACCGCCAGGCGCCTGCTGCGAGCCTGACGGCTCCTGCCTGGTCGCGACGCAGACGAGCTGCATCGGCACTTGGACGATGTTCGGCGCCTGCACCACGAATCCGTGCGTCCAGCCGACCGGTTCCTGCTGCGCGCCTGACGGCACCTGCTCGGTAACCACCCAGACGATCTGCACCGAAGCCTGGACGATGTTCGCCGTCTGCACCCCGAATCCCTGCGTCCAACCGACCGGTGCCTGCTGCGCGCCCGACGGCACCTGCTCGGTGACGACCCAGGCAATCTGCACTGAGGCCTGGACGATGTTCGGCGCCTGCACCCCGAATCCCTGCGTCCAACCGACCGGTGCCTGCTGCGCGCCCGACGGCACCTGCTCGGTGACGACCCAGGCAATCTGCACTGAAGCCTGGACGATGTTCGCCGTCTGCACCCCGAATCCCTGCGTCCAGCCGACCGGCGCCTGCTGTACTTCGCCCGGAACCTGTACCGTGATCACCCAGCTGGCGTGCACCGCCCCGAGCACCTGGCAGGAAGCGGGAACGAGTTGCTCGCCGAACCTCTGCCCGCAGCCGGTCGGCGCGTGCTGTGCTCCCGCCGGCACATGTACGGTGACGACCCAGGCGGCGTGCGCGGCTCCGAACACCTGGCAAGGTGCAGGCACAAGTTGCTCCCCCAACGCCTGCCCGCAACCGACCGGCGCCTGCTGCGCGCCGACAGGGACCTGCACCGCGAAAACCCAAGCGGCGTGCACCGCCCCGAGCACCTGGCAGGGAGCGGGAACGAGTTGCTCGCCGAACCTCTGCCCGCAGCCGGCCGGCGCGTGCTGTGCTCCCGCCGGCACATGTACGGTGACGACCCAGGCGGCGTGCGCGGCCCCAAGCATTTGGCAAGGTGCAGGCACAAGTTGCTCCCCCAACGCCTGCCCGCAACCGACCGGCGCCTGCTGCGCGCCGGCAGGGACCTGCACCGCGAAAACCCAGGCGGCGTGCGCGGCCCCAAGCACCTGGCAAGGTGCAGGCACAAGTTGCTCCCCCAACGCCTGCCCGCAACCGGCCGGCGCGTGCTGTGCTCCCGCCGGCACATGTACGGTGACGACCCAGGCGGCGTGCGCGGCTCCGAACACCTGGCAAGGTGCGGAAACGACCTGCTCACCCAACCTCTGCCAGCCACCGACGATTGCGGTGAGCCCGAGCTCGCTGGCCGGCGGCACCGTGGCGGTCCCGTATGCCCAGACCGTCACCGCCGGCGGTGGAACGTCCCCGTACAGCTTCGCCAAAAGCCTCGGGACTCTTCCCACGGGTCTGTCTCTGGCAGCAGGCGGTAGCCTGAGCGGAACGCCATCCGAGGCCGGGACGTTCACGTTCACGATCCAGGCTACCGACGCGGCGAGTTTCAGGGGCAGCCGGGCATTCAGTGTAACGATTACGGCCGGCGGGTTTGACCTCACAGTTCCCACGGTCTACATCACCCAAGCGACCCAAACGCAGGCCTTCGACGTTCCCCTCGTGAAGGACCGCAACGGCTATCTGCGCGTCTTCGTCATCGCCAGTGCGGCCAACAGCGCGACCCCGCAGGTGCGGGTGCGGGTGTTCGACAGTGGCAGCAGCCTGCTGCAGACCTACACAATGTCCGCCCCCGGCGCTTCGGTCCCCACTTCCATCGGCGAGAGCAGTCTCTCGAACTCGTGGAACCAGCTCATCCCCGGCTCCCTCATCCAGCCCGGGTACTCCCTGGCGGTCGATGTGGATCCGGACAACCTGATCTCCGAATCGAACGATGCCAACAACGCTTGGCCGTCGTCGGGGAGCCCGCGGGCGATGGACGTACGAGACCTTCCGGTGCTGAACATGACATTGGTACCCGTGACCACCACTGCGGGCACGGGCAACGTGAACGCGGGGAACGCGGCTTTGTTCATGGACTATACCCGCAGGCTTCAGCCGATCCCTGACTACAACGCCCTGGTTCGCGCGGCGATGAGCAGTACGGCAGCCCTGAGCGCGGATGGGACCGGGTGGGACACGGTGCTGGACGAAGTGACGGCCCAGCGAATCGCGGACGGCAGCAGCCGCTACTATTTCGGTGTGGTCCATGTCACATACGGGTCGGGCGTGGCCGGCTTTGGGTGGATCGGCTATCCCGTCGCGATCGGCTGGGATTACCTGCCCAGTGGATCCTGGGTGATCGCTCATGAGATCGGCCACAACTGGGATTACGGTCACACGACGTGCACCGGAAGCGAGGATGAGCCGGATCCGGGCTACCCCTATCCCGGCGGAATCATCGGGGCGTACGGGTACGACGTGTGGACACCGGCCCTGAAGGACAGGACCACGTACAAGGATGTGATGAGTTACTGCAGCCCCCAATGGATCAGCGACTACACCTACAAGAAGATCCTGGCCTTCCGAGAGGGCAGCCCGATAGGTTTGCGGGAAGAGGCCCGGGGCAAGGCTGCCAAGGAACCCTGCCTGCTGATCTGGGGACTTAGGAGAAACGGTGCGATGCTCCTGGAACCGTCGTTCTTGATCGCTACGCGTCCGTCGATTCCCGCGCCAGGCCCGTATCGCCTGGAAGGGCTGGATGCCTCGGGTCAGTGTCTTTGGTCCCAGGACTTCGATCTGATGCGGTCGACCCACCCGTCGGATCCGACTTCGGGCGGGTTCTGCTTCGCCGTTCCGATGTCGGCGGCACTTCTGGATCGGATCCAGGCGCTGCGGGTCGTGAAGAGCGGTGAGGAACTGATTCGCCGGGAGCCCACAAAGGCGGTGCCCGCTCAGGCCTATCGCCAGACCCCTACCGAGATTTCGATCGCCAGGTTCGGAGATGAAGCGGTGGACTTGGCGTGGGATTCGTCCCGCTCTCCCGTGGTCATGGTCCGCGATCTGGAACGGGACGAGTGCATCGGCTTTGCTCGAAACGGTTCGGCACGCCTATCCACGTCCTCTCGGCACTTGGAGTTGCTCTTTTCGGATGGTGTTCATACGCGCGCCCAGCGCTGGCCGCGAGAATAAGAGTCACCGGATCCGGATCTCCTTGGAGATTCTCGCAACGCCGGATTTCTATGAGCCGCGACCGCTTCGCCCACAGGAGGAGATCCGGGCCGACGTTCCCGCGTTGTGACGCCGCCGGCCCCGGGACGGCCATCGAGGGCGGCGTGACCGGCGGCCGGGCCGTGTCGGTGGAGAGCGCCAGGCCGGCGTCGTGGACGAGCAGAACCCATCACGAGTCAGGTTGGCGCCACCCGCCGCTACAGGGAAAACCGGTTACGCCGGAAAGTCCAGGAGAACGAGGGTATAGAAAGAACCCGGCCCCGCCGGCACAAGCCATTGCGGGACCGGGCCTAAGCTGCGAATCACCAAGAGTTTGAGTCTGTGCCCCCGGCGTGGCTCGAACACGCGACCTACGGTTTAGGAAACCGTCGCTCTATCCAACTGAGCTACGGGAGCGTAGCGAGTCGGCGGGTAGCATACCCGTCCCGAATCGCGATTGTCACCGATTTTCCGCCCGACCCGGTTGGGCGCGCAAGCGAGCACATCAGGGGGTGGTATGCTTTCCGTCGTGCTGATCCCTTCACCCAGGGTGTCTCCATGTTGCCCATCATCCTCTCCCGCTTCCAAACGCAGACTCTTCCCCGGACCAGGGAAGCGGCCGTAAACATCTCCCTGTCTCCCGACCTCGGCCTCACCACGATTGAGGCGACGCTGTGCCCGGAGGGTCTCTTCCTGCCGAACGGTGAGCACCTTGACTGGGACGCGATCGACGAGATCAACGACTCCCCGAACGGTTGCTTCGCCATCCAGGGCGGTCGGCCCGAGAAGATCCAGGTTTTCTCCGCGATGACGAACCGAGTTTGCAGCCTGATGCCCACCGCGGGCGCGCCGACCATGCTGGTGGCCGGCTTCACCATGCACCGGATCAAGGGGTGCGATCCGTACCAGGATGGCCGGGCCAAGGTGGAGGCGATCGCGCCGATGCGAAGCATGGCGCTCGACACCTGCACGGGCCTGGGATACACGGCCATCGAGGCGGCACGGACGGCGGCCCAGGTCCACACCATCGAACTTGACCCGGGAGCGCAGGAGATCGCCCGCCAAAACCCCTGGTCGCAGGCGCTCTTCGACAACGCGACGATCACCCAGCATCTAGGCGACAGCGATGCGCTGCTGGATACCTTCCCGGCGGGAATGTTCGATCGCATCATCCACGACCCGCCGGTGGTCAGCTTGGCCGGTCAGCTCTATGGCGCAGAGTTCTACCGGAAACTCCACCGGGTTCTGGGGACGAAGGGGCGGCTCTTTCACTACATCGGCAACCCGGAAAGCCGATCGATGACGAACGTCACGCGCGGGGTGAGCGATCGGCTGCGGGCGGCGGGGTTTTCCCGGGTACGGCCGTGCCCCGGAGCCTTCGGGGTCGTGGCGGAGAGGTGAGCGATGCAGGACCGGCCCGTGCGCCGCGGTCATGTCGTCCGACGCGTTCGCCCCAACAGCCGGGGCGGTCCGTCGGGTCACTCGGCGACGGCGCGCAAGCGGCCGACGGTCTTCATGCGAGGGGAAAGGGCGCCCCCTCTCTCCCTCCCTCTGGCCGTAGCGAAGAAACGGCCGTCGTCAGTACGACGTCGTTCTGCGCGGATCAAACATCGAAGCGTGCTCCAAGATCCTGCTGAGCCGGATCACCATAAACTCCATGGACAGGTCCCCGCCGTAGACCCTGCGGATAAGACCGTACGAGCTCACGCCGGCAGCCGCCACCAGACCGGTAGTGAGTGCCGCGACGACGAGATGCAGGGTCGTCTTCGATCCCGCAGGGAGCGCCAGGATCCATGTCGCCGCGAGCGACAGCGCGGGGACCGACAGAAGGATGAAGATGCACAGGCCCGCGAAGGAAGTAGCGGGAATCATCGACCGGAGTACCGGTGCCGCCGCCCCCATCGGCTCCACCGCAAGCGGCGATCCTTCGAGCAGGCCGAACCTGGCGAGGTGATCCAGATTGGCCAGCGCATCCTCCCGGCCTCGATACCTACCCGGAAGACGCCCGGCCGCGAGGTAACGTTGAAGCAGGAGAGACAGGGCGCGGTAGCGCGTGATCGTGGCGCTTTTCCGCAGGAAGGCAACCAACATCGCGACCGCGGTCAACGCACAGGCCGCCGGGAGAACAATCACCCAGGACTGGATCGTCGGCGCGCCGCCGAGCAGGGTCCGCAGGATGAAGGCGAACGTCGTCCCCAGCAGGCCCAGGAATATGGGGATCCCGGTAAGGAACAGTTGGAACTGATAGGAGCTGGAATCCCGCATGCCCGCCTGCAGCGCATCGAGGTCGCGCATGGCGATTTCACGCTGAACATCGAAGACGGAATGCTGCGAGCGGGGATCGCGGAGCGGATTGCCCACCGCCTTGGCTAGCCAGGCGTGGCTCTCCAGGGAGATCGGCCGATCGAAGTAGAGACCGCAGCGCTCGGTCTCTTCCTCCTCCGGCAGCGGAAAGCAGCTCACCACGATGGCTTCCCGCAGGGCAATGTCCGCTTCGCCGGCGCCCCGCAGGATCACCGTGACTTTGCTCCCGTCGACGAGCGTGTCCGCGTCACAGGCCACGGCGCAGCCCGCCAGCGCGAAGTCGATGAGCCGGACGGGAATTCGACGCGTTCCCGCCAGCAGCACAACCTGCACCGCGTCGGTCAGATCGAACCGGACGCCGACCCTACGTTCCAGTTGCTCTCCAGTCACCGGTATCATGGTGCCCTCCCGATCGTGTGCCCGTGGGTACCACTGCAAGACCCGGTCGGAACCGAAGGGCCCGAAGCTCGCGTGGACGGAATCGCCACCCCGGTCCCGGGAAAATCTAAGCACCGAGGACCCGGGGTTCGCAAGACGGTCGCGGCGGGCAGGTGCGCCCCCACTCCACGGCGCGTGAAGTCAGAACGCCCCTCCGCCGGACATCCAATCCGATTCAAGGCGCGCCTGGTGACGACGCACAGCGGCCCCGGTGATCGCACTAAGGGTCTCCAGCACACCGGTCCCCTTCGTCGCGACCGACTGGAATCGCGGCCCCCGTTCCCCCATGCGCTCGAGGACGTGGTCGAGCTGCTCCGGCGGGATCCGATCAGCGAGGTCCAGCTTGTTGTACTGGATCACGCGCGGGACGTCGGCCCACGAGATCCCCATCTCCGCGAGCGTCTCGCGCATCTCGATCAGGCTGGCCAGGTTTGCGGTCAAGCGCCGCGCCCGGGCGTCCCACACGAAGACGATCCCGGCAACCTCATCGAGCACGAGCTTGCGCGTGAGTCGAAAGCGAGGCTGGCCGGGAACGGTGTAGAGGCGGAGCTGGACGGGCGGAGCGCCGGGCGGGGCGAGGTTCAGGGGCAGGAGGTCAAAGTAGAGCGTGCGCTCGCCTGGCGTGTCGAGGTCGATGAACTTGCCGCGCAGTTCAGGGCGCAGGCGACCATGGAGCCACTTCAGGTTGGTGGTCTTGCCACTTCGTCCCGGTCCCCAGTAGACGACCTTCAGCGTGTCGAGCGGGGTCGCCCCTGCCTCGAGATCGCGACGTCGGCCGCGACTGAGTTCGCCGGCCCGCATGTGCCGACCCGCGACGGCCTGAGGAACCGGCGTGCAGACCGGCGCGAAGGGATGGCCTTCCCTCTCCGCCTCGATCGAGGACGGAGCCCAAGTCTCGGGCGGGAGATCCATCGGTGTGTCCGATGCGTAATCCTGCATCGCGCGCATCTCCTCCCGGGCCGCTGCAGCCTCAAACCAAGAGCAACCCAATCTTCGCTCAGCTGCAGACAGTCCGCGTTCGTTGGTGGCCTCGATAGATGTCTCTCCAGCGCGCGCCGAGGTTCGTTCGCCGGCGCGATGCGAGCACCGGCGACGGAACACGCCGCACCGGGCACGAACCGGGAAAATGCGGCATAGTTTCGCCCTATGTCAAGAAGAACCAGAAAGATCTGGGAATCGGGGGCTTCAGGTGTCAACTCGTGGTCTTCGGAGACTGCTCGGCGCCCTCCGACCCGACGCCGGAAGCCCAAAGCCGATCGGGTTCGCTCCCTCCGAATCTCAAAGAAAGATAGCCGTTCCGACGCTTCTTCAGGGGTAAGACGCGAGAGCGGGCCTACTCCTCTCCTGCGTACCTCACGAGCGAGAAAACTTCGCGATCCATCAAGCGGGCGCGGCCGGGGAGAAACTCCAGTTCCACGAGGAAAGCGAAGCCCACGACGGAGGCGCCCGCGGTCTCGACCAGGCGGGCCGAGGCGACGGCCGTACCGCCGGTGGCGAGCAGATCATCGACGATGAGGACGCGAGCGCCGGGCGCGAAGGCATCGCGATGCACTTCCAGCGCGTCGGTGCCGTACTCGAGCGCGTACGACTCGCGATAGACGGCGGCGGGGAGCTTCCCGGGCTTACGTAGCGGGACGAACGGAACGCCACGGGCGACCGCCAGGGGTGCGCCGAGAATGAAACCGCGAGACTCGATCCCGGCCACCACATCGAAACGGCGGGCGAAAGGCTCACCCATCGCTTCAACGGCCTCGCGAAGGAGATCGGGCTGGGTCAGGAATGTCGTGATGTCCCGAAAGAGGATGCCGGGCTTGGGGAAATCGGGGACATTGCGGATGGCAGCACGCAGCCGCTCGGGGAGTTTCGGATCCATGGGTCGCCTCGCGTGTCTTTCCCCCAGCAAAAGGAAGGATCAGGAAAAGGTCCAAGAGAAAGAGAAGAGGAGCCGAGAAAAGAACAAGGTGGTCGGGGCGACTGGATTTGAACCAGCGACCCCCTAGTCCCGAACCAGGTGCGCTACCAGCTGCGCTACGCCCCGACCCAATCAAACCGATCCGCGAGCTTTGGACTTTACCAACGGCCTGCGGTCCTGTCCAGCCCAATCTTCCTTCGGCCCGGGTCGGGCCGGCCATGAGGAAGTTCAGCTCGTTCCTTCGGGCCAGCCCTCACGGCCGAGCAGCGGGACAAAGGTGCAAGCGATCCCTTCACTGGTGTCGATGCCGCCCCCGAACCGGCGCTCAGCCAAGAGGATCCGCTGCGACGCCCGGGTTCCCGTCGGCATCACCAGCCGCCCGCCCTCGGCCAGTTGCGCCAGGAGTGAGGCAGGCGCCTCGGGCCCGGCGGCGGCAACGAGGATTCCGTCGAAGGGCGCGAAGCGGCTCCACCCGAGCGTGCCATCGCCCGTCATCAACACCACGTTCTCGAAGCCGAGGCGCGTGAGCGTCCCCTGCGCGCGCAGCGTCAGCTCGGGGATCCGCTCTACGCCGAAGACGGTCCGCACGAGGCGCGCGAGAACGGCAGCCTGATAGCCTGACCCGGTGCCGACATCGAGCACGCGGTGATCGGGTCGCGGACGCAGGAGTTCTGTCATGAACGCCACCATGAACGGCTGCGAGATGGTCTGCCCGAAGCCGATCGGGAGCGGGTGGTCGCCACAGGCTCCGCCGGCGAGCGCCTCATCGACGAAGGCGTGGCGCGGCACCTCACGCATCGCCTGCAGAACACGCGGGTCGCGGATGCCCCGTGCTTCCAACTGCTCGCGCACCATTCGGTCGCGGGAACGGGCCTGAAGATCGCTACGTGGTTCCATACGGGGTCAACGGCTCGGCGGCTCAGGCGCCCGCGCTCGGCCCGAGTGACCACCCGCGCACCCGCTCCAGCAACCTATGGTCGGTGAGATCAAGGTGGAGCGGCGTGACCGAGACGAACCCCGCCTCTACCGCCTCGAAGTCGGTCCCCTCCCCCGGCAGCCAGGTCGGCCTGTCCCCGCCGATCCAGTAGCACGGCTTTCCGCGCGGGTCGAGCTCAGCCACGATGACATCGGGGTAGACGCGCCGCCCTAGGCACGTCACCCGCGTGCCGAGCAGCGCCTCGAACGGGACATCGGGCACGTTGACGTTCAGCAGGGTGCCCGCAGGGACCGGCCTCTCGATAAGCTGGTCCACGATGATCCGGGCCACCCGGGCCGCCGTGGCAAAGTGCGCAGGTTCCCAAGAGGAAAGCGAAATCGCCACGCTCGTGATGCCCATCAGGCTTCCCTCGGCGGCCGCGGCGACCGTGCCCGAGTAGTTGACGTCGTCGCCGAGGTTGGCGCCATGGTTGATCCCGGAGACGATGAGGTCGGGTAGAACCTGCACCATGTCAGGAATCCCGCGCACGGCGAGGAGCACGCAGTCGCCCGGCGTACCATCGACGCTGTAGACCCGTCCGCCGATGCGGCGCACGCGCAGGGGACGGTTGAGGGTGAGGGACCGGCTGGCCCCGCTTTGCTCCTGCTCGGGTGCGACCACGAAGACCTCGCCCGCTCCCTCGAGGGCCTCGCGCAAGGCGTTCAGGCCGGAGGCGAGCACGCCGTCATCGTTGGAGAGAAGAATGCGCACGCGTCGAACCTCTCGTTCCCGGCCGAGTTCCGGGACGGAAATACAGGGCATAAAATCGACCCCCCGGACGCGCCGGAGGGTCATCGTCCCCAGAAAAGAGCGGGGGTAAGCAAAGAACTGGTCGGGGCGACTGGATTCGAACCAGCGACCCCTTGCCCCCCATGCAAGTGCGCTACCAGGCTGCGCCACGCCCCGACCAAACTCGATGGCTACACTATCGGGACTCGCCCCGCCGTTCAATCGTAATTTCCGTCGCCCCCGGTCCACCCAGGAGGCGCTCACGCAGGGACGCCAGGTCGTCGCGAATGCTCCGCAACTGACGCCGGTCCGAGGGCCCCAGGAAATCCAGTTGCGACTGCGGACTTGCCTCGGCCTGTCGCTGCCGTTGCTCCTCCAGAAGCCGCGCCCGCGCCCCGGCGATGGTGTAGCCGCGTTCGTGCAGCATTTCGCGGATGGTGCGCAGGAGATCGATGTCCTTTTCCGTGTAGCGGCGGCTGCCGGAACGGTGCTTGCGCGGACGCAGAAGCGGGAACTGGGTCTCCCAGTACCGCAGGACGTGGGCCTTCACCTCTAGTCGGTCAGCGACTTCGCTGATTGCATAGTACCGCCCCGGGCGGCGCGGAACCGGCATGTCCATGTCTCCCCCTCGCCGTGGCGCTCGATCCGCGGCGGCCACGTCTTCCCGGCCCGGCACCCGATCCGGCGCGGCCTCTTCCTCCAGCCGGGGCTCTCGATCCGCACCGTCACCCATGTCGGGCCCCGCCCCGAACTCCGCCGAGCCGTTCACTCGGCCCTCAACGGCCGCGTCATCAGCTCATGGAGCGCCTCGGCAGGCGGCACCCCCTCGAAGAGAATCCGGTGGACCTGGGTCGCGATCGGCATCTCCACACCCAGGCGTTTCGCTAGCGAGACGGCCCCGCGCGTCGTCCGGACCCCTTCCACGACCATCCCGATCCGCGCCATCGCCGATTCCAACGGCTCGCCCTTTCCCAGGGCCACACCCAGCGTGTGGTTCCGGCTGAGCGGGCTCGTGCAGGTCGTTACCAAGTCGCCCACTCCGGCCAAACCGAGAAAGGTTTCAGCCCGCGCCCCTATCGCCTCGCCGAGCCGGCGGATTTCCGCCAGACCCCGCGTCAAGAGCGCCCCGCGCGCGTTCTGGCCCAATTCGAGCCCGTCCAGGATCCCCGAAGCCAGGGCGACGACATTTTTCAGCGATGTGCCGATCTCCACGCCCAGAGGATCTGCACTGGTGTAGACCCGAAACATCTCCGTCGCGAAGAGTCGCTGCACCGCCACGGCCGCTGCCTCGTCCTGGGACGCAGCGAGGATGGCGCATGGCTTACCCTCGGCCACCTCCCTCGCCAGGCTAGGACCCGCCAGCACGACCACCGGCTCCGGGCTCTCGGGCCGTGCCTCGCGAACGACCTGGCTCACGGTGAGGCCGGTTCCCTCCTCGATGCCCTTGGTCGCCACAATCCAGGTCACTCGGCCATCCGTCAGAAATTCTCGCGCCACTTGCCGTAGGGCATGCGACGGGACCGCAAGGAGCACGAACCCCGGCCCCCCTCTCGGACACAATGCTTCATCCAGCACTTCAAGACAAGGCGGAAACTCGAACTCCGGCAGATACTTGCGGCATCGCCTCTCTCGCACCATGTCTGTACGGTGAGGCGGGTCGGCGTCCCAGAGCCGAACGGACATCCCCTTGCGGGCCAGATGGATGGCCAAGGTGGCGCCCCAGCTCCCCCCGCCGATCACGGTCACCGGGAGCGTCGGCGTCGAGGGATTGCCGAGCGGATGGACCGCCGGAGCTGGTTTCGCCTCGGGATTGGCGGTCGAGTGGAGCGCGGAAGCGAATTTCGAGTGGGTCAAGGCGCTACCTCCGGGCTTTTCCCGCGGATCCGGCGTCCCGGGCTGGCCCCCTCAGATTCAAAGGACGCTCGCTGCCCGCCGCAAGGCGGGAAAGATTGGAGCGGTGGCGGACCACAATCAGCACGCCGGTCACCACGGACAGCCACGCCACGGGATCGGCCCAGGGCCGAGGGCGCAGCCAGCAGGTCGCGATGGGCAGCGCCACGGCGCCAAGAACCGAGGCCAGCGAAACGATCCGCCGGATGACAAAGACGATGACCCAGACGCCGAGGGCAATGGCGAGCGGCAGCGGAGCGACGACCCCCCAGGCCCCCGCCGCGGTCGCGGCCCCCTTGCCACCGCGAAACCGAGCGAAGGGTGTGAAGGAGTGCCCGAGGACGGCGGCCCCCAAAGCGAGGAGCCCGGGCCAGTCGACCGGCTGGGGTCCGGCGCCGACCAGTCCGCCTACTCCCCCTCCGGTCCCCACTCCGACCCCGACTCCTACTCCTGCCGGCAGATCGGAGTGGAGAAGCGCTCGGGCCAGAAAGACCGCAGCCACGCCCTTCCCGGCGTCGAGGAGGAGAACGGCAATCCCGAGCCCCGGGCCCAGAACACGGTAGACATTCGCCGCCCCGAGGTTCCCCGAACCGTGCCGCCGGACATCGACGCCGCGGAGCAAACGTCCCAGCCAGAGGCCCCAGGGCAACGAACCCAGAAAGAACGCGCCGAGAACCACCGGGATCCAGCGCATGCCGGGTCTCCTACTTGCTCTTCTTCAGAACGAGACGGATCGGGTTCCCCTCGAACCCGAAAGCCTCGCGGAAGGCGTTGTTAAGATAACGCAGGTAGTTCTCCGGCACGCGCAGGGGCTCGCTCACGAAGAGCGCCACGATCGGCGGGCCGGTCTTCACCTGGGTGGCGTAGTAGAACCGCGGCGGGCGCTGCCCGCGATGCGCCGAGGGCGGACTCTTCTCCAGCGCCGCCTGCAGCGCCTCGTTCCACTTGGCGGTCGGAACCTCGCGCTGCCGTTCCTCGTACACACGCACGATCGCCTCGGGGATGCGGTTCACCCGTTGCGCCGTCAAGGCGGAGATGAACTCCATCGGCGCATGCGAAAGGAATGGGATCGCCTCACGAACGCGCTTCGCCCAGGCTCCGGCGGTGGAATCGTCCTTCTCGGGCAGGTCCCACTTGTTCACGGCGATGATGCACCCGGCGCCGGATTGAAGGATCCGGTCAGCAATGCGCGCGTCCTGCTTCTGGATCTCCTGCGAGGCGTCGAGCACGAGCACGGCGATGTCGGCCCGGTCGAGGGACCGCAGGGCCCGCAGCGAGGCGTAGAACTCCCAAGCAGGCTGGCTGTCGAGACGACGGCGGAGCCCCGCGGTATCGACCAGAACGAGACTGCGCCCGTGAAAACGAACCGGCGAATCCACGGCGTCGCGGGTGGTCCCGGGCCGATCGTCCACGATCATCCGCTCCTCACGCAGGAGCCGGTTCACGAGCGAGGACTTGCCGACATTGGGACGGCCGAGGACCGCGACTCGAATCGTCTCGATCTCCGCTTCCGGCGACTCGCCGGGCGGGGGTAGCCCGGCGACGACCGCATCGAGGAGCTCCCCCATACCCAGCCCCTCCGCCGCCGAAGTGGCGTAGAACTGGTCGAAGCCGAGACGGCGGAACTCCTCCGCCTGAGCCATGAGGGTCACGCTGTCCGACTTGTTGGCCACCAGAATCACCCGAAGGTCGCGGCGGAACAGGGCCTGGGCGATTTCCTCGTCGTGCGGGTGCACGCCATCACGCGCGTCGACCATGAAGATCACGAGATCGCACGCCTCCAAGGCGCGCACCACCTGGTCGAGGATCGCCGCGTCCATCCTCTCGTCGGGCCCCGGGACCCAGCCGCCGGTATCGACGAGGAGGAAGGGCCGCCCATTCCACTCGCAGGAGCGACCGAGCCGATCGCGCGTGATCCCCGGCTCGTCATGCACCACGGCGACGCGGGCTCCCACGATCCGATTGAAGAGGGTCGATTTGCCCACGTTGGGGCGTCCCACAATGGCCACTACCGGTTGCGGCACGGATCTCCTCCCACTTTCCGCCTACCAGGCGCGGTCGCGGAACCCGGGGTGCACCGGCGCGCCGACTTCGGCGCGGAGCCCCTCGAGCGTCAAGTCATCCAGGAAGAGATCATCGTCGTTGAGGGTGGCCGGCGGGATGAAGACGGCGTCCCCCAAATCACGCCCACGCAGAACGCGCAGGATGTCGCGGCCGGCCAACAGTCCGGCCACCGTAACGCTAGGCCCAAGGAACTTGTTCTCCACGCCGGCCACGGAAACCTCCACCGGCTCGCCCGTGCGGGTGAGTTTCGCCGTCAGCGCGGGCTCGATGATCGGCTGGAAGAGGCTTCCGGTGACGACGGTAACGCGGCGCTTCCGGCCGTCGCGCCAAGGAAAGACCCGGCGCTGCCGCGCCAGTCGGTTGAGGAAGACGCGTGTCATCCCGATGCCGTTCTCCAGTTGCGGAAAGCCGTCGTAGTGCGGCTCCGGCGGCACCGAACGCCCCAGCATCCGGTACCACTCGTCGGCGAGGTAGAGGAACCGGATCCCCCACCGGGCCCGGAAGTCGCGCTGACGTGCCTCCACCCGTTCCAACAGATCCCGTGCCAATTCCGGGGTGACCGGGTCCAGCGCGACCAGACCTTCGCGGTGATCGGTCATCCCCAGGGGTACGATGGCCAGCGACTGCACCGCCGGATGATAGGCAGCGAGGTCGCGAATTGTCTCATCGAGATCGTCGCCGTCATTGTAGCCGGGGCAGAGCACCACCTGCGCGTGCATCGTGATGTTGTGCTCTCGGAAGTAGTCGAGAATCGGGAAGATGTCCCGCTCTTTGCGCGAGCGCAGGAGACGCCGCCGCGTCTCGGGGTTGGTGGAATGCACCGAGAGGTAGATCGGCGAGAGCCGCTGCTCAGCCACCCGCTTGATCTCCCACTCCTTCATGTTCGTCAGGGTGACGAAGTTGCCGTGCAGGAATGAGAGGCGGTAGTCCTCGTCCTTGACGTAGAGGGTCGGGCGCAGGCCGGCGGGGTTCTGGTCGACGAAGCAGAAGACGCACTTGTTGCCGCAGGTGCGGATCCGATCGGAGGCGAACTCGACGCCCAGGTCCTGGCCTTCCTCGCACTCGACGAGGAGGCGCTGCGATGCCCTGTCACGCAAGATGTCGAGTTCGATCTCGCTCTCTCCCGAGGCGTGAAAATGGAGATCCAGTAGGTCGCGCATCTCCAGGCCGTTGAGGCGCACCACGCGGTCGCCCGCGCGCAACCCCGCGCGCTCGGCGGCCGAGCCTCCGCGCACTGATTCGACCAGAAGCTCCGCCATCACGGATCCTCGACTCTCGGCCTCATGTCTCCAGGGAACGCCGGGACCCGGGACCGGGCAGGTAAAGAAATGGAGCGGGCAACGGGATTTGAACCCGCGACTCTCAGCTTGGGAAGCTGATACTCTACCACTGAGTTACGCCCGCTCACGAAACCTATGTGTGGAAAACAAGGTAGCCAGGAGCCCTTGGGCTGTCAAGCGGCATCTTGCTGGATCGTCTCGCCCGACTTCAGGAGAGACTCCATGTCGGGGTGGCCGCACCGCGACAGTCCCGGGATGATCGGGGCGGATGGTCCTGTCGTACCCCGACAGTCCCGAGATCCACGGGCGGACGATCCTGTCCCACACCGACAGCCCCGCCTGCGCGGCCCGAACGGGTCGGCCCCACCCGCCAGCTCCGCGTGCCGCGGCCCGGACGGTCCTCTCCGTAGTGCTGCCACGTCTCTCCGTCGATCCCCGCGGCGGCGTCTCGTTTCAACGCGAGGTACGGTTTACGCAGTCGATCGATATCGTAGACATGCTGCAGAAGCGCGGTGAATCGTTCATTCCGTTTCCTTCTTGCGACCTCCCGTACACGCTCGAGGGCACTCGGCACATCGCTCCGGCCCTGTGTCCGGGATGCGTCGCTCTCGAGCTTGTTCCCCTTGGCTCGCTCCCTTCCCTGCCTCGCCTCCGCGGGCACTGCAGTTCGTGGTCCGAAGGTTTGGGTCCCCGAACCGAACACGAACCTGTGACCGGCGAAAGCGAGAGCGGGCTCACCAGATGGGCGAACGACGACTGAAATCACCGCCTGCCGAGGACGGAAGGGCATCCAATACAGCCGCCCGCCGCTACAGGCGCTTCTGGAAGGCGGTGCTGCTGCCTTGGCCCCGCCGAGTCCGTCAGACCTGGGGGGGAGGTCAGCGGTGGTTGGAAGCGCTGGACTGGACCGGCCGATCTGGTTGAAAGACGGCATCTTGAAAAAGGAGTGGAAGGTATGCGGATAGAGAAGGACAGGGTCGACGTCAAGCTGGAGATCCCAGGTGCCGTGATTCGCCAGCAGGTGGGTTTTGGCGAAGCCGGCGGATTCGGCACGATGAGTGGCGAGTACTTCACGCTTTCGACCGGCGTGGACACCACCCAGCTCTTTCGAGGTCTGGAGGGCGACCTCTGCCAGTGTCCCCATTGGGGCTTCGTGCTGGCCGGGCAACTCACTACGACCGATGGGAACGGCGCGCGCGAAACGGTCAAGGCGAATGATCTCTTTTACTGGCCGCCGGGGCACAACGTGAAGGTAGACGCCGACGCGGAGATCGTCATGTTCAGCCCCCAGCGTGAGCACAGCCACGTCATCAGTCACATGACTAGCAAGGCAAAGGGCTAGCTCGTTTCGGGAGATGGCCGCGGCGCGCGTTGTCGACATCCGGGAGGATCGACGAGCGCGCCGCCGGGCCATTCATTCATGGTCGTGTGACACGGATTCCGCCCGCCCTGGCGATGCCATCTCGTAGGACATCTGGTCTCCGTGTCCGGTCGTCGTCGCGCCCGCCTGGCTGACAACTGGCAGGGCGATCCATCGCCCCGGGCGCCGTTCGGCGGGTCCCCGAAGTCCTCGGCTATGGGCTCGACCATGGCAGACTCCGCGTCTTCGGCCGTGTCGCCTGGGGGAGACCCCGGTTAGTCATGTTCAAGCGGAGCGTCCGGCATGTCCCCTGGTCTGGTGACAAACTCCGGGATTGGCACCCATAACCCAGGCCGATAGGCCGTTGTCTCGCCCCTAGCCCCGTCTTCACCCGTCCCGGAGCCGCCGCATGGGAGTATGGCCGTGTTCCGGGGGCGTAGGCCCCGGCCCTTTCCCCCAAGCGGGGCACGGCGGGCGATCGGCGCATGGCCGTCGGGGCGAATCCACGCTCCAGGGCGCGAAAACGGCCGCGGCGTTCCCCGATTCCCCGACCTCGGGGCCAAGAAGGGCAGACATCTCCTTTACCACCCGGCCGCGGATACCCGGCTGGTCCTGGTGAAGCGGCGCATCCGGCACCCCCGGAAGGGGGCCGTGTCCCTTGCGACGCAGGGCGAACAACGAACGCACCGGCGATCCGGGTGTGTCCTACGGAGGCGGCCGGATCGGGGGCTCAGGCGTCCCGGAATCCGCCGTCCGTCGCCATCCGCCCGGCCCCAAATGGTGTCCAGCGCCGAATGAAGATAGCCTCACTCACCGCGGCCGCTGAGTTCGTAAACCCACACCCGGGAGGGGGTGTCCGTTGGGAGTGCGGCGCTTGGAAGTGGCCCGCCGGTTTCTACGATCTGAGCCGAGGTTGGTCGAGGCCGAGGACGCCGCCGACCCTCTTCGCAGTCTCCTCCGCTGCCTCCCCCGGCCGAATCCACAGCACCACAGCCTCCGGCACACGATGGCGCAGCCAGGTCCCCTGCCGCTTCGCATACCGCCGGCTGTCGCGCACGAACTCCTCCTCGCACGCCGCTAGCAGCGTCCCCTTGAGCAAGTGGGGTAGGAATTCGCGGTAGCCGACGGTGCAAAGTCCCGGCGCGTCGGGTGGCACCCCGGCGGCAAGGAGGTCGCGCAGTTCCGCCACGAGGCCGGCTTCGAGGATGCGCCGGCACCGTTCCTCGATCCGTCGATACTGGTCGGCACGATCGCGTTGGAGCGCCACGGTTGAGATCGCCCGGGCATCGGGACGCGGCTGCCGATGCAGAGCACTGAGGGACAAGCCCGTAAGCTCGTGGACCTCGAGGGCCCGGCTCACACGCTGCGTGTCCCCGGGAGCCAGCCGAGTTGCGGTCGGCGGGTCGACAGCCCGGAGGCGGCGGTGCAGCGCGTCGGAGCCTTCCTCTGCCAGCAGCCGGACATGCCGGGCCCGGATCTCGGCGGAGGCGGGGGGAAGCTCGTGGAGCCCGCGCACCAGCGCCTCCCAATACAGCCCGGCCCCACCGACGCCCAAGAGCCGCACGCCCCGTTCTCCCGCTTCCCTCAGGGCGATGAGCGCCAGATCGCGAAAGCGCCGCGCGGAGCAGGTCTGGGCGGGTTCCAGCTCATCGAGGAGATGATGCTTCACGCGAGCCCGTTCGGCCGCCGTCGGCTTGGCGGTCCCGAGCTCAAGCCGACGATAGATTTGCCGGCTATCGACGGAGAGGATCTCCAGGCCTGTTCGTTCGGCCACGAGAAGTGCCACCTCGGTCTTGCCCACCGCGGTCGGGCCGAGGATGCAGGCGGCCAAGGATTCTCGCGGGTCTGCGCTGCTCATCCGCTGCGGCCGAAGCGCCGGTCCAGATCATCGAGCGTGACGAGGAGGAAGGTCGGTCGCCCGTGCGGATCGCCGTGCGGCATGCGGGTGGCGAAGAGCTGATCGACAAGGGCGTTCATCTCCTCAAGAGAGAGCGGCTGACCGCTACGCACCGCGCTGCGGCAGGCCCAGGCCGCGGCGAGACGTTCCGCGCGGTCCCGCCCACGGCGGCCCGCTCCCGAGAGTTCATGCAGCAGATCGTGAAAGAGCATTTCGGGGTCACGCCCCCAGACAGCGGGAACGCCGCGCAGAAGCACCGAGCGCCCACCGAACTCCTCGCCCTCGAGTCCCAGCGTGGCGAGATCACGCGCAAACTCGCGCCAGGAGGCCATCTCGTCGGGGTCCAGCTCGAGCACCACCGGAAAGAGGAGCTGTTGCGAGGCAGCCGGCATCCCGCGCAGATGCTCGAGGGCACGCTCGTAGAGGACCCGCTCGTGTGCGGCGTGCTGGTCCACGACCAAAAGTCCCTGCCGCGTCTGTGCAAAGAGGTAGCGCCGGTGTAACTGCCAGATCGGAACGAGGCCGGTCTCGGCGACCTCTGCGACGTCCGCCACACGGAGTCCTTCCGCACCGGATCCCACCGCGCCATGTCGTACGGCACTGTGTTCCGGGAAATCCGCGCCATCCACCGCGTCGCCGGTTCCTCGCGTGCCCAACGGGTCGAATCGGTCGTCGCGCAGGAGCGGCACACCGGTCCCGCGACCGATGGTCGCCCCGTCAGCGCCGTCCCCGCTTTCCCCCATCACCGTGCCGTCCGGGTTGCCGCCCAGCCTGAGGTTGCCCGGTCCTCCGTAGAGCAACTCCATGGCGCGGCGGCCGTCCATCCTCGATCGCCCGCCGCCGAAGAGGGATTCCTGCAAACCGGGACGACCCTGAACGTCTCCGGGCGCGCTGCCCGGGGCGCCTTCCGGCCGGCTGCCGGGCCATAAGCCACCGCCGGTGCCGGCCCGATCGCCCATCGGCGCAGCGGTGCCCGGATCGGCGGGATCGAGGTTCCAGCCCGGAACCAGGGTCGCGGTCGCCTCGCGTACGGCCCGCACCACGGCACCGAAAAGGGCGCTCTCGTCGAGGAAGCGGATCTCGCGCTTGGTGGGATGGACGTTGACATCCACGCGCGACGGATCGATGTCGAGCGCCACGAGGGCAAAGGCGTTGCGATTCGCGGAAAGCAAGTCGCCGAAGCCTTGCCGCAACGCTGCGGAGAGCCATGGTGCCGTGACCCAGCGGCCGTTCACGAGCAGCGTCTGGTGCTGGGTGCCCGGCCGCGCGAGTTCCGGAATCCCCACGAATCCGTGCAGCGCGGCCGCCGGGGTGAGAGCGGCCACGGCCAAGAGCTTGCCCGGGAACGACGGCCCATGTACGCCGGCGATCCGTTCTTGGATATCTTGTGCCGCCGGCAGATCCAGGAGCACCTGCCCGCGACTCACGAGCCGAAACGCCACGCCGGGGCAAGCCAATCCGAGCACCGCCATCAATCGAAGAATCAGTCGGACCTCTCCCTCCGGTCCCTTGAGAAAACGCTTCCGCACCGGCGAGTTGAAGAACAGGTCCTCCACGGTGACGCTGGTGCCCCGGGCTCGGGCGGCCGGCTCGGGGCCGCGGCGATCTCCCCCTTCCACGCGCACCCACCAACCAGCGCCCTCCGCCGACGCGGTCACGATTTCCATGCGCGAGACGCGGCCGATGGAAGGAATCGCCTCGCCCCGAAAGCCGAGGGTTGTGATGCGGAGCAGGTCGTCTTCGTCGGACAATTTGCTGGTCGCATGCGCCTCAAGGGCGAGCAGGAGGTCGTCGCGATCCATGCCGCACCCATCGTCGTCGACCCGCAGCATCGCGTCGGGCGTCTCGCCGAGAGTCACGGTGATGGCCCCGGCGCCCGCGTCGAGCGCGTTCTCCACGAGTTCCTTCACCGCCGAGAGCGGACGCAGGATCATCTCCCCCGCGGCGATTTTAGCCACCACGCTGGGGTCGAGTCGGCGGACGGGGCGCCGTTGCGGGAAATGTTCCGGCGGTGGCTCCTGAGGGCGCTCTGTGGATCGTTCCGGGGGTCGTTCCAATGGACGTTCCTGGAATCGCTCTGGGGATTGCTCCGCTCCCGCCGGATTCTGCTCACCCTCCATCGCGCTCATCCGTCTCCTTCCTCGCTCTCGGATTGCCGGGCCAGCTTCAGTAGTTCTTCGGCTACCCGTGCGGGTTCGAGATCGCGCAGACAGCGCCAGTGGCCCAGCCAGCAATGGTTGCGGCCGTGCACGCCGCAGGGGCGGCAGGCCACATCCATGGCCTCCAGCACATGCGTTTGGGGCCCTATGGGAGCGAAGCCGAACCCCGTAATCGTGGAACCGAAGACGCCCAGAACCGGCCGACCCAGCGCGGCGGCCAGATGCATCGGCCCCGAGTCGGAGACGGCCACGGCCCGCGCCCGCGCCAGCACCGCCTTGAGCGGTCCGAGGGGCAGGCGCAGAAACGGCATGGCGGCGCCAGGCACGTGGTCGCGACCATCGTCGAGCCGCCCGTGGTCGAGCCTGGCTGCGTGCGGACTACCTGGTGGGGCCATTCTCGAACGACCGGCCGAAGAGTCCCCGCTTCCGGGTGGCTCGATCCACCAGACGGCCGGTCCGGCCGCCCTCACCAGAGCCGCCACTTGGGCGAACCGCTCGGAGGGGTACTCCTTGGTGCGGCGCGAAGCGCCGGTGACGATCGCCACCGCGGTCCCGGGGGGAGAGGCGAACACCTCCGGCGCGAGCAGCCGGGCCGCCGTGTCCTCCTCCACGCTCACCCGGACTTCCGGACGGCAGGTCGTCGTCGCCTCGGCCCCCGCAATGCCCGCCGCTTTCGCATAGCGCTCCACCGCGTGCGGCACGCGCGGATGCGGGAATCGGTCTCCCCACAGCACCTGCCAGCGACGAGCCGCCGATCGCGTACGCACCGTGCTCGCCTCCCGACCCAGCGCCCGGCCAAGCCTCCGGGTACCGGGCGTTCCCTGCAGGTCGATGACGCGGTCAAACACAGCGGTCGGGATCGTCACGCCCGCGCCGGCAGCTCGCCCCCGGCCCGAAACGAGATCCTCCCGAATGAGCACCCGCTCGATCCAGGGGAGCGCGGAGAACACCGGCCGAAACCTCTCCTCCGTCGCCACGCTGACCCGCGCCGTCGCGGCGAGCGCGCGTGTCACGCCCGTCGTGAGGACGCAGTCCCCCAACGAGTGGAAGCGCAGAACCAGCACGCGCGGCCGGTTCCCGGCGAAGATGGATGGCTCCGGATCGATCACCATCGATAGCCCTGCTCGAACGCCTTCTGGAAGTCGTAGACCTCGGAGAAATCCTCGATCGAGTCCTCGTCCGTCTTGCGGAGGAGTTCGGCTTCGATGAGGTCGTAGACGATCCGCCCCAGGTCGATCGTCGCGGTGAGACCCCAGTGGTTTAGCACATCAAAGGCCATCGGCCCGAACTCCTCCAGGGCCAGATCGCGTGCCCCTTCGGCGAGCTCTCGGCCGGTCACATGCCCCGGCAATTGCAGGCGTCGTCGTGTGAACTCCAGCGCACGCAGCACGAAGAAGTAGGCCTCGGGCCGAAACCTTCCCTGGCGGTTAGCCAGCTCCTCGATGACAAGAACCGGATCCGGGTCCACGGCGGCCTCCTAACGCTGTTCCGGGCAGGCCGGGCCGGGCGTGGGGGTTCCTTCGCGCCGTCCGGCCGGAGGAACTAAAATGGTGTCCGCCGCAAAACGGGCGTCGTCGCGCTCGGGATGGTCCTCGTTGAAGTGCAGCCCGCGCGACTCGCGCCGCTCGCGCGCGCAGCGCACGATCAGCTCGGCGGTGAGCGAGAGATTGCGCAGCTCGATCAGGTCCCGGTCGAGCACGAAATCCCAGTAGTAGCTCTCGATGCTTCGCCGGAAGATCTCGAGGTAGCGTGCGGCGATCGCCAGACGATGGTCGTTGCGCACGATGCCGACGAAATCCCATAGCAACCGCCGCACCAGGTCCCAGTGCGCATCGATGAGCACGGTCTCGCGCGGGAGGGTGGCGGTGCCGGTGTCCCAGAGCGGGAGCTCGCCGGTCGGACCCAGGCCGGCCAGATCGGCCGCCGCGGTGGCGGCAGCCTTCTCTCCCATCACCACCGCCTCGAGCAGCGAGTTGCTGGCGAGCCGGTTCGCGCCGTGCAGGCCGGTGAAGGCCACCTCCCCCGCGGCATAAAGGCCCGGCAGATCGGTGCGGGCTTCCAGATCGGTCACCACGCCACCGCACTGGTAGTGGGCCGCGGGAACCACCGGGATCGGCTGACGCGTGATGTCGATGCCGAGACTCCGGCAGGTCTCGTAAATGGTGGGGAAGCGGTTGCGCACGTGATCCGCATCCAGATGCTCCAGGTGAAGCAGGACGGAGCGGTCGGCGCGTCGCTTCATCTCGCGGTCGATCGACCGGGCCACGATATCGCGCGGCGCGAGATCGGCGAGGGGATGCGGGATGCGGAGCCGCTCTCCGGAAAGCGTCGTGAGGTAGCCTCCCTCGCCGCGCACGGCCTCGGAGATGAGGAAGGATCGCGCCTCGGGGTGATAGAGACAGGTCGGGTGAAACTGCACGAACTCCAGATTGGCGACGCGGCAGCCGGCGCGCCAGGCCATGGCGATGCCGTCGCCTGTGGCAACATCGGGATTGCTCGTGTACGTGTAGACCTTACCGCAGCCCCCGGTGGCCAGAATGGTGGCCCTGGAGGCGAAGGCGTGGATCTGTCGCCCCCCCGCATCCAACGCGTACGCGCCGAGGCAGCGTGGCGTGAGCCCCTCCCCGTGCACCTTCTGCTCGAGAATGAGATCGACGGCGACGTGATCCGTGAAGATCTCGATGCGCGGATCTTCCTGCACGCGGGCGGTGAGGGCGTCCATCACGGCCCGGCCGGTGATGTCACCGGAGTGGAGCACGCGCCGGCGCGCGTGGCCTCCCTCCCGGCCAAGGTCATAGGTGCCGTCAGCGCGATGGGCGAACGGCACGCCCAGGTCCTCAAGCCGGTGGATGGCGCCTGGACCGCTCTCGACCATCAGATCGACCGCGGCGGGCCGACAGATCCCCACCCCACAGGCCAGAGTGTCCTGGGCGTGGATCCCCGGTGTGTCATCGGCCCCGACTGCGGCGGCGATGCCTCCCTGGGCCCACGCCGTGTTGGCGTCCAGAAAACTCCGCTTGGCGAGCACAGCGACGCTCCCGTGGGCTGCCGCCCGCAGGGAACAAACAAGCCCGGCGAGGCCCGAGCCGATGACGAGGAAATCCTTGGCAATCATGAGGATCCCACCCCAGAGGCACCATTCGCGGCGCCCGCTTTTCCGCTTCAGTGGAGTCTACGCTCGGCCGATATCTCTATCAAAGAAAAAGCCCGGCGCCGGCTGTCCCGGTCGCCGGGGGGAGGCTGCTCATGCGTATCCGCGTTCCCCTCGCCCTCGTCGTGTTCACGGTCGTGCTGCTCGGCGGGATCGTCGCCGGCTGCAGCGACGACGCCGCAGTTCGTTCCGTGCTGCAGGTGACGGAGATCAACGGTAACCAGCCACTGTCAAGCGACGTGGCCGAGGGTCCGGACAGCTCCATCACCATTCGGGAAGACGCCATCGTCATCACGGTGAGCAACACCCCGCACGATGCCGTTCTCAACCTCGCCTCGGGGAAACCTTTCAGCGTCATCACCCTGGAGAGCTACGAGATTCGCTTCGAAGGCGACGAGTCGATTCCGCCGGTGAGCGGCGCGCTCGGATGGACCGTGGAGAGCGGCAAGACGGTGGAAGGCTCCTTGGTCGTCGTCCCCGCAAGCCTCAAAGTCCAGGCGCCACTTATCTCGCTGCGCCGCGGCGGAGAGATTCAGACCACAGCTTGGCTCACCATAACCGGTCGCGAGGCCACGTCGGGTTCCAAGGTGAAGGTGGAGGCGTCGTTTCCGGTGAACTTCGCGAACTGGGCGGATCAGTAGCGGTTGATCCATTCCACGAGCACGCCGCGGGAGCTTTCGCTTCTCGTTCCGTTCGATTCGGTCAGGGTGATGCGGTTTAAACGCTCCTCCGCCGGCTCCAACCGCGGAGGAGTCCCGTCCTTGCCATTCCAGAAACGGATCTCGAAGGTGTAGCGCAGGCTCGTGATCCCGGCTTGCGCCTCCTGGTCCAGTTGATCCCGTACGGTCTGGGGAACGATCATCTCGGCTTTCATACGAATGGTCGGCAGGACGGCCCCACCGCTACCCCGGGAAAAGTGCCCAGCCTTGGCGCAGCTGGTCTCCAAGCGAACGCCGGTCGCAGCCTCCAACAGGGTCTTGTCGGCCAGGGCACCGAGGAACAGGATCGCATCGAAGACGTTGGACTTCCCGACTGCGTTGGGGCCGGCGATGCGGGTGAGGGGGCCGAGTCGCAGATCCAGATCGACGATGTTCTTGAAGCCACAGGACTCCGCCGATATCTATGGGTGGAAGTGAGTACTCAGGTTGCTCTTCTGTAAGGAATCGTAGCAACCGACGAGCGGTGGCATCGAAGGACATCTGTTCATCTTCGGTGGCATCCCTCACCAGGGGAGCGCATCCGGCGGCGACGTGGTTGCCGATCAGTGCGTGCACACGGCCACCCTGCGACCTCGACTGTGCCTCCAGGTCCATGAGAAGATCCATAACCTGCCGGGAATCGGGTCCCCGATCCAGAACGTCACCGGTTTGCACGAGGTGCGTCGTCCCGCCGATCCAGTTACTTTTGTCGTCGATGACCCCGGCAGCCCGGAGGGCCTTGACGAACTGTCCGTAGTCGCCATGCACGTCGCCGACCGCGACAGTCCGCGCGACTCCGTTCCACACACAATCCTGATCGCGAACCGGACCGCACGATGCCAGCGAGAGCGCTGCCAGCAGGAGCGTCCACCGGTATCTTCTTGAGGTCTTCTGGAGCATGGTTTCCGTTCCTTTAGGAACGCGCCGACCAGCGCTCCGCCGGCTCGTCCCAGAGGCAGGAAACGCAGATCGCGCGGTCATCACAAGGTAGGGCGCAACGAGGACGGCGACCGCCACCCACGGTGGGGCCGGATTCACGCGGCACCCGCCGCACTCGCCGTGACTGCCCGCAGCCAATCGATCCACCAGGCCTCGGCCCCGGATTCGTTCCATCGCAGCGACTGCACCACCAGGCTGACGCGGGAGACGGGCGGGAGCACACTCCTCAGCCGGGGCCAGTCTTTCTCTGTGGTCACGAGCACGCCGCCCGCACCTGCCTCCCCCACACCCGGCAGATCCTCGATGTTGCTTTCACAGAAACGGTGGTGATCGCGGAAGAGGCGGGTCGTCACCGGAAGAATATGGAGGCGCTCCAAAGATGCTTGCAGTCGCTCCGGATGCGCGATCGCGGCCAGCAGCGCCACCGGCTCACCCGATGCGGGCGGTTTTCCGGCCACCGTGACCAACGCGGGCTCTCCATACCACGAAAAGACCGTAACCCCGCAGCGGAGCAGCGGTCGGATGCGCGCGACGCTCGCTTCCACAGCCTCCGGGAAGATTCCGGCCAGAACCACGACATCGGCCCGCGCCAACGCTGTCTTTGCTGGCTCGCGTAAAGGGCCACGGGGAAGGAGCCGGCCGTTACCTAAACAAGCATTTCCCAGCAGAGTGACCACCTCGCCATCGCGGTGGAGTTGCCGGTGCTGCAGGCCGTCATCGAGCAGCACGAGCTGGGCCCCGGCGGCTGCCGCGGCTCGGGCGGCAAGGATCCGGCGCGGTGCCACCCAGACGCCAGATCCTCCGGCAAACCCTGCGCGGGTGGCGAGCCACACCGGTTCGTCACCGAATCGCACCGCCGCGTCGGGAGTCGGCGGATCCGGGACTCTCCAGACGGCATGCCCGCCGGCACGGCGGCCCGCGGAACGCGCGCCATACCCGCGTGTCGCCACCGCCGCGCGCAAGCCCGCCGCCGCGGCAAGACGCACGAGTTCCAGAGTGAGCGGGGTCTTTCCGGTGCCGCCGACTTCGATTCCGCCTACGGAGATGACCGCAATCGGCGCACGGGCGACCCTCAGCAGTCCCGTCCTGAGGAGCGCTTCCCGTGCGGCCACGCCCCCTCGGAAGAGCAACTCCGGCACGGTCAATACGCCGGCGAGGAGGCGTCCGCGCACGCCTCGGGGGCCATCGGGATTCCACAGCGATGCGAGAAGCTGCGGGGTCATCGCGTCGCCTCGTCGGGACCGAGCGTGGCATCCATACGCAACGCACCGTCGGGACACGACACCTCACTCGCAGGCGGCGTACCGAACCACTCGAACCGCTGGAGAAAATCGAGCGTTCGCCCCGCCCCTTCCGCCATGGCTCGCGCCGCCGCCGCCGCGCCTGCTGCCCCGTGCGCCGCCGCCGCGGGATCATCACGGAACCGCGTGACCCAGGCCGCCAGCTCGGCGCCGTCTCGCGCGCGCACGCCGCCACCCAGGCGCAGCAGCAGCTCGGCGGCGTCCTCAACCCCGCCGGTGTACGGGCCGAACGCCACCGGTACGCCGCAGCGGGCGGGCTCGAAGAGATTGTGCCCGCCGATGGGAACGAGCGTGCCACCGACGAAGGCGGCATCGGCGACGGCGTACCACGCCCCCAGCTCACCGTGGAGATCGACGAGCAAGACAGGGCGACCGCCGTCCTCGGCCGCGGCGAGCGCGGCATCGAGGCGCCGGCGCAAGGCGACGTGCGCACCGAGATCATGCGGCCCGCCCGCCGTGGGAACGCTGAGTTCGAGGGTACTGCGCGCGACCCACCGCAGACCGCGAGCCTCACACGCTTCGATCCAGTGATCCCGCTCGCGCAGGTGCCGCGGAGCGAGCACGCACAAAACGCCGCGGAGGCGCCCGACCGATAGCACCTCCTCTTCGCCGATGCGAACGCTCCCTGCCACGAAGACGAACCGACCGTCACCGTGGTGGCGCCGGGACCAGTTCTCGGTCAGACGGTACTTGAGGTTTCCCGTGACCTCCACCGGCGCGGCCCCGAGAAAGCGAAAGCGCGCCGCGTCGTCGGCCGACTGCACGGCGCAGCCGGCGAACCGGCGCAGAAGGGGCCGCAGCAGCGGTGCTGACAGCCGCGTGCTTCGCCACCTTCGCAACGAAAGGCGCCCGCTCACGAGGGCCACCGGAATCCCGCGGGCATGGCAGAGGGCCAGCGTCAACGGCCACAGCTCTGTTTCCACCAGGATGAGCGCGCGCGGCCGCTCGCGGTGCAGGAAGGGCAACACCGCACACCACAGGTCGAGAGGCGCGAAACGGACCCGCGTCCCTGAAGGCGCGACCTCCTCCGCGCGACACCGCGCCGATACCGAGAGGACCGTGACCAGTAGCGGCCCGGCGGGAGCGCGACCCGCCGTGCCCCGGTAGGAAGGCGTCTCCCAAAGGGCGCGGAGCGATTCCAGCTCGCCGAGCGAGGCGGCGTGGAGCCATAAAGGCCGGTCCGCGTTTCCCGTCGTCCCGGAGAACGGCGCCGAACTCGGGCCCGACGCCGAGCTCGGGCCCGACGCCGGAGCATCCCCCCACCCGAGGCGTTCGACCATTTCGCGGCGGTGCGCCAGCCCACGCCAGAGCAGAAACGGGGTGGCCAGCAAGAGCCCCGCCGTCGCGAGCACCTGGTACAGGACGAGCAGCAGCCCACTCATCGCCGTGTGCCCACCCACGCCTCGGCCCGGCCTTCCACCACATCCATCGCCTCCTGAACGCGGCTTTCCCATACCGGCCGTTCCGCTCGCGGAATCTCCGCGGGAATGGCGATCGGCTCGCCCCCCACGATGTGGATGCGCGAAAACGGCGCCGGCAACTCGTACCGATCCCACGAGTCGAGCCGCCGACCGCAGCGCACTCCCGCCGCCAGGGGCACGATCGGAAGGCCGCTGTGCTGTGCGACAAAGACGATCCCCGGCTGCAGCTTGTGACGCGGCCCGCGGGGACCGTCGGGCGTGAAGGCCAGCGGGTATCCCGCGCGCCCCAGTCGCGCCATCTCGACCGCCGCGCGAACGCCTCCGCGTGTTGTACTCCCCCGCACCGTGCCATAGCCGAGGCGGTGAATCACCTGACTGACAGCCTCGCCATCACCGTGCTGACTCGCCAACACGACGGCGCCGCAACCGCGATACGCCCAGGCGATCGGCAGCATGTGGCAGTGCCAGAAAGCGTAGACCACCGGCTCGCCGGACTGCTTGATGGCTCGCACGGACTCCGGGACGTCCCACTCCAGGCGAAAGGTCCCGCCCCACAATCGCATCACCAGTGCGCCGGCCCGTCCGATCCAGCGGTAGCGTGGATGCCCCGACAACGCCGTCACCGGGCGGGGTGGCGTGGGCCGGTCTCCCCGCACCCCGCACTGCGCGATCACCTCGTCTCCTCGTTCACCTTGTCTCCTCGCTCGCCTCGTCATCCCGGTCACGGGACCGTTTCCATCTCGCCGAGCATCGCCACCGCCGCACGGTCCGCGGCCCCGGATGGGCCCAGGCGGGCGCGGGCCTTTCGCAACCCCGCCACGGCCGCAGCTTGGGCCGCCGGATCGCGCAGCCATGCGAGCGCCGCTCCGGCGAGGGTCTCCGGCGTCGCCTCGTCCTGCACCAGTTCGGGCACGACCCGGCGGCCTGCGACAAGATTCGCCATGGCGATGTGCTCCACCCGCACCGCGCGCCGCGCCAGCGCATACGTCAGCGGATGGAGGCGGTAGGTCACGATGACCGGGCGCTCGAGGAGGAGCGCCTCCAGCGTCACCGTGCCCGAGGCGACAATGCCGAAGTCGGCAGCCCGGAGTGCGTCGGTACCGGGCAACCAATGCCGCACCCCCGGCAGGTCCAGCTCGGTCGGGGCCAGTCCCGGAGCCAGTCCCCCGATCCACGTCACCGGCACCTCACCCGCGGCGGCGCGCGCGCGATCCACCGCCTCGGCCGTGCCGCGCAGAAGCGGGGCGATCCGACGGATCTCGGAGTGCCGGCTTCCCGGTAGCAAAGCCACCGCCGAGCCCGGCGGCGTCGTCAGGCCCAGCCGCGCTCTTTCCACTTCCGGACATGCGGCAGGGAGAAGCAGGTCGACCAACGGGTGTCCCACCCACGTCACCGGGACACGGTGGGCGCAATAGAACTCCGCTTCGAAAGGAAAGATCGCCACCACGCGGCGAACAAAGCGGCGCAACACCCGCACGCGCTCGGGGCGCCACGCCCAGAGCTGCGGCGAGATGTAGTAGACGGTCGGGATGCCGAGGCGAAACGCCCGGGGCAACAGTCGAAAGTTGAAGTCCGGGAAATCGACCGGTACGAAGAGGTCGGGACGCAAATCACCCAGCGCGTCGGCCACCCGGGTGAGAGCTTCGAGGATGCGAGGCAAACGCTCCAGCACCTCGGCCAACCCTACGACCGCGAGCTCTTCGCTGCGCAGGATGAGGCGCACACCTTCCGCCTCCATCCGCTCACCGCCCACGCCCCAGAACTCGAGGTCATAGCGCCGCGCACGCAACGCCCGGACCAGGATCGCGGCATGGAGATCGCCGGAAGCCTCGCCCGCCGCCAGGAAGACCCGCTTCATGCCGGCGAGGGCTCGATCCCCATCCCGCGTAGGGAGTCCCGAACTTGGTCTCGCACCTGGAAGGCCAGGGTGAGGGCTCGCAGACCATCCTCGCCGCCGGCCCCTTCCAGAACGCCTCCTGCGACAGCGCCGAGAAAATCGCGCAACTCGTCTTCAAGAGGGTTGGCCGCGGCGAACGGCGTGCTGTCAGCCCGCAGGCGAAGGCGTCGAGCCTGGAACCAGGCGAGCAGCTCCAGGGGCGAACCGCCCCCGGCCGTATCGTCGGCGGGGTCAGGCTCGCCCGCGCTGGCAGCCGCGGCCGCCAGTAGTGCCACCGTCCCCACATCGGGACCGGTGACCGGCCCCGCGGGCTCGTCTTCCAGCACGACCTCCTCTACCTTCCGCGCCGCGAGATCAGCGGAAAGGTAGCGCCGTTCGCCAAAAAGGCGGATCTTGCGCACCCGCTCGCGCGAGACGCGGCTGGCGGTGAGGTTGGCGATGATCCCTCCGGCGAAGGTGATCCGCGCGTTGGCAATGTCGACACTATGGGTGAGGACCGGCACGCCCACGGCGTCGACGCGCTCCACCGGGCGGTCGGCCAGTGCTAAGACCAAGTCAAGGTCGTGGATCATGAGGTCGAGGATCACATCGACATCAAGGCTCCGCGGGACGAAGGTGGCCAGGCGGTGTGCCTCCACAAAGCGGATCGCCCCGATTCGCTGACGCGCTGCACGAAAGGCTGGATTGAAGCGCTCGACGTGGCCGACGGCGAGGACGAGCCCGCGGGCCGCGGCCACACGGATCAGCCGCTCTGCCTCCTCGCGACGGGCCGTAATCGGTTTCTCCACAAGCACGGAACAGCCGGCCGCAAGGACTCGGCCGGCCACAGCCTCATGCGTCACCGTCGGGGTGGCAACGGAAACAGCGCGCACACCGCGCAGCGCCTCCGTCAGGTCGGTCGTCCAGGACACGCCCAGCATCTCGCCCAGAGCACGGGCGCGCTCCGGCACCGTGTCGCAGACCGCGCGCAGATCGGCATCGGGAAGCTCTCGGTAGAGGCGAGCGTGGAAGGTGCCGAGATGGCCGCAGCCGACGACGGCGACCGGGATGGGGACGGGGAGATGGACAGGCATGGATTCCTCCGTAGCGAGAGGCGTCAGCGCCGCGGGCGCGGCCGGGCCAGTCCGCGTTCCGACTGCTCGACGAAGCGCAGGAACACCTCGATCTCCGGCAGCGGTGGTAGCTCGCGCCGGATCTCCTTCACCGCTTGCGGCAGGAGCAGCTTCGACCGGAAGAAGATCCGATAGAGCCGATCCAGCGCCGTCACCGTCTCGTCGGCAAAGCCGCGTCGTTCGAGACCGATGCGATTAAGCCCGAAGAGGCGCAACTCATTTCCGGCGGCCTTGACGTAGGGAGCCACATCGACCGGCACCCGCGAACCGCCGCCGATGATGCTGTGGCACCCGATCTTCACGAACTGGTGCACCGGCGTGACGCCGCCGACAATCGCCCAGTCGCCGATGATGACATGCCCCGCCAGGGTCGCCGCGTTGGCGAGAATGACATGGTCGCCCAGCCGGCAGTTGTGCGCCACATGGGCGTAGGCCATCACCAGACAGTGGCTCCCCATCGTGGTCGGGTCGGCCTCGAGGGTGGAGCGGTTCACGGTGCTGTACTCGCGGAAGACGCAGTCGGAGCCGACGAGACAGCGCGTGGGCTCTCCGGCATATTTCAGATCCTGTGGCGGCGTACCGACCACCGCGCCGTGATGGAGACGGCAGCGCGGACCGATCTCCGTGTGCCCGTCCACCACGACCATCGAATCGAGGACCGTGTCGCTCCCGATCCGCGCGTTCGGCCCGATCCGGCACCACGGACCGACCACCACACCCTCACCCAGCTCAGCGCCCGCGTCCACCCGCGCTGTCGGATCGATCGAAACCATCCTCCCCCCTCAGCGGTCCACGATGGTCGAAAGGAACACGGCCTCTGCGACCAGAGCCCCCCGCACATACGCTTTCCCGTTCATCTGGCAGATCCGGCTCTTCAGCCGCACCAGTTCCAGATCGAAAATGAGCTGGTCGCCGGGCAAGACCGGCTTGCGGAACTTCGCCTTATCGATACTCATGAAGTAGACGAGCTTGGTCTCCGGATTGCCCACCGTCTTGAGGAGCAGAATCCCGCCTGCTTGCGCCATCGCCTCGAGAATGAGCACCGCCGGCATGATCGGGTGACTCGGGAAGTGGCCTACGAAAAACGGCTCGTTGATCGTCACGTTCTTGAGCCCCACGACGCGCCGCCGCTCCTCGAGCAGGAGAATCCGGTCGAGGAGGAGCATCGGATACCGATGCGGCATGATCTGCATGATGGCGTCGATGTCGAAGTGGCAGCGGTCGAGGAGGCGCTCCAACCCTCCCGAACCACGGTCCGAGGTCTCAAGGCGGCGGACAAAGGCGACATTGGCGGGGTGGCCGGAGCGAACCGCGATCACATGCGCCCGCAGCGGACGCCCGAGGATCGTGAGATCACCCAGCAGGTCCAAGATCTTGTGGCGGACGAATTCGTCGGGAAAACGCAGTCCTTCCTGGTTGAGGATCCGGTCCCCCTTCACCACCACCGCGTTGTGCAGGGTCCCGCCCTTGATGTGACCGGCCTGGCGCAACGGCTCGATATCCTCCCAGAGGGCGAAGGTGCGGGCCGGGGCGATGTCGCGGAGGAAGGTCTCGGGGTCGAGGTCGATGCTGATGTACTGGGTGCCGATGAGCGTGTTGTCGTACTGGATCGTGAACGACAGGCGGAGCCCGTCATGCGGCACAGCCAGAAGCTGCACGTCGCCCTCACACAGGCTGACCGGCTCCCGCAGGAAGAGCGGCTCGCGGCACGCCGACTGCTCCTCGAAACCGGCCTCGCGCAGGAGTTCGGCAAAGGCGCGGCAGCTCCCGTCGGGCGGTTCCGGCGCCTCCATGGCGGAAAGCTCGATGCGAAGGTTGTCGATCTCCATTCCGCCCACGGCGGCGAGGAGGTGCTCGACTGTGTGCACCTCGGCGCCCCCGGCGGCCAGGACGCTGCGGCGCAGGTCGCGGGTGTCGGCGCGCGCGTGCTCGGGGCAGACCGAAATCTCAGGTGAGCCCGGCAGATCCGCGCGGATGAAACGCAAACCGTGTCCCGCCGGAGCAGGGACGAAGGTCACGGTAGCCTCGATGCCGGTGTGCAGGCCGATCCCACAGAACGAAACGGGGTGAGAGATGGTCCGTTGCATCGGTGTCCTCGGCGTCAGTGTCCTCGGCACCGGCGTGCCTGGCGCTTCTGGTCTTGGCAGCTCGTTCCTGAGCGGCTCTGTCTTTGGCCTTTCGCCGCTACTCATGCCGGTTGGTCTCCTCCCCCACCAGGCGCACGCTCCTCCAACGCGAGCAAGCGCCGCTCCAACTGCCGCAGCCGCTTCAGAGCCTCGGGCAACTCCCGCAGCGCCGCGTAGCCTCGGGAGGCCCGAAGATGCCGTCGGGCCGGGTAGCCCGACCAGCTCTCTCCTTCCGGAATCGACTTCGTGACGCCGCCCTGAGCGCCGATGCGGGCTCCATCCCCGATCGTCACGTGCCCGGTCACCCCGGCCTGGCCGCCGATGACGACATGTCTCCCCACCCGAACGGAGCCGGAGATCCCCGTCTGCGCACAGATAACGGTGTTGTCCCCCACGTCCACGCCGTGGGCGATCATGACCAGGTTGTCGATGCGACATCCCCGGCCGATCCGCGTCACGCCGATCGTGGCGCGATCGATCGTGGTGTTCGCACCGATCTCGCAGTCGTCGCCGATGATCACATGCCCGACCTGGGGGATCTTGCGGTAGCCGTCCCCGTCCGGAGCAAACCCAAAACCGTCGTCACCGATGACGGCGCCGGCGTGGATGACCACGCGGTCCCCGATCTCCGTCTCCTTGCGCACCGTAACGCGTGGATAGAGGACGCAGTCAGTTCCCAGCCGCGCGGCCGGCCCCAGGTACGTCCCAGCCATGAGGACGCTGCGCGCGCCGATCCGAGCACCTGGTCCGACTACCGCGAACGGCCCGATGCGGGCGGTGGGATCAACCTCTGCCGCGGGGTCGATCACGGCACTCGGGTGGACGCCGGGCAGCGCGGTCTCCTCCATGCCGGGATCAAAAATCCTCAGCGACTCCACGAAAGCGAGATACGGCTCGGGTGTGATCAGCGCGGCTACCGGAACCTGCGCCGTGCCGGGAGGCACGATGACGGCGGAGGCCCGCGTGCCGGCAAGAAACTCCTCGTAGCGCCGGTTGGCGAGGAACGTGACCAGCCCCGGACCGGCCTCCCGGATGCCGGCGACACCATGGACCACGATACTCCCGTCACCCCGCAGTTCCGCCCCGAGGCGCCGCGCCAGCTCGGCCAGGGTCAGCTCCATCCGTTTCCTTCCGCCGCTCAGGGCTGGTCGGCGTTCAACTGCTCGACCACGCGTGTCGTCAGATCGAGCGTCTGATCGGCGTACAGGACGTTGCCGTCAGCAGCGTCGAAGATGATGTCGAACCCCTCGTCCGCGCCGAACTTGCCAAGGATGACCTGGATCTTGGCCACGATGGGCCTGAGAACCTCTTCGTTGCGCTTCACCACGAGGCCGCCGGGACCCCACACTGACTGCACGAATTGATCATATTCGGTGAGTTTCCGCTGGTGGTCCTGCTCCTTTTCGCGCCGCTTCTCCTCACTGAGCATCGGGGCCTGCTGCGCCAAATCCCGGGCCAGGTCGTCGAGATCCTTGCGGCGCTGGATCGCCTCCTGATTCCACCCCTCGACGTCGCGGTTGAAACCTGCGAGGGCGGCCTGCGCCTCCTTCGCCTGCTCCATCACCAGTTCCGAATTGATATAGCCGAGCTTGGTCTCCGCCCGGGCCGGCCCCGCCCCACCGGCGATCCCGAGGGCCAAGACGACGGCCGCAAAAGCCAACGTACGCCGCATGCGTGCATCCTCCCGCCGTGCTCTATCGCACGACATCGTAAGCCAGGCCGGCCTCCGGCGAAAGCGGATCCTGTCCCGCCGAGTACCGGTTCTAGAACGCGGGTCCGATGATGAAATGCGCTTGCCATTTCCCGCGATCAAGGCCGTAGGCGTAGTCGAACCCGACCGGACCCAGCATCGGGATCTCCAGCCGGACCCCCGCCCCGATGCCCTTCTTCAGATCGACAAGGCTGAAGTCCCGGGCCGAGTTCCAGGTGTTGCCGGCATCAAGGAAAACCAGCCCCCGCACCGGGTTCACGAGAGGAAACTGGTACTCCGCCGTGAAGGTGTAGGCAAAGCGCCCGCCCGGAAAGCGCACCTTCCGACCGGCGACCAGATGGATGTTCTCCTCCGGCACAACCTCGTAGTCAGGGTAGCCACGGAGATAGTCGACCCGGGTCCCGCCGAGGCGGAACGTCTCGGAGCCGGGCACCTGCCTGGAAACCTTTACGGGTTTGCCATCCGCTCCGAACACGGGATTGCCATCCGCTCCCGTCTTCGTCTCCCGCCCCCAGGTCCCGAGGTAGTTGATCTTGTTGCGGATCATGAGAGCCGGCTTCCAGAACGGGACAAACCAGGTCCGGTGATCGATCTCCGGTTTGAGGTAGTCGATCTGACCGCCGAGGATGCCCCCCGAGAGCTCCACGCGGGCGGCGGTGCGGCTGCCCATGGTCGCGTTGAAGGGATTGTCCGTGCTGTTGCGGCCGAAGGACACGTTGAGCTTGGAAGCGATCCCGTTGGATGCCACCAGGATTTCCCGGCTGGCGGGATCGAGGCCTGTGTCTACGTCGGTGTAGTTCAGCTTCTCCAACGAATAGCCGGCATACACCCTCGAATAGTCCGGTACCTTGAAGAACCAGGGTCGGCCGAGATTCACGCCACCACCGCGCTCCTGCAGGCTGTACAGATCATAGTCGTTGACCCTGTTGTAGATCTGAAAACCTCCGGAAACCGGCGTCCCGAACATCCACGGCTCGTTGAAAGAGATATCGTAGGTGCGCCGTCGGGCTCCCCGCTCCAACTGCAACTGGATCGACTGCCCGTTCCCGAAGAGGTTGTTGTGACCGAACTGGACGAAGCCGGTGAGGCCGGTGTCGCTGGAGTAGCCGGCGCCGGCGGTGGCCGTACCTGAGCTCTTCTCCTTCACCGTGAAGGAGACATCGACGTCCGAGCCGATGCCGGCAGGCTTGTAGTCGATCTGCACATCCTCAAAGAAACCGAGAGCAAAGACGTCGCGGTGGCTGCGCACCAGGACCGACCGACGCAGCAGTTGCCCGGGAACCAGAGCGATCTCGCGGCGGACGACCCGCTCCTTGGTGCGGGTGTTGCCGATGATGGCGATCTCTCGGACTTTGGAGGATGCCCCCTCTTCCACCCGGTAGCTGACGCTCACCGAGTCACCGGCGACCCGCGTCTCAGGCTGGATCGACAGCTCGAGGAGGTAGCCCTTTTCGGTGTAGAGCTCGTAGGCCGCCCCGGTGGTCTCGTCGAGGCGGGCCTTGCTGTAAGGCTTCCCGGGGACGATGGTCGCGGCGGCGTCCAGCGCCGACGTCGGCACCGCGCTATTTCCGCTCCAGTCGACGGTGCCGAAACGATACAGCGGCCCCTCGATGATGGTGTATCGCAGTACGATGGAGCGTCCGTCGGCGCCGGGTACCGGCTCACCGGCCGTCACCCCCGCGTCTTTGTAGCCATGATTCTGGAAGAACGCCTCAAGGCGCTCCCGGTCCTCGCGCAGTCGGTCGGCGGTATAGCGCTTCCGCCGAAACGTCGTGTTGGGCTTGAGCTGGAGCTGCTTGCGGAGCTGTGCGGCCGAAAACGAGCTGTTCCCCTCGATCTCGATAGCCTTGATGGAAACGCGCGGTCCCTCCTCGACGGCGATCACGAGGTCCTGCCTGCCGTCGGCTGTGGCCGTCAGCTCCGTGGTCACCCGAGCCGCCGCGTACCCCTCATCGCGGTAGGCCGACTCGACCGCCTGCCTCGCCTGGAAGAGCTTGGGGCCCGCGAGGATCTGCCCGGCTTTGAGATCCACCTTGGCCTTGAGGTCATCCTCTGTCAGGTTCTTGGTCCCCTTCCACGTAAGGGAACCGATGCGCGGGTTTTCCGTCACCTCCAAAGCGAGGGTGCGTCCGCCCGCGGAGTCCGGCCAGTCAACAACGCGAAGCGTGGAAAAGAGACCCAGGCCCCATAGGGCACGCACGGCGTCGCGCAGACGGTATGCGTTGACCGTGTCACCGACCGCGAGGCCGCTCGTGCGAAGGATCAGTCGCTCGTTGGCCGTGATGTTTCCGCGAACGACGATGCGCCCCACGGGGCGCACGGAGAGTAAATCGCCGGCTTGTGGGTTCCATGACCAGTCCGCGGCACGCGCCGAGCTCTCCCCGAGGCCGAACAAGAACAACAGCAACAAGACGAGCCGCACCCGATCAGGCCGGATCACGTACCGCCGCATCATGCACCACCCATCGCGTACCGCCTCGCCATGCACCACCCTATCGCGTACCGCCGCATCATGTACCACCCTATCCCGTGCCCCCGCGTCCTGCACTACCCATAGCCTGCCGTCGCGTCTTGTACCACCGCGCATCCCGCGCCCCCCCCCGGCCGGGCTCTCAGTCCTTCGCGGCCGATTCTGCTCCGCGTTCCTCGAAGACGAGCTCTTCACCCCGTTTGGTGATGCGGACCTCGCAGCCGGAGTGAAGCTTGCCGCGCAGAAGATGATCGGCCAGTGGATCCTCCACCAACCGCTGAATGGCGCGCCGCAAGGGCCGGGCCCCCAGCGCCGGATCAAACCCCTTTTCGATAAGAAGGGCCAGCGCCCCGGGCGTGATCGTAAGGGTCATGCCGTGCTCCTGGAGCCGGGCCCGCACCTGGTCCAGCAGGATCTCGACAATCCGCTCCATGTGGGAGCGCTCCAACGAGCGAAAAACGATGATCTCGTCCAAGCGGTTCGTGAATTCCGGGTTGAAGACCTTCTTCACCTCCTCCATCACCGTGGACTTCATTTGCTGGTAGGTGACCTCGGAGTCGGTCTTCTGAAATCCCATCTTCCCCTGGCCGCGGATGAGTCGGGCGCCGATGTTGCTGGTCATGATGATGACGGTGTTCTTGAAGTTCACTTTGCGCTTCAGGGAGTCGGTCAGTTGCCCATCCTCAAAGACCTGCAGCAGGATGTTATACACGTCGGGATGCGCCTTCTCGATCTCGTCGAGCAGCACCACCGAATAGGGCTTGCGGCGCACCCGCTCGGTCAACTGCCCCCCTTCCTCGTACCCGACATAGCCCGGGGGCGCGCCCACCAGGCGACTCACCGCGAACTTCTCCATGAACTCGCTCATGTCGACGCGGATGAGCGCCTCCGGGTCACCGAAGAGGAAGGTGGCGATGACGCGAGCGAGCTCGGTCTTGCCCACTCCTGTTGGACCGAGGAAGACAAAGGTGCCGATCGGACGGCGAGGGTCGCGCAACCCGGCTCGGTTGCGTCGAATCGCCTTGGCGATGGCGGTGACCGCCTCGTCCTGGCCGACGATCCAGCGGCCCAGCTCCTCCTCCATGCGGATCAGCTTGGCGCTCTCCTTCTCCTCCAGCCTCGTCACCGGGATCTTGGTCATACTGGAGACGATGCGCGCAATGTCGTCGTCGGTGACCTCGGTGCGGCGAACGTTCTTGTTCTCGTTCCACTCCTTCTTCAGCCGGTAATATTCCTGCCGCAGCTCCTTCTCCTTGTCGCGATGGGCCGCCGCCTTCTCGAACTCCTGGGAGCGGATGGCCGCTTCCTTCTCCGCCGCCACCATGTCGATCTCGCGATCGAGGTTCCGCAACTCCACCGGCACGGTGGAGCTGGAAAGGCGGGCACGGGCCCCCGCTTCGTCGATGACGTCAATCGCCTTGTCGGGCAGGTAGCGATCGGTGACGAAACGCTCGGAAAGTCGCACGGCGGCGTCGAGCGCGGCGTCCGTGTAGTGCACCCGGTGGTGCGCTTCGTACTTGTCCCGCAGACCGTGCAGAATCAGTATCGTCTCGGCCGGAGTCGGCGGCTCCACCAGTACCATCTGGAAGCGGCGCTCCAGTGCCCCGTCCTTCTCGATGTACTTGCGGTACTCGTCCAGCGTGGTGGCGCCGATGCACTGCAGCTCGCCCCGGGCCAGCGCCGGCTTCAGCATGTTGGAAGCGTCGATGGCCCCCTCGGCGCCGCCCGCGCCGACAATGGTGTGCAACTCATCGATGAAGATGATCGTGTCGGGCGACTCGCGGATCTCGTTCATGATCGTCTTGAGCCGCTCCTCGAACTGTCCGCGGTACTTCGTGCCCGCGACCACGCTGGCCAGGTCCAGAGTGATGAGCCGGTGATTGCGCAGGAGCTCGGGAACCTTGCCCTCCACGATGCGTGAGGCCAGCCCTTCCACGATGGCGGTCTTCCCGACGCCGGGTTCGCCGATCAAGATCGGGTTGTTCTTCTTCCGGCGGCAGAGGATCTGAATCACCCGCTCGATTTCCAACTCGCGGCCGAGCGTTGGATCGAGCTTCCCTTCCCTCGCCAACTGCGTCAGGTCGCGCCCGAACTGATTGAGAGATGGGGTGTCGGTCTTCTCCTCCCCCTCGGGCTCCTTCCCTTGCTGCGGGTGCCCCCCGAGGAGCTTCAGCGTCGCGTCGCGCACCTTCTTGCGGTCGACCCCCATGTCCATCAGAACCTTGGCGGCGACTCCTTCCCCCTCGCGGATGAGACCCAAGAGGAGATGCTCGGTTCCCACGTAGTTGTGGCCGAGCTGCCGCGCCTCGTCGACCGAGAGCTCAAGGACTCGCTTGGCATTGCTGGTGAAAGGAATCTCCCCGATGGTGAGGGTGCCCCCCGCCTGGGCCACCATGTTTTCCACCGCGCCGCGGATGGCGTCGAGATCGAGGCCGAGATTGGAAAGCACCGTGGCCGCGATCCCCTCTCCCTCGCGCAGGAGGCCGAGGAGCAGGTGCTCGGTGCCGATAGAACCGTGCTGCAGACGGGCCGCTTCCTCGCGGGCCAGGAAGATGACCTTGCGGACGCGTTCGGTAAACTTGTCGTGCATATACTCCTCCGGGGAATCCCCCCTAACGGGTCGGTTCCGGCGCGTCGTCCACACCGAGGATCTCCCGCACGAGGCGGGCCCGGTATTCGTTGCGTTCTTCTGAGCTCATGTCCCGGCCGGCCGCCCTCTGGAGATGGGCCGGCTGGCAGCGGATGAGCAGTTCGTTGAGCACCGCGATCTCCGGCATGTTCCGCATGCCGAGCGTGTTGCCGAAGCGAGAGGCCGATAACAACCCGATCGCTTCCTGGGAAGAAAGGAGGCGACAAGAGCGCAGCACGCCGACGGCACGCATGATCTTGTCCTCCACTTGCCAGCGAGCCTGGCGCAGGAGCTGATCCTGGGCCTTTTCCTCCCAGTCGAGGACCTGACGCACCACGCGTGTCAGTTTCGTCAGAATCTCTTCCTCGTCCTGTCCCAGGGTCACCTGGTTGCTGAGCTGGAGGAAGTTTCCCATCACCTCGGTCCCCTCACCGTGATAGCCGCGCACGGTGAGGCCGACCTGAGTTACCCCCACGAGGATCTGCTTCATTCGCTGCGTGAGGACCAAGGCCGGCAGGTGCAGCAACACCGAGGCGCGCAGCCCGGTCCCGACATTGGTCGGACACGCGGTGAGATAACCCAAATCCCCGCTCCAGGCGAACGGGAGAGCTTCTTCCAGAGCCGCGTCGACCCCCTGCGCCCGGGCCCACGATTCTTCCAACCGGAATCCCGCCTCGAGCGATTGGATGCGTACATGGTCTTCGTCGTTGACGAGAACCGAGGCCCGTTCGTCCACCGCGAGTACGAGTCCGCGGGCGACACCGTCACCAGTCAGGTCATGGGAGACGAGATGTCGCTCGAGGAGGAACTGGCGATCCAGGAGCGACAGTTCGTTCATCGTCTGAGCAGCCCCGCCGCGAAACGGCTCGGTGGCGAGGGCCGCCGCCGCGACGGTGCGATACACCCGCAACAGATCTTCGTCTACAGCCCGCCCGACGAACGGAGTCCCCGCGAGGTTGCGGGCGAGCCGGACCCGGGTGGACAGAATCCGGTCGGCATGAGGACCGTCGGTCTTCAGCCATGCCCCGGTGCGCGCCACCATCTCCCCGATCGGGATCATGATGTTCCCCCCGCGTCACAGGCGCTGCCTGCGTCGCGGTCGCCGCCGGCGTTTCCGGTCTCCTCGGCCGCCGCGGGCGCCTCCTCCTCCATCCGTCGGATTCGGTCGCGCAACTGCGCCGCCAGCTCAAACTCTTCGCGATCCACGGCACGGTTCAGCTCCTCGCGCAGCCGTCCCAGGTCGCGTTGCCGGAGGGTGGATGCGTCAGCACCGCGCGGCGCCCTCCCGTGGTGGCGGGTGGCCCCGTGGACGCGTCGCAGGATCTGTTTCAACTGGGCTTCGAAAGCGCCGTAGCAGTCGGCGCAGCCGAGGCGCCCCGTGCGGGCGAACTGGCTATAGCGAATGCCGCAGGAGGGACATTGCACCGCCCCGACCTTCGCCTCGCTCTCCGGGTATAGGTTCTCCGCCATCCAGATAAACTGATTGGCGATGGTCAGCTTGTTCTGCTCGACGGCGAGGTGAAAGCCCTTCTCCGCCGCGCAGGCTTCGCACAACCGAACCTCGCGGAGCTGGCCGTCCACCACCTCCTTGAAGAAGATGGTGGCCTCAGCGTCACAGTTCAGACACTTCATCCAGAGATGTCCCCCGCTCGTTCCCCAGCTCGTCCCCCCGCTCCTCCCGCCGGTCCCTCGCGCCGGAGAACCCCATCGACCAGCCATACCCGCGTGTCAGCCAGAGCAGCCAGTTCCGAGTTGTGGGTCACCACGATCCAGGACTGCCGGTGCCGTCGCGCCAGAGCATACATCAGGTCGTGCAGCCCGCGCGCGGTCGCCGGGTCGAGGTTCCCGGTCGGCTCGTCGGCCAGGACGAGGGCCGGCGCCGCGAAAAGGCTGCGCGCGACAGCCACACGCTGCTGCTCTCCGCCGGAAAGCTCGTCAGGCTTGTGCTCCGCGCGATCGACCAGCCCCACTTCGGCCAACAACTCGCGGGCACGTCGGCGCGCAGCCTCCGGTGCCTGCCGTGCCACCAGCCCCGGCATCATGACGTTCTCTTCGGCGGTGAATTCGGGCATCAAGTGGTGGAACTGGAACACGAACCCCATGTTCCGGTTCCGAAACCGGGACAATTCCCGCTCCGCCAGGGAGAAGATCTCCTGGCCGCGAAACCGGACGGAGCCCGCGTCCGGCCGGTCGAGTCCGCCGAGGCAATGGAGCAGGGTGCTCTTCCCTGCACCGGAAGCGCCGAGGACGGCGAGAATCTCTCCTTCGCGCAGGCCGAGGTCGACGCCGCGCAGCACTTCGATACGGGTCTCGCCGATGCGGAACTCACGGGTGACCCCCGCCGCCGCCAGAAGAACCGGCGCCTCTCCGACTTCGCTCGCCGCAACCGGATGCCGCGCGGCCTCCCGCCCGGCGGCATCGCCCGGACCGGCGGCATCGCCCGGCCCTGCCGGGACCGTCGCACCGACCTGCTTGTCCGTCTCACTCGGCATTGCGGATCGCCTCCACCGGTCGCAGCCGCGCCGCCTTGACCGCCGGGTAGATGGTGGCCAACACCGAGATCACCAGCACTGAAAGGAGAACCGCTGCGACATCACCCGCTTCCACCCTCACCGGCAGCGTATCAATGAAGTAGATGTCCCCCGGCAGCCGGATGAACTTGTACTTCTCCAGCAGGCGGCAGAGCGTGAGTCCCCCCGCCGCTCCCAGGACCATCCCCACCCAGCCGATGATCACCCCCTGCAGGATGAAGACCGTTGCGATTTCCCCTGGCGTCGCCCCCATGGAGCGAAGGATGCCGATGTCCCGCCTTTTCTCCATGACCAGGAGTAACAGCGAAGCGAGAATGTTGAACGCCGCAACCATGACGATGAGGGTCAAGATGATGAACATGACCCGCTTCTCCATCTGCATCCACGAGAAGAGCTGGGCGTTCATCTCGATCCAGTCGGTGGCGCGGTAGGGAAAACCGCCGAGGTGCTCCACGATCTCGGCCGCGACCTGCGGTGCGCGGTACATGTCTCGTACCTTCGCCTCCACCGCGGAGACTCGGGTGCCCAGGGCAAGCAGATCCTGCGCCTCGCGTATGCCGAGAAAAACAAAGGAGGCGTCGTACTCGTACATCCCGGAACGGAAGATCCCCGCCACCTGAAAGTTCCGCACCCGCGGCAGGTAGCCCAGCGGAGATGCTGTGCCGACCTGGGGGGCCAGGAGTTGTACCCGCTCGCCGGTCGTCACCGACAGAGCCTCGGCGACATGCACGCCGAGGACGACGCGGGGCAGTTCCCCCGGGGTCGCGGCAAGAGTGAACGGTCCGGGAGGCCGCTCGATATAGTCGAGGATGCGGGTCACCATCGATTCGGACTCGAGATCGACCCCCTTGACCACGATTCCGTCGGTGCTCCCTCGAGCCGAGATCATCGCCTTTCCGTAGATGAACGGGGCAGCCGCGATCACCTCCGGATGGGCCTTCACCGTGGCCACCAGCGAGTCGGGATTCTCCATCCCCTGCGTGCCATACGGGAGGATCACGAGATGCGCATTGGTCCCCACGATGCGTGTCTTCACTTCCCGCTCGAAGCCGCTCATCACGGCCAGCACCACGATGAGCGCCAGCACGCCGAGGGTCACACCCCCGACCGCGATCCAGGTGATCAGCGAAAGGAAGCCGCGACGGCGGCGGGGCAGCAGATAGCGGCGGGCGAGGAAGAACTCGTACATGGCGGCGACTACTCGCGATCGAACGGGACGGAGGTCCCGTTCTCCGGCACCGGCGTCGTGTAGCCACCGGTCTCCGCTCGGATCTCCATCATGGGACGGTCGAGAATCGCCGGCCTCATGCGTGGCTCGCCGGCGTGACCAACGGCTCTCGCGCGCAGCGCGCGATCATCGCGATCATTGCGGCTCACTCACCGGCGATTCACCCGGCCGGGCGGTGACACGCACGGAGATCTCCAGCCGTCGGCCTTGCCGCAGGACGCTGAAGCGCACCGTCTCTTCCGGTTGCACCCCGAACACCGCGCGCCCCGCCTGCTCGTTGTTCAGGACCGTCCGCCCGTCGATCTCCACGATGAAGTCCCCGAGCTCCATCCCCGCACGCTCCGCGGGCGAGCCCGCATCGATCGACTGCACCAGGAGCCCCCGGTTGGTGGAGAGCCCGAGTTGCTGCGCCACCAGAGGCGCGATCGGGGTCAGCGTGATCCCGATCCAGATCGGCCGCGGCTGCCCGTACTTGATGATGTCGCGGGCCACCTGCACCGCAGTCTTGGCGGGAATGGCAAAGCCGATACCGATCGAGCCGCCACTCGGGGTGAGGATGAACGTGTTGATTCCCACGACCTGACCGAGGGCGTTGACCAGCGCTCCGCCGGAGTTCCCCGGGTTGATGGCGGCGTCGGTCTGAATCATATCCTTATAGATCGCCTGCTCTTGCCCGTCTCCTTTCACGTCCCGATGCAGGGCGGAGATCACCCCGACCGTTACGGTAGGCTGGCGATCCTCGTAGGAGAAGCCGAACGGGTTGCCGATGGCGATGGCCCACTCCCCCACCACCAGCTCGTCGGAGTCGCCCACTTCCGCGGTCGGTAGGTCCCCTCCGTCCACCTTGATCACGGCGAGATCGTAGTTGGGGTCATAGCCGACGACCCGTGCCGGCAGATTGCGGCCGTCGGGAAGGGTGACCTTAAGCTCGGTGGCATCTTCGACGACATGCGCGTTGGTGAGAATGACTCCGGCGGGATCAACGATCACGCCACTCCCGATGCTGTAGAACGGCTCTGGCGAGACGATGGGTGGCAGGTACCGGCCCCAGAAAGGGTCGACCGAGCGCGGCCGCGCCACCAGCCGCACTTGGGTCACTCCCACAGTGACCACAGCAGGAGCTGCCTTCTGTGCTGCACGGACGATGGCGTTGCGCCGACCGGCCTCAAGTTCGTCGGCGGCGAGGAGCCGGGCATCGGCGATCTTGTCCGGTGTAATCTCAGCGTGGCCGTCGCCAGGATCCCCCGTCGAGCGGACGCCGGGCTCGGCCCCACCCACGTCGCGCTCCGCTACGGTCGTCGTGCGTCCGCTGCCCGCTGGGCCCCACCCGGTGCGGCCGGTCAAGACAACAAAAAGCACCCCCGCGAGACCCCCGCAGAGGAACAGGAGAAAAAAGAGGACGATGGCGGGCAGCCGGACCATTCCCCGACGGCCGCTTTCATTTTGATACATCGCAGCGTCCTTGCCGGTCTGTCTCAAGCCCGCCCCGCGGGCGGGCGGCCTCCTCATCGCATCCGGGACACGAGCCATCCACGGTACCCGCTGAGCCCTTCCATTGCACCCGATTTCCCGGACCCCCGAGACGTTCGGGCTCCGACGGATCATCCCCACCCGGCCACGGAGGCTCGTAGCCGACATCCAGGAAGTAGAGCCCTGCCGCCGGGGCCAACGGCCCGGCTTGGCGGCGGTCGCCGGAAGCCAGGATCGCTTCCATCGCGCCGGGGGCCATCCGCCCGCGGCCGATCTCGACGCAGGTTCCCAGGATGACCCGGACCATCTGGTAGAGAAACCGATTGCTCCGGATGACAAAGGCCAACCCGCCGTCCCACTCTTCCCAGCGCGCCTCATGCACGAGGCAGCCATAGGGCCCCTCGCGCTGGGTGGTGAAGGCGCCGCACTCGTGCTCACCCGGCAGCACCGTCACCGCGGCACTCATAAGCGCGGCGTCGGGCCAGCTTCGCGGCACCCAGGCCCGACCTCGGAGAAACGGGCTTGGCTCGCGGGCAAGCAGGTATCGATACCGCCGCCACGTGGCGGAAAACCGCGCGGCGAACCTTGCAGGCGCCTCGCCGGCCGCCCGGATGTGAATGGAACGCGGGAGGTGCTTGTTCAACGCCGGTCGCAGCCGCTCCTCGGGAACCCTGGTGGCGAGACGAAACGTCGCCACCTGGCCGATAGCGTGGACCCCGGCGTCGGTTCGCCCGGCGCCCGCCACACGCACCGCTTGCCCGGTGATGGCAAAGAGGGCCCGCTCGATCTCCCCCTGCACCGTGGACAGACCCGGCTGAAACTGCCAGCCGTGGTACGCGGAGCCTTCGTAGGAGACTAAGAGACGGTAGTTGCGCAGCGGTGGCGATGGGTCGGCATCCGCCCTCTCTGGCTCACGCTCCGACTTGGACCGGGGCTCAAGCTCCGCCGCACGCTCGGGCTCCGCCGCAGGCTCGGGCTTCGCCGCGCTCCTCAACCCTCACGCTCCCACCAAGCCTCGGCGATCTGCACCGCATTCGTCGCCGCCCCCTTGCGGAGGTTGTCGGCCACGATCCAGAGATGCACCCCGCGAGGTTCGCACCGGTCCGTGCGCACCCGGCCTACCCAGACCGGGTCGGTTCCGGCGGCCGCCAGCGGGGTGGGGAACGGTGGCGTTTCACTGTCGCCCACCAGCACAATCCCGGGTGCGAGGGCCAGGACGGCCCGAACCGCCGCCGCGGTTGCCGGCCGCGAGGTTTCGAGGTACACCGCCTCCGCATGGCCTACGTCGACCGGCACGCGCACGCAGGTGGGATGCACGGCGAGCCCCGGCATGCCGAGGATCTTCCGTGTCTCTAGGATCGTCTTTTCTTCTTCGCGCGTGTAGCCGTCGTCGAGAAAGATGTCGCACTGCGGAATGACGTTGCCCAACAGCGGCGCCGGAAACGCCGCAGAGTGAGCACGCCCTTCGTTGCGTTCCTCCGCGAGCGCTTGCAGGCCGGTCTGGCCCTTTCCCGAAGCGCTCTGATAGGTGGCGAGAACCACGCGCTCCAATCCGAAGGCGGCGCGGATCGGTTCCAGAGCGACCACGAGCTGGATGGTGGCGCAGTTCGGATTCGCGATGAGCGCCCCCTGCGCGCCACCGTCCTCGCGGGCCGCGCGGCGCGGCGGCAGGGCGTGGGCGTTTACTTCAGGGACCACCAGCGGCACCGCCGGGTCCATCCGCCAGCGCGAGGAGTTGTCGACGACCGGGGCACCCGCGGCGCAGGCGACGGGGGCCCATTTGCCCGAGGCCGCGGCCCCGGCCGAAAAGAGCGCAAGGTCGATTCCGCGGAACAGCTCCGCGCTGACCGGTTCCACCGGCACATCGCTACCACGGAAGTTGAGCACCGTTCCAGCGGAGTGCGGCGAGGCGAGAAGCACCAACTCCCGGACGCGAATCGATGAGGACGCCAGGCAGGTGAGCATCGTGCGGCCGACCATGCCGGTCGCGCCGAGGATCGCCACGCGCCAGGCGCGCGAATCGTTCCGGCTTGTGTTCATGGAAAGGTTCTCGTCAAGCTTGATGCGCATGCAGATCGGGAACGGCCGGGACGGGAATGTCTTCGTTCGTCGCCGCGGCGGCAAACGCGATAGCCGCCCTGACGCCGTCCGTGGTCAGCGTAGGAAACTCCGAAACGATCTCCGCGATCGTGGCGCCTTGGGCACTCCATCACTCGCCGACCTCTTCAAGCGCCACGGCCTCTCCGCCCCGAATGCTTTGCCGCGCAGATGCGACTCGCTGAAGGAAGCGCGGATCGTTCTCCAGTTTGTAGTCGAACCACGCGTCTTCCGACTCGAAGCCGATGAGAATCCCCGCGGGTTTCCCGTGACGAGTGATGACGATCTGTTCCTTCTCGGCAAGTCGGAGATACCGGGAGAGATCGTCCTTGACGGTAGAGAGGGCGACCTTCTTCATTGGCGCTCACCTTCTTCCTGAAGCCACCGGCCGGCCGAAGACTTCAGGATGACGGCAAGGATTTCAACGCTGCCGTCGGTTACATCGTAGGACACCCGGACGTCTCCTATCCGCAGGCGGTGCTCCGGCTTGGAAAGCCCCTGCAGCCGCTTGATGCGGCATCTGCTCGCCCGGGTGGGTTCGTGCCGCAGGTGGAGATCCATCGCGTCTCGAACAGCCGCCCGCTCGCGGGCGGGCAGGAGCTTCAGATCGAGAACGGCCTGCGGGGCCAAGAGAATTTCGTATCGCATTCTGGCTACAGTCTAGCCAGAACTGACCCGGACGTCAAGTGCGAAGACGCCGTCTTCACGTGCCCGACAACCGCCGCGTGGGCGCGCTTCGAGCCCGACGCGGGACCGGCCGGATTCGCTGCCGGACCCTCGGATACGTTCCGGGCCAGTCCCAACACCACTCCTGTACATTCCGATGCAGATCCTCGCCTCGCGCGATACGGGCGGCGCGCGCATCACGGCCCAAGAGAGACGGGCCGCGCGTCTTTCCTTACCGGGACCTGAGGGTGGAGGAACCAGGAGATCTGCCGCTGCATCGATATCGTCTAGCCCGTGCATGGACAGGGATACTATTACAGCACTCCACAATAGGCATGACGTCGTCCTTCAGCCGCCGACCTCTCTCCGCCCCCCAAGAGACCTCGCGGATCCAGCAGAACGAGCGAAATTACCTCAGCGTCCGCCATCGACGGGGACCACCGAGCTTGACCAGAGTGAGCCGACGCGGGTCAGTTTCGCTTCCAGCGAGGCAGTGGTGATCTCGGTCGTGCCGCCGGGGAAGTACGTCACGAAGACCGGCGACGTGCGGACGTTGTGAACCGTGCCGAGCACGACCAACGAGAAGTCGCGGACCGCGTGCGTGGCTTGGTTACGCGAATCGGTTCGGCGTGGGTGTGCAGCGGGCACAGGAGGCGATGCGCTTGAACGGCAACCCGCCCCTGGAATTCGCCTTCGATCCGCATGGAGTGCGGGTCATCCTGCGGGCCGTCACGTCGTAATCACCACGGTGAGGGCGAGCTGCTCGCTGGCGGTGATCGCTGCGCACACCCACACCTGTCCCATTGCCCGTTTGCGGGACTTCTCGTACACTCCCGCAGAAGCCGGTCGGAGAGGAGGAACCCATGTTGAGCGATCGGGACGCGCAGGTAGCGGGGGAGTTCGCGACACGGGTCCGAGGCCGGTTCCCCGAAGCTCGGATTTGGGTGTTCGGCTCGCGTGCGCGAGGGACCCCCGCCGCCGATTCCGATCTCGACGTGTGCATTGCGGTCGACCGGCTGGACGATGAGGTGGACCGGGCCATCATGCGTACCGCCTGGGAGGTAGGCCTCGACCACGACATCCTGATCTCCACGGTGACCTACTCGATCTCGGAGCTCGACGCGGGGCCCTGCTCCGAGAGTCCACTGGCGCGTGTGATCCAGGAGGAAGGGGTGGCCGCATGAGCGCCGAAGACCGGGAGATCCTCGTGGCCTATCGTCTGGAACAGGCCGACGAGGCTCTTCAGGTCGCTGACATGCTGTTGGTGAGCGGCGTCTTCCGCACCGTCGTGAATCGCTCGTACTACGCCATGTTCTATGCCGTGCTCGCGCTTTTCGCCGCGAGGCAAGAGGGCACATCGAAACACTCGGGCGTCATCGGGCTCTTCGACCGGGAGTTTGTCAAGACGGGGCTGATCGATCGAGAATTCTCCGCTTGGCTCCACGAGGCCTTTGACCTCAGGCAGAGGGCCGACTACCGGGAGATGTTCACCGTCTCCAAGGAGCGCGCCGAAGAGGTCTCCGAGAACGCAAGGCAGTTCGTGGAGGCGGCTCGGACGCACCTGGCCGCTCATCCCACGCCGAGGTCGTAGCCGAGGAGCTGCTCTAGGACCGCGTCGTCGAGCCCGCGGGTCACCGGCGCCTTGACGCCGAGCCGCTGGTCCCGGCGGATCGACTCGATGCTGAGATACGCGCCGCCGACCATCACCTTGCCCGCGTGCTCCGGCTTGAGCATCCCCGGATCGAGATCCTTGGCTGGGTCATTCAGCGCCAGTTCGATCGGGCTGACCTGTGGCACACTGCGGGCGCCGTGGCGACCGTGGTGCCCCCGCGTTCTTTGAGAATGCGGGCTGGCTCATCGTGTTTCGTCCAGCCGTTCCCGTAGGGTTTGGGATCCCGAACGCCACGCGAGGGGACAGCACTCCTGACCGTAGGCACGACCGACGGCCTGAACGCTCTTCCACGCCAGTTCGAAGCAAAACTCGAATCTCTGGATGCAGGCGTCCCTCAGCACGTCGGTTTCCGGCTGCGACAGGGCTTCCGCTAGTCGTTCGCCAGCCTTGGCGAAGTCGCTCAACAATACATCGTCACGGGTCATTGAGCGGCTCACTCCCCCGTAGCGCCACGGACCGGAACGTCTCGTCGGCACGGGCGAAGTCGACCACGTCAAACAGGCGCAGCGTTCGCAGAGTCTCCAGCTCTTCCTGGATCCGGGCCAGGATCGCGCCGGCGATCGAGCTGCAACTCATCCTTCGGGTCCAAGGACGCAGCCAACAGATCGTCGGTCCCGACCGCCCGTCGAAGAGCCAGCCCCTGGCCCACCCTCGGCGCACACGCACACGCGTCCCATTGCCCGTTTCCGGGACTTCTCGTACACTCCTGAAGAAGAGGCAGGACACGGGGAGGGATCGCCGCCATGACTGACAAGCAGCGTGCTTTGGAAGCTCTCCAGGCGTTGCCGGACGACGCCTCCGTAGAGGATGCGATCGAGCGTCTTTGCTTCCTCGCAAAGGTGCAGCAGGGCCTTCAAGAACTCGACGAGGGGCGCGGCGTGCCCCACGACGACGCCAAACGGCGCATCCTCGGTGGCTGAGATGATCTGATCGCCGTTGGCGATCGAGAATGTCCAGTCCATCGAGCGGTACATCAGTGATGATTCCCCGCGGTACGCCAGGTTGGTCGCGGAAAAGCTCGTGGCTGTCGCAGAGCGACTGGCTCTGTTCCCTGAGTCCGGTCGCGTAGTACCTGAATTCAACGATCCACGCATCCGCGAAATCCTATGGCGCAGCTACCGCATCGTGTACCGGACCTCCGGAGCCACCGTTGAGATTGTTACGGTGTTCCGTGGCGCTCGACTATTTCGGGATCCATGAGCATCCTGAATGGCCTGATCCAGGTATCGCTCGATGTAGGCGTCCACTTCGACCGGCATCGGCGGCTCGCGCAGGATGTCCTGCCCGGTCACCGCGAGATGCTCTCGATCGTTCCGTCGCAGGGTGATTTGCAGGAGTTCTTCATCAGGTCGAAGAAGCTCTTGGAGAATGACTGATATCAATGTACCGAGAGCGTGGCAAGGCCTATCATGGGCAGGTCATCGCATCGCAGGATGCTGCTGGTCTTCGCGGAGTACGGGAGAAACCATGTTGCGCTTGGATGACCTCGCGGCTCTCCTGGCCGACCTGGACTCGGATCGGATCGAGCGGACCCGCAGCACGACCGATACCGACAAGTTTGCCCAGGCGGTTTGTGCCTTTTCCAATGACCTGCCCCATGGTCGCCGGCCGGGCTACCTGGTGATCGGCGTGGGTGAGGACGGATTGCCCATCGGCCTTCGGGTCACCGACCAGCTTCTGCAATCTCTGGCCGCCCTGCGTTCCGATGGCAACATCCTCCCCCAGCCCGTCCTCGTCGTGCAGAAGATGACCCTGCCCGGCGGGGAAGTCGCGGTTGTCGAGGTCCAGCCATCGGACCTGCCGCCGGTGCGATACAAGGGTCGGATCTGGATCCGGGTCGGTCCGCGTCGGGCGACCGCCAACGAGCAGGAGGAACGCATCCTGGCGGAGCGGCGGGTCGCTACCGCCCGGACTTTCGACGCTCTCCCGTCCCTGGATGCGACGCTGGCCGACTTGTCCCAGGAGCGATTCGTCCTGGTCTACCGGCGCAAAGCGGTGGCCGAGGAGGTGATCGCGGAAAACGATCGCCCGTTGCCCGTGCAGCTCGCCTCGCTTCGCCTGTACGACCTGCGCCACGACTGTCCCACGCACGCGGGGGTCCTGCTTCTCTCCGAGCGGCCCACGCACTGGCTTGCGGGTGCCTATGTGCAGTTCGTTCGTTTCGGGGGCACCGAGCCGACCTCACCGGTCGTCGACGAGAAGCGGGTCGAGGGCGACCTGGCCACCGTGTTGCAACGGCTCGACCTGCTGCTGGACGTCACCCTTCGGCAGCGACCCTTTCTGGTCACAAACCTGCGCGAGGAGACGCGCATTGATTACCCCAAGCTGGCGGTTCGTGAGCTGGTCCTCAACGCCATCATGCACCGGGATTACCAGTCCGCCGCCCCGACCCGCTTCTTCTGGTTCGACGATCGGATCGAGATCCACAGCCCCGGGGGTCTGTACGGCGCCGTCTCGGCCGAAAACTTCCCGCATCAGACCGACTACCGCAACCCTCTCGTCGCTGAGGTCATGCGCACCCTTGGTTACGCGAATCGGTTCGGCGTGGGTGTGCAGCGGGCGCAGGAGGCGATGCGCTTGAACGGCAACCCGCCCCTGGAATTCGCCTTCGATCCGCATGGGGTGCGGGTCATCCTGCGGGCCGTCACTTCGTGATCACCACGGTGAGGCCGCAGGTCTCGCCGCCCACGCCGAAGATCCCCTGGATGAACGCCCCCTCTGAGCGTGAGCACGATAACCGAGGGTGTTTCCCCCACGATATTTGAGGGTCCGGATCATCGGCGGGCCACCGCCGGCCTGGGCCGCGGCCGTTCGGCCGCGGCGGGTACCGCGAACAC
>CAIMUX010000120.1 GCA_903844735.1 Candidatus Eiseniibacteriota bacterium
CCCGGGTCATCCCATGACGTCGACCGGAACACGATCTCGGACTTGAGAGAGGACACGGGCAGAACTACACTCGAACTGGCCTCGGGGGGTGGGTCATGTTCGTGAGAAACCCCTGGGTCATGTCTGTGAGAAATGACACCGTGCCGGGCGATCACGGTCTCGAATCTGACGATCATGAGTAGGAGGCAAGTCCACTGGGGCGCGGCGTTACGAGGTTTCCGCGGATCACGCCTACGGAAGGGACGTGATCCGATAGATCGCCCCATCCTGAAGTTGACGTTCGAGCGTCAATCCAAGTCGCGCATCGAGATCCGCGGGCAGGTAGAGGTAGCTCCGCTCGGACGCGTCGAACCAGACGAGGTGCGATATCGGCCTCGGCCACGAGCCGATCTGCTCGCTGCAATCCGGAGCAGCTGCCGTTGACCGATACGAAGCCCGCCGCGGCGAGAGGATCGCCTTTCTCCGATCCGCGAACCAAAGGAAATCGGGCGCGTTGCTCAGCACCGTTTCGTCGCGTCCGAGGTCGAGTGCGCGACATGCGGCCAAAGTCGCACTCGATTGCCAGCGATCTTCCGCGTAGCCTGGCGCGCCATGGGTCAAGTGCGTCGCCGTGTGCGAGGCAAGTCGTAAGCAGATCCCAACACTCCAGACGACCAGCGCGGCGCGCATCCAGCGCGTCCTCCATCCGGGTGCCGCGTTCGTGTGAAGTCGGATGGTGTGGATCGCGAGCAGCCAGAGCGTCACGTAGAGTGGTGCCAGCAGTCGTGAATCCGGGAGATCGAGTCGGCGTAACAGGGCCAGCGCTGCGAGAAGCGTCGCATAGGCGATCGACAAAAGTGCGCTGAGTTGCACGATCACCGCGTCGCGATTACGGGGCGTGGCGCGCCGCCACCCGGGGATCACGACGCGGCTCGATCCCGCGATGGCGAAGACAAGCAGAGCAGCACCGAGAGCGATGCCCGGCGTTCTCCACGGGATCGGAAGAGGCAGAACCCATCGCGCCAGCTCAAGACACGCGCTCACCAGGCACTGCGTCCACCCATGGGCGAACGCAGGCCGCGCGCCCACGAGCGTGCCCGAAATCTGGTGGTTTCGCAGCAGCCACAGCACGAGTGGACCCAGCGCCAAACCGGAGAAGAGCAGCAAGCCGCGCATGCTTCCCGTCCGCGCGTTGTCCCGGTTCGGATGCAATGGATGTGTGCAAAGCGCCCACCATCCCAAAGGCACGAGCACGATCCCCACGTAGCGAGTCAACATCCCGAGACCCGCCAGCATTCCGAGTCGCGTTGCGCGGCGCATCGAGGAAGGCCCGGAGATGTCCCCCGACACCTCGATGAACGCCAGCACCAGAAAGGCAAAGAGCAGATCCGACCAGGCGACCACGGCAAGATCCGCGAGCGGCCCGAACGCGATCGCCACCAGCCCGACGAGGTATATGGCCGGCGATTTCACGTTGACCGTGCGGAGGAGACGGCCGGCCAACAACGTCACGGCAGCAAGCAGCAGCGCCTGAAAAGCCCGCACCGCGATTTGAGGATGTCCCTTTGCTAGGAAACCAGCGCACGCAAGCAGCACGGAATAGAAGGGCGGCTGCAACACGAGCGGCGTGCCGTCGTAGCGAAGGAACGCGCTGTGTTCGCGCAGGCTTTCCGCGGCACTCAGGTAGTCGACTGAATCGGGCGACGCGCCGATGCCGTGCTTCGAGGTCGAGAGGAAGACGGTGCCGGCAGCAGCGAGGGCGATCGCGAGATCGATCCAAGGGCGACGGCCGATGAGCGTCATAGGGCTCGTAAGAGACTTCATCGCCCCCGTGCCCCCATCGCCTCGCTCCGATTGACCCCCGGGTAGGGTAGCCGAGCTTTGGGGGCGAAGGCAAGGTGGTGGTCTTGGGCCACTCGCGGGGCTCCGGTTGCCTCAGATACCCCCTACTGCTTTGGGGTTCGGGGCCGGGGGGGGGCGCTCGGACTGCCGCCGCCGTGTTTCGCCCACCATTCCAACCGCGATGCCCCGGGGGAAGCTTGGGCCCGGCGCCGGGAATCGCTTGCCAACCGGCGCCTTCGCGGGGAATCTCTTCCTCATGCGCGACGCCACCGGCCTGAACGATCGTATCCACGCCCGCATGTTGGCCTCGGGGCGTTCCTGGACCGCCGAGGAAATGGGTCAAGAGTTCCTCAAGCTGCGCGGAGGCTCCGCGGTGGCGCTCGTGTGCGCCCTGCTGCGCGGCGACGCTCGTTTCGCGGAGGAAGCGCCGGGCACTTGGGTCGCGCGTCGAGCGGCCGTGGTCCCATTGCGTGCACGGAGCTTCGCCGTTGCCTGCGTGGAAACCGGAGATAGGACCCGTCCCGACACATGGCGGGTCTACCTCCGACCGACCGGAGACGCCGGGGATCGCTCCGTCGTGGCCCGGACCGAAGTGCTGTATCCCGCCGATCCGGCCAAGTGGGACGCGGCTTTCCGCGCGTTGGGGAAGCGCCGGATCGCCACCCTGCACCCGGGTCCGCTTGGCCGCGTCCGTCAGTGGATGGGCCGCCACTGGGCGCTGGGCGGCGATGAGGAGCCGGTACTCGACCTCCAGTCCCTTGCCCGGCTCGCCGTCATTCGCGAGGGCGTCCCGCCGGGGGAGAGCGCGGCCGCCGCACGCCTCCCCGAGCTTTTCGCTCGCTGGCGTTTGGGCCCAGTCCGTGAAGAGCCCGAGGGAGTGCCACTCCCCGCCGTACAGCTGCTCCTAGACCGTCTGCTGGAGCTGTTCGGTGACGCCACGGAGGATGATCTGGCCCGCACGGTGGAGGAAGCGCTGTCGCCGCGCGCGATCCCGACGGACCGGTTCGAGTTCACGCTCCGCGACCTCGAGTCGGCACCGGAAGGGAGCGGTATCTACCGCTTCTTCGGCGACGGCAGTGCGCTGCTCTACGTCGGCAAGGCGGTCTCGCTGCGTCGCAGGCTCGCCAGCTACTTCCGGCCGCTCCCTCCCGAGCCGACGAAGCGCGAGGAATTGCTGCGCGCCATCCGGCGGTTCGAGGTCACGCCGCTGCCGTCCGAACTGGAGGCGCTGCTCCGGGAGTCCCGGGCGATCCGCGAGCATCGCCCCCCCTGGAATGTACAGGTGGAGGTCCACGAGCTGGAGACGACGCCGCCCGGGTCGTGGTGGCCGCTGGTCTTTCTCGCGCCGGGCACCGACCCCGGGCTGGCCTCGGTGTTCTTGCTCACCGGCAGTGCGGATGGCTTCCTCTTTCACGTTCCCCGGGGCGCGCCAGCCGCGCCTGACCTGACGCTCGCCGCCTGGCTCGACCGGGTGATCACGGCGGCAGAGCCGGCCGATACGATTCCGCCGGAGGCGAGCGATAGCGAAGAGACTCGCGAGAACGCCCGCCGGGCCGGCATCGACTCGCTCGATGCGGCGGAGGTTCGACTCGCCGTGCGTTTCTTCCTGCGCGAGCGCGACCGGCTCGATCGCGTCGACGCGATCGATCTGACCGACGGCCAGGCTCTCGCCGAGGCGCTCCACCGTCTCGCCGCCGCCCAGCCCGGAACCGTTTGACGGGACATCGAGAGTCGCGTGGAAACGAATTTCTTTCTCACGGGAGCGGGATGTCCCGCCGAACAATAGAGGTGGGAGGGGAATCACGGAACCCCTCTGCGCTCCGGCCATCCAGATCCCTGACCGTGCCATCCTACTCCCCGGGGGTAGGATGGAGTTGTTAGGGCTGGATTTTGCTACTGCTCAGGTAGACGGAAGCCGGAATTCAGGAGTCAGAATAGGGACGCTCCTCGACGAGATTTGAGGATTTGGCGGTGTGGCAACTCCCAACGCTGCGCCTGAGCAGCCGCCGGAGCGCAGCGGAGGCGGCCTGCTCCAGGCGCTTGTTAGCCAACGCACACCGATGCCACGCGGCCTTGACCATCCGGCGCAGCAAGGCATCGTACGATTGCCTCAGCGATCCTGCCGCCGCCTCGCCCAGAGGGCTCGATTGGATTCGCGTAGTCCTCGGGTGACGCACACACAAGCCGAAGATCGATAACGCGAAGCCGATGCTCGAATGCGACGCGAAGGATAACATCATTGAACAGCATGAGTGCGACACGCGCGAGCCGGGCCTCGCTGGCTTCCAGGTTGCCGTTGTAGA
>CAIMUX010000121.1 GCA_903844735.1 Candidatus Eiseniibacteriota bacterium
GGCGGGCTCCGTCGGGAGAAGGGTCGGTCAGCGTGCTGTACTGGCGGGCTCCGTCGGGAGAAGGGTCGGTCAGCGTGCTGTACTGGCGGACGCCGTCGTGAGAACGGTCGGTCAGCATGCTGTACCGGCGGGCTCCGTCGTGAGAACGGTCGGTCAGCATGCTGTACTGACGGGCTCCGTCGTGAGAACGGTCGGTCAGCATGCTGTACTGGCGGGCTCCGTCGGGAGAAGGGTCGGTCAGCGTGCTGTACTCGTGTCGGAACGATTGCGCACGGCAGTACAGCATGCTGACCGGGCTCTGGACGGCCGAAACCCGGGGTGGAGCTTTCGGACCGGGTGTTTTCGCGATTGCTTTTCACTTTTCAGCACTGCGACCGAGCCGGCGCACAACAAAAGCTGGCTCTGTGGCGACCTCGCTGATGACCTGCGCGGCGGCGTCCCGCGGGGAGCGGGGTCGGCCGAGGGGGGAGCGCGGTGAAAGACAGAGTCGGGAAGGCGGAACGGTGCGTGGCCCGGGCGCACCGGGGACTGGGAAAATGCGGCCAACCCTGGTCACAACGGCATCGGGCGGGGTCCCGCGCGACCCGCCCTTGCTTCCGATTGCCTCGGGGTGTGGCGTGGAACCCGCCGTGGTGTGGTGATGAAGCACGACCCGCTCGTCAGCCCTCGATCATCTCCACATTGGCCCGCGGCAAGGTCTCCACCGAGCCGTCGGGGAACCTCACCCGCAGCACGCGAACCTTAGCCTCGGACTCCACGGACTGCAACTCCGGCGGCAGCTCCACCACCTCACCCAACGAGCCGAAGTGCGGCATGCGGATCACGCGCACCGGACTTCCCACCGTCATCCCAAGGTTCTCCGCTTCCTGCTCCGCCGCCCGGACCACCGGTTTGCCCATCGGAATCACAATCTCCGGCCGCATGACACCGGCCCGGATCTGTGTGGCGCCGTTGACCGAGACTCTCCGGCCGCGGAACTTGTCGAGGAGCGCAAAGGTGCGGTTGGCGATGGTCATCCGACCGAAACCCTCGGTGATCACCACGGTGAGGCCGAGCTGCTCGCTGCCGGTGATCGCCACGCCGAGGTCGTAGCCCAAGAGCTGCTTTAGGACCGCATCGTCGAGCCCACCGGCGACGAGCGCCTTGACGCCGAGCTGCTGGGCCCGCCGGATCGACTCGATGCTGAGATACGCGCCGCCGACCACCACCTTGCCCGCGTGCTCGGGTTTCAGCATCCCCGGATCGAGATCTTTCGCCGGGTCCTCGAGCGCCAGTTCGAGCAGGCCGCACGTCTCACCGCCCACGCCGAAGATCCCCTGGATGAACGCCCCCTCAGCCTCCACCACCGCCCCCTCGCCCGGGAGAATCTCGGTCACAACGCCGTCGATGTAGGCGTCCACCTCGACCGGCATCGGCGGCTCGCGCAGGATGACCTGCCCGGTCACCGCGGAGATGCTCTCGATGGTGCCGTCGCAGGGCGACTTGCAGGTGTTCTTCATCAGGCCGAAGAAGCTCTTGGACAGGGCGATGACCTCGTCCTTCGCCACACAGGCCCCTTCCTTCTTCAGCATGACGCCGGGGAGGTCAGCCTGGTGGACACCGAGGATGCTCGCCGCTTTCACCGGCTGGACGTTGCCCGGCAGCTCGGTGCGCGCCACCACCGTCTCGGCCTTGACCTCGTCACCCTTCTTCGCCACCACCTGCCCCTTGAGGGGTAGGCGGCGCGTCTTCACGATGTGGGTCCGTTCGGTTACCCGCAGTCCGGGGGTATAGGCATGCGCCACCTTCTTGTTCCTCCTCCTGCGCGACCGCCACGGCCACGCCCGTCGCTACCAGCGCGCGATCGACTCCCCCGGGTAGGCCTCGAGGGCCAGCGACCATTCCTTCAGCTTCTTGATCCGGGTCACCTGGTCGGCCGGCATGGCAAACGGCTGACGTCCGCGACAGTCGAGGAGGATCCCCGCCTGTCCGCCGGTCAGCGAGGCCTTCACGGCCTTCCCCTTCCCCGCGCCCAGGTCGAACCCCGAGGCCGGCTCCAGCGTCGCGTCTGCTTTTTCGCCCAGTTCGAGCGGGATTCTCCGCATGCCACCGTACGGGACCTCCACGACCTGCTCGCCGCCGGGCAAGCGAATCGTCGCCTTCAGACACTTCTGCCCTTCCTTGCCGGTGCCGATGGGCGCCACCGCCGTGCCGAGGCGGATGAGGCAGTCGAGGATGAAGACATCGGTGGCCGCCTTGCGCCGCTGCTCGGCGAGCGGATCGCCCGGGGGCGCGTCGGCCAGCACGCCGAGCTGCGGCATCATGAAGATCGAGTCAACCGCCAGCTCGGTGATCCCCTCCGGCAGGAAGGCGTCCAGCATCATCCAGGCCGATTGCACACGCCGCGGAGCGTGCGAGAGAACACCCCCCGACCCGACCAGGAGGTCTAAGGTGCGAAGGTTGATGAGCGTCTCGCCCGAGGCGCTCTGTTCAAACGTGTCGGAAATGGTGCGCTCCTGCTGCACACCCTTCAGGCCGACAGCCAGGCTCTTGTGCTGCTCGAACGCCAGACGCAACGCCTCGCGCGAGATCGCCTGCTCGATGACGAGCTCGTCCAGCATGGAGGGGATGGTGGTGGGCCGGATCATCTTGTTCTTGATCCGGTTGCGCAGGTCCGACTCATCGATGGCGAACGGGACCCAGCGCATGATATTGGCCAGCCCCGCCTCGGCGAGGACATTGCTCACCGAGTAGGACATGCCGAGGTTGGCGCTCACCGTGCGGTTGAAGACTTCCGCGAAGTAGCTGAACACGTCGGTCGTCGCCCCGCCGATGTCGACGCCGATGACCTGGATCTTCTCGCGCTGGGCCACGGCTTGGATCATCTCGCCCACCGCCGCGGGGGTCGGCTTGATCGGGTTGGGCGCCGTCCACTCCATCAGGGTCGGGTAGCCCGGCGCGTGCTTCATCACGTGCTCCATGAACTGGTTGTGGATCTCGTGCCGTGCCGGCATGAGGTTCTCCCGTTCCATGGAGGGGCGGAGGTTGTCGGTCACAACCAACGCGGTCTTGTGGCCTAGGGTAGCGACGACATCGGGGACGGCGTCCTTGTTGCCGGAGTAGATCACCGGCAGCTCGTAGCCGCCGCCGAGGCGGGCCTTGGGGTCGGCCGCGGCGATGATCTCGGCCAGCTCCACAACGTGGGTCTTGGTGCCGCCGTCAGTGCCGCCGGAGAGGAGGATCATGTCCGGGCGGAGATCGCGGATACGCCGGATCTTCTGGTGCGGCAGACGACCGTCGTTGGTGGCGATGATGTCCATGACGATGGCGCCGGCGCCGAGGGCGGCACGCTGGGCGCTCTCACCGGTCATCGACTTGACCACACCGGTGACCATCATCTGCAGGCCGCCCCCCGCGCTCGAGGTGGAGACATAGAGGTCGACCCCCTTGTCCCCCTGCTGCGGCGTAATGATCCGCTCGCCGTCGAGGATGGTCCGGCCCGGGCTTTCTTGCCTGACCAGCTCTTCCACCTCCCCCACGGCGTTCAGGACTCCGCGTGTCACATCCTCGAAGGGAGCCTCCACCGTGGTCGGGGCTTCTCCGCGCACCACCAGGCGGTAGGTGTCTCCCCGTTTCTCGATGAGGATCGCCTTGGTGGTGGTCGAGCCGCAGTCGGTGGCCAGGATCGACCTCAGCTCGGTCACTTCCTTCGCCGACGTTGCCTTGTTCCCCTGCTTGTCGTCCTTCGCCATCATTCCCCCGTGTCCGGGCGGCCGGGCCGGACCCGCTTCAGGATGCGCCGCCAGCGTGGCAGCTCTCCCGGCAGGCCGGCGGTACGGCGCGCAGTCTGGTTCTCCGCGCGCGGCTCCTTCTCCGGTCGCTTCGCGCCGCTCTCCTGTTGCTTCTCTCCGGTCGTCTGCCGCTTCTCGTCCTTCGCCTGCTGCTTCTCGGCCTTCGCCCGCTTCTTCTCCCCCTTCTCCCGCTCCCGCGCGTCTTCGTCCATGTCCTCGATCCTGCGCAGGAGCTTCTCTATGTTGCTGCGGTCCTCCAACAGGGCGACGAAGCGATCGTAACTCGCCACCGTGAGGACACTCTTCACGAAGGGCTCCAGGAACACCAGCACCTGGCTCCCCACGTAGCTGAGCGGCTTGGTCGATTCGAGGAAGAAGATAGCCGGGACGGCCAGACCCATGCGCACCACCCGGGCGGCCACGGCGTCGAGGAGCTTCCGGTCTTCCTCCTCCGAGTCCAGTTCCGGCGAGGTCCCCGGGGCCGGTGGCCGTCCCGAGGCCGGTGGGAGCCCCGAGACAGGTGGGACCACAGAGCCGCTCACCGCTCCGTCTCCTTCCCGCCCCGCTTGCCGGGCCCGAGCCAGGCAGCCTGTGGACAGCGGGCACGCACCACGTCTTTGATTGCCGTCGCCTCTCCCCCATCAAACAGCAGCCGCGTCGATCGGTACGGCTCGATGAACGTCCGCCGCCGATATGGGCTCAGCGTGAGCCCGTGCCGGTCCTCGTAGACCCTCCGAAACGAGGCCCACGGAGTCCGCACCTTCGAGAACGCTTTCTGCACCCCCAGCTCCAAAGCACCCGCCTCGTAGCGGCTCGGCAGAAAGAACGTCTCCAGCGAGAGGAAGAGCACCCCGGCCGAAAAGACGCCCCAGAACAACGAGCGTGTCCAGAAACCCAGCACCAGCGAGGCCACCATGATGCCGAGGCCGACGAGCGCCCCGAGCACCCGCCGCCGCAGCAGCGGGTGGGCAACCCAGACCAGAGGCACGATCACGGCCGTCGCCGACTCGTCGATGATCGGCAGCGAAGCATTCGCCATCGCCGCTTCGTCGATAGCCGACAGCGCGACACTCGCCGTCGCCGACTGGTCGATGACCGACGGCGCGCCCTCCGGAGTCGGCATCTCATCCGGAGCCGGCGGCGCGCTCTTCGACTCTACCGGCTCGGCCATTCCCAGCGCAGCTTCAGCGCTCGCGCCGCTCCCGCTTCGTCCAGCCTTCCCACCGGCGTCCAGTGCGGCGACGTGGCAAGAACCTCGGGACAGCTCCGCGCCTCTTCCGCGATGTTGCGCAGGCTGACGGCGAACGAATCGAGGCTCGCGCGCGACTCCGTCTCCGTCGGCTCGATCATGAAACAATCGGGCACGATGAGCGGAAAGCTCACCGTCGGAGCGTGGAAGCCGTCGTCGAGGAGCCGCTTCGCCGCATCGATGTTTTTCACCCCGAACTTGCGCATCCAGGCCAGCGAGGTGACGAACTCGTGCAGAAACGGGCCCGGATGTGAGGCCGGGTAGTCATCCTCGACTTGCTTGGCCAGGTAGTTGGCGTTGACGATGGCGCCGCGGCTGACCTCGGCCAGCCCTTCGGGGCCGAGCGAGCGCAGGTAGGCGTAGGCGCGCAGAATGATCCCGACATTGCCGAAAAACGGGTGCAGCCGTCCGACCGAGTCCGGCGCCTCCTCGATCCAGCGAAAACGGTCGCCCTCCTTCACCACCCGCGGCACCGGCAGGAACCGCGCCAGCGCAGCCTTCACGCCGACCGGACCCGAACCCGGACCGCCCCCGCCGTGCGGCGTGGAGAACGTCTTGTGCAGGTTGATGTGGACGATGTCGGCGCCAATGTCACCGGGCCGCACCAGCCCCACGAGAGCGTTCAGGTTCGCCCCGTCCATGTAGACGAGCCCGTCCACCGAGTGGATCAGGTCGGCCATCTCCTGGAAGCGCGTCTCGAAGAGGCCGACCGTATTCGGGTTCGTAACCATGATTCCCGCGACATGCAGGCCGATCCGCGAGCGCAAGCGGTCGAGGTCGAGTCGCCCGTCCGGGCCGGATGCGACCTCCTCGACGTCATAGCCCACCAGACGCACGGTCGCCGGGTTCGTGCCGTGGGCCGAGTCGGGAACGAGGATGGTGGTCTTGGCGTTCTTCTTTGCCTGGTGATACGCACGGACGAGCTTGATCCCCAGCATCTCCCCCTGCGCTCCGGCCGCGGGATGCAGGCTGATCTCGTCCATCCCCACCACCGCCGCCAGCTCCCGGGAGAAGTCCCACAGGAGCTCGAGCATTCCCTGACAGGCCTCAGCCGGAGCCAGCGGGTGCAGCGCGGCGAGATCGGGGCGGCCGCTCAGTTCCTCGTTGATCTTGGGGTTGTACTTCATCGTGCAGGAACCGAGCGGATAGAGCGCCTTGTCAACATGGTGGTTGAGGCTCGACAAGTTGATGTAGTGGCGCACGACCTCGGGCTCGTTCACGGCAGGCAGGTGCGCGGCGACCTGCCGACGCGTCGCGCCAGGCAACAGCGTGCCCGGATCCTTCCGCGGGACTTCCATCGGGGGCAAGCGATACCCCGCAGCCCCGGGCGTGTCCTTCTCGAAGATCACTGGGACATTCTTGCGGCGTTTGCGCACGAGGATGTCGCCCTCACATTGATTGTCCACAATTCCTCCCACAGCTTTCGGGCTTCAGGCTTCGGGCTTCGGGCCTCGGACTTCCGGAGAAGCCTCCCCGCTTATGCTCTCAGCGTCTTGGTCAGGACCTCGGCATAGCGGTCGAGCTCCGCGCGCGTCCGCTTTTCCGTCACCGCCACCAGGAGCTGCCGAGCCCTGCCTGCGTCGATGCGGCCCAGGTCGAGACCGGCCAGGATCCCCTCGTCGCGCAGCATCCGCGCCACTACGGGTCCCGCCGGGACAGGCAGCTCGACGGCAAACTCCTGGAAGAACGGCCCCGCATGAACCCGGCGCACGCCGGGGATGGCGGCCAACTTCTCTTCCAGGTAGTGCGCTTTCTGCAGGCACTGGTCGGCCGTCTCGCGCAGCCCCTCGGGACCGAGCAGCGCGAAGTAGATCGTCACGCCCAGGGCCATCAGATTGTTGTTGGTGCAGATGTTCGACGTCGCCTTGTCACGCCGGATATGCTGCTCGCGCGTCTGCAGCGTGAGCACGAAGCCGCGATGGCCGTCCTGGTCGTTGGCTTCGGCGACCAGCCTACCGGGCATCCGCCGCACGAGTTCCTTCTTGGCCGCGAAGTAACCGCACAGCGGGCCGCCGTACTGCGGCGGGTTGCCGCACGACTGGGCCTCGCCCACCGTGATGTCGGCACCCAGCGCCCCGGGCGACTCCAGCAGGCCGAGGCTCACGAGGTCAGCCGAAATCACGGCGAGGGCACCGGCGGCATGCGTCGCTTCCACCAGCGGACCCGCATCCTCGACGATGCCGAAGAAGTTCGGGTTCTGTAGAACCAACGCGGCGACGTTTCCACCGGCAGCACTCCCGCCGGCCGTGCTCCCATCGATCAGGGCACGCAGCGCCGCTAGATCGGTCCGACCATCCGCGCCGAGCGGCACCGTGACCAGATCGAGCCCCGGTCCATCCGCGTAGGTCTCCATCACCTGTCGCGCGTGCGGGTGCAGCGCCGCCGAAACAAGCACGCGGTTACGGCCGGTGACCGAGGAGGCCAGCAGCACAGCCTCGGCCGCCGCGGAACCGCCGTCGTAGACCGATGCGTTGGCCACGTCCATGCCGGTCAGCTCACAGAGGATCGACTGGAACTCATAGATCGTCGCTAGGGTCCCCTGCGCCACCTCCGCCTGGTAGGGCGTGTAGGCGGTATAGAACTCGCTGCGCAGGGTGAGCTGACGGATCGCCGCGGGAATGAGGTGATCATACAAGCCGGCACCGAGAAAGCTCGGCACCTTCTCGGGATCGTAGTTGCGCGCGCCCAGGCCGCGGAAGAGCCGCCGCAGCTCTTCCTCGCTCATCCCCGGTGGGATGTCGACCGGAGCCCGCTGGCGCGCCGTCTCCGGAATCCCCACCAGAAGATCCTCGAAGCAAGAGACTCCAATGGCCCGAAGCAGGTCGCGCTCTTCCGTGGGGCCGTGCCCGACGTATCCGGCCATCTCAGTGACCGCCTGCCAGACCCGCCACGAGCTTTTCGTAATCGGCCGGCGAGAGGAGCTGGTCGATCTGCGTGGCGTCGAGCACCTTCGTCTTGATCATCCAGCCGTCACCATGGGGAGACTTGTTGACTACGGTGGGGTCGTCGCCGATGGCGGCGTTAATCTCGACCACCTCGCCGTTCACCGGGCTGAAGAGGTCGCTGACCGCCTTCACCGCTTCAACCGAGCCGAACGGCTGCTCCGCGACCAGCTTCACTCCGACCTTCGGCAGCTCAACGAAGACGATGTCTCCGAGCGCCGACTGGGCATAATCCGTGATGCCGACGAGGACGATATCTCCCTCGACGCGGACCCACTCGTGCTCCTTCGTGTACCGGCAATCCTGTGGGACGTTCATGAATGCAAACCCCTCCCTTTCTGCTCCCTTTCCGCTCCCCGATCCGACCTATTTGTGAGACGCGTGCTTGTAGAATGGGCGCTCCACCACGCGGGCGGGCACCTTGGCACCCCGGATATCCACTTCCAGCTCCGTACCCACCGCCGAAAGCGCCGGCGGCACGAATCCGAGCCCCATCCCCTGCTTGAGTGAAGGGCAGAACCCACCGCTGGTCACGATGCCAACCTCACGGCCACCGACAAAAAGCGCCTGGCCATGGCGGGGCATCCGCTGCCCCTCCACCGCGAAACCGACGATCGAGCGCGTGAGACCCGCCGCCTTCTGGGCCGCGAGCGCGTCCTTGCCGATGAAATCGGTCTTCTTCATCTTGACGGTCCAACCGATGCCGCCCTCGAGCGGGCTCACATCCAGGTTCAGTTCGTTCCCGTAGAGGCAGTAGCACATCTCGAGGCGCAGTGTGTCGCGGGCACCGAGGCCGATGGGAGCGGCGCCGATCGATTCGCCCGCGTGCAACAGAGCCCGCCATAGATCCCGCGAGCGTCCGGAGGATACGTAGATCTCAAAGCCGTCTTCGCCGGTGTAACCGTTACGTGAGACCACAACGTCCTTGATACCCGCCACCGTCGCTACGAGGAACCGGTAGTAACCGATGGTGTTGAGATCCGCCGCGACCAGCGGACGGATGACCTCTTCGGCCCGCGGCCCCTGGAATGCGAGCTGGGCCAGTTCTGTGCTCCGATCGTTCACCTCTACCGGCGGGCCCACCCACGCCAGCGCCCGCGTCTCCATCCAATCCCAAATGCGGCTCAGGTTGCCTGCGTTGGCCACCACCATGACACGGTCGGCCATCCGATAGACGGTCACGTCGTCCAAGACACCGCCGTCCTCACGGCACATGGCGGCATAGAGAAGCTGCCCCGGCTCGGCCTTCTCCAGGTCGTTGGTGATGAGATCGTGGACAAAAGGAACCGCACCCGGACCGGTGACTTCGAAGCGCCCCATATGGGACACGTCGAACAGCCCCACCGCGGTGCGAACGATCTCGTGCTCGCGAAGAATCCCGGTCGGATACTGTACCGGCATTTCCCATTGGTTGAAGTCCACCAACTTGGCCTGGTGGTTGACATGCTCGTGGAACAACGGAGTCCGCTTGAGATTACCGCCCATGCACCCCTCCTCCCATCATCCTGGACCCGATCAGCTATGGACGGTACCACATCGGAGGGCCTCGCATCCAGGGCCACGTGCAGCGGCGCGTCCGCGGTCCGGGCCGCGGGATTCGATCGCAACGGGTTGGTTGGGCTTGCCTCGTCGTACGCAAGAACCTCGTAACTCACTTCCCACAAGAACTTTCCGCCCTGGTGATCCACACCGAAATCGAATGGAAACACTGACATCGTCGCTCACCGACCGCTTCCGGGCGATGCTTCTGTCCCGGACCGATCCGGCTTTGGAGAACGCGGTCTTGCGCCGGCAACTCACGATCTTCCAGAGGAATCTGAAGCATCCACGATCTCGAATCAGGGATCGCGTCTTGTGGGTCGTCCTCCGCAGGCTCGGGTCGGCGTGGGGGCAGATTTCTCGACTCCTCGTTCGCAATCACGACGGCGTTTTCGGGCGGTCCGGCAGATGTCCACCAAGGCTCTACCGAATCGATCCGAAAACCCACACCGGGCAACACCCGCCGGCTATACTTCCGCTCCTCAACGGCTACCGCTCGTACTGAAACACCGTCACCGGCACCGAGCTAGCCTCCGACATCCCATAGAACCGCCCGAGTTGCTCAAACAGTTCCGCCAGCCCTTCCTCGTCCCGCGCCGTCGACCAGAGCACTTTCACAGCCGTGCCGCAATGCCCCTGCTCAATCTCCTCGACGCCCGGTAGGGTCGCAAGGATCGTCCCATGCATACCAAGGCGCCGCAGGATGAGGTACGCCGTGAGGAACTCGGGTTGCCGCCCCGGGTCGAACTGGACGAAAGTCTCGAGCGTGCGCTCTCCTCGCTTGAGGGCGCAGAGGACCTGCAACTCCAGCGTCGGCGTGAGAGCGAAAGTTCGTCCCAGGAGGTCGGCCTCGCCGTCGGCGGCATGCCCCGCCAGGCCACTTTCCGCCTCTGCCACCAGACGGTCGCGGAGCCGCTCGTCCACCTCGGGGAAGGCGCCCAGGGGAGCGTCGGCCGCCCGCAAGAGCCAGCCTGCGGCGTCGAGCAACAGGTCCACCCGCCGCGGATCCAGCTCCACGCGGTGGGCACGCAGGAGGTCCAGAAGCGTCTCGAGGTGGTGAGCCGTTCCGGCTGCGGCCTCCGCCTCCAGCATGGTAAAGTCACCCTTGGCCGCATGCAGGCGCCGGAACGCCTCGTGCAGCGGCTCGATCTCACCGGGGTTCGATTCCAGGTCGAGGAGCGACTCCTGCAGCTTCTGGAGGCTTTGCCGGAGTTCCGAGCGCAGTTCCTCGGCATCGGCGGCCTGGAGGTGCAGCGTCGCGCCGGCGGACGCCGCGGCTGTGGCTTCGCTCACGCCGGCGGCCCTGGCTCCAGCGCCGGCCCCGGCCTTCGGCCCAGCCCCGGCCCCGGAGCTTTCGCCCTGCCCGCCCGACCGTTCCCGCCTCGCACCCGAAACAGATGCGGTCCCCAATCCCGACTCGCCTCCCGTCGGCCCGCTTCCGACCGCACCCCCATCGCCAAGCGCCTCCGAGGCCAGAGCATCGACATTGAGGGTCAATCCGAGTCGGCCCCCGGTGAAGACCGCGGTCCCCGCGATGGCGCGCGCCCGGTCCCAGGTGCCGTTGAGCGGAACATTGACGAGCTTCTGAGGCCCGAGGAACTCGGTGATCGAAAGGGCGATGCGGCCTGCCTTCCCCTGGACCACGACCACCGGAATGGGATCGGGCTTTTCCTCTGCCGGTGGTTCGCCCAGGAGATCGAGGAGATCGTGCAGGACCAAAGGCTCGCCCCGATGCGTGAAGTAACGGCCTCGCCCGAGAGCATTCTTGACCTGTGCCGCGTTGACTGCGAGCGAGGAAACGACATGTTCGATCGGCAGTGCGAACAACCGGTGCCCGGCGCGCATCGTCAGGGCATCGACGATGTTCACAGCGCGCAGCTTGGGCACGGTGAGCCGGAAGATCGTCTCCTGCCCCAGTGTGGTTTCCACCGCCACCGTCCCACCGAAGTCCTCCACGGTGGTGCGCACGAGGTCGAGCCCGACGCCGCGCCCTGAGGTGGCGGTCACCGCCGCGGCCATCGAAAACCCGGGTCGGCAAAGGATGTCAGCGAGGCTCGCCCCTTCCACGGGCAGGCCGCGAGAGAGCGCCTCCGCCCGCACCGCCTCGGCATCGATGCCGCGCCCGTCATCGGAGACCGCGATCTCGGTGTGATGCTCGCGATCCACGGCCGTGACGGTAACCCTTCCCTGCGGCGGCTTCCCGGCCCGCGCGCGCTCGAGAGGTGCTTCCAGGCCGTGGTCGACCGCGTTGCGCAGAAGGTGAAGCAGCGGGTCGACCAGCCGCTCGGCAAGAGCCTTGTCGACGAGGGTCTCCTCTCCCTCGAAAAGAAGCTCGGCGTCACGTCCGAGCGTGCGGACCAGATCGCGTACCGGGCGGCGGAAAAGGCGCAGGGTCTCGCCGATTTCCACCAGACGGATCGCCATGACCAGATCGTGCAAATCCTGACTCACGCGCCGCGACGCCTCGTTGCTGGTCTTGACCACCTCGAGGCTCTCCGGCCGCAGTACCTGCCCGAGCGTCACCGATTCCCGCACGCGCCGCTCCAACTCCTGGAGGTTCGCACTGGTGATGATCACTTCTCCCGCGAGCGAGAGGAGACGGTCGAGGTGCGTGATACGCACCTGCATTCGGTCGATGGTGCCTCGCCGCACCTGCAGCAGCTCAGTCATGGTGTAACACCCTCGCAATCACACGGGCCAGGAATTCCCGGTCGAACGGCTTGGGAATGTAGTCGTCCGCCCCGAGCTTGAGGGCGCGGACCACGCTCTTCGCGTCACTCTGGGTGGAGACCATGACCACCGGCGTGCGATCGTACCAGGATGCCTGGTGCAGCCGGGCGCAGAACTCGAAACCGTCCATGCGCGGCATGCTGATGTCGCAGAAGATGAGCCCGGCGGCGTGCGGATTGCCCTCGAGAAGGTCAAGTGCGATGCGGCCGTCCCCCGCCTCGATCACGTCGAGGCCGAGCGGTTCGAGGTGTGACCGGAAGATACGGCGCGTGGCCGTGGAGTCATCAATGACTAAGGCGCGCGTCCCGGGAACCAGGACCGTCGCCACCTCGTTCGACCAGCTCATGCCGGAACCCTCCCATCGCTGCCGCAAGGGCGAACCGCCCCCTCAGGGACTATCGGCCGGCGGGCGACGGGACTTGCGGATTCCGGTCGGAAGTCGGGCGGTGACGATTCAGGTAGTCAGAAGCGAGAAGTCAGAAGCCAGAAGTCCGAAGTCAGGAATCAGAATGAGGACACTCCTCGACGAGATTTGAGGAGTTGGGGGCGTGGCAAAAGACCCATCCGTATGCGCTTGGGGCCTACGGTTTGTCTCGGCAGTCCTCCGATCCGAAACGTATGGACTATCGTCTCGATCTCGGCCCGCTGTCATCGTGAATTCCTGCTCCTGAACGACTCGATTCTCATCCAAGCCGCTCGGACGGCCGCCGAAGGCCATGCACCCGAACCCGGCTGTGAAGATGCTGTCGGCTGATGCCCAGATCCTTCGCGGCGCGCGTGATATTCCAGTTGTGGCGGCGAAGCACCGTTTCCAGCATCTCCCGCTCGAACTGGCCCGAAGCCTCCTGGAGCGTCCCCTCCGACGACGGCGGAACATCCTCCGGTGTGAGGTCGGAGAGCTGCATCCTAAGCTGCGCCTCGTCAACTTGCTTGCCATCGGGAACCAGGGCACAAGCCCCTTCGATAACGTACCGGAGTTGGCGGACATTCCCGGGCCACGAGTACGTGAGAAGTAACGTTCGCGCCCGATCGGTGAGGCCGTTGATGCGCCGGGGCGAGCGCCGGATCGCCTCCGCCAGGAAGTGATCCACGAGGAGCGGGAGGTCTTCGCGTCGATCACGCAGCGGAGGCAGCTCGAGACGGATGCCGGCCAAGCGGAAATACAGGTCTTCGCGGAACGACCGGTCCTTCACCATCGCCCGGACATCGGCATTCGTGGCGGAGACAACCCGCACATCGGCCCGGCGGGTCTCGCTTTCCCCCACCCGACGGAATTCGCCGCTTTCCAGAAAGCGAAGCAGCTTCACCTGCATCTGGGGCGGCATGTCGCCTACCTCGTCGAGAAAGAAGGTGCCCCCGTCGGCCTGCTCCACCAGCCCCGGGTTGTCCTGCACTGCGCCGGTGAACGCCCCGCGGCGATGGCCGAAGACGAGGCTGTCGAGAAGCTCCGCGGGAAAGCCGGCGCAGTTGACAGGGACGAACGGTCCGCCCTTGCGCAGCCCCTCGGTGTGGAGCGCTCGTGCCACCAGATCCTTGCCGGTACCGCTCTCGCCGAGAAGCAGGACCGGGATGTCGGTGTCCTTCAGCAGCCGGATCCGATCAAAGAGCGTGGTCATCGCCGGGCTGCGACCGAGCATACGCGCGAAGCCGGTCCCGGCCTGCGCCTCCGCCCGCAGGGTCTCGTTCTCGCGGGTCAGCAATAGGTGCGCTTCCTCCAGCCGACGCAGCTCACGCGCGTTCATCAGGCAGACAGCAGCCTGCGAGGCAAACGCCTCCAGGAATGGGATCTCCTGTGGGGTGCTTCGCAGGCCGGGTACCGAGCTGTCGAGGTAGAGCACGCCGCGGGGCGCACCATGCTCGCGGAGCGGCACGCACACGGCCGCGTAGGTGTCCAGGGCCCGAATGGAGCGCGCCTCACGCAGCTCGGGAAGAAAGGCCGTGTTCTCCACCGGGATGACGCGGTTCTCGCGCAGGCACGCGCGGGCCAACGTCTCGGAAACGGTCGAGGCCTCCGGCGCCAATACTTCCCGGGCCGCCCCCCGCGCCTGCACTACCCGAAGGTGACCATGGTCCTCCACCAGAAGAAGGCCGCGTTCCGCGCCGCTGAGCACGACCGCGCCGTCGAGAACCGCCTCCAACAGCCGGTCCGGGTCTAGGATGGAAGAGAGCTCGCGCGAGATTTCCAGCAGTCGCCAGAGCCCCTGGCGCTCTCTCTCCAAAGCGGCCGCGACCTCGGCCTCTTCGGCCCGCGCCTGGGCGAGAAGCCCTCGTTCTTGCGGAGAGACTCCGACGCGGCGCTGCAGGAGGGCCGCCGGGCCGGTCGGCGGCGACGCCATTTCCGGCGACGCGATCTTCGGCGGCGATGCGACTTCCGGCAAAGGACGAGGAACGGAGACCGGTGGCGGCGTCACGTTGTCGCTACTGCTCTCGAACTCATGGAATCCCACGATCCGTTCTCCTCTCAGTGGACGAGGGTGATTCGCGCCGTGCGCGGTGTCTTCGATCCGTCGACGCGAACCAGATAGACTCCGGCGCCCGCGGAACGACCGTCGTCGTCTCGGCCATCCCAGGCGAGGCCTATCCCCGACGCACCGTCGGCGCGGTGGAGAACCCGCACGAGGCGTCCCTCAGAGCTGAAGATCATGGCGCGCGGCGCCGTGGCTGCGAGGCCTGAGAACTGCACCATGCTCCCGATGCGCGCCGGGTTCGGAACCACGCTCAGCGCGAGCGGATCTCCCGCCGCCGCGACCGGTGGCGTCGCCGCCGGCGCGAGACGATTACGGAAGACGTACTCGCCGATGGCCGAGTCCCAGTTGCTGACCGCCAGGTCCAGGGCGAGCGAGCCCGTGTAGTGAACGGTGAGGGGCACGCCGGGCCCCGGCGGATTTCCGATGGTGAGCCAACCCTGCTCCCCACTAGAAGAGAACTGCGAGTGGCCGAGCGGCACCCCATCCACCTCCACCGACTGCACGCGGACCGGGCGGCGCGGCAGCGTGAACAGACGCCGCGTCCCGTCCCCCGTGAAGAGCGCTGTGAGGTCCGGCTGCAGGCCGTCGTTGTCCACGTCCTCCCAGGCGATGTTCTCGATGACGCTGTTGGTGGTCGATTGCCAGGCCGGAACGGTCGGGAGGACGCCCGCCTGGTTCTCGTAGATTCGCACAGTGCCCCACCAGGAACCGGCGGCGAGGTCCAAGTCCCCGTCAGCGTCCGCATCACCGAAGGAAACATGCGAGCCGTATCCGTCGAAGGCGGAGGTCCAGACCGGGATCGCGCCCAGGGCTCCGGCGCCATTGTTCAGGAAGAGCTTGACCCGCCCGTTCCCTACTCCACCGATGACTTGATTGTTGTCCGCCACGGCGAGGTCGAGCCCGCCGTCGCCGTTCAGATCTCCGAGGCAAAGTGTGTTGCCGTAGTCGTGCCCGTCCTGACTCCGCCACGCCGGCGTGTCTTGCAGGGTCGTGCCGGTCCCGAGGTAGACTTCGTTCGGCTCCGCGGGCAGGCCGCTCCCGCTGCTAGCCCCCGCGAAAGCCAGATCGAGGATGCCGTCCCCGTTGACGTCGCCCCAGGTGACATCGAGCCCGGCGTGGTTGTCGGCCGACTGCCAGTAGGGCATCGTATCGAGCGTGCCGCCGACATTGCGAAAGACCCGGTACCTCTCTAGGATGTGGTTGTACGGCTCACCCGCCGCGCAGGCGAGATCAGGGCGCCCATCCATGTTGACGTCGCCGAACGCCACCGAAAAACAGTAGAAGCTCGTCGAGCAGGTACAGATCGGGTTGGCGCTGAAGGTGCCGTCACCATTGCCCCGATAAAGCTTCACCTTCCCCGGCGTGCTGAAACCTCCGGCGCCGACGTAGACCGCCACGGCGCAGTCGAGCATGCCGTCACCATCGACATCCGCGAGGTCGAGATGCCCGTGGTAGTCGATGTCGCTGGAGGTCCAGGTGGGCGTGGCGGGAAAACTCCCCCCGAGATTGCGGAAGACGACCAGCGGTTGGCGGGCCATGTCGTTCCCGTTGGCCACGACCAGATCGGGCAGATTGTCGCCGTCGAGATCCCGCAGCGCGCAACCGGTGCCATAGCGACTTAGCGGCGTGCCCTGCCAGTCGGGCTGGGCGGGGAATTGGATCGCCGCGGTCGCGGTCGTCCCACTCCAGACCAGAAGGAGAAACACCAGGAAGCACGGGCGAGAAAAACGGGGACAAGGCGGTTGACCGCATTCCTGCGGCATGAAGCTCCCTCCCGGGTGGCGTCCGCCTCACGACGGTCGCAGGGAAACGTGGGGTGACACCGAATCAGGATAGCAATCCCAGGCAGACACCGTCAACTTCTGGTTACATCCCTGAGACTCGGAGTACGGAACGACTTCCCATCCTTCAATCCGCAAAGTGGTACCGGAGAATACAGGCAACCGCGTTCACCCCGTCCCGCCAGCCGATCTTCTTCCCGTCCGCGTACGTCCGGCCGTAGTAGGAGATCGACGTTTCGTAGATGCGCACGCGGCGGCGGGCCAGCTTGGCCGTGACCTCGGGCTCGAAACCAAAGCGGTTTGAGCGCAGGGGTATCGACTGGATGATTTCGCGACGGAACGCCTTGTAGCAGGTCTCCATGTCGGTCAGGTTCAGGTTGGTACACATGTTGGAGAACGTGGTCAGGAACTTGTTGCCGAGATAGTGCCAGTACATGTGGACCCGGTGGGGTCCGGCCAGGAAGCGGGATCCGTAGACGGCATCCGCCTCGCCTTTCTCTATCGGCCCCACCAGGCACCCGTACTCGCCTGGGTCGTACTCGAGGTCGGCATCCTGGATCAGCACGACGTCATTGCGGGCCTGGCCGATGGCGGTGCGGATGGCCGCCCCCTTCCCCTGGTTCTTCTCGTGGAAGAAAACCCGGACCTGAGGGTGGGAATAGTCTCGCAGAAACTCGCGGGTGCCATCGGTGGAACAGTCGTCGACGACGAGGAGTTCTTTCTCGAACGGCACGGTGAGCACGCGGCGCAGGATCTCTTCGATCGTTCGGCGCTCATTGTAGACCGGGATCACTACCGACAGTGAGACGGGCACCACATCCTCCTGGTCAAGAACCTCGATCTGCAACCTCGGATCGATACCGCAAGGACTACGCAGGGAGACTCGAGTCTTCCGTCACGGCCGCTGAGGGCGCGTCGTTGCCCGTTGACCGCACGACTCCTAGCGTGCGCTCAGCCTACCAGCGGGTGATCACCCTGGCCAACCCAGTTCCCCATAGGCGGCGAGAATCCCCTTCACGGTCGCCGATTCATCGTAGTCGGCGAGCCGCGTCGCCGCCGCCACTCGCCACTCCGCACGCGCCTCCGGAACGCCGAGAAGTCGGCGCGCCGCCGCGCCCCAGGTTTCCAGCGACCAGGGCAGACAGCCCGCCGCCAGACACCCGGTCAGCACCCCCGGCACCCCGCCCACCGGCGTGGCGAGGACCGGAGTTCCTTCCGCCATCGACTCGAGCAAGGCGTAGGGCAACCCCTCCCACCGCGACGGCAGCAGCAGGAGGTCGGCGGCCGCGAGTACGGGCCCGGGGTCTTCGATTTCGCCGGTCCAGAGAATCGATCCGCCGAGCCCCATCCTTTCTTCGGCTGCGCGTAGCTCCGGCTCCAGCGAACCCGCGCCACAGATCACTGCGCGAAGGGCGGGTGCCGCGGAAATCGCGGTGCCCGTGGCACCCGAAGCTGGTTCGCCTCGCAGGCTCTGCAACAACTCCAGCACGCGCAGCGGCGCCTTCTGCACCGCCAGTCTGCCGACAAACGCGAGGATCGGCTCATCCGGAGTGAATCCGAGTGCTGACCGCGCTGCCTGCCGCCGTTCGGGGGTTCCGGCTCCGGGAGGGATCGTGATGCCGTTGGACACGACGCGCAGGAGCCGCATGGGTAGTCTGGCCACGTGCTCCATCCACGCAGCGTCGGCCTCGCAGACGCAAAGGGTCCGATGCGCGAGGCGAGACTTGACACCTTCCCATCGGCGCAATGAGGGAAAGCGAGTGTAGGGCGGCCGCAGCCGCTCGGGGATGCCGTGGCGGGTGTCGACGATGATGGGCACCCGCGCGAGGCGCGCTGCCAAGCTCGGGAGTCGCCCGGCGTGGGCATGCATCAGAATCGGGCGGTGCTCGCGGAAGAGTCGGACGAGCCCCGCCACATAGCGACGACTGTCCAGGCGCGGACGGTGATACCACGCAGCGCCGAGCGCCACCGCGTCGTCGGCCAGCGGTCCCGGCTGGGAGGTTACAAGAAGGACAGGGGTGCCGTATGCCCGCAATCCGCGGAGAAGCCCGAGAACATGCCGCTCGGTGCCGGCACGTCCGGCGCCGTCGAGCACCAGCGCCACGGTCCCATCACCCTCGCGGGCGATGCCCGCTCGCCCATCGCCGCCGAGCACGAACGTCGCGGCTTCCCCACCCGGGCGGGTCGAACCGGCCTCGAAGCGGGTAGAGCCAGCCTCGCGACGGCCCATGCCGACCGCGTACATCGCGTGCCGGGATTCGCCGCTCATTCGAGCCTCCCCCGCTTCCTCAGAATGAGAACGGCACCGGGGTGAAGGTAACGATGAAGACCACCATGGCGAAGATGCCGAGGGCACGCCGTCGTCGGTCGAGCGGGATCTCGTCGTCGTAGGCGGGTGGGTGGCCACGGCGCGCGAAGAGCAGCAGCAGTGCTGCGAGGACGAACCACTCGTGATGGAACATCGCGAGGACGATCACGCCCACCAGCGCCGACCAGGTAATGAGCCTGGCGCGGCGGCCGAACAGCCCATAGAGAACATGTCCGCCGTCGAGCTGTCCCACCGGGAGCAAGTTGAGTGATGTAAGAAACAACCCGGCCCAACCCGCGTACCCTACCGGATGCAGCAACACCTCCATTCCGGTCGCCTGGTGCGGATGGATCAGTGCCTCGAGCCCGAAAAGCGCCAGCGAGCTGCCAAGGTTGATCTGCCCGGTATCGGGCAAAGGGGTCGGCACCAGCGTGGAGTGCGCCAGACCGTAGGCCAGCGCAATGATCGAAGGCACGAGACCCGCCAGAGGCCCGGCGATGCCGATGTCAAAGACCGCCTTGCGGCTGGCGATCCGTTGACGCATCAGGATCAGAGCCCCGAGAGTCCCGAAAGGGGACGCCAAGACGGGCACATGGGAAAACGGCAACCTCAGCGGGAAGAACGGAATGAAAAACGGGAGCGTCGAACGCACCCGATAGCGACGGCACATGAAGTAGTGCCCAAGTTCGTGGGAGAGGAGAATCACCATCACGGTCGCGGCGTAGGCCGAACCGTTGGTGAGCGCCGTGGAAAAGGCGGTGGCGACGAAGAGCCCCACGCAGAGCGCCACCTGCGTGGGCGGGTGCCAGGGACGCGGCTGAGGCGGTCCGAGGAACGGCCGGTAGGGACCGTACCACCTCGGGACCGCCTCCGGCCGTTCCTCGCGCTCAGGATCGGGCGGGAGTGACTCCATGCCGATTCCGGGTCGATCCGGCGGCCGTGCCGCTCACCGACCCTTCGCGTCCTCCAGCATGCCGGCCTCGACCACGGCGAAGGCCGTCATGTTCAAGATGTCATTCATTTCTGACTGCGGCTGGAGCACGTGCACCGGTTTCGCCATCCCCTGGAGGATGGGTCCGATCTGCTCCGCTCCGCCCAGCCGCTGCACGAGTTTGTAAGCGGCGTTGGCCGCCTCAAGCACCGTGAAGATGAGGACATTCGCCGTCCCCCCCGCGAGCTTGCTGAAGGGAAACAGGCTGGAGAGGAGCCCGGGGACCACGGCGGTATCGGCATGCACCGGCCCGTCGACGACCAAGTCCGGCTCTTCCTTCGCGAGGATGCGCAGCGCCTCCTCCACTTCCGCGATCCCCGGCCCACGGGCGGTCCCGAAGTTGGAGTAAGAGATGAACGCCACCCGCGGGATGACGCCGAATTCACGCGCCGTCTGCGCCGTCTGCCGCGCGATCTCGGCCAGGGCCCGGCCATCCGGCCGGATGTTGACGGTTGTATCGGCGAAGAAGTACATCTGGTCACGTGTGAGCATGACGTGGACGCCGCTGACCCGGCTCGCCCCCGACTTGAGTCCAACGATCTGCACGCAAGGACGGATCGTCTCGGGAAGTCTCTGGGCGATCCCGGCGATCATGCCATCGGCGTCTCCCAGCCGCACCATCATCGCACCGAATTCGTTCGCCGAACGCATGGCGATCCGCGCGCCATCCAGGGTCTCCCCCTTGCGCTGCCGCAGGCGGTAGTACTCCTGGACATAGGCATCGAACCGCGGGTCGTGCTCCGGATCGATGATCACGGTGTCGCCGAGGTCGAGATCGAGCTCGCGGCACTCCTGTTCGATCACCTCACGGCGTCCGATGAGGATCGGATGGGCCATCTTCTCCTCGCGCACCATGGCGGTGGCGCGGAGGATGCGGCGGTTCTCCCCCTCGGGGTAGACGATCCGCTTGGGTGCGCTGCGCGCCTTGTGGATGATCGTGCGCATGACCCCGCGGGTCTTCCCGAGCAGACTCTCCAGCTGGTCGCGGTACTCGTCGAGATCAAGCGGCTTCTGCGCCACCCCGGTTTCCATGGCTGCGCGCGCCACGGCCAAGGCCTCCCAGACCAACACGCGCGAATCGAACGGCTTGGGGATCAGGTACTCGCGGCCGAAGTGGAAATATTGGTCGCCATACGCTTTGCTGACCGAGTCGGGCACATCCTGCTTGGCCAGCTCCGCGAGGGCGCGGGTGGCCGCCATCTTCATCGCTTCGTTGATGGTGGTGGCGCGGCAATCCAGCGCTCCGCGGAAGATGAAGGGGAAGCCGAGAACGTTGTTGACCTGGTTCGGGTAGTCGGACCGCCCGGTGGCCATGATGACGTCCTTGCGAGCGGCCACCGCATCCGGGTAGGTGATCTCAGGATCCGGGTTGGCCATCGCGAAAACGATCGGGTTCGCGTTCATGTGCTTCAACCACTCGGGCTTCAACAACCCCTTCCCGGAGAGGCCGAGGAAGACGTCGGCTCCCTTCAGCGCGTCCTCCAGCGTGCGCGCCGAGGTCTCGCGGGCGAACTGCTCCTTGTAGGGGTTCATCCCTTCGGTGCGGCCTTTGTAGATCACGCCTTTCGTGTCGAGCATGAGAATGTTCTCGAGCCGGATCCCGAGGCTGATGTAGTGCTTGGAGCAGGCAATGCCGGAGGCGCCGGCGCCGGAAACCACAACTCTCGTATCTGACGCTTTGCGCCCAGTCAGTTCGAGAGCGTTGATGAGCGCGGCCCCCGAAATGATGGCCGTGCCGTGCTGGTCATCGTGGAAAACCGGGATCTTCATCGTGCGCTTCAGCTCTTCCTCAATGATGAAGCATTCGGGCGCTTTGATGTCCTCGAGATTGATCCCACCAAAGGTGGGTTCCAGAAGCTGGCAGGTGCGGATGATCTCCTGCGGGTCCAGGCTGTCGATCTCGATGTCGAAGACATCAATGTCGGCAAAGCGCTTGAAGAGGACCCCCTTCCCCTCCATCACCGGCTTGCCGGCCAGAGCGCCGAGGTTGCCTAGCCCCAGCACGGCGGTACCGTTGCTGATCACCGCTACGAGGTTTCCGCGCGCGGTGTACTCGAAGGCCAGGTCAGGGTCCTTCTCGATCTCGAGACACGGTTCCGCCACCCCCGGGGTGTAGGCCAGCGAGAGATCCCTCTGCGTCAAGCACGGCTTGGTCGAGTTCACCTCGATCTTTCCCTTACGCCCTCGGCTGTGGTACTCCAGTGCGTCGCTCAATTTCTTCGTCATGATTCCTCCTCCTCCCGTGGCCCCGGCGGGCCCCCGGGACCCGCTCTACCCGCGGCCCGCTACCCGTAGCCCGCCACCCGCGACTGCGACCGTCCAGAGCCGCAACTGGCAGTCTGCGGCCGCGACCGCGGGAAGACAAACGGAATCCGCTCCCCTGAGACTCGGAGTAAGGAACGAATACGGCTGGCTTCGGGCTTCGGGCTTCGGACTTCACGCTTCGGGCCTGAAAGCGTCGAGCCGTCTCGGCATGCCACGAATCAACTCGCCGTACCGGGCCACGGGTTCGGCGTGGTCCCCCGCACTCATGGTCTGCCGTCCCGAAGCCTGAACTCCAAAGCCTTCCGCACGGCGTGTATACTCGGCGGACGCCCCCCGGTACCGAGGCGCGCGGGACAGGCCCGCGCGGCCCGTGTGCGGAAAGGAGTTCCCTTGCCTGACGCCCAAACTCTCGTGGAGGCCCTGCGGAAGGTCCTCTTCCCGGGAATCGAACGCGACATCGTCTCTCTCGGCTACCTCAAGGACGTCCGCGAGGAGGACGGTCGTTTCGTCGTTCGCCTGGAGCTCTCGACAAACCAGCAGGGAGCCGGCGAACGGATCGAGGAGGAGGCACACGTCGCGCTGCGCGCCACCGGGGTCCCCTACCGACTGGACATGCGCGTCCGCTACCTCCCCTCGGGAGCGGAGGAAGCCGAGGCCGAGCCGGAGCGGCTGCTCGACGGGGTACCGGTCAAGATCGCCGTGGCCAGCGGCAAGGGGGGGGTGGGCAAGTCGACTGTCGCGGCCAATCTCGCCATCGGCCTGGCCCGGCTTGGCGTCAGGACCGGGCTCCTCGATGCCGACATTTACGGCCCGTCGATCCCGATGATGCTCGGCCTGGAGGGGGCGCAGCCACGCGTGGCGGACCACCGGATGGAACCAGTGGAGCGCTACGGCATCCGCTCCATGTCGATCGGCTACCTGGTGGACCGCCATACTCCGATGGTCTGGCGAGGCCCGATGGCCGGCAAGGCAATCGAGCAGTTGATGAGCGACGTCGATTGGGAGGGAACCGAGGCGATCGTCTTCGATCTTCCCCCCGGCACCGGCGACATCCACATTTCTATCTCGCAGAAAATCCGACTCACCGGCGCGATCATCGTCACAACCCCCCAGGAGGTGGCTCTCATCGACGCCGGCAAGGGCGTCTCCATGTTTCGCAAGGTTTCGGTGCCGATCCTCGGCCTCGTGGAAAACATGAGCCTCTTCATTTGCCCGCACTGCAACGGCCAGACCGAGATCTTCGGCTCTGGCGGCGGCGCGCGCGAGGCAGAGCGTCTGGGCGTCCCTCTCCTCGGGCAAATTCCGATCGACCCCCAGGTGGTTCTGGGTGGGGACGAAGGCTCCCCGATTCTCGTGCGCAACCCGGAATCTCCCGCCGGCCAGGCGTTCCTGGAGCTCGCCGCCCGCGTGGCCGGAATGACCGGCCTTCGCCCCTCGGGCTAGACGCCGGCGGCCGGGAAGCCCGCAGATCCTTCCCCGAACTCAAGACAGCCGACTCGGCGGACGATAGATATCCCGTCGGCAGTCAGGTCTTTCTGGGGAGGAGTACACGTTGGATCCGGCGATGAACGGCGCGGCGAATCCGGACCGCCCGGACTACCAGGTGGCCCTCTGCTGTCCTGCCTGCGGGGAACGCTCGTTACAGCGGGTCATGAAGTCCAACCTGCTCCTCCCGGTGCGGGTCCCGGGGCACCCGTTCTTGCGCGCCTACACCTGGTCTGACGGCAAGCCCAGAGAGTCACATCCGTTGCATTTCGGTGTCTGTTTCTGCCCGTGCTGCCACTACCCGGATATCGAGGCCGACTTTCGCGATGGAGCGGGCCGCACCCACGACATCAGCCGTACGCTACGACGGTTCTTCGTGGAGCAGTTGGTCGGATGGGGCCGGCCACTCGCCGACATTCTCGGAACCGGCATGGAGAGCATGGAAGACCCCGAGCGGACGACGCGTCTCCACCTCGCGGCCATCGCGACGCAACGTCTGATCTATCCCGAACTGTGGCGCCGCCGCGAGATCGGGCAGCTCTATCTTCGTCTGGCTTGGCTCTACCTAGACGAGAAGCACCTGCGCTGGGATCCGGATCACCCCACCGCACCGCCTACCTACGAGATCGAAGGACCGGGCTACGCACGGATGCAGGCAGTGCTCGCCCAGCTTGAACCGATCCGCGCGGCGTGGCCCGAGATTCCCCTGGACGAAGAGTCGACCCGACGCGAGGTCCTCAAGTTCCACCAGGAGGCGTACACCCGGCACAGCGGCACCCTCACGCCGGAAGAGAGCGTGGCCGATGAGCGTCTCCTGGCCGTTCTGTTCGGCTTGAACGGGGACCAGGAGATGGCGAAAGAAATGTTCGAGCGTGCCCTCGACTCCTGCATCCGGCTGCGCCAGGAAGCCACCCAGCAGCAGTCAGGGGCCTGGAACAGCGGCCTCAGCGCCACCGAGACCAAAGCGCTCGCGATCCGCATCCAACGTCTCAGCAAGAGCGCCGAGGGGATTAGGGATGAGATGAACACGGCATTCCCTCCCCCCAAGGCCCGGGTGTCGGCTCTCCCGCCTTCGCGCAGGAGCACCACCGCATCATCTCCCAAGAAAAGGCGGATCTTCGGCATCTTCGGCTAGGAGCCCTGCTAGACTCTCTCGCATGACCCGAAATCGCCTGCTCCCCGCCCCGGTGGAAGAGATGCCGTGCGTGCTGGCGCCCGGCCGGCTCACGCCACCCCTCGACTGGCGCGCCATCTTCGGTCGCACCGGCGAGGTGGAGATCGAAATCGGCTGTGGCAAGGGACGTTATATCGTGGAGGCGGCCCGGCTCCGGCCCGGCTCCGATCTCGTGGGAGTCGAGCGGGCCGGGAAGTGGTTTCGCCGTGCCGTCCAGCGCGCGCATCGCTCCAGCCTTCCCAACCTCCGGCTCGTGCAGGCCGATGCGTTCGATTTCCTGGCCCGCTGGGTTCCGCCCGGTTCCGCCGCGGCGGTTCATGTGTATTTCCCCGACCCGTGGCCGAAGCAACGGCACGGCAAGCGGCGACTGCTCCAGTCGACTTTCTACCACCTTGCCGCCCGGGCGCTCTCGACGACCGGATGGCTGTACCTCGCCTCCGACGTAGAGCCATACTTTCAGACCGCCGTGGCGGAGATCGCGGCCCTGGGTCTTTTCGAGCCACAGCCATGGCCGGAGGATGCACCGGATCGGATCCCCACCAATTTCGCCGTCAAGTACGCCAGGGAAGGGCGCCCGCTCTTCTATGCGCGCTACTCGATGCTTACTGGGAGGCTGCGCGCGGAGATGGAGCCCAGCCCTTTCCCCGTGATAGTCTCCCTGGCCGGGGAGGAAACATGACGCAGCGAACCGAATGGCACGACTACTTCATGCGGATCGCCGAAGAAGTGGCGACCAGGGGTACCTGTGACCGACGCCGGGTGGGAGCGCTCATCGTGCGGGACCGGATGATCCTTTCGACCGGCTACAACGGGAGTGTCCGCGGGATGCCGCACTGTGACGAGGCCGGCCACATGATGGAAGACGACCACTGCGTGGCGACGATTCATGCCGAGGCGAACGCCATCCTCCAGGCCGCGCGCAACGGCGTGCGGATAGAGGGGGCGGAGATCTACACCACCGCCAGCCCGTGCTGGAACTGTTTCAAGATGATCACCAATGCCGGGATTACGCGGATCTATTACGGCGCCTTCTACCGGGAGCGCCGGATTTTCGAGGTCGCCGAACGGCTGGGAATCGAGCTGATCGACCTTTCCGCCGGCCGGGACGACCTACGGGAGGAAAGAGACTGAAGGGACGCCCGGGACGGGCCGATGCATGACGCGGGGCCGGGTCGCCGGCAGGCAAGGAGGAGGACCGATGACGAGGGAACGGACCGGCTCGAGTCACGACGGGCAGCGGAAACGGCCGACGAATCGCACAGGACGCGCCGAAGACGACGAGGACGACGAGGAAGAGACTCCATCCGAGGAGACGAAGAAGGGCGAAGGCGAGGAGTCCCGCATGGCGGAGAAATTCCTCCGTGCTCGGACCATCCTAGTCTCCGAGCCGATCAGTAGCGATCTCGCCAAGCGGATTTACCAGGGACTGATCCTCCTCGAGTCGGAGGATGCGGAAAAAATGATCACTGTGGTGATCAACTCCCCTGGCGGCGAGGCCGACACCGGCTTCGGAATCTACGACATGATGCGCTTCGTCGGCCCGCCGATTCGCACGGTGGTCGCCGGGCTGTGCGCCTCGGCCGCGGTGATGGTATTCCTGGCGGCTGAGAAAGATCAACGCTTCAGCCTGCCGAACTCGCGGTTCTTGCTCCATCAGCCGTCGTCAGCCAACTTCGGCCAGGCCTCCGATCTCGAGATCGCCTCGCGCGAGATCTTAAAACTGCGGGACCGCTACAACGAAATCGTGGCCGGGGAGACAGGCAAGACGCTCCAGCAGGTCACCGAGGACACCGACCGCGATTTCTGGATGTCGGCCCAGGACGCCGACGAGTACGGACTGGTTTCCAAGGTGGTCACGCATCGCAAGGAGATGGGCTGAGACGCAGGTCCCGCGGGATAGCCGCGCTCACGGAGTGCGGTCCATCGCGCCGCTGTGGAAACGGTGGCCCGACGACAGGCCGGGCCGCCGTCTTGCGAACGGCTCCCGGCCGAGCGGCCATAACGGCCTCGTTACTACTCAAGCAAACAGGACTCCGGAGTCAGAATTCAGAATGCCACACCACCAAGTCCTCACATCTCGTCGAGGAGCGTCCTCATTCTGACTCCTGACTACTGGATTCTGACTCCTGACTTCCGGCCTCTGATTACTGAACAGATTCCCCGGCCTCTACGTCCGGAGCAACTTGTCGACTTCCCGGCAGGTCTTCTGTACTGCATCCGCCGATAGCGCCAGACCGTTCTTTTCCTGTGCGGTCAGGTCCACCTCGATGATCCGCTCGATCCCGTTCTTGCCGATGATCGCGGGCACGCCGACGAAGAGATCCCGCACGCCGTACTCCCCCTGCAGCAGGCAGCACACGGCCAGGATCTTCTTCTTGTCATAGATGATCGCCTCGGCCATCTCGAGCGCGCTCAGCGCCGGCGAGACGAAGGCGGAGCCGAAGCCGAGGAGTCCGACCACCTCGCCGCCCGCCTTGCGCGTCCGGTCTTCGATCGCGTCCAGCCGGTCGGGTGCGATGAACGACTCGACGGGCATGCCCGCGATGCGGCAACAACTGCGCACCGGAACCATGGTGTCACCGTGCCCGCCCAGCACCATCGCCTCGACGTTTTCCACGCTGACCCCGGCCTCCTGCGCCACGAAGTACCGATAGCGAGCGGAGTCGAGCACCCCCGCCATGCCCAGCAGGCGACTCTTCGGCACACCGAGTCTCTTGTACAAGGTATACACGATGGCGTCGAGGGGATTGGCAATCGATATGATCATCGCCCTGGGACAGTGCTTCCGGATGGCGTCGGCCACCTCCCCGGTGACCTTGAGATTGATCGCCAGCAACTCCTCGCGCGAAGGGAACGTCCCGTCGGCACGCGCCTTGCGCGGCACCCCGGCGGTGTTGATGACCATGTCGCACCCGTCGAGAATGTCGTAGTCCCGGCTTGCCTGGAGCACGACATCGCTGCCGATGAGCGGTGCCCCTTCGGCGATGTCCAGAGCCTTGCCCTGGGCGACCGATTGCTTGCGCACCACGGCCTGCTTCTCGGAAGGATCGTTCGGGTTAACGAAGGGAGCGGGGTCGGTCACGGCCACGACCCTGGCGAGGCGCCGGCGGGCCAGTTCCTGCACGAGAACGCCGCCGATGAATCCGCCGCCGATGACGCCGATCTTGTCCAACACGGGTCGGTCTCCTTTCATGGATTTCGGCCGGGGCCACGCCATCGAGAGCGTTCCGGCCGGCCGGTGTCTGCATGCCGATGCGCGTCAGACGACGAGGAAAGCGCCGCCGCATCATCGAGAAGCATCACCGGAAGGCCGTGATTGTCAAGCTCTCTTGCGGCGATCTGAGAGTCGGAGCAATCCAGCTTCGGTCAGACGCACGCCCACCGAGATCGCCACGAAGATGGAGTCGCGGCCGGGAAGAGAGTATTCTTTGGCGGGTAACACGAATGGATGAAGAGACACCCAAATCGCCGACGCCGACGACGGGTCTGGATCGCCCCCTCGAAGCCACGGGCCTCGAGGGGCCCTCCGAGACCACGCGCCTCGATGGGCCCTCCGAACGCACGGACTTCGCCCCCCCCCCGCAATACACCGGGACCAATTTCGGGGCACTGGAGCCCGCGCTTCGGGACCTGGAATCCCAGTTCACGCTGGTCATGGGCCGTCCGGAGCGCGTCGTGGAGGCGTGCCGAATCCTCTCCGTCCAACTCGAGGCGGCGGACGACCCGGACCTCGCGGATCGTTGCCACGCTCGGGTAGTCACTCAACTGCACGTGCGGCAGGGCGGCGTCGCGCAAGCGCTGATCCCCTTCCTGGAGGAGCGAGCGCGGCGCGGACCGAACCCTCGCCGCATTATCCTGAGCCTCCTCGTAGCCCGCGATGATGTTGCGCGGCGCCACGGGCTTCGACTGGCGTGCGAGATGATCGAGTCGGGGCGGATCGCAGCCGACGTCGCGGCGATCCGGGGCCTGGCGTTCGCGATCGAGGAAGACGAGGCTGCGGGGAGGGATGTCGCGCTTCTGGAGCGGGTCAGAGATGCCTTGCGGGGCATCAATCTCGCCCCCACGTCTGGGGAGCTGGTGGACCACGGGCCGGTTGCGCGTGGTGCGGAACCCCTCTCCCCCGCTTCCGCTGGGCTGCACGACCGGCTTGAGGCGCTTCTCCTGCAGGCGCCGGACCCGAGAGTGCGATTCCTGGCCGCCCGGCTCCTCGATCTCCCGGGAACCCCCGTGCCCGCTGACCGGCTGGCGCGCCTCTTCGGCGCCGAGACGGCTGCCGTGCTCGCCCCGTATCTGGCGTTCACGCGGGCCACGCACCGCAACATGGTGGAGCTGACCCCCGAATCACGAGTTTCCCCCGCGCTCCTTTCCTCGATGCAGGACGCGGAGCGCGCCCTCGGCCGGCCCCTGCTCGGCGAAGTGCTGGGCGAACTCGGCTGGGACCGCCTCGCCTGGGGCATCTCGTGCCGACGCCTCGTGGGCTTGAGCCTGGACGGAGGGTTCCCGCTCGCCGTCACGCCGGCCGAGGCGATGCTCCTCGACTCGTGCGGGCCCGCGCGGCGCACATGGGACCGTTTCCTCGTCGTGGCCCATGGTGGGTCGGCGTCGGGTGAGAACGACAACGACATGGAAGCGACGGCCGTCCAGCGGTTTCGCAAGTATAACATCCTCCACGCGGAATTGCTGGGCGAAATCCTCGAGGTCGCGCCACTCACCCCCGCCAAGGTGCGCCGGATCGTCGAACGAATGGAACAGGTGGTCAGCCACTTCGCCGTTCTGTTCAGAGAGCATTCCGAGGATGCGACGCGGGTCGAAGCCTGCTTCGCCGCCCTCCGCGATCGGGCCATCCGGCTGATGGCGGAGGCGCCCGATGACCAGCCGCTGCAGGCCGAGGTGGCCCGCGTCGTGCAGATGTTCGAGGATCCGCGATCACTTGACGATGTGCGCACGCTGCACGGCCTCAAGCGCTACCTGCACCAGCAGGGACTGCGTCTCGCGTTTCGCGCTTTCCGTTCCGGTCGCGCAACCAACCGGACCGTCGACGTAGCCATCGCCAACGCCAGTCGCGTCCTCCAGGTGGTTCGGCGGATTCGCTACATCGACTTCGAACCGGACCCGGGAGCCGAGCCGGGAGATCTCCCCTACCCGGTCGCCCTCATCGCTGAGGTACTGGGCCGCCGCCTCGTCCACGGAAAGATCGAGTCGCCCGACTTCGAGATCCTGGCCTACGGGAACGAAATCCAGATCTTCATCGGGTTCCGTAATCATCCGGTTTTCCTGCGCCTCGATCTCTCGCCGCCCCAGCGCGGCGGCATGATCGACCTTGAATACTACGGCGTGAGCCAGTACGAGCTCGACCGCCACCCCGATCTTTCGCTTCAGTGGGTGCAGCGGGTGTTCCGCCGCCTCGACTTTGACGTCCGCGTCGAACAGTTCCGTCTGCACATCCGCTACGACAAGGAGCGGGCGCTCGACTTGGGCGACCTCCTCGCGCATGTGCGCATCCTCGGTTACCTCTTGCCCCACTTGATGGACCTCGACTGGGTGATCGCCGTGCTCGACTATCCAGAGACGGCCAAGGCGCAGGTCGCCGACGCGTGGGCCGACCTCATTCCTGACTGGGGCTGGCTCCCGATCGCGGAACTTCTGACCGCGGACCGACGGCACATCCTGCGCGGAATCGCCGCGGACCCGGCGGGAGAACGCGAGGTCCGCTGGGATGGACACGGGGAGTATCGCGACCGATTCATTGGCGTGCCCGATCGGGCGGTATGGGGTCGGATCCGTGCGCAACTCGAAGCGGGCGGCCTGGCCCGGTTTGTCCCCTGGCCGGAGTTGACCGAACTTCCGGTCGCGCAAATTCCGCTGGAGAAGTTTCTCTTCACGCCCCTCCGCGAGGCCGTACACCTCGGAGGCCTGCGAGAGACTCATGCGGGGCCCATGCCGACGGCTCCCGACGGGACACCCTCACCGCACGAGGCCGAGGCGTTAGCACAGATCCTTCTCCGCGGCGGGGCGCCCCTCGATGAAGCGGCGAGGATCGCCACCGTCGTCGGATCGATCGAGCGACATCTTCGCTTCGTCACGAGCGGCAGCATCCAGGGGTACCCGGTCCAGCGGGCCACGCTTGTTTTGCGCGGCGAGCGGGTGGAATTGTCGGTCCTGAGGGACGCCGACGGCATCGCGCGACTCGCGCTCGCTGACGACTGCCCGATGCAGAGCTGGACCGGCACCCGCGGTCGATCGCATCTCGGCGTCGGACCCCGACTCGATTGCCGCGAGCTGATTCGGCGGCTGCGTCGCGACAACTACGTGGCCGTCGCCTACGAGTCGCCAATCGAGCAGGACGGCCGACGGGCGGCGCTCACTGCCGTCTTCGCCGCACCGAACGCGCTGGCCCCGCCCGGCCACTCCCCCGGCGACCTAGTCATCGAGGGGATCGTAGCCTCGTCCGGCAGGGCGGCCGGTTTTGCACGCCTTGGCACCGAAGGGCGCTCGCTGGATGAGCTGGACGGTGCCATCCTCTTCGCTCCTGCGTTCCGGCCGGACGACACGCCGCTTCTTCGCCGGTCTGCCGCGATTGTCTCGACCGGTGGAGGGATTCTGAGCCACGCCGGGCTGATAGCACTCGAACTGCACAAGCCCGCGCTCGTCATCTCCGGTCGTTGGAGGAAGGATCCCACCGATGGGGGCACGGCCTCCTTCGAGGGGACGCCGGATGGCAGCAGCGCGCTCGCCTACCGGCACTTCGACTTTCGGGAGGACGAGCGGGCGATCGGTCCGTACGCTGTGCTCCTGCGGCGCGACCTGCACGAGCGTGAGCAGATTCTTCGCGAGGGAGATCTTGTCGTGGTGGACGCCGAAGTCGGAACCCTCACCGTTCTCGGGCAGGATCGCGACGCCCTCGCTCTCCAGCGAGAGCTGCGCCAAATCGACACGGTCGCCGGGGAGCTGGGACGGGAAGAGGCCGGACCCCGGCTCCTTCTCCTGCGCGGGCGGTGGCACCGGGCTGTGCACCAATTGAAGAAGCTCCTTTCCCGCATCGACCGACCCGCGCTAGCGCGCCACGCCGCGCGGGAGCTGCTCTTCGCGCGCAGCGCCCCGTCGTCGATGCCCGGCCGCGACGACGTCGGAGGGCTGCTCCACGCGCTCTTCGCGAATGCGGCGGTAGGCGAGGCCGCCCGGCTGGCGGCGCGGCGACAGCACGTCGAACTGGCCCGGCGGCACGGGGCCTATGTCCGCGAGGCGCTGAGGATCATCCCGATCACGGACAGCGTGCCGGAAATTCTTCACCTCCGCCTGGGTGTGATCCAGGTGCGCAGGCGCCTCGACGCGCTCGCCCGACTGCTGAACTCGGTCGGCATGGCCACGGCCTATGCCGGACAGCATCCGGACCTCGACTTCTGCGCGCGGCGGCGCCTCGATGAACTGCGGGAACAGCTTCGCCGTGAGTTGGCGTCGACCTCGGACAAGGAAGGAACATCGGACGCGGCAAGTGCCACCAACGATGGCGGGCCGTCCTGGATCCGGCGGCATCGTCTCGAACGTCTGGAGTCGCTAGAACGCGTGTTGCCCGGAGCGGATGATACGGCCGTCACTTCCGCGGAGAGCGCGATTCCCCGGGAGAGCGCGGCCTCCTACGAGGGCGCGGCCGGCGCGGATGGACTGAGAGATCGGCAAACCGATCGACCGGAGAGAGCCAGGAGCCTCGCAGCGCAGCGTCGCGACTTGGCACGCCGTCTCCCCGGGCGCCTGATCCTCGACTCCCGGGACGGCGGACGCGAGCTCGCTCCCCTCATCGGTAGCAAGGGCGCCAACCTCGGCGAGATCGCACGGATCCTCGGACCCGATCGGGTCCCTCCGTGGTTTGCCACTACCGACGCGGCGTTTCAGGAGCTCATGGCCGGTCCACCGGGTCGCGCGGCCGCGGCGGTGGGTATTGATGCGGCTTGCCCGTCGCTGGCAGCGGCCATCGACGAAATCCTGGGGCGACCGGACAGCCGCGCAGCACGGAAGGCAGCGGCCATCCGGCAGCTCTGGGAAGGAGTGCCGCTTTCCCCGCGCCTCGAGGCCGAGATCGACGCGGCGTACCACGCCCTGGGAGAGGGGTGCTTCGTCGCCATCCGCTCTTCCGCCTTCGAGGAAGACACAGAGGGCAGCTCGTGGGCCGGACAGTTCGACACTTTCCTTTTCATCCAGAGCGAAGAGGCGGTGCGCGATCACGTCAAACTGGCGATGGCGAGCCTGTGGACCGAGCGGGCCCTCGTTCACCGCGAGGAGGACGGCGACGTGACGACGCGGCGAGGCGACGGCGATGTCGTATCGAGCGAAGAGGCCGGCGACCCGACGATGGGGCGAGGTGGCGGCGTCATCGTCCAGAGAATCGTGGACGCACGGGTGGCCGGCGTGCTGCACACCCTGTCCGCCACCGCCGGCCAGGCCCGCGAGATGGTCATCAACGTCGGCCTCGGTCTCGGCGAGGGGGTCGTCTCGGGGACGGTCGAGGTGGACCACATCGTCGTCTCGCGCGAAACCTCCCTCGAAGAGGATCCCCTCCGCGTTCACTACCTCGTGGGCGACAAGAGCAGCCGGATCGTCTTCGACCGGCTCGCCGGCTCCGGGACGCGCCGCGAGGAGACCCTCTACCACCAGCGCTTGCGTGCGGCCCTCGAGTACAGCGATCTCGGAGATCTCGTCCGCGCCGCCGCGAGCTTAGAGCGCGTCTACGGGTTCCCCCTCGATATCGAGTTCGCCTTCGAGGAGGACTCCCTCTACATTCTTCAGGTGCGACCCATCGTCGCCTTTCAGAACGCGCTGCGCGCGACGCTCGAACAGGCCCCGCTGACCCCGGTCGTCGCGCACGGCGGAAAGGATTAGAACGGCATGATCCGACGCGAAGAAAGCCTCCGGTACCACGAGGGAGACCGGCCGGGCAAGATCGAAGTCAAGATGAGCAAGCCCTGCCTGAGCCCGCGGGAGATGCGCCTGGCCTACCTTCCCGGTGTCGCATGGCCCGTGCGGGAGATCGCCGACAACCCGGCCAACGTCTGGCGCTACACCGCGCGCGGCAACCTCGTCGGAATGGTGAGCAACGGGAGCGCAGTCCCCGGGCTCGGTGACGTGGGCCCCGCCGCCGCCAAGCCGATCCAGGAGGGGATCGCACTGCTCTTCAAGCGGTTCGCCGACATCGACGTCTTCGATCTGGAGCTCGACGCGCGGGACCCGGAACGGATCGTCGACTTGGTGCGCACGCTGGAGCCGACCTTCGGCGCGATTTGCATCAAGGACATCCGCGCGCCCGAGGGGCTCGAGATTTATGATCGGCTGCGGGAGACGATGTCGATCCCTGTCTTCCACGAGAATTTGTACAGCACCGCGATCGTGGCCATGGCGGCTCTGATCAACGCCCTCGACCTCGCGGACAAGGAGATCTCGTCGGTGCGGGTTGTCATCTGCGGCGCCGGCACCGTCGGTCTCGGGTGCGCGCGCCTGCTCACGGCGCTGGGCCACCCCCCCGAGAACCTGCTCCTCTACGACATCCGGGGGCTCGTCTCCCCCGACCGGGAAGACCTGCACAGATACCAGAGGGACTTCGCCCGCGACGACGCGGCGCGCACCTTGGAGCAGGGGCTCAGGGGCGCCGATGTGTTCCTCGGCGCCTCCACGGGCGGCGTTCTGACCCCCGAGATGATCCGCTCGATGAGCCGCTTTCCGATCGTCTTCGGCATGGCCACGCCGGCCCCTGAGATCGCCTACCAGGAGGCGCGCAGCACGCGGCGCGATGCCATCGTGGGCACGAGTTTCGGACAGGACCCGAATGCCATCGTCGACCTCCTGAGCTTCCCCTATGTTTTCCGCGGCGCCCTCGACGTGCAGGCCAAGGGAATCTCCGAACGGATGATGCTGGCCGCGGCGCGCAGCCTCGCCGAGCTGGCGCGCGAGGAGGTCCCGGAGGAGGTGAGCCGCGCCTACGGCGACGAATCGTTCACGTTCGGCCCGGACTACCTCCTGCCCATGCCGATCGATCCGCGCATCCTCGTGCGGCAGTCGGCCGCCGTCGCGCGGCAGGCGATGGAGGAAGGCCTCGCCGGTCGCTCCGTGCCGGTGGACGGGTACGAGGAGTCGCTCGCGGTGCGCCTCGGAACCACCCGCGAGTTGGTTCGCCGGCTCATCACCAAGGCGCGTTCCGTCAACCCGCGGATCGTCCTGCCCGAAGGAACGAGCGAGAAGATCCTCCGCGCCTGCGCCCTTCTCATCGACGAGGGAATCGCCAACCCGATCTTGGTCGGCACCGAAGAGGACGTGCACCGTGCGGCCGAACGCCTCGGGATCGACCTCGGCGGCGTCGCCATCGTCGACCCGGCCCACAGCCCGCACTTCGACGCCTACGCGGCGGAGTACCTCACCCTCTGCGGTCGGCGCGGTGTGACTCCCGACCTCGCACGGACCCGGATGACCCACGCCCGGCACTTCGCGGCACTGATGCTACACAAAGGCGACGCCGACATGATGATCTGCGGCGCCACCGACCACTACGCCGAGTCGATGCGAACCGTCCTGGAGATTATCGGCCCCGCCCCCGGCGTGCGGCGGATCTCCAGCTTGCACATGGTCCACCGTCCCAAGGAGGTCTACTTCCTCGCGGACTGCTCCGTGAACATCGAGCCGGATGCCGAGGATCTCGCCGAGATCGCGCTGCTTGCCGCGCGGACCGTGCGCGCGCTTGGGATCGAGCCACGAGTGGCGATGTTGTCGTTCTCCAACTTTGGAAGCGTCGATCACCCGCTGGCGCGCAAGGTGCGGACAGCCACGCGGATCGCGCGCGAGCGGAACCCCGGGCTTGTTATCGAGGGGGAACTCCAGCTTGAGACGGCGCTCGACGCGAAGATCCGGCGGCGGTACTTTCCGTTTTCGGATCTCACGCAGAATGCGAACGTTCTTGTTTTCCCCGACTTGCAGTCGGGGAATCTCTCGTTGCACTTGTTGCAACAGATCGGCGAGGGGATCGCGGTGGGTCCGATCTTGATGGGGACGCGGCTGCCGGTGCACGTGATCCAGCAGGGATCACCGGTGGATGATGTGGTGAATCTGGCGGCGGTGGGGGCGTTGCAGGTGGCGGGGGCGCTGACTGGAGGGATGTAGCTGGGCGGCGAGCAGCGCCCGACACGCCAAGACTTCTGCGCGGCGCTGAAGTTGTTCACAAAGAACCTGCCGGTCGGAGACCCCGTGCGGTCTTCATCCGAAACAGCGCATGGCAAGGCACCCGATGCCGCTTGGCCCGATGATCGACCGGCCCGATCGCGCAGGTTCGGCCGGCGGCGGTGGCTTCCGTGCGTGGCGCTCGTCCCGGGCACGATCATGGCCCTGGTCGGTGCTGGGCAGTCCGGCGCCGAACGCGTGAACTGCAGCGAGTATCCGCGCTGGGTCGGACGCTGGAGCCATCAGCGTCGCCGTTCGGGGAGACATCGCCTGCGTGCCTTGGCCCGCCGGTGGCGCTCCGAAAGGCAACCTCGGTCTCACGAACCGGGCGATCACTGGCTTCAGATTGGCCACTCGACATTCTTCCCGCACGGGACACGGCGGGACAGACAACACCACTCAGAAACGCGGACCGGCCAAGGCCTGGGCCTCAAACCCATTTCCATCCGTGGCGAGGTCGAGGCTCAACAGACCGGCGAACGGCACGACGAGGCGGAGCCCCGCTCCGACGCCCCAACGCCCGCGCACGCTGCCCCGGGACCAATCGCCACGATTCCAGATCGCCCCAGCGTCGACGAAAACCGCTCCATCGACGGTGAGATCGAAGGTATTCGAAAACGGCGGCGGCAGGGTAATCTCCCAGCGGGGAAGCAGCGGGAGGCGCTCCTCCACCCACCCCGACCAGCGATTGTCCCCTTCGTAGACATCGGGGCGGTGCCCGCGCAGGTCCGTGGGACCACCGAGGTCCAGCCTTAGAAACGCGGGCACGCCCCCGCGGCTCACGACCGTGCGGGAGGCGAGCGTGAGCACCGCCACGCCCGCGGCGCGAACGAGCATGGCGTCGAGCGCGTACCGCTCCATCGCCAAGCTCCCACCGAGGAGCCCGCCGTGAGCCGCGGCCCGCACCGCGAGTACCTCACCATGGCGCGGGCGTGCTCGATAGTCGCGCGTATCGATCCGCGCTCCGGCCTCGAACCAGCGATGGTCATCGCGGCGCGAGGTGGCGGCGCCCGTGAAGTCGGGCGGGGGGGTCGCGTCGGGGTGCGCACGCACCTGCTCCCAGCCCGCACCGAACGGGAAGGACAGATGCAGCCCGCGCATCGGAGCAAGCCCGGCATTGATTCCAGAGTGCCGTTCGATCGAGCCCTGCGAGAGACTCCGAGTCCGCCGCAGGCTCCCCTGCGCGCTGAAGCCAAGCCGCCGGCCGAGCACCCAGCGGGTCGCGTATCCGGCCTGCAGATAGCGCCGCGCTCCCGTCCCGGCGGCGATCCACGCAGACCGGGCCATGCCGCCGAGGTTCAGCGTTGACGCAGAAGCACCGTAGGTGAAGCCCTGTCCCTGTTCCCACGAAAGGGTCGGCAATGCGAGAAAATCGGGACGCTCACGCACACGGACAACGAGAATCGGACGATCAAGGCCTCGATCGCGCCGAGGGACAAGGCTCACACTGGCGAAGAGGCCGAGATCGAGCAGACGCAATCGATCGCGCTCCAGATGATCCCAGTCGAGATGTGCCCCGGCACGGGCGGATAACTCGCGGCGCACGATCAGCGAACGGGTTCGATCGAGTCCCTGGATCTCCACCGCGAGAAGCGGCCGGTCGATCCAGAGTCCCGGATCCTCGGTTGCCGCGCCGGAGGCCGGGAAAGAGACGGCGACCAACGACACCAGCAGCAGCGTCACCTGCACCGACAGCCGAGGCACCTGCCCCGGCCGCCGAATCACCCAGGACGACCTGACCTTTCGAGGCACCGAAACCAGGGGAGAACACGAGGGGCGGGGGCGCATGCCAAGACCGACGCGAGCCGTCACTTCGGCACTAGGGCGATGGCCCAGTAACCTTGAGGCTGGAGGTGCCGTCATTCATTCCCCGAGCTCCCGGAGTCGATCGCCCTAACCATCAAGAAGCCGACCCCCGCGGCCCCGGTGGCATACAGCAAGGTCTTGGCCGGGTCACGCCGTACGATGGCGACGGAGTCGACCGCAGCCAGCGCCATGTGGTGGGCGTGGATCTCATCCTCGTAGTAAACCCCGGCATGATCCGCCGTGCCCCCTTTGGAGGATGATCGCTCGACCGTGATTTTGTACTCACCCACCACTGTGTCGGGATAGACCGCGACGCGCAGAAACTCGTATTTCGCCCCACCCTGAAGGAAGACCACGCTTCGGGCAAAGACATCCCCGGGGTGCAGACTGTCGTGACGGATCACCCGGGATGACGTGCATCCCGCCCCCCCGACCGCAAGCCCCGCCGGCACCAGGAGAAGCGCCCAAAGCACCAGGGAACGGACTTTCATGATGGCGAGCCCTCCGACTTTGAGTATAGCAGGGTTTCGAAACCCTGGGTCCGCTCACACCGGCAGATCACACGGGCGATTCACGCCGGCGACTCGCCATCGAGTTCGCCTCGCCAGCGGTGGAGCAGCTCCAGCGCCTCCAAAGGCGTCAAGCGATCGGGGTTGAGCCCCCGCATCTCCCGCAGGGGGCCAGGCTCGGGCGGAGCGAAGAGAGAAAGCTGCGTCGCGGCGGCTACGGCGCCCGGAGCGGCCCATGTGGTCCCGCCAACCGCCCCGCCGGCTGCCGCGCTCCCCCGACGTTCCAGCCCGAGCAGGATCTCCTTGGCCCGATCAATAACCGCATCCGGCACCCCGGCCAGACGCGCCACCTGAATGCCATAGCTGCGGTCCGCCGCTCCCTCCACAACGCGACGAAGGAAGACCACCCGGTCGCCCCACTCCTTCACCTCGACGTTGAGGTTGGCAAAACCGCGGCCCGCCGCCGCCAGGCGCGTCAACTCATGGAAGTGCGTGGCGAAAAGGGTGCGCGGGCGTGGTCCCGCGGGTGATTCCAGCGCCTCGGCGACCGCCCAGGCTATGGCCAAGCCGTCGTAGGTAGAGGTTCCGCGCCCAACCTCGTCGAGAAGGACTAGGCTGCGTGACGTGGCATGGTGCAGGATCCGGCTTGTCTCGATCATCTCGACAAGGAAGGTCGACTGCCCGCGGGCCAGGGCATCCTGGGCCCCCACCCGGGTGAATATGCGGTCACAGAGCCCCACTACCGCCTCGCGGGCGGGGATGAAGGAACCCAGATGAGTGAGGACCGCAATGAGGCCAACCTGGCGCAGGTATGTCGATTTTCCTGCCATGTTCGGACCCGTCAAAATCGCAACGGGACGTTCCGTCGTCTCGATGTCGGTATCATTGGCCACGAACTTTCCCGCACCCAGCGCCTGCTCCACCACCGGATGGCGACCATCCCGGATGCGCAGCACCGGCTCCTCCGAGAGCGCCGGCCGCACCCACCGCCCGCCCGCCGCTGCTTCGGCCAGAGCTTGCAGGAAATCGAGCCCTGAGAGCGCCGAGGCGAGTCCCTGCAGTACGACGGTCTGCGCCCTCACCTCCGTGCCGAGGGACTCGAACAGTTCTCTCTCCAAGCGCAGCGCCCCCTCCTCGGCGTGAAGGATCTTCTCCTCGAATTCCTTCAGCTCGGGAGTGATGAACCGCTCGGCTCCGGCGAGTGTCTGCTTCCGTTGGTAGCGCTCCGGCACCCGCACCAACTGCGATTGCGTGACCTCGAGAAAGTAGCCGAAAACACGATTGAATCCGATCTTGAGCCCCGCAATGCCGGTGCTCGCACGTTCTTCCTCCTGCAATCGCGCCACCCAGGACTTGGCGTCGCGCGCCATCCCCCGCAGCTCGTCGAGACGCGGATCCCACCCCTCGCGGAACACGCCACCGGCGGAAAGAAGCGCCGGCGGCTGGTCGTCCAGGGACGCATCAAGTCGCGTCCGCAGCGCAGGCAGCACCAGCGAGTCGAACGCGGGGAGCCGGGTACCCGATGGGACCGAGGCGGTGAGGCGCTGGAGTTCCGGCACGGCGCGAAGCGTCGAACGCAACGCGGAAAAATCACGCGGCTGCGCCCGGCCACAGTGGAGACGCCCCAGAATCCGCTCCAGATCGGCGGTTCCTCTCAATGCCAGACGAATCTCGGCGCGAAGACGCCCGTCGAGGAGTGTCTCCACCGCGTCTTCTCGTTCCAGAATCTCCGCGGCACGAGCCGGCGGTCGGCGCAGCTCGCGACGGAGCCGCCGGGTGCCCCCTGGGGTCAGGGTGCGATCCAGCACGCCGAAGAGGGTCGAGGCGGCGGCGCCCCCCGGCATCGGCTCTAGGATCTCCAGCGAGCGCAGCGTCGCCTCGTCGAGAATGAGCCCCTCATCCGGGCGCAGCAACCGCGGCGGGCGCAGGTGCTTCAACTCCGATTGTTTCTGCTTCCGAGCGTACTCGAGAAGTGCGCCGGCAGCTCCGAGGGCCGGGCCCAGATCCTCGGCCTCGAAGGCGTCGAGGCTTTGCACCGCGAACTGATCGAGCAGAAGCCGGCGTCCCCGATCGCGACCGAACTCCCACGGCTCCACTTCGGAGCGAAACGGCGCCACCGCCAAATCCGCCAGCAACGGGAGCGATGCGGCCGCGGCATCCCGGGAGACGAGCACCTCCGCCGGGGCCAAGCGCGCCAATTCCTCGCGGGCCCGTTCGGAGTCGAGATCGCCGAGGAGAAAACGCCCCGTGGAAATGTCCGCCGCGGCAAGGCCCACGAGATCTCCCTCGAGCTTGAGGGCTACGAGGAAGTTGTCGCTGCCCGCCGCAAGCACGCCGTCGTTGAGGGTGGTGCCCGGCGAGAGAACCTCGGTCACGCGCCGCTCTAGGAGCTTCTTCCCCTTCCCCGGCTCCTCCACCTGTTCGCAGATCGCGACGCGATGGCCGGCCCGCAGGAGTTTCGCGACGTAGCTTTCAGCCTGATGCCAGGGGAAACCTGCCAATGGAATCGGCTCGGGGTCGCCCGCGTTGCGGCTGGTGAGGACGACGCCGGTTTCGCGGGAGAGGAGATGAGCATCCTCGAAAAATGTCTCGTAGAAGTCGCCCATGCGGAAGAGCAGGAGTGCGTCGGGGTGCTCCGCCTTGGCCCGCAGATACTGCCCCATCATGGGGGACTCGGTCGGCGCCCGGCGCCGCTTCCCGTCGTCCCCCTCGGCGCGCTTCAAAGTCCGACCCGGACGACGCGCCAACCCAATCCGGTGCAACGGGCCAGCGCCGACTCCTCCGCGTCCTCCCGCGTGCGATAGCGGCCAAAGCGAAGCCGATGCCACGTCACACCCTCGACCTCTTCGGCCTCGACGAGTACCGGGAGGCCGAGGCCCTGGAGGCGTCGCGCCTCGACAGCGGCGCGCTGGGCGTCATGGTAAGAACCGAGTTGCACAGTGAAAGGGGCGTCTCCGGCGGCTCGGGCGCTCGCCGCGCCCGCCGCCCCAGCCACTGCGCCAGTCGCGGCCCCGGCCACCGTACGGTCCACCGTGCCGTCCGATGCACCGCCCGGCGCCATCCCCGCGCCGCCCTCGGGTGGCAGGCCCTCTCGCGGGACCACGCCCTGGATCGAGCCGGGATCGGCTGACGACGCCACCACGGCCTCGACGAACGGTGTAGCGGTGGAATCACTGTTCCCGGAGGAGCCAACGGAAGCGGTCGGCGGCCGCGCCGGCCGCATCACCTGCACCAACGCATACTCCGGCGACATCGCACAGGCCGGACCCCACGCACGCACCGTGAGCCAGCCGGGATCACCCCCGGCGGCGCCTGATGCGGCGGCCAGGCCGAACCGATAGAGCAGCGGCCCTAGACAGCCGGCTCGGCGGGCATCCGCTTCGAGCTCGATGTATCCGCGCAGGGCGCTCTCCACCCGCCCCACACGCAACTCGCCGTCGAGGCGCGCCACACGAGCGAGGACCGCCACCACTCCCTGACTCCGGTCGCCTGACTCGCTCTCCTGCACCCGGCCAAGAAGATTGCGGCATTGCGCGACCCAGAAATCCGACTCCGAGCGTTCGAGCGGCCCGCCGTTGATCTCTCGCGCCTTTTCAAACCAGGTGAGGGCCGTCTCCGCGTCGCCGGCCCCATAGTGGTAGTGCCCTACCCAGAGAGCCGCGCGGGCCGCGATCAAGTCATCACCGGCATGATCGGATAGCCCCTCCATCACCTCGCGCGCCGCACCCGCGTTGGGCAGCAGCACCGCTTCGCGCAGGGCTTCGGGTCCACCACGCCCGGTGAGCCGGTCGCGCAGGTTGCGGAGGAGTCGAGGGCCGCGGGCGCCACTGTGGTCCTGGGCATGCGCGGGGCAAAGCCCCCCAGCGATCAGCCCCGCGGCAGGGCCGGTGCCCAGACCGAGGAGCACCAGGATCGAAAAGCGCATTCGGAACGGCATGAGTCCCCCGGGAATACCAGGCAGCCTGGCCCGGGCGACGCACCCGGGCGCGGCCGATCTTAGGAAGTCGCCCGCCGCCACGGCAACCCCAAAGGGCGCGACGCGGGCGGCGGGTCGAAACAGAAGCGAACGGAAGAGGGCGGAAAGGGGCGGGATCGCTTACGCGGCCCCGCCCCCCATGACACATCCGGATCCGGAATCAGGATTCGATGCCGTCGGATCCGGCGGCATCGGGCCGGATCTCCTCCGACTCGATGTCGACCGAGCCTATCTCACCCGAAGCGATGGCGTCCAAGCCGCCGTCGTCCAAGCCGCCGTCGTCCAAGCCGCCGTCGTCCAAGCCGCCGTCGTCCAGGCCGCCGTCCGCCTCGTTCGCCTCGTCGTCCCCATCTTCGTCGTCGCGACGACCCTTGGCGCGCGGCCGAGCATCCTCCTCCCCACCCTCGGTCACGGTGGCACGCTTGGCGGAGTACTTCTCGACGTACGCCTGCTTCGTCGCCTCATCCTGATCGAGGAGCCAACCCTTCACCGACAGGACCATGCGGTGGTTGGCAAGATCGATCCGGCTCACCTGGCACGACAGTTCGTCACCCTCGATGAAATTCTCTCCAGGGTGCTTCACGGTGTCGATTCCAAGCTGCCCGATCGGGATGAATCCTTCCAGTTCCTTCTCAACCAGCACCACCACGCCGCGATCAATGGCCTTGGCCACGACCGCCTGCACGACGGAGTTGATCGGATACCGATCGAGGAGCTGAGGCCACGGATCGTCCCCGACCTGCTTCAAACCGAGACTGATCCGTCGCTTGTCCTTGTCCACCGACAGGACTTTCACATCAACCTGCTGCCCCTTCTTCAGGACCTCGGAAGGGTGGTTGATCCGCCGCATCCACGACATGTCGGAGATGTGAACAAGGCCGTCGATGCCATCCTCCAACTCCACGAAGGCGCCAAAGTTCGTCAGATTGCGAACCTTCCCCGAAATGACCAACCCAAGCGGGTACTTCTCATCAAGTGTGAGCCACGGATCCGGCTCGACCTGCTTGAGACCGAGGGAGATCTTTTCGTTCCCCTTATCGACCTTCAAGACCATGCAATCCACATCCTGTCCTTCGGTAAGGATCTTGTTGGGGTGACGGATGTGCTTGGTCCAGGACATCTCGGAGATGTGGATGAGGCCTTCGACACCCCGCTCCAACTCGACGAAAGCGCCGTACTCCGTGATGGAAACGACACGACCTTGGATGCGGGTCCCGATCGGGTACTTGTCTTCGACCCGCTCCCACGGGTACTCCTGCAGTTGCTTCAAGCCAAGCGAGATCCGCTCCCGCTCCGGCTCGAAGGAGAGAACCTTCACATCGAGCTTGTCGCCCACAGTGAGCACCTCCGACGGGTGCTTGATGCGGCCGTAGGAGATGTCGGTAATGTGGAGAAGGCCGTCGATGCCGCCCAGATCGATGAAGGCGCCGAAATCCGTGATGTTCTTGACGTATCCGGCGCGCAGTTGCCCCACCTCGAGCGTGCGGAGGATGTCATCCTTCGCGGAAGCGCGCTCCTCCTCGAGGACCAGGCGACGGCTGACCACGATGTTCCGGCGGCGCTTGTTCAGCTTGATGATCTTGAACTGGAGCACCTGGTGCATGAGGGACTCGATCGACTGCGGCGGACGCAGCGCGATCTGGCTCCCAGGAAGGAAAGCGTCCACGCCGAAGAGGTCGACGACAGCGCCGCCCTTGATCTTCCGCGCCAGCCGCCCTTCAACCACTTCGCCCTTCTCGGCGGCCTCTCTCACCCGGTCCCAGACCTTCACGAAGTCGGCGCGCTGCTTGGAGAGGACGACCAGTCCATCCTGGTTCTCCATCTTTTCCAAGAAGACATCCACTTCATCGCCCACCTTCACCGAATCGGCGTCCGCGAACTCTTCGAGGGGGATGATCCCCTCCGACTTGAAGCCGATGTCGACGACGACTTCGTTCTTGTTCACACGCAGAACCCGGCCTTTGAGAATCTCTCCCTCTTCGAGGTTCTTCATCGAGTCCTCGTAGAGTTCGAGCATCTCCTTGAGGGCCTCGTTGTCGGGATCCTCCTCGTCGTCGCGGTTGACGATGACGATGCTCGGCTTGCGCCGCGGCGCCTCGCCGTGCTCGCCACCGCCGTCAGGGCCGCTTTCGTCGCGGACTACCGGGGAGAAGGGGCGGCGCGCAGGAGGGGGCGCCGCGGGAACGGAGGGCAGGCCGGGCGACAGAGGCGGCGCCACGGGCTGAGGGTTGGGCTGTGCACCTTCCAGACGATCTTCCATCATGGATCCAGAGCCTCCCGAAACGGGGTCAGGGCCAAGCGGCCTACCGCAGAGGGCGTCTCCCTTCCGATCCGACCGCAAAGTTGTAAGTGTAGCAGGTCGACCGGTAGGTTCAACCAGGAAACGTAAGCGTCACGATCCGACGCAGAGGCGTGCGATGGCCGCCATGATCTCCAAGGCCGCATCCTCGTAGGCGCGACGCGCTTGCGTGGATTCGGACGGAGCGGCGAAGGACAGAGGCGGCCCGAAGCGGACATCGACCGGCACGCGGCGCAGGAGCGACCGGCGCGGATCCCAGGTCGCGCCGGCCCAGCAGGGGATGACCGGCACGCCGGAACGCACCGCCAGCATCCCGATCCCGGGCTTGGCCTCGCCGACCCCTGGCCTGCGAATGCGCGTCCCCTCGGGAAAGACGATCAGGCCCTCCCCATCGCTTAGGATCTTGAGGGCCAGCGCGAGCGCGCGCCGGTCCGCACCGGTGCGCTCCACCGGCACGGCTCCGTAGGAGCGGATGAGCCACCCGAAAAGCGGGTTGGCAAATAGCTCGCGCTTGGAAAAGTAGCGCAACTCGCGCGGGAGACCGGCGCCGACGACCAGCGGATCGAGGTAGGACTTGTGGCTGGAGGCCAGGAGAAAGCCACCTTTGCGCGGAATGTTCTCGGTCCCCGACACGCGGTAACCCAAGAGGAGGTGCGCCGAAGCGCGAATCACTAGCTGGGCCAGCAAGTAGTGCGGACGCCGCACCGACGGCCCGGCCATCTCACCCTTCCTCGCCGGGGGCCGCCCGGCCGTCTCGGTCTTCATCGACGTGGCCCTGGCCCTGGGGCGGGGCGGCCGCCCTTATGCCTGCCGCCTGATGAAACGCCCGCAGGATCTCCTCCACCTGCGCCTCGACCGTGCAGGTCCCGGTGTCGAGGCAGAGCGCCTCCTCGGCCTCGCGCAGGGGCGCGTCGGCCCGTGTCGAGTCGCGCCGATCGCGCTCCTCCAGATCGCGGGCCACCTGCTCCTCCGACTGATCAATCCCCTGGCGCAGCAGGTCGAGTCGGCGGCGACGCGCCCGCTCGGCAACACGCGCGATGAGGAAGACCTTGAGCGTGGCCTGCGGAAAGACCACGGTGCCGATGTCACGACCCTCCACCACCAGCGGACCGATCCGGGCCGCTTCACGCAGGAGCCGTCCCACCCGAGCACGCACAGCCCCGTGAACCGCTAGTTGCGAAGCTCGGCGCGAGACCTCCGGAGTCCGCAGTTCCGCGCCGAGATCGCGCCCCTGGAGCAGAATGTGGAAGCGATCGGCAGCCGGTTCCAGGCGCAGCGGGATCGCCTCGATGGCGGCGGCGAAAGCCGGGGTAGCCGCGAGAGCGTGGGCAGCGGCGTGGCTCTCGCTCTCTTCACCCAGTGCTACGGCAATGGCGCGGTACAGGGCACCGGAATCGACGTAACAGAACCCGAGTCGCGCGGCCACCAGGGCGGCGCTCGTCGTCTTGCCCGTGCCCGCTCCGCCATCGATGGCAATGACCGGGTACAAAGACACCGCCTCGGACGCGTTCATGGCTGCTCCCCCCGCAGAATCGCCAGGCGTGCTAGAAACCCGGGGTCGCTGGTATCCACCATGGCGAGCGAATCGACCGTGACCTTCCCGTCCGCCGCGCAACCCGCAACCAGTGCCGACATCGCGATCCGGTGGTCGCCGTGTGACGCCACGTGTCCCCCGCGAAGGCCGCGGCCACCATGGACCCCAAACCCCTCCTGCTCCTCCTCCACATGTACACCGAGCGCGCGCAGGAGACCGCAGGTGCTGCGCACCCGATCCGACTCCTTGACGCGCAGTTCGCCGACATCGGTGAAGCGGCTCACGCCTTCCGCACAGGCGGCCGCGACCGCCAGGATCGGCACCTCGTCAATAAGTCTCGGCACCTCCGTCCCGCCCACATCCACGGCCCGCAGAAGCCCGTGTTCGATCGTGATCGAGCCGGTCGGTTCAGGCCCCGCGGGTGGGTCGGGACGAATGTCGAGCCGCGCGCCCATACGCTGCAACACATCCAGCGCCCCGGTACGCGTTGGGTTCAACCCGACCCCATCCACCGTGACGCGACTCCCGGGCGTAATCGCCGCGGCCACCAGGACGAAGAGCGCGGCTGAGATGTCGCCCGGCACGCGCCACTCGCGCCCCTGGAGTTCCGCGCCGGCATCCAAGCGAACCGAATAGGCGTCGACCAGGCTCGCCTGGTCCCGGACTCCCCTGTCGTGACACTGCAGATCGTGATCCCCCGAACCGACCCGAGACACCTGCAGCGGCGCACCCATCCAGGCCAGCATCCGCTCGGTATGATCGCGGGACGGCCGCGGCTCACGCACGCACACGCTCCCTTGGCGAAGGCCGAGCCCCGCGAGAAGCACAGCCGACTTCACCTGCGCGCTTCCGGTGACATTCTCAAAATCAAGAGCCCGCAGGACCGCCCCGCGCACCGCCAGCGGTGCCAGCATCCCCTCCCGCGCGTCAACACGGGCCCCCATCGCCTGGAGAGGGCGGATGATCCGTTCCATCGGTCGGCCGCGAAGAGAACTGTCGCCGGTCAGGACGGCGAAGAACGGGCGCGCGGCAAGGGCGCCGGCCAAGAGGCGCAAACCCGTACCGGAATTGCCCAGATCGAGGACATCCTCCGGCTCGCGCAGGCCGTTCCCATCGATGATCCAATGGTCAGGATGACACCGCACCATCACACCCAGCGACTCTACCGCCCGCCGAGTGGCGGCACAATCCTCGCCGGGGTTGGGGTCATGCACGACGCTGCGCCCGCGTGCGAGTGCGGCCAGCAGCACGCCGCGGTGCGTGATCGATTTGTCCGACACCACCCGGATGGTTCCGATGAGCGGCCGGTTCATGGCGCGTGCCTCAGAGAATCAGACCGGAACGCTTGGCGAGAAGCTCGCGCTCCAGTTCGGTGAGCGGCCGAATCCCTCCCGGTTCGAGATCGTTGAGGAGGAGCCCGGCGAAAGAAACGCGGCGCAGAACAAGCACGCGAAGATCAAAAGCCCTGAAGATCCGTCGCACTTCCCGATACTTCCCCTCATGGAGTGTGATGCGCACCCGCGCCGGATCGTGCCGACGACCGATGAGGCGCGCCTTGGCCGGCCCGCTGTGGCCGCCACGTCCGATCGGGACCCCTCCCGCCTCAATGGCCCGAAGGGTGTGAACTCCAGGCGGGGGCGTGACCCAGGCGACGTAGGTGCGTTCATGATGGAAGCGCGGATGCAACAGCCGCTCAGCCAGCTCCCCGTTGTTCGTGAAGAGTAGGAGTCCCTCGGTGGCCCGGTCGAGTCGTCCCACCGGAAAGACTCGCCCGCGCAGCCGCCCCAGAAGCTCGTCCACTGTCTTGCGGCCGCGCTCATCGGCACGAGTGGTCACATACCCGGCGAGTTTATACATGACGTAGTACAACCAGCGGCGCGGCGCCCGCACCCGCTCACCGTCGGAGCAGACATTGTCGGTACCCGGTTCGACCTCGTGCCCCGGAAACGTGACGATCACACCGTTGACCTCGATGCGACCTTCCCGAACCAGGTCCTCACACGAGCGGCGCGAGCCGAGTCCGGCCGCCGCGAGGAAACGGTTCAGACGCATGGTCCCGCGCCGAGCCCGGCGATTTCTGTGCCGGCACCGACCTCACTCGCATGGGAAACCGGCTCAAAGCCGTTCGTCGTCAGAGCCCGGCGAATCTCGGGATCATCCAGGGGATCCTCGCCAAGCAGCGCCTCAAGTTCCTGAGGGCTAGGCAGGTCAGCCAACGAATTGAGCCCGAAGTAGCGCAGAAAATCCTCGGTGGTGCCATAGAGAAGCGGACGGCCCAGGGCCTGACTGCGTCCCTTCACCGTGACCAGGTTCCGCTCGAGCAGCGTGTGGAAGACCTGCCCCGAGTCGACGCCGCGGATCTCCTCCACCTCGCCGCGCGTGATCGGCTGCCGATAGGCAACGATGGCGAGAGTCTCCATGGCCGCACGCGACAGGCGCGTGCGCTTCTTCCCGACAAGAAAACGGGTCACGAACTCGTGCATCTCCGGGTCAGTGCGGATCTGCCACCCGCCGGCGCAAGGGAGCAGGCGGAAACCGGCCTCCATCGCGTCGTAGTCGGCAGCCATCTCCTGCAGCTCGCACAGCAAGTCATCGTCGGTCCGTTCGGGCAACGCGGCCTGAAGCTGTTCCACAGTGACGGGCCGATCGGTAGCGAACAGGACCGCCTCGAGGATCCGTCGCAAGCCAGGGCCCTGGGCACGTTCCTCCTCGGCGAGGTGCGGGAACAATCGGGTCGCCGGCATCTCCGTCTCGCCCGGCCCCGACGCCGCGGACGGCGCATAGGTGTCGAAGGAGGAAGCGACCGGATCGGCAGCGTGGACGTCATCCATTTCGCTCATGTCAACTCCTCGTCCGTCTCGGGCAGGAATGGCCCCAAGGCCCCCTCCCGGACGGAACGGGCCAGGACCCAGATTTCCTCAAGGGCACGGCGCTGCCACAACTGAAGCTGTTGCATGCGGGCAAGCTCCAGGATAGCGAGAAACGTGACCGCAATCTCCATCCGCAACCACGGACGGCGCAGGAGACGGGAAAACGGTATCCCGCTCCCCGGGCCGCCCGGAATCTCCTCGAGCTCCTCGCCCGACGCCAGTCGGCCGCGCACCCACTCCAGTTGGTCTTCGAGCCGGATCTCTTCCAAGTGGACATGATGGTCCGCAGCGGGCTCCTTCCGGTCCAGCAGGTCGCGCAGGTACTCGAACAGATCGATGAGCCGCGGTTCGCGCAGAGGATATGCATGCCCTGCGCCCACGCTGGCCACCGTCCCCACCGGATGCCGGCGCGCTTGGGCCGCCTCCATGCGCAGGAGCGAGCGGGCCGCCTCGCGATATTTCTTGTACTCGACGAGGCGCGCGATCAGCCCCTCGCGGGTCAGCGGCTCCACGTCCTCGTCGGTCTCGGGCAGGGCCGATGGGCGTGGGAGCAAGTTCTGGCTCTTGATGCGCATGAGCGTGGCGGCCATAACGAGGAAATCGCCTGCCACCTCGATGTTCAGAGCGTGCAGGCTAGCAAGATACTCGAGGTACTGTCGGGTGATCCGCGAGATGGAGATCTCCCAGATCTCTACTTGGTCCCTCTTGATGAGGTGCAAGAGCAGGTCCAGCGGCCCCTCGAAGGCATCTAGGTGGACAGGGTGGCCCCGGAACTGGGAGGCATCCGCTTCCTGCACACCATGGGCTAGATACACTGCGACGATCCCCTCCGGGCCCAGCGTGGCCCACTCCGACCCCTCGGCTGGCGATCCCGCACCAGCCAGCCCGACCAACTGTCCCCACCGGTCGGCCCGACGGGCGGTCCCTACCGGCCAGCCTCTCCGGCCGGCCGTTGTGGCCGTCCGGCTCCCTGCATTCCCGAGCCGCACGGATCGTTCGCTCCGCAGCTCCCGGCGGTCCGCCCGCCCGTGCCCTCGGGAGCGCCGTTGCAAAGCGCGCCCCGATCGCTTTCCTCGTGAGCCCCCGAGAGCGATAACATACTCGGAGGTATGGGGTCCGTCAAGCCCCATGCATCTTTGCGGGTGGAGAACAATTCGGGGATCATAAGCAGCGCGCGGCCCCGCTGTTGCGGGACCGCGCGCCGGACACTGGGCCGGAAGGTCTCCTCCCCGATTGTGCAAGTCAGTGAGTGGAACGGTTACGCGACTCCATCCTGGTTTCCCGCCAGCAAAGATTCGTCCACCTTCCTTCCAGCCAGCCTCGTACCGGGACAACGTGTCGCCGCCCCGCAAACTGCGCAAACAAGTAGCCACGCGTTCGCCCGGACGGTCTCCGCAAGCGCGAGCGACGCGCGGGAGAGGCAGGCCAACTCGAGTGATCTGATCCCGGGCCGGTCCCCCTCTCGCGACTGAAGCCGCGGCATGGCGCCGAACCGGCGACGGTCAACCTCGCCGAACTCACAAGCCACTCCCGGCCGGCGAAGGAGGCGAGCAGTCCTTCTCCGTAGTCGTGTCCTCAAACAGCATCTCTTCCGGGTGGCGATCGAGGGCCACCAGCACGAACGGTTGCGTGATCTGAGCCCCTACGGCAGAGGTTGGGCAAGGTGTGACGCGATGAAAGCGAAGGCAGAACCAAGTGATCTTGCCGGATGTTTCGCTGTCCGTCCCGGTCTGGATGATCTCCGCGCTCTCGAACGCCACGCTGTACTCCGTGCTTGGCCGATCACCCAACCACTCGGCAACCACGATTTGACGGCCGAAATCGACAACAGGCACGGCGACCGGCCGGTCGGGAGCATGCGCCCGGAGAAAACGCGCGAGCGCGTCTCGGTCTTGTAGGACCGCGCGCACCGGTTGATGCAGCGCGCTATGGGTTCCACCGAGTAGAAGCTGGAACGACACAGAGACCGGCTTCGGGGTCTGCCTCGAGGTGCCCACCTCCGAAAGAAACTCCTGCAGCCGGCGGGCCGACGCCGGGACCGCGCTGTTGGAGCTGTCGCAGGAACCAAAGACGAACGTTCGCACCATGCCCCCGCCCGCCACCGTCATAACAAAGCCGCCGATGGGACAGGGATCCGGTGCCGCAAACGAAGCAAGGGGAAGGGCGTCGATAAGGCCGGCCAGCGCCTCCATATTCCTTCCCGAGAGAAGCCCCCGGGACGACACCACATCGCCCTTCCTGACAACCAGGGTGAGCGCACCGTCGGAACGCACGCTGACTTCGGAGACCGAGTTCTCCGCTCGGCCCCCGGCTTCGACGCGCGTCTCCACAAGAACCACTTGATCCCAGGAATGCCACTGCGGCATGGGAGACGTGACGTGCTCCCTGCCGCAGCCCGCAGCGGCCATTCCGAGAACCAGGATTGTGATGAGGAAGTTCTTCATGGCTACACCCACAGGAAGGTACGGCCATTGGCGTGCCAAGATCGCAGGCTAGGCGCTCGCATTCGTATCTAACGCCCGGTGAATGGGTTAGCCTCATGCCTCGCCGAACGGGTCCGGCCCGGCAGGTACCCCCGGACTCTTGGGGCTTCAGCTTTCTGACGTCTCCCTCAGAAACCTGAGGACGAGCCGAAACTCCGGCTGATCCCGAATGAGGCCACCTGCTTGCGGTAGTACACACCGACGAGCAGGGCCTCGTTGCGATACCAGCCGAGTCGCGCATCCAAATCCCAGCCGTGGCCGATCGGTCTCGCCAATCGCAGTACGATCGTGTTGTCGTCGTCCCCAGCCTCAATCTCGCCGGTACGCGGAACGAAGAATTGGCGCAGCGCAGGCTCGGTATAGGTGGTTCGCTCAAGACTCCCATAGAACTGCCCGACCACGCGCCAGCCAACGGGACAGGAGACGAGCCAAGTCACCTCTGGTCGCCGAAACGCACCGTCGATAGAATTCGAGGCCTCCAGGCGGAAACCCGCTTGGGCCTGAAAGATCAAGCGGCCGGTCCTGTGGAATCCCACGTGCAGGAATCGGTAATGATCAAGCCGGTCGGCGCCGAACCCGATCGTCAGCGGGTCCGAGCCGCGGTCCACACGCAGCGACGGGAAGCCGTGGCGCACGGTACCCAATTCGAGCCCACCTCGCAGAACCAGGCGCTGCCCCCAGGGATGCTCGTAAGCGAGATCGAAACCGCCCCCGGCCCGATCGACCCGCGCCGTCCGGCGGAAGTTGAGTTGCCAGACGTCCAGGCGCGCCGCCAAAGATCCGCGCGGACCGACCGGAGCGACGCCGACGAAACGCCCCCAGGTGCGTTGATGCCCGCCGCTCGACGAATCAGGTCGGATCGCCGAATTAGGGCGCAGCGAATTGGGATACGTGCGCAGACCGTATCCGGCTTCCAGGGCCAGACGATGCCGACCGGTCGCCGAAGCCAGATCCCAGGAAAGCGCTGCCTCCCCCTGCCGACGGTTCTCGCTGGAGTAGTCATGGAGCGACTCCGTCAGTCCGCGGAGCGAGAATCCGGCGCGAGAGGAGAGTGGCAGCTCGGTGGCCTGCAGTTGGACCTCCCCCAGCAGGCGAAGCGAGCCGGCAGTGCGGCGTCCCACGACTTCGATGGCCTCGAAGACATTGCTGTCGTGCACGAAAGAGGTCTGCAGGCGCCCCCCGCCACGCAACGCCCCAGCCATCGCCACGCCCGGAAGAAGCGCTAGGAGTGCCGCCAAACCACGCGTCACCATCCGAACGCGGGCTCGTCGCTCAACGCTGAGCATCAGTCCCGCCCCCCACCCGCCGTCGGATGTCACCGGTCGCTCTCATCACGACCCCGAGTTCCCTGTCGATCGCCTTGAGATAGCCGTCGAGAAATCGGAGGAGTCGGTCGGATTCCTCGGGAGTCGCGGGGCTTGCGGCCAGGATCCGGTCGAGGTCTCCCCCCGAGCCGGCCCGGTCCCCGGCGCTGGCCCCACGCCGAGTGGAATCAGCGGTCGCGTTGTCAATCGGTGCACCACGGAATCGCACGGTTCCCGATGGCGAGACGCGCCCCCCTTCGTCCAGAAAGCTCAGGTCACGCAGGAGCCGGCCGGCCTCCTCGAGCGACCGCCGTTCCTCCGCCACTTCGGAACGCCGGGTTCGCACCCGGTCCCCAAGTTCCCGCAGCGCCCTGATGACCCCCTCGTGGTATCGGAGCTTTTCGGCCAGCGTTTCCGGCGTGTCGGTGCTGTCGGGAGGAATCAAAGGATAGCCGAGAAAGACCGGTCCGGCCAGCCAACCCTGCAGGCGCGTGCGCAGGGCCCGCAGGCGGAGCAGCTCCGCGGCCCCGGCTGCACCGCCGCTGTCACCGGCCAGCGCCGCCTCGATGACCGCAATCTGCCGTTCGCATTCCGGCAGTGCCAGCGTGGCCCGCTCCCGGCATTCGGTCCGCCTCAGCACCAGTTCCAAATCGAGATCCTGCGCCTCGCGATCCAAACGGTCGGCCCGGCGCAAAAGGTCCTGTGGGGCGGCGGTCCCCCCCGCCCTCGCGGCCTCGATGCGCACCCCCAGGCTTTCGGCCCGGCCGAGGAGCTCTGCCCGTCGCGCCTCCGTACGAGCCTGCTCGTCGAGACAATCAACCACATCTTCGGCCACTGTCGCCCGTGACCTCCCGGCCGACAGCATCACCAGGATGCTCACCGCCAGCACCGCCCCAAGGATACCCCGGTCCCCAACCGCGGAGTATCGTGTGCGGACCAGTCTCGGCTTCGACGTGTCAGTCTCCCAGTCCCGGCTCGACCAGCCCGTGCTTCTCAAGCTTGTAGTAGAGGACGCTCGGCTTCAGGTCGAGCAGCCGCGCGGCCTCGACCTTGACCCCGTCCGCCGCCTTCATGGCGCGGCAGATCATCTGCCGCTCCAACTCATCCACCGCCTCCCGCAAAGGCGGGAACCCCTCCGGGGCCCGCACCGCGAAACGTCCGCGTGGGGTCTCGAACGGCAGGTCCGCCGGAGTGATGCGGTCACCCCCGCACAGGACAATCGCCCGCTCGATGACGTTTTCCAGCTCACGCACGTTGCCCGGCCAGTCGTAGACCCGGAGGAAGTCCAGTGCATCCTTTGTCAGGGTGACGGGCGCGTGCCCCATCTCACGGCAGAGTCTTGAGATGAAGTGCTCGGCCAACAGCGGGATGTCCTCGCGACGCTCCCGCAGCGCCGGCACTTGCAGCGGGATCACGAAGAGCCTATAGAAGAGGTCCTCACGGAAACGGCCCGCGGCCATCTCTGCACGAAGGTCGCGGTTGGTGGCGGCCAGCACGCGCACGTCAACGGTGAGCGTTTCCTCGCCCCCCACTCGCTCGAAAGAACGCTCCTGGAGAACTCGCAGCAGCTTCACCTGCAGCGCCGGCGAAATCTCGGCGATCTCGTCGAGGAGAATGGAGCCGCCGTCGGCCAGCTCAAAGCGGCCGCGTCTGCGCCGGACCGCGCCAGTGAAGGCTCCTTTCTCGTGGCCGAACAGCTCGCTCTCAAGAAGTCCCTCGGCTAGCGCTCCGCAGTTCACCTTTACGAAAGCGCCCCCGCCCCTTCGGCTGCGGCGATGAATCGCGCGTGCTACCACCTCTTTCCCGGTTCCGCTCTCGCCGAGGATCAGGACCGAGCTGGGCGAGGCGGCCACCTTCTCCACCTGACCCAGCAGTTCCAGCATCGGTGCGCTTCGACCGACGATCCGCCCTTCGTCGAAGATCTCGTCGACCTCGGCCCGCAGGAGATCGGTCTGCTCGCGCTCATGCTCCAGCAGGTCGCGCTCCTCGATGATGGCGAGAACGCGGCGGACCTTCTCGATGAGTTGGGCCATCGAGAACGGCTTCACGAGAAAGTCGAACGCCCCTGCCCTCATCGCCTCCACCGCCGCTTCCACGGTGGCAAACGCGGTCATGAGGACGACCTCGCTGCGCGGAGACCGGCCCCGCACGAAGCGGAGCAGCTCGAGGCCGCCCTCCGGTGATTCCAGCCGCAGATCGGTGAGGACGAGCCCGGCCGGCTCTCGCTCGAATGCGGCTTTCGCCTCCGCCGCGCTCCCGACCCCCTCCACGCCGCACCTGAGCGCCCCCAGCACCTCGACCACCGCTTCCCGCAAGGTCTCTTGGTCCTCGACCACGAGGATCCGCCTCACTTTCCCTCCTTCGCCGCCGGGCCCGCACCACGGAGGATGACCGTGAACCGCGCGCCACCACCGACCGTGGCGCCGAACTCCACGGTAGCGCCGTTCAGGTGGCAGAGACGGCGCACGATGGCGAGACCCAGCCCAGCCCCGGCAGCCTTCGTCGTGTAGAACGGCTCGAAAATCCGTTCGCTCGCCTCAGGGGTGATCCCCGGTCCCTCGTCCTCGACGCTGACGCGAAGCGCACCCCCAACGCCGCGCGCTACCCTCACCCGCACCTTGCTCCCCGCCGGTCCAGCCTCCACGGCGTTCAAGACGAGATTTCGAAGAATCTGCCGCAGGTGATTCGGGTCAACCCAGGCCGTAACCGTCGCCATTCCGGCAGCCTCGAACACCCCGAGAATTCCCCGGAGGTGGGCCTGCGGCGCCACGGCGTCCAGGATTTCCGCCCCCACGTCCACAAGATCGACCAGTTCCGGCGCGGCCACCGCGGGCCGAGCAAAAAGCAGGAACTCATCGACAATCGCCCCCAGCCGGTCCATCTCGCGGAGCATCTTGCCGAGGCGCTTTCGCGCCGACTCCCCGGTCGCCGGGTCGGCAGATAAGATCTCGGCGTAGAGCCGGATGCCGCCCAAGGGGTTTCGAATCTCGTGGGCCACCCCCGCCACCATGGCACGTTGCTCGCGATCGCGCGCCTCTAGGCCGAGACGCATCTGCTCGAGGGTAGCGGCCAGGAGACCAATCTCGTCACGACCCGCGGCCGGGGCCGGGCGTGACAGGTCACCCGCGCCGAGACTTCGGGCCCAGGGGACGATCTTGCCCAGGGGCCCGGTCAGAGTCCGCGCCAACGGCGCCGCCAGAAGAAAGGCCGCGAGAATCCCCCCGGCGCCGATGGCAAAGACACGAGCGCGCAGCTTTTCCACCGCACCCAAGAAATCGGCGTCGGCCATCACCCCGACCAGTCCCACGACCCGCCCCTCCGACAGCACCGGAACGTACCCGGTCTTGCGGTACTGTCGGTCGGCATCAAGGAACAGCGGCGCCGCGACGGGCCGCCCAGCCCGCACCGCTCGCATCTCCACGCGGTCGGTTCGCAACTGTGAGAGCGACGTGCCGGCGGACACCGTACCGTCGGTATCGAGGAAGGAACGCCCCGTCGTGTCGGCAAGAAAAATCCGGCGCACACCGGTTCGCTCACGCAGCCGTAACAGCACCGTACGGCGGGGCCGGCGGAGATCAAAGCGGTCATCAGACCCCACAGCGCTGAGGAGGGCGGGGACGAACTCGGGCCGGATCAGTTCCACTGCCGCCGCACCCACCGACTGGAGCCGCAACGCCATCTCGTCTTCTAGTTCGCGTCGGGCCTGGCTGGCCACTAGCACGGCGGCGACGGTCAGAAGCAGGGCTGCCAGCAGAGCCAAGGAAAGGAAGAGACGCGTGCGAATGCCGAAAAGCCACAGGCGGGGCGGATCGGGATCATGGGGTCCTAGACGCGGGTACCCGCCCGTGCTCATACAGTACGCCCCTCCCGATTGCGGTGACGGTTCCCGTCGCGGAGCCTAGCAGAGCCCGTCGAGAGACAACAAGTCGCGGCCTAGCAACCTTAAGTCACAAAAAAGCCCGGGCGGCTCACAGGCCGTCCGGGTCTTCCGTCATGGTGCCGGGAGCGGGACTTGAACCCGCACAGGTTGCCCCATACGCCCCTCAAACGTACGTGTCTACCAATTCCACCATCCCGGCAACCGAATCGAAAACAGCAAGCCATGGCCCCCAAGCCGCGCCCGGAGCTACAGCCTAGTTGCCCCCCGGAGCGGGGAGCGGCGTGCCACCCGTACCGCCACCGCCCGTACCATCACCGCCCCCCGGGGAGGAGTCCGGCGGAGGGAGTGCCGGCGCGGAGCTCGTGGTCTTGGGGATGAGCCCCTTACCACCGCCGCCGCCGGTGACAGACTTGGCCGAGGTCAGGACGGCTAGAGTCAGGCTGGTGAGCATGAACGCTCCGCCGAGAACCCAGGTGGCCTTGCCGAGAAAATCGACGGCGCCACGGCCGCCAAAAAGGGTCTGGTTCCCGCCACCTCCGCCGAAGGCCCCGGCGAGACCTCGCCCCTTGCCGGACTGCAGGAGCACGACCACCATGAGAACAAGGGACACCACAACATGCAAGATCAGCATCACGACATACATCGATCAACTCCTCAAGAAGCCCCCGACAACACGTAAACGCTGAAACTACCAGCTACAATCAGCCATCGTCAAGTGGTCATTTCGCCGCAGCGATGCCCAGGAAGGAGGCAGCCTCCAGGCTGGCCCCACCAACGAGGACACCGTTGATCTCCGGTCGCGAGAGAAGCTCGGCGGCGTTCCCCGGCTTGACGCTCCCCCCATAGAGGAGCGGTACCCCCGACCCGGCGGCGCCCCACCTTTCCACCAACTGCCCGCGGAGGAATCGGTGGGCAGTCTCCGCCTGATCGGGAGTTGCCGTCCGACCGGTGCCGATGGCCCAGACCGGTTCGTAGGCCACCACCAGCTTTGCGAGGTCTGCCCCGGAAACCTCACCCAGCCCCAGGCGAACCTGGGACGCGACCACCGCCTCGGTCTGGCCGGCCTCACGTTCCGCCAGGGTTTCGCCGAGGCAGAAGACCGGTTCGAGGCCGGCATCCAGGGCCGCTCGAACCTTGCAAGCGAGAAAGGCATCGTCTTCGGCGAAGAGCGCCCGTCGCTCGGAGTGGCCTACGAGGACGTGGGTCGCTCCCGCCTCTATGAGCATCGCCGCCGAAATCTCACCCGTGAACGCTCCCTCCCGCTGTGGATGGAGATTCTGCCCACCCACGCTGATCCGGCTGTAGCGGCATCGCTCCACCACTGCCGCGATCGCGGTAGCGGCCGGAAACACGAGGAGTTCCCGATCCGCGGGCACAGGTCCCGCGCCCGCGAGAATCCCGTTCACGAGAGCCAGTGCCTCGGATCGAGTGCGGTACATCTTCCAGTTACCTGCAATGATGGTGCGCGCCATGATCTCCCTTCCCGGCGCCGTGGTTACCGGCGCGCGCTGCAAGACCTCCAGGCTGGTGTTTAGGGCCTCGGCGTGAGAGCGGCGACGCCGGGCAGCACTCTTCCCTCGAGGAACTCGAGAGAAGCGCCACCGCCGGTGCTGACATGACTCACCGCCGACTCGAGGCCCGCCTGGTTCACTGCTGCTGCGGAATCGCCTCCGCCAACCACGGTGATCGCCCCTGCCTTTGTGGCCTCGGCCAAGGCTCGGGCCACCGCGAGCGTTCCTTGAGCGAAGACCGGCACCTCGAAAACACCCATCGGGCCGTTCCAGAGGATGGTGCGAGCGCCCCGCAGAATGCCGGCGAACTCCTCCGCCGTGGCCGGACCGATGTCACCTCCGGCAAGGTCGACCGGCATCGCCGAAACGGACACCACGCGCACGGGTGCCGAGCCGTCAAGGACCGTCGCCGCCAGCGTGTCCGAGGGCAACATCAGCTTCCCGGCCCCGGGGCCGTGCAGCAGTTCGCGCGCCATCTCCACCCGATCGGCTTCCACCAGCGACTTCCCCACCTCATACCCCTCGGCCCGGAAAAACGTGAACGCCATGGCCCCGCCCACCAGTAGTCGGTCAACGCGAGGCAGCAGGTTGTGGATCACATCGATCTTGCCGGAGATTTTCGAGCCGCCGAGCACTGCGACGAACGGACGGGCCGGTGACTCCAGTGCAGAACCGAGGTAGTCCAACTCCTTCTCCATGAGCAGACCGGCCACGCTCGGCGAGAGAAAGCGGGTCACCCCCTCGGTGGAGGCGTGGGCCCGATGGGCGGAGCCGAAAGCGTCGTTCACGAAGAGATCGCCCAACGCGGCCAGTTGTCGCGCGAACACTGCATCGTTCTTCTCCTCCTCCGCATGGAAGCGCACGTTCTCGAGGAGAAGTACGCCGCCGTCCGGGAGCGCGCGCGAGGCAGCCTCCGCCTCGGGACCGATGCAGTCATCGGCGAAACTCACCGAACCACCGAGAAGTTCCGTCAAACGGTCGGCCACCGGGCGCAGAGACTGCGCCCGGTCCGGCTTTCCCTTGGGCCGTCCGAGGTGCGACATGAGGATCACTTTCGCCCCGGCCTTCGAGAGGAAGCGGATCGTGGGCAGGGAGGCCTTGATCCGGGTGTCGTCGGCAACCTTCCCGTCTTTGAACGGCACATTGAAATCGACGCGAACGAGCGCTCTTCTTCCCGGCAGCGTCACCTGCCGCACGGTCGTTCTGTCCAAGACGAACCCCCTTCTTTCGCGCCTGACGCGCGTTCAGTGTTTTCCCTGACGCCGGAATCGTAGGAGCAAGCAGCATCAGCGTCAACCGCTGGTCCCCGCGAGGACCCTGCGGTGGGCCTCACTGCAGGGTGCCGGGAGCGTTGGTGTAGACGAGCGTGTAGTCGCCGGTCCCCAACTCATCGACGAAGATGAACTTCAGGCCAAGCTTCTGGCCGGGAGTGATGTACTCCGGGAGGAGGGGATCGCCGCGGGTGGCGTATTCCCAAACTTCGTAGGCGCGGTTGTCGAATCGCGAGCGCCGCTTGGTCAGTCGACTGCTCGCCCCGTCGCCGGTCTCATCGTCGGCGGCCATTTCCTCGGGGATCGCCCCCCAAAGCAGGTTACCGTCATGGGGATTGAGCTCCGCACGGACCTCGTCCGCCGGTCCCAACCGGATGAAGACGCGCCCTCGGTCGGAGAGCATCCCCGTGCGCTGCCCTCGGAAAAACAGGTCGGCGTGGGCTCGGCGCTCCTCGAAGACGCGCTCGAGCGAGTTGATTGCACCGGACTCACTCGGAGCGCGGCTGTTCCACAAATCGAGAAAGAACGTCTCCTGCGCTCCGCGATCAAGTTTCTCGAATCTCTCAAACTCCGGGGACGGGAGGATAACGCGCGCAATATCTAGGAATTCGGCCTGGCTACGCATCCAGCTTCGTTCGTCCCATACCACTTGGAAAGCTCCCGTCGCCTGCGCCAACGGTTCACCCGCCCCGTCCAGGCGGTGGAGCGTGACCTCCATGCTGTAGGCACCGCCACGCAGCCCCGACAGATCATACCGCCGCAGCATCCAGGTAGCCTCCGCGGACACGGCCAGCGTCTCTCGCTCCGCGGCGACCTCTAGTAGGTCGGGTAGATGCAGCACACGTCGCGTCTCCACCAGCGCTCCGGCTTCCTTGCCCTCGCCGGGATACCGTTCCCAATAGACCGTGAGGAACGGTTGGAAAAGTCCGTAGTAGCGATAGGGGTTCGGCTCGAGGCGGGTCCGGACTCCGCTGAGCCCACCCCTCGCGACGTCCGCATCGACGGTCGCGCTTGGTCCCCAGGCGAAGAGGAGGTCGCTCAGCCTTCCCGGCACGGCCGGTTCCCCCTCCGGAACGATCCGCCCGGCAAGCTCGCCGTCGAGTCGCTTGTCTCGGAGTTGATCGACGAGTCCCCGCTTGCTTCGGTCCAGATCCTCCACCCGCACGCGCAGACCGACTGTTCCTTCCACCCAGCGGGGAAAAAGCCGCAGCCACCCTCGAGAAACAGGAAAGCCGCCATCCTCACGTGAAGCCGCGGGCGGGAGCCGGACTTCCGTGCGAAAACGGCCGAGGGATCGCTTCCGCCGATCCAGCGGCTCGATCTCGACGGAGAGCCTCGCGCTGTCGTTCTCCGCTAGCAGGCTGTCCCGCGGGACGGAGATGGCCACCTCCACGATCGGGCCGTCGGGACCCCGGAATCGAGCGGCGTCCGCCTGAAACATGATGTTCCCGCGTGCCTCGAGGGGAAACACATCCTGGAGCGGATCGGAGGCAAATACCGGCCAGAACCCGGCTATCAGCGGCCATAGGAAAAGCAGCGCTTTTGATCCCACCGGCTCACCTCCGGCGTCCCGCACCTTCCCGGAGACAACAATCTGCGTCTCCGAGTCTTCCCTCACAAACGCAAGAACCCCGGCCGCGCACCGGCCGGGGCCCGATCGTTACGCCGTCTCCGAGACCGGCTCAGAACCGAAAGTCGACCGACACACGATGAACCGCCGGCATGGCGCCCATGTCGGTATACGCGTAGTCCACCCGGGCCTCGGAGTTCAGCGCGGCGGCGAGCTTGAAGCCGAGCCCGGCGCTGAATGTCTCCAGATCAGAGTTGAACTGGTACCCGCTTCGCACGAAGAAGAACTCCTTGAAGCCGTATTCCATCCCCCAGCTCGCCCGTTCGCTGTTGTCCGGCGGGTGACTGAAGTCACCGGCCATGAGAACCATCTGGCTGCCGGACTCGTAAAGGTTCATCGACATCCCGACCCTAAAGACGGTCGGCATCTTCACCTGACTCTCGATGAATGTCATGTCGCTACCGATATTTTGGATCGCCATTCCGATGCGGAGACTGCGGTATCCTGTGTTGTACAGCGTGCCGAAGTCGAAAATGACGGCGCTTCCTGTGTATGATGCGAGCGAGGACTGCAGGTAACTCGCACCGATCCCGGCCGAGAACTTGTCGGTGAGCGAGCGGCCATACGTGACACCCAACGCCATGTCCCCCGAGTCAGACGATCGGCCCTCGCCCTCGGGACGAAAGACAGTACGGACCTGCTGCTCGTCCATGTAGAGGCTGCGGGCGCTGATCCCGATCGTCCCCGGGAGAAACCGGGTGTGGAAAAGATAGGTGGCCTGCGCGTAACCGATATCCGCCAGCCAGGTCGTGTGATTGATGCTGAGTACGCCCTTCTGGATGCGGGCGATTCCCGCGGGGTTCCAATAGACAGCGGTCGCGTCATCGGCCACGGAGACAAACGAACTCCCCATGGCAACCGCCCGGGCGCCGATCCCGATCTTGAGGACCTGTCCTCCGATCGTACCGACCTTGGCGAACTGGCGCGCGCTGTGCGCCAAGCCCGGGCTGATCAAGGCCAATGCCACCATCAGGATCAAGATGCGCTTCACCCGACTCCTCCTTCGCTCCTGCCGCCCAGAGACCTTCTCGGCCTCAGCGAACCACCACGAAACGTCCCACCTTGCTCTTGCCGCCGCACTCCACCAAGTAGATGTAAATTCCGGCGACGATATCCTGCCCGTTCCGGCTAATCAGGTCCCAATAGACGTCTCCCTGCGCGCGACCACCGCCGGCACCCAGGTGATCGAGTGTCCTCACCAGATCGCCCGCCAATGTGTAGATCTTCACCGTGCAGGCCTCATTCGGCAAACCCACGAACGCCAGCTTCGTTCCGGTCGGGTCGGCTTTGCTCGGCGTGAGATCCCATCCATTGGGGTTCTTTCCCGCGATATATGGGTTCGGCACGACATAGATTCCGCCCAGATCGCCGGAGGGACTGGAGTCCCACCGCGGATACACGGCGTCTCTCTCCATCGCGGTGGGACTACCCTCCAGAAGGATTCGCTTCCCCGTTCTCGAGTCCCACCAGGTGGCGAAAGCGGTGACATCATAGAAATAGATCATCCCGTTCTTGAGGCCCATCGTGTCTCGATAGCTATACCGCCCGATAGGGTACCGCCATTTGAACGCTTCGGTGGTATCGCTCGACCCGGTGGGAACAGGTCCGAACGAGTCAGGCGTCGCGTGGACGTACCTAGGCTCCGAATCCTTCAGCAGGTAGTACGGCGAGTCGACGCCGAGGCTGTCCTCGGGATCAAGGGACAGGGCCGCAATCAGCTGCCAGTCGCTCGGCCCCGGCCCCGGCGATCCCACCGGCCGGTTCCAACCCTCGACGCGCCAGACTTTGTATCCCGTGAAAAGAATCGTCTTCTGAACCGGGTCCGCGATAAGTTCAGCCTGGTTGTCCCACGCGATCTCGACCCAGCGATCGCCCGAGGTAGCATTGGCCGCAGGAGCCGGGGGAGCCACCGGACCCACCCAGTGAATGAGCGCTTCCAGGCCGGGGCCGTTTGCTGCCGCCGTGTTGTCAGGAAACAACGGGGTGCAGCACTCGCAGTCGTGATCCGCGTAGTTGTCAGGGATGCAATAGCTCTCTTTGATCGTTCGAACAGTCGGGGTCAGCGAATCGCAAGGATCCTTGTAGATCAGCGGCTCGCCGACCACCAAAGCCCGGAGACATGTCTCTTTCCCGTTCATGCCGGTCAGGGGATCTCCATCCGCGTTGCGCCACTGACCGTTGTAGATGGTCTGGGCGTTCACCGCATTCGTCAGCATCCCGTTCAAGCCCGTGCCGACCACGAAAGCGACTTGGAGCTGCAAAACCTCCCCGGCCGCCATTTCTGAAAACGGCCCCGCAGAGAAACAATAACGGTAGTCGTCCGGCGCGCCGGTGATCCGCGTCGGTGTCGTCCCCGCTTGCAGCAGGTCGTACCGTTGTGTGTCATTGGCTGGATCGCCGGCGGGATATGGATTTCCTCCGTTGAAGAAACGCGCCGTATGCACCTTCACTTCGGAGGGCGCCCGCTCGCCGGAAGGGTCGGTGGTGTGCCCGAGGAACATTCCCCCGAAGTAGCCTTCGACATCGCCGCCCATGGCCCCCGCCCCGTCATCCGGGACATCGTACATGTAGCAAATATTCAGAGACAGCTTCTGGTCGGCGCACTTCATGTGTGTGCCGGTCACCCGTTGATCGCACTCAAAGCTGACGGCCGGGTTGGTGAAAGTCGTGTCCCTGGCGTAAAAGGCCCCGCGGTCATCCGAGTAGTAGTCGGGGTTGCTTTTCGGCCCCACGTCGGAATCGACGAAAAAGCCGAGGTACACCTGGCGGAGTGTCTCGAATCCGTCGTTGACGATCTTGAAGTCCAATCCGATAAACTCGTTGGCACCCTCGGTCGACCAGGCATAGCTCTCCTGGTGGACGCGAACGCCGAGCGGCCGGTGCTCGGTCCAACGCGCTCGCGCCTCCTCGGTATAATCCCAGTACTCGCAGGAAAACATCTGCTGAGAGATCGCCGCAAAGTCCTCGTCAATCCTCCCGTCCCCATCGTCGTCCTTGCCGTTGACAGGATCCTCGTCGATGTTCCCGTCGCGATCGTCGTCCGGCTCCGTGGAAAAGCCCTGGCGGTTCCCCTTCAAGGCACCCTCGAAGCTCGCGTAGATGTGGTCCACCGGGGCCAGGCTCGGACGAAGCTCGGTCTCGTAGGCTCCGGTCGAGACGTAGGCGAGGTTGTCACTGGCCACCGCACCGATCCACATGGAGGCCGCGAACAGGTACTCACCACCCCGCCAGGCGGCCGCCGATTCCTGCGGAACATACCCGATGTTCCCGATGATCCCGAGATTGGTGATCATCACGTCCAACAGGCCGACATTGTGCCGCCTTCGTCCGAGCTCCGGGTTCTCCTCGTTAATCCTGTTGGCGTAGACCTTGTCCCCGGCATCCAGAGGATGGTATGCGCCGACCAAATCCACCCGCGCTCCGGCCAAGAACAGAAGCGTCAGCAAGGCGGCCCGTAGTGACCGCCCACCGACACTATCCGCAATGGACGGCTTCGACAGGCAGGTGCGATCTTTCAACATGAGTGCTCCCCGCTCTAAAAGCTGTAGGAAAGGCCGACTTTTACCGCGCGCGGGGCACCGTAAACCCGCGGATCGTACACCGGCACCCAATCCCCGATACCGTCGCCAGTGAGATCCTCGCCGATGTAGGCCCCGCCGCCGCGTCCGGTCTCTGTGTAGTAGATGTCGTAGTCGTTGACGGTGCGCCCCGGCGGCGTCGGGAAGTTGGACGGACTCAGCATCGTGATATTCTCGGTGTCAAGGATGTTCTGGCCGTCGAGAAAGACTCGGAAACGCTGGCCCCAAATCTGATAGAACTTCTCGATCTTCGCGTCGAGGCCCGTAGTCGACGGCAGCCGGCGCGAGTTGACGACTTCAGGCTTCAGCTCGCGGGTGTTTCGCCCCCACGGTGTGTAGGGAAATCCACTCTCGTAACTCCAGATGAACGAGGCCGACCAAGCCCCCGGCTGCGCCAGAACGAACTGGACCGAAAAGTTGTGCCGGACATCCCAGTCCAGGGCCTGCTCGGAAATCGGCAGATAGACGAAGTTCGACTGGGTGGCCTGGGCCGGGTCAGAGGCGACCCCGGTGGCGACCGAAAAATTGTAGTTCAGCTCCCCCGAGAAGTTGTTGGCAAAGCGCCGGGTAAGCGTCGCTTCGAAGCCCCGCGAAGAGGCGTAGTCGCGGTTCACCCAGTAGGTGACGTTTCCGACCTGTCCGTCCACAGCGAGTTCCTCGCTGGTGAGGAGTCCGAAGATGTCTTTGTAGTAGACCGAGAACTGCCCGGAAACAGCTTCGTTGAAAAGGTGCTGGATAGCAGCTTGGTAAGAAACGGTTGTCTCGTTGGTAAGATTGGCGTTGCCCCGGGTGCGCCCGTCCAGGACTTGCCGATCGTCGAAGATATAGCTCCGATCCGGAATTTGATAGAATCGCCCGTAGTGAAAGCTAAACACATCCCGGTCCGAGATCGGGTACGCGATGCCCACGCGCGGCGACCACTGCTTCTTGACGCGTTCCTTCACTTCACTGATCGAAAGCTGTTCGCCTACACTGAAGACATCGTAGCGAAGCCCGATATTGAGCACCATCCCCTCGTGCTCCCACTTATCCTGAAGGTAGGCTCCGCCCTCCGGGTTGTAGTAGTGATAGCGCGTTCGGGTGCCAATCTCCCCGGCTGCACTGGTCTGATAGGCGTTATCGACCTGGTAGTAGCGCATATCGTTGTACGCCGCATCAATGCCGCTTTGAAAGGTATGGCGCCGGCGCTTGCGGGTGACGTCAATCTTGGAGCCGTAGACCTTGGTTTCGCGGTGACTCAGCGTGGGGTAATCACCGCCGGTGGCGAAGAACTCGCTGGAAGCCATGTCTCGGGGATCGTAGTTAAAGTAGAAGTCGCGCGCCGTCCCCTCATACTCCCAGGGATCCTTTCCCTGCACCCGCGTATCGCTGAAGAAGGAATTTCGACTCAGCTTCACCGAATAAAAGGTCGCGGCGTCGAGAGCGTGGCTCCATGCCAGTTTCACCTGCCCGAACTTGCGCTGGAAATTCGGAGTGTGCTCGGCCGCATTGTAGTACACATAGGAGGAGTCGAGTTGGGTCGGCGACCAACGTCCCCGGCGGCGGATCACCTCTCCGGTGCGGGTTGTGTCGAGGAACGTCGCGACGTAGCCGGACCGGCTCCAGATGTGATAGTAGACATCGGACCGGTTCCGTTCGTTGAGCAGCTCGGCGGTCAGCTTCTGGGTCTTCCCCGGCCGCCAGGCGAGCTTTCCTTGGAGCTTCACTGTGTTTGACTTGCGGTCTCCCACCGAAATGAAATTCAGGATCTTCGTTCGACTCCGCCGACGGTTTGTCATCGGATAGTTGTCCTGGAAAACCCCCTCTCCGGAAACATAGTAGGTAAGGTTTCTCACCGGGCTCGGTCCGCCGATCCCCAGAGTGAAGCGGTCCAGGTTGTCAAAGGTGTTGTCGGGCTGGCCATAGTCGTCGGTAATGTACGACAGATTGCCCTCGAAGCTGTCGCCCCCCTCCCGAGTCTTATAGTTGATGACAGCGGACTGGGCATTTCCGTACTGAGCGTCGAGTCCGCCCATGATCTGCTCGACGTCCTCGATGGCGACCATGGCGAGACTGACGGCACCACCCACCAGCGGGTCGCGTACGGGAACGCCGTCGACCTGAATCTGTACTTCGCCCGCGCGGCCGCCGCGGATATGGAGCCCGTCAGCACGCGCGACCACGCCGGCCTTGAGGGCGATGAGATCCGTGATGTCGCTGACCGGGAGATTGGCCGCGTCGTCGGTGTTGATCGTATAGCCGGTCTGCGTGCTCTTGGTCTTGATCCGCTCGCGCACCGCTACGATCTCGACTTCCTGGATGGTGGTCGGCTTCTCCTTGATCTTGAACTCGACGGTGGCCGTGCTGCCCGCCGCCACCACCACGCCGGTGACCGACTGATCTTCGTATCCGACCATAGTCACGCGCACCGCGTAGGTTCCCGGGGGGATATTGACGACCTTGAAGGATCCATCGTCCTTCGTGAACGCACCCCAGGTGGACCCCACGATGACCACGTTGGCGTAGGCCAGAGGTTTGCCGTCGCTGCTCGTAACCTTCCCCGCGATACTGCCGTTGGTCTGGGCCGCCGCGACGGAAGCAAGCAAGGCCAGACTGACGAAAACGGCAAGCCCGGACAGAAAGCCCAAACGATGGGTGCCTCGGGTCCTCATGGCAGCACTCCTTCCGCAGGACTCAATCCGTCGGTAAACCCGGCGGAACGTCACCTCTTCCTGCTCCGTCTCTCGCTGCTCCGATCCTGTCCGGAGGGAGTCCGCGCCCAACCCTGCCAACATGTTACCCACACTCCCCATTTCTGTCAAGGCCCCGTGCGCATTTCCTGCGGGGCCGCGCCCGCCACTCCGGGCCCGCCCCCTAGAAAAGAAACCGTGCCGAGATCGCCAAGTCTCTGGCCCCGGCCTCCCGATTGGCCGCGCCGGGCACGTCGGGGTGCTCTCTCCAGACCCAAAGGAAGGTGTCGAGGGCGACCAAACCGCCCCGCGGCACATAGCCGAGTCCAAACGTAAGTCCACGGGAAAGACCAAGGCTGGCCGGCTCACCCACGGCATGATCCTGGCTACGCCACTGATACCCCGCCCGCACAATGAGGTCGCGGGCGAAGAAGTACTCGGCGCCGGTCCGGGCTTCGTAACCCCTCGTTGTCTGCGTCAGTGCCTGCCGAAGACGCGCCGAGTCGAGCTCACCTCCATCCACCGCAGTTTCGACACCGGCCCGCAGACGATCGTCCCGCAGCAGGACCGCACCAAGCCCGGCGGCGAACCGCCAGACTGTCAGCTTCGCAATTTCCTGATCACGCGAACCGGTAAAATTCGAATTTGCAGCCGTCACTCGGCTGTCGAGTTTCCGGTAAAGACCTTCGCCACCCAGTTGCAGGTGCCGGGCGAAACGCCAGGATGCCCGCCCCTGTGTGTCCCAGCCGTGTTCGGTCTCCGTGAAACTCGGAAGCAGATTGGCATAGTTGACTCGGCTCGGGTTCAAGGGGAAGCGGTCGGACCAGCTGATCGTCGCCTCTTCGGTCCCCTCACGGCGCAGCCGCCCCACAGCCACGCCGAAGGCGAGCGGGCCCAGTCCCTCCGGGCGGACCAACGTGAGCCGCATTTGCGTGGCTGGCCGGCGCCACTCGAAACGATCACCGTGGAAGCCTGCCGGATCGGCGCTGAAGCCCATAATGCGAACTCGGTCGGCATCAAGTTGAGCGCCGACCGACATCCCGGCCCGGCGGAGGTCCCACGCCGCCGCGACGGTCAGACGGCGGCTCTCCGACGTGTGGCGGATGGCGAAGATATCCGAGGAAACCAGGTCTTCGTTGTCGGAGGCGGTCGCTACGCCGACGGCCGCCGTGATCGGGCCAAAGACCTGGTTGACGAAGAAGCGCGAATCCGGACCGCTCACGCGGCTGTTCGGACCATAGGTCAGCCGCGCGTCGTAGCCCCGCCAGAACAGGGTCATGCCCAGGGCATGGCTGGCCTCACGGTGGTACACGACGTCCAGCCCGCCATCCTCAAAGTCCAAACGACTCCGTTGCCGCACATCCTGTCCATGGTAGACCGTGTTCAAGTCGACAAAAGCGTTGTTGCGGCCGAGCCAGCTTTCCACGCTCCACCCGCCCCGGTCACTGAGCACGCCGGCGAGATTGCCGCCGAAGTCGGAAAGGTTCAACTCGTTGTTCTCGTCAGGAATGACGAGGTGCAGGCCGCCCATGGCGTCGAGCCGTAGGGAGGGGCGAGCCTCGGAAACCGCCTGGCCGCGGCGAGCGGCGTCGAAAGAGAGATACTGCGCCCCTGCCATGCTGGGAAGAACCAGCAGCACGGCAAAAAGGACCGCTACCACCACCCGCGTCATCGTCCATCTCCGTTCCCGGATGCCGCGGTGGGCCCCCGTGTCTTGGATCCGAACCGCAACACCTGCGGGCCGGAGCCCCAGTGGCGCCGTGCCGAGTTGTCCGCGATAGCCGCCGTAAAGACGACCTCGGAGCCCGGCTCCCCGGTGAACTGCACATCGTTGAATCCGTCGCCGGTACGCAACGGTCGCGCCACCTCAAGCGTCCAAAGCCCGATCTTCGCGTCGAAGACCGCCTTGCCCCTGACGTCGGCCCGGCTCTCGCTCGGGTACGTAAAATAGAAGGCGCTGACACGATCAGGAAGCGTGAGCGTGGCGCCGCTCTCACCGGGCCTCCACTTATGCTCCGGCTTCCCCGCCGGTAGCGTGGCCCAGTTCGTGGTATCGACGGCGGAAAACTCGGCCGGAATCCGCTCGACGTCATCGCGCCAGATGTAGTAGAGAGAGATTCCGTTGTTCACACGACAGTCCTCGCCGAAGCGGCTGAAGCAGTTGTTCGGGTTGGAGGGCTTGTAGAAGGGGTCGTCGCCGGGCCGGTAGATCCAACGCGGGCGGTTGCTGCCGGGAAACGTGTTGGGAAACCAGCAACTCCGACCGGGATCGGGCACGAGGCCGCCCACTGGATCGGCACTGAAGTCATCGAGATACCCGGGGATCCCGAAGGCCGGATAGTTGCCGTTGTCGTTCTCGGTGTACTTGTCCCGCACCTGATTCGTACGACACGCAAGCCACTGCCAGACATCCAGGCGACCGTGGGCGGGGCGTCCGAAGGATGGGCTCTGGTTGAGATGACAAGCCACACGGCATCCCTGCTCGCGAAATGTCCCCAGGGCATCGTCGGTCGGCTCCATCTCGAAGGCCAAGCTGAGCCGATCCTCGTCTTCGCGGGCGAACAGTGGCGTTTCGCGCGCCCAGGAACTCTCGGCCACGAGGACATCCTGGCGGCCGGTCGAATCGGTGAGATTTGGCCCCACGTAGCACAGTGCGTCTTTTATCATGTTGGGGACGCGATCGACCCACCGGAAGAGGAAGAAGATGTCCGTGTCGGTGTAGACGACCTTCATGGCCACATAGATCGGTTCACCCGGATCCCCGGTCCCGTTCGCCGACGTGACGTGGACCTGGGCATATGGGCGGTCAAGATCCAGAGGACCGCCCCACTCCTTGTCCTTGGCCTCGCCATCCATCAAGATTTCGTGCCCGCTGAACTCGCTCGTGGGAATGTAGAACGCCGTGACGACGTTGCCGGCGACAGAACCGGGCCTGAGAAGCTTGTCGTCGTCATTCTGGCACGCGGGGACGAGGGACATCACGAGCAGCAGGAGAAGTGGGCGAACCAACGCGCCGCGTAACGGGTTACGATCGGCACCGGGCAGTAACGGCGTCCTACGCATCGCCATACGAGCTCCAATCCCTATGGGCCCGGGTGGCGGGATCGGGTGCGGGAGCCGGGCATAAGACGCCGCCTGATCCCCACACACCCTAAGACCGAGAGGTCTCCCGCCAACCCCAGGCAGACTACCCACATGGCGGAACCGCATCCGCCACAACTGGGGTCAAAGGTAGGCAAGGAACTGCCGACTGTCAATCGGTTTCCCCCTCTTCGCTCATTCGGACCTCGGGATGCCGGGCCAGGGCGGTTCGAAACGCTGTCTCAACGCTCCGAAGCGCAGCGCGGGTTCGTCCTTCAAACCGGAGCACGAGGACCGGTTGTGTGTTCGAGGCGCGCACCAATCCCCAGCCGTCGTCGAAACGTACCCGCGCCCCATCGAGCGTGAGTACCTCGTGCGTCCGCGCAAACTCCTCGGCCAGGTCCTGCACCACCCGGAACTTCGTCTCGTCCGGACAGTCGACTCGGATCTCCGGGCTGTTCTCGTAGTGGGGCAAGTCAGCAACATGCCGCGAGAGCGGGCCACCCCATCGGGCCAGGATGGTGGCCAGCCGGGCTGAACCGTAGATACCGTCGTCGTGCCCCCAGAACCCCTCGGCAAAGAACATGTGCCCCGACATCTCCCCCGCCAGGGGCGCCCCTTCCTCCCGCATCTTCGCCTTGGTGAGAGAGTGGCCCGACTTCCACATCACGGGGCGCCCACCGTGGGCACGAATGTCTTCCTCCAGTCCCTGCGAGCACTTCACGTCGAACACGATGGGTGCCCCGGGAACCCGTTCAAGAACGTCGCGCGCGAAGAGGGCGAGAAGCTGGTCGCCATAGAGGAGCCTTCCGGTCTCGTCGATCACACCGAGCCGGTCGGCATCGCCGTCGTAGCCAAAACCGAGGTCGGCCCCTTCTTCCACCACGCGCCGCGCGAGCTCCTTCATGAATGCCGGCACAGTGGGGTCGGGCAGGTGGTTCGGAAAGAGCGGGTCTGGATCGCAGAAGAGGGGGGTCACGGCGTGGCCGAGCGATTCGAGAATCGGGACGGCCACCGGACCGGCGGTGCCGTTGCCGGCATCAATGACGAGGCGCAGAGGGCGAACGGGTCGGCAGCGCTCCACGACCATGGCGCCGTACGCCTCCAGCACCGGACGATCCAACACGTCTCCGATACCCTCGACGAAGATCCCGGCCTCGATCCGGCGTCGCAGGTCCTGGATCTCCTCACCGTGAAGGGAGGCGGGACCGAGTTGCAGCTTGAAACCGTTGAATTCGATCGGATTGTGGCTGCCGGTGATCATCACACCGGCATCGGCCGGCCAGGCCGAGACGGCGTAGTAGACCGCCGGGGTGGGCACCATTCCGGTTCGGAGGACCGACAGCCCGGTGGAGACCAGTCCCCGGGTCCAGGCATCCTCCAGGCGCGGTGACGACGCGCGAACGTCGCGTCCGAGAACGACGGTGCGCCCACCGCCCTCTCGCACGCGGCTGCCAAAGGCCCGGGCGACCGCGAGCGCGGTCTCCTCAGTCAGATCGCTATCGGCAACGCCACGGATGTCGTACTCGCGGAAGATGTGCGGGTTGATCAAGACGTCTCCTTTCCGCCACCCAGGGCGGGGTTGCCACCGCCCCCGCGGGGCCGGACTTGGTCGCCTCAGGAAGCGGCCGCCTCAGAATTCGGTCGCACCACGGACTGATCGCCTCAGGAGCCGGTCGGCCCCTGCCGGCGCAATCGGAGAAAGGCATCGATGAACGGGTTCAATTCGCCGTTCATCACAGCCTGGACATCCCCATCCTCATGGCCGGTGCGGTGGTCCTTCACCATGGTATAGGGCTGAAAGACGTACGAGCGGATCTGGTGCCCCCATGCGATGTCGGTCTTTGAATCCTCGAGGTGCCCGAGCTTTTTGGCCTCTTGCTCGCGACTCCAGGCCCAGAAACGCGCGCTTAGGATTCGCATGGCGAACTCGCGGTTGCGGTGTTGCGAGCGTTCGGCCTGCGACTGCACCACGATGCCGGTCGCCAGATGCGTGATGCGCACCGCGGAGTCGGTCTTGTTCACATGCTGCCCGCCCGCTCCGCTGGCCCGAAAGGTGTCGACACGAACATCCTCGTCCTTGATCTCCACGTCCCCGACTTCGGCCACCTGCGGAAGGACGAAGAGGCTGGCGAAGCTCGTGTGGCGCCGCTTGGCCGCGTCGAAGGGCGAGATGCGAACGAGACGATGGACGCCGCTCTCCGCCTTGAGGTAGCCGTAGGCGTATTCCCCCTCCACTTCGAACGTGACATCCTTCAGCCCGGCCTCATCGCCCGGCTGATAGTCCAGAATGTTCGCCTTGAACCCGTTCGACTCGACCCAGCGCATGTACATGCGGTAGAGCATCTCCGCCCAATCCTGGCTCTCCGTGCCGCCGGCGCCGGGATGGATGGCCACGATGGCGTTGTTGAGGTCATGCTCCCCGTTGAGCAGCGTGGTGAGTTCAAAGGCGTCCAGCTCCCGACGGAACTTCTTCTCTGCCTCAGCCGCGTCGCGCGCCGCCTCGTCACCGTCCTCTTCGCTCAGCTCAAGGAGGATCCCGAAGTCTTCCCAGGCGCGATGCACCTCGGCGTGGCGATGGGTGAACCCTCTAAGGACGCGGAGGGTCTTCAGGATGGCCGTCGCCGCCTTCGGGCGGTCCCAGAAACCGGGCGCGGCCATCTTCTCTTCCAGGCTCTGGATCTCGCGCTGCTTGCCGTCCAGGTCAAAGAAAACTCCGCAGCGCCTCGAGGCGCCCGCCACCATCTTCCCAGCTCCGCTTCATCTCGATCGTGGTCACCGTGATCAGCTCCTCCCCGGGACCCCTAGGCGGGCCGCCAGCTCACGCCAAAGCGCCTCCGCGGCTCGCTCCAGCGATTCCCTCGTACCGTTGTTGTCGATCGTCCGGTCGGCGCGGACATCCTCGAACAAGAGCCGCTCCTGCGCGGCGATCCGCCGCCTCGCTTCCTCCCGGTTCAGGCCGCGCGCTTCGATACGGTGGAGGCGCACGTTCGGAGTGGCTCGCACCAGAACCAGCGCTCCCAAGCGCAGACGATCCAGCCATGCCGGCAGAACCGCCGCGTCGAGCAGGATGATACCCGCATACCCCGAAGCCTTCAAGGACGCTACCCGCCGTTTCACCTCCGCGAGAATGACCGGGTGACTCGCCGAGTCGAGGGCGGCCAGCGCCAGGGCATCGCCAAAGACGAGCGCCGCGAGACGGGCGCGATCAATCTCGCCCCCGGAACCGAGCACCGCGTCGCCAAAGCGCGCGATCACCGCGTCTCGCGCCGCCCCTCCGGGGTCGATCGCCTCGTGTCCCAGCCGGTCGGCATCGATCACGGGACAGCCGTGCTTCTCCGCCACGATCCGGCAGAGGAGACTCTTTCCCGAGCCGATCGACCCGGTGATGCCGACAAGGAACGGTCCTGTCCCCACAGACGTCGGCGCCGGCCGCTCGGGCAGGCTAGGCATGCGCTTCGTCCCAGTTCGAACCGCATCCGAGTTCCACGCGTAACGGCACCGCCAACCGGTCCGGTGTCGTCGCATCGTCCGCGGCCGGAAGAGATGAGAACAGACCGGGCTCCGGTTCGCGACGCGGCCTCGAACGGCGAGACGACTCACCGGCCGGTCCAACCTCCTGCGGCGACGCCGCCCCGCCGGTCGACTCGGCGTGATGCGGCAACGGTCCTGCACCGACCATGCCCCGCAGCAGCTGCCGATCCGCTCCCTCCATCGCTTCCCGCAGAAGCTCAGCGACGGCGGGGGCCTCCCCCTCGGGTGCCTCCAGCAGCAATTCGTCGTGCACCTGCAGGATCATCCGTGCTCGCAGACCGCGCTCGGCGAGACGGCGCTCCACGTCGAGCATCGCCTGTTTGATCAGATCGGCGGCCGATCCCTGGATCGGTGTGTTGATCGCCATCCGCTCCGCCTGAGCGCGAACCCGTGCGTCACCGCCGGCGATCCCGCGGAGAAATCGACGCCGGCCCGTAATGGTGCGGACCATTCCTTCCCGCCGCGCCCGGGCCATCGTCTCTTCCTGGAAGCTTCGGACACCCGGCATGTTGACGAAATAGGTGTCGATGAAGGTCCGGGCTTCCGCGAAGGAGATCGAGAGTTCGCGGGCGAGGCGGGTGGCCCCCATGCCATAGATGACCCCGAAGTTGATCGTCTTGGCGCGGGCGCGCATGGATGGGCCGACCTGGTCGGGCCGCACACCGAAGATCCGCGCCGCGGTGGCGGTATGAACATCGATCCCGCGGGAGAACGCATCGAGGAGTCCCGGGTCATGTGAAAGGTGGGCCAGGATCCGCAATTCGACCTGCGAGTAGTCCGCAGACACGAGGACCCAGCCCGGGGGAGCGGCGAAGGCGCGGCGGAGACCTCGGCCACGCTCAGTGCGCACCGGGATGTTCTGCAGGTTGGGATCGCTGGAGGAGAGGCGCCCTGTGGCCGCCACTGCCTGGTTGAACGACGCGTGGATCCGCCCCGTGCGCGCGTCCACCCGCGCAGGCATGGCGTCAAGGTAGGTGCTCTTGAGCTTGGCCAGCTCGCGGTACTCGAGAATCAGCCGGGGAACCGGGTGGAGAGAGGCAAGCTCTTCCAACACCTCTTGGTCCGTCGAGCGACCGGTCTTCGTCTTCCTTCGCGGCGGAAGGCCGAGACGGTCGAAAAGGAGGGTTTCGAGTTGCCGCGGCGAGTTGACATTGAACGCCTCCCCCGCGGCGGTCTGGATCTCCTGTTCCAAACGGTGCAAGTCCGCCTCCATGCCGACGGAGAGGGCTCCGAGCAGAGGCGTGTCAACGCGTACGCCGACTTGCTCCATCCGCAACAGCGTGCGCACCAGCGGGCATTCCAGCTCGGTCCAGAGGCGGTGCAGACCGGCCGCGCGCAGCCGCGGTTCGAGGACGGCGTGCAGGCGCAGCGTCGCGTCGACATCCTCACCGCAATAGGCAGCCGCCTTGATCACCGGCACGCGGTCCATGGTCCCCCGGCTCTTCCCGGTGCCGATCAGCTCGGTGAGAGGAATCTTGCTGTGCCCGAGAAAGCGCAGACTCAACGCGTCGAGGTTGTGCCGCTCGTCCGGATCGTCGAGGTAAGCGGCCAGCAGGGTGTCGCGCAGGAGGCAGCGTGACTCGAGGCCGAGGGCACCGAGTACATGGAGGTCGAACTTCAGGTTATGGCCAATGAGCGTGACTCCGGGATCAGCCAGGACGGGGGCTAACCGCTCTGCCACCCAGCTCAAAGGCAGGTTCGCCCCCTCCGTATGACCGAGCGGCAGGTAGTATGCGGCCCCGGGCTCCCACCCCAGGCCGAGACCGACGATGGCATCACGGCGCGCATTGAGCCCCATGGTTTCGGTGTCGAGAACAAGCGGCCGCGCCGCGTGACGCCACCGGCTGAGGATTCGGTCCAAATCCTCCGGCGAGGCAATAACCCTGTAGTTGCCGGACCAGGCGTCGCCCGTGGTAACGGCGGCGACCTGCCCTCCGCCTGTATCGGGATCGACGGCGGCATTCGGGTGCACACCGGCCGCCCCGGCATCCGGCCACGCAAGCTCAGGATTCTCCCGGCCCGAGGCCGCGGCGGCGGCGCCCGGGAAGGCGCCGGAAAGCACCTCCTGCGGGCGCAGGACCCTAGCAGCTGGGCCCGGGAAAGCCTGGAGGCCATCGTTCTCCGGGCCGGGCAAGCCCTCGGCAGAGGCACCGGCCGGTATCGGGGTCGTCCCGGCAATCTGCCCCAGTCTGCGGCGTAGCTGTCGAAACTCGAATTCGTCCAGGAGTGCCAGGAAATCGACCGGCACAAGCGGCACAACGGAGATGCGCAACTCCTCGATGGAGCAAGGCGGATCGAGGTCCGTACGGATCGTCACGAGGTCGCGGCTCAGGTAGGCGTTGTCCCGATCGCGCTCGAGATTCGTTCGCACCGCCTTTTTCCCCAACGCCCCAAGGTGAACATAGACTCCATCGAGTGAACCGAAACGTTCAAGCAAATCGGCAGCGGTCTTGGGGCCGATTCCCTTCACGCCGGGTACATTGTCGGAGGCGTCACCCATGAGGGCGAAAAGGTCGATCATCCCTTCCGGACCGACCCCCCAGCGGATACGAACCGCGGCCGCGTCGATCCACTCGCCGGGTCCGCCCCGTGCCGGCGGGATCCACTGTCGAATCCCCGGGCCCACAAGCTGCATGAAGTCTTTGTCGGCGGATACGATCACAGTCTCGTGCCCTGCCGCCCTGGCCTGCTTCGCCATGGTGCCGATCAAGTCATCCGCCTCCACCCCCTCACGCTCGATCACGCGTGCCCCCACAGCCCCGGCCAGACGTCGCGCCTTCGGCATCTGGGCCACGAGTTCCTCCGGCATGGGCGGCCGGTGGGCCTTGTAGTCGGGGTACCGCTCGTGCCGAAAGGTAGGGCCGGGGAGGTCGAAAGCCACGCCCAGAAACGCCGGTCTCTCTTGCTGCAGAAGGTGCACGAGCGCGTTGGCAAATCCGAAGACCGCCGCCATCGGCTCGCCCCGCGTCATCATCGGATTGCCCAGAAAAGCGAAGTGGGCGCGGTAGACAAGCGCCGTCCCGTCGACGAGAAAGACACGCTCCGGAGTCATCTCCGCACCTCCCGGCCCGCAGGCGGGCCCGCTACCTGGGGGCCGTGGAATCCGACTCTGCGCCGTCGGAGGAGAGAGAGCCCCCCCCTTGCTGCAGCGGTTCACCCGGTGTGTCGTCCCGGTAGAGGCCATGGACGGTGATGAAGGAACGCACCTGCTCGGGCACGAGGAATCGCAGGCTACGCCCTTGCCGGGTCCGCTCGCGGATCTCGCTCGACGAAAGCGCGAGGCGGGGTCCGTCGAGCAGCACGAGTCGACCGGCCGCACGCCACGCCTCTTGAGCCGGGGAAAGCGCAGCCTGAGTGGTCGCGGCATTCCATCTCGGCCTCGGATAGACCGCCAGCCGGACCAAGCGGACGATCTCCTCAGGCTCGCGCCATGTCGGCAGCTCCTCCAGCGAGTCGGCCCCGAGAAGAAGCCAGGGTTCCTTCGGCGCCTCGGGTTGAGCCAGGAGGCGCCGCAACGTCTCTACCGTCCAGGAGGGACGAGCTGGGTCACGCTCGATCGCTGACACCCCAAATCCCTCCGTATCTCCCACCGCGAGGCGCACCATCTCAAGTCGGAGGTCATACGGGGTGAGAATCCTTCCAGGCTTGTGCGGCGGTCGAGCGGCCGGCACCAGGATCACCTGATCGAGGGTCAGAGCCTCCCGGGCCTGCTCGGCCAGGAGCAGGTGGCCGAGGTGAACCGGATCGAAAGTCCCACCGAGAATACCGGCGCGCATTCAACGACTCCCGGGGACCGCGGCCTCCTCCCGGGCCAGGGCCTGGTCCGCCTCACGGCAGAGCTTCTTCAGACGCGGCTCGCGCGCCATCCTCTCCGGCGTGGAGAAATCAAGGAGTCGCTGCCACGCCGCCCGCTCAGCCGCCGCGTCACCGCGCAGGCGGTGTGCCAGGGCTAGCCCCTGCATCGCTTGACCTGCGCACGACGACTCGGTCCGGATCGAGAGAGATTTGTCGAAGTAGATCCTGGCCGCCTCCCCCTGCTTCGCCTTCAGATAGGTCTTGCCGTTGAGGTAGGCCTTGAGGGCAAGCCGATCGAGACACTTCGCCTCGTATCGCTCCGCATCGGCTCGTTGGGCCCCATCGGGATACAGGCGCAGGTACGCGCGAAACGCGGCGAGCGCCTCCTCGGTCGGTTCGGGGTCGAGGGCCGGCCCGCGCGAGTCGGCGAGCCAAGCCAGGGCGCGCTCATACTGCGCCTCTTCGCGATGGCCGGATTGCGGATAGTCGCGAAGCAGGCGATCGAACTCGTCGCGCGCCAGAAGATTCTCTCCCTGCTTCTGGTGGGCCATTCCCAGGAGGAAGATGGCATCATCGATCCGGTCGCTCCCGGGATGCTCGTTGCGGTAGGCATCCAATGCCTCCACCGCTTGCAGGTATCGCCCCTCCCGGAAGATCCGCTCTGCCCGATGGAAGTCGCCCTCTTCACCCGGCATCTCGCCGGGCTGCGGTGGGCTGCTGCAGGCGAGCGGGCCGAGCGCCGTCGCCGCGAGCACGAGGAGAAGCCAGGCAGGCAGTCTTCTTGGCACGACCAGCGCCCTCACTTGTTACTCTGATTCGCGTAGAAGAGATAGACGAGGCTACTCACGATGCCCACGACGACAGTGGGTTCGATGTAGCGGCCGAGTCCCGGCACTTTCAGTTCGGGGATTCGGAACGGGTACGACGCACCTTCGGCCAGGGTTCGTTGCGTGCCGGAAAGCCGGTCGACGCGGTGACGTTCCGCAGAGAGGACCTGGCGCAGTTCGCCTTCAGGCTCCTTCCGTGACGAGACCTGCAGGTAGATACCGGCAACCCGCGTGAAGCGCAACGGCCCGAATAGAAGCTTGCGGCCGACATCCGCATAGCTGACTCCGAATTCGACGACGCGCAGGTCAAGTACCTCCCCGGCAGGAAGCGCCCGAAGAGCCGCCGCGGAGAATTGTCCAGGAGCCGGTGTGACGGCGGATCCGGTCGGCTGTTCTTGCAAGGAGGCCGGCGGCTCTCCACCCTGACCCTTTTCGCTCGGCGATGTCTGGTCAGGAGGCTCTCCGTCCGGGCCGCCCCGGACCGAATCGGCCTCGGCCCTGGCCGAGTCGGGATTCGAGGCGGTCGTATCCGCCGACGCGGCGCCGTCCTTGTTGCCGCCCTTCGTGCTGTCGCTGCCGGCTTCGGATCCCGTCGGGGGCGCACCCTGACCTTGCGGGTTCTGCTCACCGCTCTGGCGCGGGCGGCTCGGGCGGACCGGCGCCGGCGACGGCGGCGGGGGCTCGATGGCGGAATCCCCGCGGGCCGGCGCGGGTCCCCAGTCCAGAACCCGAATCTTGTAGCCCCGCTCCGCCAGGATCTCACTGAACACGGTTCCCACAAACCAGTTCGCATCGTGGGGAGTGCTCGCATAAAGGGTGACGGCCGATCCCGGAGGGAGCGCGAGCGAGTCGGCGATGGCGTTCACCGCCTCACGGCTGATCGTGTCGAGCAGACCCAGGTTGCTGTAGAAACCGGAGCGCTCCGGCTCTCGGGACCCACGGAGCGCGCTCTCCGCCGTACCGTTTGTCGCGAGACCGCGCCCGGCCTGCTCCCTTTGGGGGATGTCCCGCTTTGGGAGGCTGCCCTTCCAGCCGCCCGGCGACTGGCCCGACGCCGGAGCAGGGATGGCTAGAGTGAGAGCAAGAACAGCGGCCGCCGCGAGGACGGCAGACACGAACGCCACGCGGTAACGCAGCCAGGATCGTGGCTTCAAGACGAAACCTCCTCCTCAAGGGACGCGGCCAAGTCGTACGGCCCCGCCCCGGTGATCCGCACACGCACGAAGGTGCCCGGGCCGGGCAGCCTTTTCGCCACGGGCGGGTGATCGGGCCCCAAGACAGCCGGGGTCAACACCACCTCGCCGTCGATCTCCGGAGCCTGCCCGGCCCATCGACCGCGAGCGACCCCTTTTTCGGAATCGACCGATTCCACGATCACCTCCAGCACCCGTCCGATGCGCTCCCGGTTCCGCCGAAGCGACACCGCTCGCTGCCGGGCCAGCACCGCGTCGCGTCGCTGTGCGCGCAACCGGGTTGGAACCCGGCCGGTCAGCCGGGCCGCCGCCGTTCCTTCCTCCTTGCTGTAGGCAAAGGCACCGAGGTGGTCAAATTCCAGATCTCCTACCATCTGCAGCAGCCGCTGAAAGTCCTCCTCCGTCTCGCCTGGAAAGCCTGTGATCACCGTGGTGCGCAGCACGATTCCCGGAACCTCTCGGCGCAGCCGACGGAGGAGCGCCTCTGTCTCGGCCCAGACGGGAACGCGGTGCATCCGGCGAAGGACCGAGTCGGAGGCGTGCTGCACCGGAATGTCGGCGTAGGACACCAGCCGAGCGCACCGATCAAAGCACGCTACCAGCCGGTCGGTCCAGTGGCGCGGGTGCGTGTAGAGGAGCCGAATCCAGCGCATCCCTTCCACCGCGTCGAGCGCCTCCACCAGTCGGTCCAGCGCGGGCTGCCCGTAGAGATCGGTCCCCCATGCCGTGGTGTCCTGCGCCACGAGGGTGACTTCTTGTACTCCGGCCCCGCAGAGTCGGTGAGCCTCCGCGATGATCTCATCGAGCGGTCGGCTGCGGTGACGTCCGCGCAGAACCGGGATGATACAGAAGGCACACGCGTGATCACACCCGTCGCTGATCTTGAGGTAGGCGGAAGCCCGCCCCTGCGAGAGCACCCGCGCCTCCCACGGATCCTCCAGCCGATCCAGCCCGCCGAGGCGCGCACCCCGGGTCAGAGTGCCGTCGAGGAGACCGCGCACGACGCCGGGCAAGCCGGCCAGCGAGCCCGGCCCGAGCAGGAAATCGACCTCGGGGATCTCCTCCAGCACCGACGCGCCATGGCGCTGAGGCAGGCAGCCGGTGACGACCAACCCGCGTAGGCGCCCGGTCTCCTTCAGCCGCGCCGCGTCGAGAATGGCGTCGATCGATTCCTTCTGGGCATCGGTCACGAAGGCGCAAGTGTTGACCACCACGATCGCCGCTTCGGCCACGTGCGCGGTGATCCGCAGACCGGCGCGATGCAGCGAGCCTAGCATCATCTCGGCGTCCACCAGATTTTTGGGGCAACCGAGGGTGACGAAAGCAACTGGCCCGTCGGAGCCGGTCGCACCCGCGGGCCCCGTCGCGGTCGCTACGAGAACCGTGGCCTCGGGACACGAAAAGGGACGCGCGCCCTTCATGGCGAGCCCAATTCCACCACGGGAACTCCAGGCGGCGGCGTGAAGCGGAAAAATTCGGCGTCGAGCGCCAGATTCTTTTGGGTGCGGATCAGCCGATAGAGTGTCCGGTTGCCCCCGTCATCCTCGTATTCGTAACGGATCAAGTCGGGCGAGCTCGGACGCGTCCAAAGCCGCACCTGCTTGAGGCCGCTGCCGGCGCCGGGGACGAGAACGATGCAGCGTGATGGCCCTCCGTCCACGGTATCCGCGACAACCCCGGGCTCCGCGCGGCCAGTCTCCAGCACCCAACGCAGCGGGTCGCTGCTTCCGCCGGGCCCATCGGAAAGGCGCGCCAGCAGCACCTCGCCATTCTCCGGCACCCAGGTCCAGACGCGACTCCCGTCGGAGACCTGGAGGTGCCCCTTCGGCTGTGCGTATTCGATCCGGAAGAGATTCGGCCGGCGCAGGTAGAGCGTGCCGCGCGCCGCGGCGGGCGCATCCATTCCCACCCACTCCTGCGTTTGCTCAAAGTCGGCCTGGAAGGAGTCAAGACCCAGCAACAAAGCGGCGACTTCGCGCAAAGCCATCGCGCCGGGTGTGAGGGGCACCGCGGGGGGCGCGCCCGCGGGCAGAGCCGTAGGACCGGGAGCGGCGGGTGCGGTGCCTTCAGAGAGGGCCGCCGGGACCTGCGCCGACGCGGAGTCTCCCGCGCACAAGAGCAGCGCCGCGGCCAGGACCGGCACCGCGCCGCAACGGTACCTACGAGCGAGAGCTACCGGCATCCTGCTCATCCCGCGTGCGCATCCGCTCGACAAATATTTCGTCGGCGAGAACCTCCCGGGTCTTGCTTCCATCCTGTGGTCCCACCGCACCGGCGTGCTCGAGAATGTCCATGAGCCGCCCCGCCCGCGAGTAGCCGACCTTCAGCCGTCGCTGGAGAAACGACACCGAAGCCTGCCGGTGCTGCACGATGAGCCGCAGCGCATCCTGAAACAGCTCGTCTTCGACTCCGATGTCCCCCTCCTCCCGCGCCAGATCGGCGTCACGGAAGAGCGGCGGCGCAGGCGGCTGGGCACGCAGAAAGTCGGCGACCGCAGCCGCGTCACGCTCGCCGGCGTAGGCTCCATGCACCCGCACGGCCTCTGCCTTCCCCGGCGGGAGAAAGAGCATGTCACCGCGACCGAGCAGGTCTTCAGCCCCGTTGGCGTCCAGGATCGTGCGGCTGTCGACCTTGCTGGCCACCTGGAATGCGACCCGCGCCGGGAAGTTTGCCTTGATGACGCCGGTAATGACGTCCACCGAGGGACGCTGCGTCGCCAGCACGAGGTGGATGCCGACCGCACGGGCCATCTGGGCCAGGCGCATCACCGGTCCTTCGATCTCGTTCTGCAAAGTGAGCATCAGGTCGGCCAGCTCGTCGACGAGAATGACAAGGTGCGGCATCGGGACAACACCGCCGTCGGGTCCCGCGGCGCGGGCCTTTTCGCGGTACCCCTCGAGATTCCGTACGCCGAGGGCGGCCATGTGCCGGTATCGCCGCTCCATCTCCCCCACCGCCCAAACCAGCATGCGCGCGGCTTGCTTCGCCTCGGTCACCACCGGGCAGATCAGGTGCGGAATCCCATCGTAGGGGGTCAGCTCCAGCATCTTCGGGTCAATGAGGAGGAGCCGCAACTCATCGGGAGTGCGCCGAAGGAGAAGCGACAGAAGCACCCCGTTCAGGAAAACGCTCTTGCCCGAGCCGGTGGTTCCGGCGACCAGAAGGTGCGGCATCTGCTCGAGCCGCGCCGCATAGGCTCGCCCCCGGGTGTCGCGACCGAGCACCAGCGGGAGCGCCCCCGGCAAGGCGGCCGGATCGATCTCCTCCAGGATCGCGCGCAGCGAAATGGTGGAGGCGATGCGGTTGGGAACCTCGATCCCAATGGCGGCCTTGCCCGGAATCGGCGCCACCAGACGGAGGCGCGAGGCGCGCAGGGCGAGGGCGAGGTCGTCCTTCCGCGACACAACCTGGGAGACGCGCACACCGGCAGCCGGTTCGTACTCGTACTGGGTAACGACCGGGCCGGGATGGACCGCCCCAAGCCGGCCCAAGATGCCGAATTCCTGTAGCGTGCGCACGATCACCTGCCCGCATTCCAGCAGGTCCTCGCTGCCGGCGACGGTGGGAGGCTCGCCCGCTTCGAGAAGCGAAACCGAGGGGAGGATCCAGGGACCCGCCACGGCGGGGGTCGCGGACCGAACGTCTCGCACTTTCGTCTCATCCTTGGACTTCTTGCCTCGGCCGCGTTCCGGAACAATGGAGGGATCGAGGTCGGAATCGCGCGGCGCCACCGAGACACGGGGCTTCGAACCGGGAACGGCATCGAGCGGCTGCTTGCGCCCGTCCTCATGAGCCGGAGCCTTATCGCTCGAGCGGGAAGGCACCGCTACTGCCCCCGGACCGGACTGTCTCCGCCGGGTATCCCGGTCCGGCGAACCCGCCTCGCGCCCGGGCACTTTCGACCGCCCCACCAGTGCAGCCAGGCCGCCGGCCATCGCCCCGCCCGCTCCCTGCAAAGCCCGCATCACGGCCACCCGCGCCCGCACCGGCAGGAACCAGGGCACTCCGCCGACCACGAGCACCGCCAACATGCCCCCGGTCACCAGCGCTCCCCCGATCGGCCCGAGCACGCCGGGGCCGGAGAGGAAATCGGCCCCGGCGAGAGACAGGTCGCCCCACTGCGGCTGCCCGCCGGTAATGCCGCCGAGTAGCGAGAGAAACAGCCCGGCGGCGCCCGACCAGGCCAAGAAGGGCCACAACCGGCGGGGGCGCAAGAACAGCGCACGCAGAGCAAGAGCGAAACCGACAACGCCACCCCAAAGGACCAACGGCACGCCGAGCCCGCCCAACAGGGTTTGCGCCGTCACCTTTCCTGCCAGCCCGCAGGCGTTCTCCGGCAAGGCGGAGAGCCGCAGCGACGGCCATGGCGGCGAGGAGAGCAGCGAAACTCCCACCAGGAGGTTCACCATCAGCAGCAGAACCCCGAGCAGGGGCCGCCGCCTCAGTTCCTCCGTCTTGCCCATGCGATGGATGTCCTACCCGCCTAAACGAACTTCTTCAGCGCATCGACCCGATCGAGGCGCTCCCAGGTGAACTCAGGCTCGCTGCGCCCAAAGTGGCCATAGGACGCGGTCTTCCGGTAGATCGGCCGCAAGAGGTCAAGATCACGGATGATGGCTCCCGGCCGAAGGTCGAAGACGCCCCGCACCGCTTCCACAATCCGTGCTTCCGGGACGCAACCGGTACCGAAGGTCTCGACATGGATCGACACCGGCTGCGCATAGCCGATGCAATAGGCGAGCTGGATCTCGCAGCGCTTCGCCATCCCAGCTCCGACGATGTTCAGAGCCACCCAGCGGGCGGCGTAGGCAGCCGAGCGATCGACCTTCGATGGATCCTTGCCCGAGAAGGCTCCCCCTCCGTGGCGAGCCATGCCGCCATAGGTGTCGACGATGATCTTGCGCCCGGTGACACCGGCGTCCGCGGCCGGCCCGCCCTTGACGAAGCGGCCGGTCTGATTGATCAACATGCGGGGGGGCACAGAGACGAGTTCCCTTGGCAGCGCCGGATTGATGACCACCCGCTCGATATCCGCACGGACGGTTTCCTCCGCGACCTCGGCCGCGTGCTGGGCGGCGCAGACCACCGTGTCGATGCGCACGGGGCGGTCGTCCTCGTACTCGATCGTCACCTGCGACTTGCAGTCGGGTCCCAGCCACGGGAGCTCGCCGGAGCGACGCACATCCTCGATCCGGCGCACGATACGGTGCGCGAGCACGATCGGAAGCGGCATGTACTCCGGAGTCTCATCGCTGGCGTAGCCGAACATGATCCCCTGATCACCCGCCCCCTGGTCGAGCGGGTCAGGCCGGTCGACCCCTTGCGCGATGTCGCCTGACTGCTCGTCGATAGCCGTGACGACCCCGCACGATTCCGCTTCGAAGTGGTACTCCGGGCGGTCGTACCCGATCTCCCGAATCGTCTCCCGAACCACTCGGGGGATGTCGACGTAGGCGTCGGTGCGGATCTCGCCGGCCACCACGACCAGCCCCGTCGTGACCAAGGTTTCGCAGGCCACGTGACCCTTGCGGTCTTCGGCCAGGATGGCGTCGAGCACGGCGTCTGAGATCTGGTCAGCGACTTTATCGGGGTGTCCCCTGCCGACCGACTCAGACGAGAAAAATTGTCTTCCGGCCATGAACGTTCCTTTCTCCTGCTTCTGGGTTCCGTCCTCCCGCCCGCGAAGGGGTGGATTTCCGCAAACCCGGACAGACTATCACCCGCGGCCGGCTTCGGCAACGGCTGGTGGCAGCGTCTGAGATTCGGAACGAATACGATGGGCTCCGAATCTCAGAAAGGTAGGTCAGCCGATCGAGAAGGCAGGCCATCACCGGCGGGTCGGACCGGTGCCCGCTCCACCGGAAGGCACTTCCCCGTGCGCCGCCTTCGATCGTCCTCACCCGAAGCCGGCAGATCCCCGATGCCCGGCTTTTCCGAGGTCATCAGGCGGGCGGGGCGGGCCGAATCCCCTCCCGCGGGAACATCGCTCCTCCCCGCCGAAGGGGCTGCCCCACTTGCAAACGATCGAGAATTCGCCGGGCGGTCCCCGGAAGGAACGGCTCCAACCAGAACGCCGCCGCCCGCATCCGCGCCGTCACGTTGGCGAGGAACTCCCGCGTCTCCTCGATCCGCCCCTGGCGCGCGAGTTCCCAGGGCCGGTGCACTTCGAACGCCTGGTTAAGCGAGGTGAATTCTGTCCAGAGCAGCGCCAGCGCGTCATTGAGGCGGTAACCTCCCATCGCATCATGGAACGATGCGGGAGCCTCCGGCGTTTCCGGTGCCGACAATGCCCCCGGAGGATTCGAAGAGTCCGGCGATGGCGATGCCCCGGGCACGTACCCCGCCTGCTCCCCCGTTGCCTCCAGGCGCAGGAGCAGGTTCCCGAGGTTGTTGGCGAGGTCGCTATGGTAGGCAGCCTGGAGTCGCGCCTCCGCGTAATCGCCGTCCTCGAACGGGGAGATGAAGCGCAGCAAGTAATACCGGAACGGATCGACGCCGTACTTCGCCACCTGATCGAGCGGATCGATGACATTGCCCAAGCTCTTCGAGATCTTCCGGCCCTCGACGGTAAGGTAGCCGTGCACCAGCACCGTGTGCGGCAGCGGCAGCCCCGCGGAGAGGAGGATCGCGGGCCAGTAGATCGTGTGGAACCGGTTGATCCCCTTCCCGATGACGTGGATCCGCTCGTCAGCCTCGAGCCAGAATCGGCGGAATCGCGCGGATTCCTCCGCGTAGCCGAGGGCCGAGATGTAGTTCGCCAGAGCGTCGAACCAGACGTACATCACCTGGTCCGGATCGTCAGGGACGCGGATCCCCCATCCTCCGGCCCGCTCCCCGGTGCGTGAAATGCTGAAATCGCGCAGTCCACGGCGCACAAACGCGATCATCTCGCGACGGCGCGACTCGGGCACGATGCGAACGGCACCCGATTCCAGAAACTCGAGGATCTTCGACTGGTAGGCAGAGAGGCGGAAGAAGTAGTTCCGCTCCCGGACCGCTTCCAACGCCGTGCCGTGCTCGGGACAGACCGGCTCGACCAGCTCTGCGGCGGCCGGGAAATCCTCGCATCCGACGCAGTAAAGCCCTTCGTAGTCCCGCACATAGATGTCGCTCGCCGCCACCGATGACCAGAGGCGTCGGGCCGCGGGAGCATGGCGCGGATCGCGGCTCGTCCGGATGAAATCGTCGGCCGAGATGTCCAAGCCCGGAATCAAATCCCGGAACAACGCTGAATTGCCTTCACAGAGCTCTTCCGTCGAGAGACCAAGCTCCCGGGCCGCGCGAACGTTTTTCAACGAATTCTCGTCCGTGCCGGTCACAAAACAGGTGTCGTACCCCTGCCGCCGCAGATAGCGCGCAATAACGTCGGCCTGGATCAGCTCAAAGGCGAACCCGACATGGGGCCGGGCGTTGACATACGGGATGGCCGTGGAGACGAAGGCGACCTTGGTGCAGGCCGACGAACGGCCATCCAGCTCATCGGTCCCGAAAGGAGCCGACGGGGGGGCAGCCTCCAACCGGCTTCCCCTCGGTCGATTCTCCGTCGGTCCGGCGCTACTCACGCTACGGGCCTCAAGCCCCCGGTCGCGGCCCGCTGGAAAGATCAATCTCCGAGGAGTCGCCCACGTTCAGCCGCTGGAAACTCCCCCGAACGATGGCGTTTTCGCCTATCAGACTTCCCTCCAGCACCATGTCCCGCACCTCGGCATTCTCGTTGACGATGGAGTCGCGCACGATGGAGTCGGCCACCACGGCGCCCGCGGCGATGGAGACGTTCGGCCCGACGATCGCGTGGGTGACGCGTGCCGTCGGGTCGATCGAGACCGGGTGGCGAATCAGCACCCCGGGCAGCTCGGGATTCCGCGGGGCCAGGCGGAGCAGATACTCATTGGTCGACAGGAGCGTCTCGGGCTTGCCGCAGTCGAACCATCCCTCCACCGACTCCGTCACCATCTCCACGCCATCACGGAGCATGAGCGCGAGGGCATCGGTGAGCTGGTACTCCCCTTTCGTCAGGACGCCGTGTTCGATCACCGCCCCCAGGCGCGCCTGCAGCACCGCGGCATCCGGCAGGTAGTAGAGCCCGACTAGGGCAAGGTTCGACGGCGGGTGCTCCGGCTTCTCGATCAATTCCACCACGCGATCGTCGAGAACGCGCACGATGCCGAAGCGACGCGGATCGTCCACCGCCTTGACTCCGAGCACCACCCGTTCACCGTGAAGGAAGCGGCCATAGTCGGTGTGCACAATGGTGTCGCCCAAGACAATGAGAATGGGCCCGGCCGGGACGCGATCGCGGGTGAGCGCCACGGCGTGACCCAGGCCAAGCCGCTCCGGCTGCTCAACGCACTCGGCGATGCCGGGATAACGGCGATCGACAAAGGCGCGAATGCTCTCCCCCATGTAGCCGACCACCAGCACCACGCGCTGGATCCCCTGCTGCACGAGGGCATCGAGAATATGGGCAAGGATCGGCTTGCCCGCCACGTTGACCAGTGCCTTGGGTACCGTGTGCGTGTGCGGGCGTAGTCGCGTCCCCACGCCCGCCGCCGGAACGATTGCTACCGGCATCCCCTGCGTCCGGTCCATGTGCGTCACCCCTTTCCGTGAACGACAAGGCTCACTCGACCGCCGCCCGTTTGACCCGCTCGATGGCATCCACCGGTAGCGGGTCGATCCCGTGCCGCCGGGCCACCTCGACACTGACAGCATCCGCCAACAGGATATGGCTGAAGAGGCACGCCGCGGGCCCGCCCCCGCACACGGCGCGTCCCCTGTTGGGGGGAATCCGCACGACCCGGGCTCCACTGGCCGTGAGTTCCGCGACCGCGGCGCGGGTGTGAGCGCCGCGCATTCCCTCGACGGACCGGTCATCCTCCAAGAGAATGTGCACGGAGGGGAGTTCCTCGACCGCGAACCGCCACCCGGTGATCTCGTTGTGCGCCAGTTCGGGGAACGCCGACGCGCAGGCTGCCTGCTTGGCATTCTCCTGAAGTTGCCCACGCCAGCGCGCGGCCGCCGGAAACAGCCGCTCGCTGGGCGCGTAGATGAAGGCGAAGCGGCCCTCAACAGCGGCGGCGATCTCCGCCGGATTGCGCCCCGGCACGGCCCCACGCCCTTGCCAGACCGCGGTTTCTTCCGCGAGGGCTTCGATCGCCTCTCCGAGGTCTGACCGAATGTCGCCCGCGATCAGCGGGCAGGTGCCACCATAAAGCGCGCCCATTGCCACCGGTACGACCATCCATCCCAGCGCCGCCCGCGGCGAATATCCGGAAGGAAGGCTGAAGAGGGGCCAGCCGGCCGCTCTGGCCTCATCAGCCAGGGCGCCTCCCGAGGTGATGGCGAACACGCGCGCGCCGCGCTGACGGGCTGTGCGTGCCGCCCGAAGCGTCTCCCACGTGTTCCCAGAGTAGCTTACGGCCAACACCAAGGTCCCAGGCGCCACCCAGGCGGGGATGGCGGGATCGCGGACGACCTCCATCGGCACGCCGAGTCGGTCGCGCAGAATCGATCGGGCAACGTCACCCGCCATGGCCGATCCACCCATGCCGCAGACGAGGACCGCTCGGGGCGGCTCCGTCCCCGCAACAGAGGCGGCCCCGGAAGGCGGGACATCATCCGGTCGCGGCGAAGCGGCCGAGGGGAGCACGCCCCCCGGCGGGGGCAAGGTTGTCGGCGGCCAGCCGCGCGCAGCGCAAGCGGCCAGCGCGTCGTTGAGTTGTCCGGACAACCCGAGGATCCACCCGCGCATCATCTCCGTTCCCTCATCCGGACTGCTCATCGCCGCGCCCCTTCCGTCCCGAGACCACGCCCGCTCGCCGTGCCCCCGGTGGGGGGAGCTCCGGGCCCGCCATTCGTATCGAGGAGGTGCCCGAGCGCCGCGCGCACCGCGGCATGAACCTCGTCGGTTGTGGCCTTGCGCAGCAGCTCATCGGCGAGCCGCCGCAGATCGACGAGGCTGACCTGGCGCACCAGGGTCTTCACCTCATCGAGTTGGGGCGGGCTCATACTCAGCGAGGTGCAGCCCAAACCCAGCAGCACCGCCGCACCGGACGGCGAACCCGACATTTCGCCGCAACTACTGACCGGAATCCCGGTGCGCCGCGCCACGTCAATGGTGTAGGAAAGAGCTCGCAGCACGGCCGGGTGGAACGGGTCGTACATCGATGCCAGCTTTTCGTTGGAGCGGTCGACGGCCAGCATGTACTGGATGAGGTCATTGGAGCCGATGGAAAAGAAGTCGGCCTCGCGGGCCAGAAAATCGGCGATCCCCACCGCCGCCGGGACCTCGATCATGACCCCCCGCTCCAGTCGCGAAGCGATGGCGATCCCTTCACGCCGCAGTTCGGCCGCCGCCTCGTCAGCAAAGGCGTTGGCGGCGCGTACCTCCTCAACCGAGCTGACCATCGGATAGAGGAGACGGACCTCGCCGTGGGCCGAGGCCCGCAGAATAGCCCGCAACTGCGTGCGAAAGATGTCCGGGTGGGAGAGGGAGAAGCGGATCCCGCGCACCCCCAGGAACGGGTTCATCTCGCGTGGCGTCCCGAGATACGCGGCGAACTTGTCCCCGCCGGCATCGAGGGTCCGGATGACGACCGGACGCGGCTTCAGCGCCTGCACCACTTTCCGGTACGCACGGTACTGTCCCTCCTCGTCGGGCAGGTGGGGACCGAGCAGGTAGAAGTACTCGGTGCGGTACAGTCCGATCCCCTGCGCCTCCGTGCGCACCACGTTGGGGGCGTCCGCCGCGGTCTCTATATTGGCGAGGAGCGTCACCGGGTGCCCGTCGAGTGTGACGGCCGGGCCGGCGCCGCGCTCGCCGCGCAGCCTGATCCGCCGTGCCTCGCGCCGCCGACGTGCCTCAAAGTCGCGCAACTCATCCGGCCCCGGTCGCAGGACCACGAGGCCTCGATGACCATCGACCAGCACGCGATCCCCCTCGCGGACATGGGACGAGAAGTCGATGAGCCCCACCACCGCAGGGATGCCGCGGGAGCGGGCGAGAATCGCGGCGTGACTCGTGGGCCCACCGTGGTCGGTAACGAGGGCTCGCACCACCTCCGGATCAAAGGAGGTGGTTTCGCTCGGCGACAGCTCTACCGCAACCACAACGGCGCCGGGCGGAACCAACCGCGCCGTGGCCGGCGTCCCCTCCAGATGCCGCGTTACCCGGCGACGGATATCGGCGAGATCGGCGGAACGGGCGCGAAAGTACTCCGAGCCGGCAGCCTCCAACGGGCGAATCACTTCGTTCACGACCTCGCGGAGCGCCAACGCCGCCGGCCGGTGCCGAAGACGGATCCCCTCGATGACCCGTTGCTGAAAGTCCTGATCGTCGAGGAGCATCCGGTGCGCGTCGAGAATCGTGAGCCCCGGGTCAGAAGGTTCCCCGAGGAGACACTCACGCAAGGCGTTGATCTCGTCCTGGGAACGACGCACCGCGAGCCGGAAGCGCCGAATTTCACGCGTCTCCTCCCCTGCGGCCAAAACGCGATCTCCAAATTCCTTCTCCTCCACCGGGACTACGAGGTGAGCCGGCCCGGAAGTGAGTCCCCCCGACGCGGGTACGCCGGAGCGAAGGACGGTCTCCGCCCCACCGCGCCCCGCCGAGACGTGCTCCGTCGCGCCACGTTCCGCCACGGCTCGTTCTGACGCGGCGCGCTCCACCCCCGCCCGCTTCGCCGGGGCTCGACGTGCGGAATCTCGCCACACCGACCCCTGGCCGTCGTTTCCCGCGCCCTTCTTATGTGGGACACGGGCCCCGCCGCGCGGCGTCTCCCCTTTGGGGGTGATGCCCGGACCGGTCATGCTCCCTCCTCGAATTTCGAATCGACCAGCTTCACCAGGGCGGTCACCGCCTCGGACTCGTCGGGACCCGTGGCTCGAATGGTGAGCACGATGCCGGTTTCCGCAGCGAGCATGAGGACCCCCATGATGCTCTTACCGTTCACGGTCAAAGAACCGTTGGAGACACTCACCTCCGACTTGAACAGGGAGGCGCGCTTGACGAACAGGACTGCGGGATGCGCGTGGATCCCCGGGTAGTTGCGCACGGTGACCTGTTCTTCCATCAATGCCCCAAGCCTCCCAGACCGTGCCGGGCCAACGTCGCCGCTCCCGCGGCCAAGAGCGCTATCCATCCGAGTGTCAGCGGACCCGGCCGTCCACGGCGAGCCAGGACGAACCCCAGCGCGATGCAACCGAGGAAGAGCAGCGGAAGCCCCCCCCGCGCCCCTTCGCGCGGCTCCAGTCGCTCGCGCATCCACAGCCAGGTGACGATCACCCCGGCCGTTCCGCCGAGCAGAAACCGGCCTGTCCCCGTCGCGGCCGCGATCCAACGCGGCAGCAGTCGCCCGCCGAGTTCCCGCCGCACCGCCTCGTCGCCAAGCAGACCGACACCCCACGCCCGCCGCCGCCAATGCCACTGCACCGCATTGTACCCCAGCCAGTACCAAGCGGCAGGCTGGCCGATCCAGAGTACCCAGCCAAGCACCGTCACGAGACTGAGCGCCGGGCGCACGCCGCCCCAGAACAGCCGGTCGCCGAGGCTGCTGAGTACCGGCGCCAACAGACCGCGCGCACGCTCCACCGCAGCGTCGTCGCGGACGGCAGCCTGAGCGCTTTGCACTGCAGTCCCGTCAGACTCCGCGCCCCCGGCGCCGACCGCCGGATCGTCCCCAGGCGCCGGCCGGCTCAATCGCGTGGCGAGCGGAGCGAGAAGGTATCCCGCCAGCACCGGGTTCACGTTGAACGGCCCGCGCAGTAGCGCCATCACCACCGGGTGCTCGCGGGAGGCCTCCGGCACGAGGCGCAGCAGTCCGAGGAGTACCCCGCCGCGCTGCTGCCCTGCGTGGTTGTACAGCGATTCGATGTCGCGTCCCGCGATCCAGGCCCCATCCCTCAGCCGGAACCCACTGTCCGGGGCGGCGGGCGCGGCGTTGGCGGAAACTTCTGCCGCGTCCATCTCCGTCACCTCACAGCCCCCGCAGGAGTTGAAAGAGCACGCCCGCCGCGAGTCCTGCAGCCACGGGCCGCGAAGGACGAGGGCGCGGTCCATCGAAGAAAAACAACAGGCCGCCAAGGCCGAGACCAAAGGCCGCCGGCCGGAGAGCGCGGCCCACCTCCGGCACCGGACTCGCCCCAAGGAGATGCAGCGCCGCAGGCCAAAGGTAGACGATCCCCGCAAGAAACACGGCGGAGGCGCCCAGCAGCACGCCGCGCAGCGCCGAATCGAACAGCGCCCAACGCCGGGCGCGCTCCAACGCGTCGAGCAGCGATCCCGATGCCGCCAACGCCCGCTCCTCTCGGGTCAGATTCCGCCGGCGAGTCCCGCGCTCCCATGCCCCGCCGATCCAGGCTGCGACGAGCCCGAGGACGACACCGAAGAGGAGCGGACCATCGGGAGTCAACAGTGCGCGGGTCCCGGCCAGGTGGGCCCCCCAACCGGCCACCGCGCCGGCGATGCCACCGGCAATGCCGACCGCCGGCAGCAGCGTCCCGCCGACCGGGAGCAATCCCGGCCACAGAGCCTGGAAGACGAGACCGGCACCGGCACCGCCGTCCAGGTTTCCCATCAGCCATCCGGCCACCGAGCCGGAAACGATCGGCTGATGAAATCCCAGCGAGGCCGAGGCTCGCTCATCGATGGAAACCAGACCCAACCAGAGCAGCAGGAGGACGAGTCGGACGAGCAACTCGGCGTCGCCCGTCATGCCGCACCTCCTCCGGTGAAGCCGGGGATCCGGGAGAGAGGGTGTCGCGGGCTCCCCGGGAGATCCTGCGCATGCACGGCATATCCTTCACGCGCCAAATCGCCTAGGAGCCTCTCCTCGACAACCGTGAGGTAAAGATACGGAAGCAGCGCGCGCGCGCCGGCGTGCCCGTGCAGCCCGCCAAGGTTCAGCGGCCCCGGCACGCCGTTGCGCAGCAGCGCCGCAGCCTCGACAACGCCACGCACGAGAAGGATGGTCCGCGCCGGATCGAGGCCCGCCCCGTCCTCGGCCTCGGCGACCGGCACGACGCGGACCACACATCCGGGCGGCGCGGCCGCCGCGTAGAGCATCTTGGCATCGGAATCGGAGGCCAGGCGATCGTCGGCAAGCAGGTAGGCCAGCGCGCCCAGGGGGCCGCCCCACCCCAGGGCCACCTGACCGTGCAATAGCCGGTCGTCGACACGGAAAAGCAGGAAGGCGCGCCGCGGGAGTCCGTCCGGAGCGCTCACGGCAGCGACTGCACGCCGTCGCGCCCCTTGCGCAGAAGCCGCTCCTGCAACTCGGCGAAGGGGACACGATCACGGTGATAGAAGAACTCGAGGAGCATAGGCAGGTTGACTCCGGTGATGACGAACGCGTCCGTCCCCAATTCGGCTCGCACGGCACGACAGGCGTGGCCGCAGCTTCCGCCCAGAAGATCCACCAGAAAAACCACCGGCCCGGGCGCTCCCGCAGCGGCTCGCAGCGTCTCGACCAAGCCATCGAGCGAAACCGCCTCGTTGGATACGATGGCGACGCCCTCCTGCCGCCCGAGGATCGCCTCCGCCGTCCGCACCAGCTCGCCGCCGAGGGCGCCGTGTGTCACCAATACAGCCCGGACCACGCCCGCCTCCCGACTCACTCCATGTCGTCCTTGGCCAGAATCTCCAGGTTGGCCTTGCGGCGCAGGAGCTGGACCAGGTTGTCGCTGAAATGCTCGGCCGGGTTGTACCCGTAGGACTTGACCAAGTAATTCAGGGCGATGGTCTCGGCGATGACCGTGATGTTCTTGCCCGGGAAGAGCGGCACCGCGACGAGCGGGATCTGCACATCGAGGATGCTCGATAGCTGATCCACCAGGCCGAGTCGCTCGTAATCTTCCCGGCTGTCCCATTCGCGAAGATTGACCTCTACTTCGACCCGCTTCTGGACGCGGATCGAGCGGATGCCGAAAATCGCCTGGACATCAATGATCCCGATCCCGCGGATCTCCATGCAGTGTCGGAGCAGCTCGTTGCCGCACCCAATCAGAACACTGGCGGCACGCCGCTTGATGGTGACCACATCGTCGGCGACGAGGCGATGCCCCCGCTCCACCAAATCGAGGGCACACTCGCTCTTCCCGATGGCGCTGCGCCCCGTGAACATGAGCCCGACGCCGTAGACGTCCACCAGAGTGCCGTGCATGGTCGTGGTGGGAGCGAAGAGCGCCTCGAGGAACTCCTGCAGCTTGTGGATGAACTCGGTGGTGGCCAGGGTCGTGCGGAGCACCGGAATACCCCGCTCGCGCGCCATTTCGAGCAGCGGCGCCGGCGGATCGAGCTTCTTGCTTACGAGTATGCAGGGGAGGTCGAAGTTCAGAATCGGCGCGAGGGCTTCCCGCACCTTCTCCTCGCTGAGCCGCCGCAGATAGACGATCTCCGTCGCTCCGAAGACTAAGACGCGCTCCCAAAGGAAATTCTCGAGGAAACCGACCAGAGCGAGCCCCGGACGGTGAACGTCGCTCGTGGTAATCGGCCGGCGCCCGGTGGGGTCACCGGTGAGACACTCGATCTGGAGCAGCCCCCGCGCTTTCTCCATCAACTCGGAGACGGTGATCCCGACCATCCGTGTTCACTCCTCCCGTCGCGCCGGGGCAGCGGCCGACCGATGCCCGCCATGGGACTGTGCTCCCTTCGGGGGGCGTCCCCCCGCTGGGGACCGTGCCCCCCGCGAAGGGGATCCTACTCCGCTTCCACCAACCCGAAGTTGCCGTCAGGCCGCAGGTGGACACAGCAGACCTTGCCGGTCCGGACATTGGGGAAGAGCAACAGGTCCCAGTCCTTCTCCCGCATCGCCGCGATGGCGTCGACCACACTGAGAGGGTGGCCGTGGTACTGGGGACCGCGCACGACCACCGGGCTGAACTCCTCTTCCGGTTCGACGTCGGAAAGCTCTTCTTCGTCGACGACGGTGGAAAAAGGAATGAGGCGGATCGTCTTGCGAGTCTTGCGGCGCGCGTTCAGCTTCTTCAGTTGCCGCTCCATCCGGTCCACCACCCCGTCGATCGAGGTGACCATCTCGTCCGACTCCTCACGGCTGACCAGGTCATTGCCGTCGGCGCGCAGCGTAAGTTCCGCAATGTTCCTGTACTTCTCCACCGCCAGGATGAGATGGGCCTCCATCTCCCCTTCGGAATAGCGCTCCAGCTTGGCCAACCGTTTTTCCGCCACCTCCTTGAGGTCGGCGGTGAGCTTGTAGCGGCGTCCGGTCGTTGTGATCTCCATGGATCCTCCTCAGGAAGGACTGCCCGGCCCCGGGCGTCGTCGGACACTGCGCGCACGAGGACGGACCCGGGGTCCGGCCCGCGCGCGGCGCCGCGGCGCCCTCTCGATTCGCATCGACACTCTGTACTTAGCCACCGTCCGCCGCGCGATGCGGATCCCTTCCCCTGCCAGGCGGCAGGTGATCTCCGCGTCGGTGAGCGGACGGCCCTGATCCTCCCCCGCCACGAGCGCGCAGATGCGCGCGCGCACCGCGCGGGAGGACGCGTCCGGGCCGTGCTCGGTGCGCAGCCCGCCGGAAAAAAAGAAACGCAACGGCAGAAGACCGCGCGGCGTTTGCGCGTGCTTGGATCGCACCACCCGGGCAACCGTCGACTCGTGCAGCCCGAGACGCCCCGCCACCATCCTCAGGCTCATCGGCCGGAGGAAGGCAGTGCCATGCTCAAAGAACTCCGCCTGCTCTTCCAAGATGCACTCCATGACTCGAACCAGGGTGCCGCGCCTTCGCTCCAGCGCCCTCACCAAACGCCGCGCGGCAGCGAACCATTCGCGGCCGGCAGCCTGCGCCGCGGGATCTGCTTCCGCCCCGACCCAAGCACCCCTCCAAGTAGAACAGCGCACGCGGGGCACGGCGCGGTCGTCCGCGTGCACCAGCCACCGCCCGTCCATGCGCAGGACCGAAACGTCCGGATAAATGTAACGCACCGGGCCGCCGCCGACCAGCCGTCCCGGATGCGGACATAGGGAGCGGATTTCCGCCAGCGCGAAGCGTACCGCCGCCGCATCCGCGAAAAGACCCCGAGCCGCCCGTTCGCCGCGACCGGCAGCCAGCTCGTCAAACCGCTCCGCCACTAGCTTCCAGGCCGGGGATCCTTCGCGGCCGCGGGCCTGCAACTGGAGCAGGAGGCAGTCACGCAGATCACGCGCCCCGACCCCCGGCGGGTCCAGCGCCCGCAGGATGCAAAACGCCGTCGTCACCACCGTGGTGGGCAGCCCCACATCGAGTGCCACCAGGTCCGGGGCGACATCGAGATAACCGCGCTCATCGAGGCAGCCGATCAGGTACTCGCCCGCCGCCAGTACCAAGGAATCATGCGCCTCGAGACGGAACTGGGCTCCCAGGTGCGCCGCGAGGGTCGTCTCCACAGCCCATTCGGGCAGCTCGGCAGTGCTGACTTCAAGGACGCCCCGTGGCAGTGCGGCCCTCCCCAACCACCACGCGTCCGGCATCCCGTCCGAATCCTCTCCGTCGGCCCGACCGTCCGCGGAGCCGGCATCCAGGCCGTCGTAGTGGCGCTCGACCCGGCCGTCGGCCCGGTTCTCCCCGCTCGCGATCATCTCTTCGCAGCCCGTTTCGGATGCTTCATCCTCGATCTCCAGCAGCGGGTTCAGCGCCACCTCCCGCTCAACACGTGCCCGCAACTCCGGCGCCGGAAGCTGCAGCAACTCCAGGGCCAGCCGCACTTCCGGCGTCAATGCCAGTCCGGCCCGGGCGGCCAGACCCAGCATCGCTCTTCCCGCCATTCAGACCTCCCTCCGCTTCCGTCCTGTCGGTTCACAGCCGGAAGTTCTCTCCGAGGTACAATTTTCGCGCCTGCGGATCGGAAGCGAGTTCCTGAGCGGTACCGGCGAGGAGAATCTTCCCCTCGAACATCAGGTAGGCCCGGTCGGTGGCTCCCAGCGTCTCGCGCACGCTGTGGTCCGTGATAAGGACGCCCAGGCCGCGATGCTTCAGCGAGAGAATAATCTGCTGGATCTCGGCGACGGCGATCGGGTCGATCCCTACGAACGGCTCGTCTAAAAGTATGAACGACGGCTCGGTCACAAGGGCGCGGCTGATCTCGGTGCGACGCCGCTCCCCTCCCGAGAGATGCATCCCCTTCCGGTCACGCAGGTGAAGGATATCCAGGTCGGCCAGGAGTTGCTCACACCGTTGGACTCGGCTGGCGCGGCTCAAGGGGAGCGTCTCGAGGATCGCCATCACGTTCTCCCAGACGGTAAGCCGGCGGAAGATGCTGGGTTCCTGAGAGAGATAGCCGAGACCCCGGCGCGCCCGACGGTACATCGGCAGCCGCGTGATGTCCTCGCCGTTCAGAAGAATGGTGCCCGCGGTGGGGGGAAGCAATCCCGTAATCATATAGAACGTGGTCGTCTTGCCGGCGCCGTTGGGGCCAAGAAGGCCGACGACCTCCCCGGGTTCGACAGTGAGCGAAACATCATGGACAACGCGCAACTTGCCGTAGTCACGCACCAGACCGCGCGCTTCGAGAGCGCCGCCGGTCGCATCGGGTCCGGGAGCGCCATCGCGTCGGCTCGCGACGCCAAGCGCGGGGGTCGCGCTCGATGTCGCGGCCGGACTCCCGCCTTCCGTGGCGGCGTTGTCAGTGTTTGGGGGTCTCGGCTCCATCGATCCCCTCCCGGAGCGTGGCATCGTCCTGATCACGAACTTCCGCGCGCACCTGGTGGTACACCTTGTATCGTTCCAGGCCGGGCTCGGCGTCGATACCGATGCCGGTCATGAGATCACCCCCACGAGTGAGACGGAAAAACGCGTCCGTCGTCATCCGCTCCTCCTTCGGATCCCAGCACAGGACCTCCGTTTCGAGCCGCTCGCCGTGCGGCGTGAGGACCACTACCGAATCGCGGGCCACAAGGGCGTTCGTCTTCTCGTCCACCTCGCCGTGCCGACTGGTGAGCACCGAGCGCGGAAGCGCCTCGCCGTCATAGAACCGAACTACCATCGAATCGAGCCGCGTCGGCTCACTCGGTCCCGGGGAGACGGCCCGCTTCGCCATGAGGACCCAGAGGAGGCCCTTCATGCTGCTGGCTCGGAGGGTAAACCCCTCGATCACCTGGCGCGGGGGCTTCTCCGTCTCCACCGCCGGGTCTGCGGGCGGCTGGGCTTTCTTGCCGCACCCCGCCGGGAAAAGCAGAAGCGCCGTCAACGGCAGCCACCGCCCCGCCCAAAGCAGCCACAACCCCGCCCGAACCCGAACCACGGACCTTCCACCGATCGTGGAACCAGGGCCACTGCTCCGGCGATTCACGGACCCAGCCCTCCAGCACCCCGGCTAGCCGTTGCGTGATCTCCCCCACCGCCGCGGTGGAGTCGTCGCCGGCCGGGATCTCCGCCGGGTCGATCGCCGCCTCGAAGCGTACGCGCATCCGACCCTGGCGATACACCAGACAAGCCGGAACGATGGGCGCCCCCGCGGCCAGCGCCAGCCTCGCCGGTCCGGGAGCGGTACGGCACTCCCGACCGAAGAAGATACACGTCACCGACTCTCCGCGCGGCACGAGGTCGATGAGAATCCCCAGAATCTCCCCGCGCCGCAGGACCCGTAAGGCCCGCAGTGATGTTCCATCGGCGGGGATCCCGCGCACCCCGGCCCGCTCGCGCCGCCCACGCACGAAGCGATCGAGTCGCTCTTCTCGGAACCGATGATAGATCACCCAGACTTGCATCCCACCGAGGCTGCGCTCGGCGAGCGCGGCCAGCCAGGCCCCCAGAACCTCCCAGTTTCCGAGATGTCCCGTGACCAGGACCACCCCCCGGCCGTAGGCCTGCGCCGCCTCCCAGTGGGCGAGCCCCTCGACCTCGATGGTCGTCCGGGCCGACGAAGCTAGGCAGCCCAAGTGGAGAAAATCCGCCCCCGCGCGACCCACCCAGCGGAAGACCCCGCGCGTCGTTCGGCCGATCCACGGGCCCGTGGCGGTCGGAAAGGCCAGGCGAAGGTTGCAGGCGGTCCGTCGCCGCACACGCCGCAGGAGCGTCCAGGCGATCACGCCGCAAGCCTCGCCGACCACGCGGGCCGCCCGAGGTGGCAACACAGCAACCGGCAGCAGAACAATGCGTAACAGCCAAAACCTGAGAAAACGTCTTAAGATCGCGAAGCTGCGGCGCGGCCACAGGCCGGGCTGCTCGGCCATATCCGGGCCGCCCATTCATGCCCGCTGCCGATGGCGCAGACAGTCGTGCAGGTGGAGCACACCTTCGGGACGGCCACCATCGTCCAAAACGACGAGTGCGGTGATCGGCCCCCCGGCGTTCCCTTCCATGCGGGCCACCGCGGAGGCCACCAGCGCCTCCCGCTCGATCGTCTTCGGGTGGTGGGTCATGACCTCACCCACGCACAGGGGATCGATGCGCTCGTGGCGATGCATGGCGCGCCGTAGATCTCCGTCGGTGAGAACCCCGCAGAGGCGACCGGATTCGTCCACGACCGTCGTCATGCCCAGCCGCTTTCCCATCATCTCCACGATCGCCTCACGCAACGAGGTGTCGGCACGCACACACGGGAGGTCAGCTCCGGAGCGCATCAGGTCTTTCACCCGAAGAGTCACCATCCGGCCGATGAGTCCACCGGGATGGAGCCACGCCAGGTCTTGCTCCCCGATCCCGCGGGCCGCGTAGACCGCCGTGACAAGCAGGTTCCCCAGCACCTCGAAGACGGTCACGCTCACCGTCGGCACTTCCGCCAGAGGCCCGCTCTCCACCAACGGACCGGTATCAAGAGTCACCCGCGCGGCCCGTCCGAGTGTTGAGGCACCGCGCGCGGTCAAAGCCACCACCGGGATCTCCAGCCTTTCGACCGTGGGAAGCAGACGGAGCAACTCCTCGCTCTCGCCGCTCTTGGAAAGGAAAAGCGCCAGGTCGGCCGCATCAACCAGCCCGAGATCGCCGTGAACCGCCTCCGTGGGGTGCAGAAAGAACGCCGGGGTCCCGGTGGAACGTAGCGAAGCGGCGATCCGTTGTCCCACGATCCCTGACTTACCCACGCCGCTGACTAAGACGCGGCCGCGGCAAGCCAGAAGCAGGGCCACGGCGGCCGCGAAGGTCTCACCATCCACCAGGGGCCGAAGCAGGCGCAGACCCGCCTCCTCCGCGTCGAGCAGCCGATGGGCGAGGGCCGCCAATTGCGAGCGGAGGGGCGTGTTCACGAACGATCCTCTGGGCGCGGCGCCTTCCGAGACTTCGACGTACCCTCAGGTGTCGTCGGCTCCTGATGCCTCTGTGTGTCCCCGCCTGCGGGGCCACGAGCGTCATCTGTACGCATCCCCGGGATCGCTCCCGGATCACCCCAATCGCCGGCCGCCACCGTGTCGGGCTGCTCGATCCAGCGCGCCTGGAGCCGCTTCCACTCCACCATCTCCTCAAGGAAAACGCCGATGCCCCGCAAGGGAAGCTGGGTGGCGGCGTCGGAAAGGGCCAGGCTCGGATCGGGGTGGGTCTCCACGAAGAGCCCATCGGCCCCGGCGGCAATCGCAGCGCGAGCGAGGGTGCGGGCGAAGCGCCGGTCTCCGCCGGTCCCCGGATGCTGCAGCGCATGCGTGGTGTCGAAAATCACCGCGGCCGGCAAGCGGCGCAGCACCGCGAAGCCGCGCATGTCGACGACGAGGTCATGGTAGCCGAAGCTGGTGCCGCGTTCGGTCAGCCAGACCTCCCCGTCCGGCGCCACCGCGCGCGCCTTTTCGAGGATCCGGCCGCAGTCGTCGGGAGCGAGGAACTGGCCCTTCTTGATGTTGACCACCGGACAGGCTCGCGCCGCCGCCTGGATCAACGCCGTCTGTCGCGAGAGAAATGCCGGCACCTGCAGCACCGTGCAGGCTTCGGCCGCGGCCGCCACCTCGGAGGTCTCGTGAACATCAGTCAGGACCGGCAGATCGAGCTCGTCGCGCACGCGGCGCAAGGCCCGGAGTCCAGCCTCGTCGCCCAGCCCGGCAAAGGAACCGAGCGCGCTGCGGTTGGCCTTGCGGTAGGAGCCTTTGACAACAAGGCGCACGCCAAGGCGCTCGGCCACGCTCCGCAGCTCGCCGGCGATGTCGAGGAGCATCTGCTCCCCCTCGATGATGCATGGGCCGGCAATGATCAGAAGCTCATCCGGTGCGACCGGGCGCCCCAGCGCCCGCACCGTCCGCACCTCCCGCACGTGGCGCACCGCGTCCTCAGACACCGGGGCGTCTCCCCGCCAGAGCCCGCCGCGTCACCGCAGCGCCCACGAACTCGCGGAAGATCGGGTGCGGCCGCTGAGGGCGCGACCGGAGCTCCGGGTGAAACTGCACGCCCACAAACCACGGGTGCTCCGCCAGCTCGACTACCTCGACGAGGCCGTTCTGCGGACAGATCCCCGAGAAACACATTCCGCGCTCCCACATCGATGCAAGGTAGTCGTTGTTGTACTCGAAGCGATGCCGATGTCGTTCCCGGATCACCTCCGTGCCATAGATAGCCCGGACCCGGCTTCCCTCATCGAGGCGGCAGTCGTAGGCGCCAAGCCGCATCGTCCCGCCCTTGGTGGTATAGGCAAGCTGCTCCGGCATCAAGTAGATGACCGGGTGAGGTGTCTCGGGGTCGAACTCCGTGCTGTTGGCCTTTTCCAAACCGCAGACATTGCGAGCGTATTCAATCACGGCGCAGTGCATCCCGAGGCAGATCCCGAAGAACGGGATGCCGCGCGTGCGGGCATACTCCACCGCGCGGATCATCCCCTCAATGCCCCGCTCACCGAAGCCGCCGGGCACCAGGACGCCATCGACGCCGTCGAGGAACTGCCCCGGGGGGTTCTCCTCCAACTGGGACGACTCCACCCAGTGAATCTCCACCTGCGCGCCATTGGCCGCACCGGCGTGGATGAAGGATTCGAGGATGCTCTTGTAGGCGTCGCGCAGATGGGTGTATTTCCCGCAGATGGCAATCCGGACCTTCCCCGGCGGCTCGAGGATCGCACGGACTGTCCGCTCCCAGGACGTCAAGTCGAGTTCGCGCGGCGAGGCCAACCCCAGAAGGTCGAGGATGATGGCGTCCAATCCGCCTCGGTGCAGGTTCAGCGGCACCTCGTAGATCGACCGCGCGTCCAACGCCTCGATCACGCAGGGAGGTGACACGTTGCAGAAGAGGGCGATCTTCGCACGCAACTCGGCCGAAATCGGCACCTCCGAGCGGCAAAGAAGGATATCGGGCTGGATCCCGATCTCCAGCAGGCCCCGCACGCTGTGCTGCGTCGGTTTGGTCTTGAGCTCCTGCGCAGCCTTGATATAGGGCACGAGCGTCACGTGGATGAAGATGGTGCGCTGACGGCCGATGTCGAGGCGCATCTGGCGGATCGCTTCGAGAAACGGCAGCCCTTCGTTGTCCCCCACCGTGCCGCCGCTCTCGATGATATCGACGTCGGCCGAAGCATGCTCGGCCGCCTCCCTCATCCGCCGCTTGATCTCATCGGTGACGTGGGGGATGACCTGCACCGTCTTGCCCAGGTAGTCACCGCGCCGCTCCCGCGAAAGGATCGTGTCGTAGATCTGTCCGGCGGTGACGCTGTTCCCGCGTCCCAGATCGATATCGGTGAACCGTTCGTAGTGGCCGAGATCGAGATCGGTCTCCGCACCGTCGTCGGTAACGAAGACCTCCCCGTGCTGGTACGGGCTCATCGTCCCGGGATCGACATTGAGGTAGGGGTCAAACTTCTGCAGGGTGACGCGCAGCCCCCGCTCTTTGAGAAGAAGTCCGATGGATGCCGCCGCGATTCCCTTGCCCAGCGAGGAAACGACCCCTCCGGTGACGAAAATGTAGCGATGCTGCCCGTCCATCCGACCTCCCTGCCCTCGTTCAGTCCGTCGGGTCGAGCCCGGCGCGATCCATCGCCGCAGGCGTGGGATACTTGGCGAGCAGTCGTACCGCATCCTCAGGCGTGTCGACGCCCGCGTCCGGCCAGGCTCCGACTAGAACCCTGATCGTAAGGCCATGCTCCAAGGCTCGCAACTGCTCCAGCCCCTCCCAGCGCTCCAACCATCCCGGCGGCAGCGCCAGAAACGCCAGCAGGAGCTCCCGCGGATACCCGTAGACCCCGACGTGGCGCAACGGTACCACGGATTGCGCGGTCGTCGCGCCTGGGCCGAGTCCCACTCCGAGATCGGCCGCCACGTCGTGTCCGGCCGCCGCGCCCCATACGGCCGCCGCGTCGATGACGGCAGTCCCATCGAGGCCAACCACCCCTGCGGAAAACGTCGGCGCTTGGCCCTGGGTCCGGTCGTACGGCACGGGGGCGCGAGAGAAATAGAGGGCCCGTCGGTCCGCGGCCAGCACAGCCTTCACCGCCGATGGGCGAAGGAATTCCTGCGGGTCGGTGATCGGGTCGGCCAAAGTCCAAATCGCGTCGGGTTGGGCGCGCAGGGAATCGAGAAGCCGCTCGATCGCCCGCGGCGAGAAAAACGGCTCGTCGGCCTGAAGGTTGAGAACAAAGTCGGGGAGGGGGTCGAGGCCGCGAACCACCTCGCCCACGCGGTCGGAGCCGCTTGAATGGGCGGACGATGTCATCCGCACGGTGACGCCCTCACGGCGCGCCTCGTCCGCGATTCGCTCGTCGTCGGTGGCCACAATCACAGCGTCCAGCCCGTGCACCAACCTCGCCCGCTCAAGGGTGCGGGCCAGCACCGACCTGCCGTGGAGGGGATGGAGAAGCTTCCCGGGGAACCGGGTCGAGGCAAAGCGGGCGGGGATGACCGCCACCGCGCTGGACACCGCCCGCTCGATGCCGCTCCTCCTGCGACCGTGGGCCGGCCGCGACGATGCCGCAGAATGCCGTTCAATGCCTGGACTGCCGTGGAATGCGGCCCGCGCCGGCAGTCCGGCACTCGGCGGAAGGTTCAGTTCCGCGCCGGAACTGGAATCAGGACGTGGTCGCTTCCGCGGCTTCGATGATCGGCGCGATCGAGATGGTCTTGCGGTCCCGGCGGGTCTGCCGGTAGACCACGTGCCCGGTGATCTTCGCGAAGAGGGAGTCATCCTTCCCCTTCCCGACGTTCAGCCCGGGGTGGAAAACCGTCCCACGCTGCCGGACGAGGATGGAACCGGCGGGCACGAACTCGCCGCCGTAGGCCTTGACCCCGAGACGCTGGGAATTCGAGTCACGCCCGTTGCGCGAGCTGCCCACGCCCTTTTTGTGCGCCATATCGCTAGTTCTCCTATTCCCAGTAACAGGCCTGCCCGTTATCAGGACTGGTCGATTGTCAGAACCGACCGGTGATCAGGATTGGATCGTGCGGACGACAACCTCGGTGAAGTTTTGCCGGTGCCCGTTCCGCTTCCGGTAACCCTTGCGCTTCTTGTACTTCCCGACCAGGATCTTCTTGCCGCGGCCGTGGCGAACCACCTCAACCTCGACCTTGGCCCCGGCCACCGTGGGGGCGCCGACCTTCACCGACTCGCCATCCCGGATCAGCAGGACCTGGTCTAAGACCAACGTGCTGCCCGGCTCGAGGTCGGTCGCGGGAATCTTCACCCGCTCGTCGGGAACCACGCGGTACTGGAACCCCATGCACTGCACGATTGCGAACACAATACTCCTCCCCTCGCCGGTCATCCCGTCGAGAACCGTAAAGAAGGAACTGTAGGTGGTGGAGGGGACGGGAGTCAACCGGGGATTTGCGGACTGAGATTCGGGGTAGGGAACGAATACTCCGAATCTCAGCCCGCGCCAGCCCATCCCACGACGCCACTCCCGGAGTTGCCTGTCCGCAGTGCGACCGGTCGTGAGCGGGCACTACTGGACCGAAACGTGCTGCCGCCCTAGAATCCCGACATGGACACAAGTGACAATGGGCGTGTCCATCCCGCAGTACTGCTCGCAGCTCTCACTCCCTATGCTTCCTCCGCCCTGGGTATCCATCTGATCCACTCGGCCTGGGCCGCGCTGCTGCTCTACCACGCCGCGATAGCCGCAGTGGTGTTTCGCCGGGGCCTCAAGCCTGCCTGCATCGAGGCATGCCGGGGTTGGTCGACGTCCTGGGGGCTTGGGCTGGCGCTGATCTGCCTTGGCAACGGAGGGGCGCTGCTGTTGCTCTGGCGGTTCGCGGCGCGCAACCCGGGAGACCTATCGGCGCTGCTCGCTCGCCTTGGCCTCTCACAGGGGTCCTGGTGGCTCTTCGGCGCCTGGTATGTCCTCGTGCATCCGATCCTGGAAGAGCTGTTCTGGAGATGCACGCTGACATCCGGACGAGCCGGTCCGGCCTTCCCCGATCTGGTTTTCGCCGGGTACCACAGTATCGTGCTGATCGCCTTCATGCCGTGGTTCTGGGTCCTTCCGGTGGTCCTGCTTCTGGCCGGTATGGGGTGGGCGTGGCGGACGCTGATGAGGCGCCTGGGAGGTCCGGCCGTACCCATTGTCTCGCATGCCTGTGCGGGCTTGGGCACGATCGCGGCCGCGTCGATCCTGGCGGGACGGATCCACCTATAGCGTCGACCCTTCCTGCAACGTCCGGTAGTCCGTCTTGCCCGTGCCGAGGACCGGGATGCTCTTCACCTGGATGACCCGGCGCATGTAGTGCAGCGGAGAGAGACCGGCAGCGCCGATCAGGAGGTTCACTTCCTCGCGCCCGAGCGCCTTGGTCGTATAGAGCACGAGTTCCGGACGATCAGCATCGCTGGTGGCCAGCACCGCCAGGATCGATCCGTCCTCCGCGCCTTCGCTCATGGCCTCGAGCAGTGCCGACTCGATGGAGGGGAGAGAGATCATTTCCCCACCGATCTTGACAAAGCGCTTGAGGCGACCGCGGAACGTGAGCAGGCCATCGGCATCGGCGCTCACCAGGTCGCCGGTGCGATACCAATCCTCCCCATCGTGCTTCACGAACGGGTTCGGTGCGTCACCCAGGTAACCCGAGAAGATGCTTAGGCCCCGGACCAGCAACATGCCGGCGCAGCCGGGAGCCACCGGCCCGCCGGTCTCGACGTCCACCAGGGCCATCCGCACCGAAGGGAGCACACGCCCGATCGTGAACGGGCGCGGATCGCCCGGGTCGTTGCACGACACGATGGGAGAGCACTCCGTGATGCCGTATCCCTCCACGACGACGGCATTCGCACAGCGCTCCCGGAGCAGTCGGAAGACGCGTTCCGGACACTCCTCCGCTCCGGTGAAGGCCAGCCGCAGACTCGCCAGTTGGGCGGGCGATCCCGCGCGCGCCGCGCCGCTCAGGAAGGTCGGCGTGCCCACGATTACCGAGACCCGGTAGGCTTCCACCAGCTTGGCCAGCATGGGGCCTTCGGTGGGGTTGGCGTGAAAGACGGTGGGCATCCCCCCGCACACGGAGAGGAGCAGGTTCCCGGTCAGTCCGAAGGAGTGAAACGGCGGGAGCATGCCGAGGAGGTGATCGTTCTCGGTGAACGCGATCACCTGCAGGATGTCGCGCAGATTGCTCAGCAGGTTGGTGTGCGACAGCGGCACGGCCTTGGGCAGACTCTCCGAGCCGCTGGTGAAGAGGATGGCCGCCGTGGGCGAGATCGTCGCCCTCCGCAAGGCACCCCACGTGAGCTTCGACCGGACTAAGGCACGCAGCTTCGCCCACCGCGTGATCCCGGCGCCCAGACGTTCCAGGTAGACAAGGCGCTCCCGCGCCTCCCCCAGATCGATCCCCTGTGCCAGCAGACGGTCGGTGAGGCGTTGCGAAGTGAGCACCGCCTGCGTCTGCGTGAGCTCCAGGGCGTGCAGCACGTTGCGGCGTCCCACCGTCCAGTTGATCATCACCGGCGTCTTCCCGGCAAAGAGCGTGGACAAGTAGACGACCGTCGCGACCACGGAAGCGGGCAACATGATGCCCACCCGTTCCCCCGGCAGGCGGGCGATCTCCGGGGTCAGAGCCAGGCAGGAGAGGACGACATCGCGGTACGTCTTCACCCCGCTGAGCTGATCGGCGATGATCACGCGGTCCGGATGCCGGGCTGCCTGCCGCAGAAACACCTGGGCAATCGTCTCGCCGGCGGGAACAGAAATCCGCGCCCCCTCTTTCGTCACGGAGAACCAGGCCGGCGGCACAGCCTGCAACGCGATGTGACCGGCAGCCAACGACTCGCCGCTCGCCGCCTGCATCACATCCGCCACGGTCCGCAACGCATCCACGTTGGCCGCGGAGGCGCCGAATTCCGTCTGCAGCCAGACCATGACCTCGACGATGAGAAGGCTGTCCAGCCCCAGTTCCACCGCCAGCCGGTCGGCGTCGGCGACGGATGCCTTGCCGGAGAGTTGCTGCAGGTAGCGGGTGACGATGTCGCGCGTGCCATCCGGAACGCCGGAAGCGTTTCCTTCGGCCTGCCGGGCGGCCGGCTCCGGCAGCTCGCGCGCTCCTCCCCGGTCCCACATCGAGTAGGGCACCCAGGTGCGGCGTGGCAACGGCTCGCGGTTGTAGAACGCTTCGAGGTAGCGATTGAGCGTGTTGCGGTCGGCTGCGCGCGGCAGGTCATCCGGCTCGACGAATTCCATGTTGACGCGCCGGCGCGGTGTGAAGAAGACGAGATTCTTGAGGATGTCCGAAACGTGCGCGATCAACTCACGAGCCAAGTCGGGGTCGTGATCGCTGCCGGCGGCGCTGAAGCAACTCCCCCAGAGGCCGCGGGTGCGGCAGAGCACGACGCGAACCCCGGGGACCTCGTGCAGGATGGACTGCACCGCGCTGTTGCCGGCCAGCTCCTCGCGGTTGCTGCGCATCAGATGCCCGGCCGGGTAGAGCAGCACGTTCTCCCCGACCTGCAGGCCCGCCGTGGTGTCGGCCATGACGCGCTCGATGGCTGTCCGGGCCTCTGGACCGTGCTTGAACATCAGCGGCATCGTCCGCACGCGGAAGCGCCGGCCCAGCCACCGGAACAGCGCGGTGTCGTTGATCCCGCCGTCCTGGTCAGCCACCGAGTACGGCGCGAAAGCCCCGCTCAACACCGCGATCACCATGACCGGGTCGAGCAGGGACGGATGGGAGGGCAGAAAGAGGATCTTCTCCCTGCCCCGCGCGGCGATCGCGTCGAGGCCGCTGACCTCAATGCGGTAACGCAGGGAAAGCAGGGCGCGGACGATGGCGGTGATGAGGGCGTTCAGCATGTCGCCTCTTTCCGCGGTGGAGCGACTGGGGGTCTCATGCCCGTGGGGCCATGCATTCCGACGTCGGAGTGACTCATAGCACCTGGGGTCGGGGGTGGGAAGGGTGAAGGTCAGGCGGAGATTTCAGGCGGCTTCGGTCGAGATGTGGCGAGGACCCGGCGGCTTTCACCATCCGGGCCCGCGTCGACCAGTCGGCTCACCGAGTTCCGAAGTCTCGCGGAATGCCTCGCCGTGTAGGACGGTTTACGGAACACTCTCTGTTTTGCAGCGCATGACACCCGACACACGGTCACCCGGCCGCGGACCAGTCCGGACCGCGTCCCGAAGCGCCTTGAAGCGAGCGTCGTGCATTCGCTTCCGGAGCCACCTGGCGACCTTGACTTCGATCTCCTTGGCCTTCTTGTTCGGATCGGGCGACCCCAGCACGGCTTCGAGGAGGTCGGCGTCCAGGACCAGCGTCTCGAGGTCGTCGCGGATGGCATCAACGTGAACGTGTTCGTGGATCAGTTCAATGGTCTTGGCCCCGAGGGCGTGCCAGAGGAGCTTCCCGGTGCCGGTCGAAGGCTTCACCGACTCGTAGACGTGGGTCAGCCAGCGATAGTCCGTCTCCTGCGGGCTCAGGATCGGATCCGGCGAGATCGCTTCCCAGAGGCGGCTCAAGTAGCTGTAGTCGCCGGCAAAGCGGTCGCGAGTGTCGTTGTTGGGCAGGCACTCCTGGGCCGCGATTAACCCTTCGTAGCCAGTGACGGTTCGGTCGACGCCCGGAAAGTACGTCAGGCACTTCTGCATGGCCTCCGGAAGCTTGCGAACCAGCTCGATGATGTTTGCGACGACCCGGGTGATGCCCTCCTCGTCGAACCGGATGGCCTGAGCGACATCATCGAAGATGCCGAGGTAGTCCACGATCAGTCCGTGCGTCTTCGCCTCGCCGTAGGGACGGTTCGTGCGGCAGATGGCCTGAAGCAACGTGTGGTTCCGCAGTGGCTTGTCCAGATACATCGCCTGAAGGATCGGCGCGTCGAAGCCTGTGAGAAGTTTCGACGTGACGATCAGAACCTTGAGGGGGTCGGCAGGATCCCGGAAGCGATCCAGGAGCTTCTCCTCGGCGTCGCGCTCGCGCCGGTAGGAGGCGTACTCGTCCTCCCCGCTGTTCACCGTCATGACGATGTCGGACACCTCCGGTGGCAGGTGCTCGTCGAGCGCCTTCTTGTAGAGCACGCAGCTCTCGCGGTCGAACGTGACGACCTGCGCCCCAAAGCCGTTCGCTGCCACCTTCTCCTGGAAGTGCCGGGCGATGTCTGCGCAGATCTTCTGGATGCGTTCCGGCGACTTCACCAGCACAGCCATCTTCGCGGCGGTCTTGGCGAGCTGCTCCCTGTCGAGGTCGCTCAGACCGCCCGTCAGGTCCTTGAAGGCCTGGTCAATCGCCTCCTTGTCGATGTGCAGCTCGAGCAGGCGCGGCTCAAAGTGCAGCGGCATCGTCGCGCCGTCGCGAATCGATTCCTCGAAGCCATAGCGGCTCATGTAGCCCGCCGTGTCCTCCTCAGCGCCGAAGGCATAGAACGTGTTGCGGTCGGCGCGGTTGATCGGCGTGCCGGTCAAGCCGAAGAGGAACGCGTTCGGCAAGGCCTCGCGCATCTTGCGGCCGAGATCGCCCTCCTGGGTGCGGTGGGCCTCGTCGACCATGGCGATGATGTTGCTGCGGTCGTTCAGGACGCCGTCGGCCTCGCCGAACTTGAAGATGGTGGTAATGATGATCTTCCGCACGTCCTGCGCCAGCAGCCGCTGGAGTTCGCCGCGACTGTCGGCCTTCACGAGATTCGGCGTGTCGGCCGCGTAGAACGTGCTGGAGATCTGCGAGTCGAGGTCGATCCGGTCCACCACGATCATTACGATCGGGTTCTTGAGGGCCGGGTGCAGGCGTAGCTTGCGGGCCGCGAAGAGCATCAGGAGCGACTTGCCCGAGCCCTGGAAATGCCAGATCAGGCCCTTCTTCGGACTCCCGGCCACGACGCGCTCGACGATCTTGTTTGCTCCTTCGTACTGCTGGTAGCGGGCGACGATCTTGATCCGACGCTTCTTCTTGTCGGCGGCATAGGCAGTGAAGTTAGCGAGCAAGTCGATCAGCACGTGCGGCCGCAGCATTGATACGATCGCCGTCTCGATCTGTTGCAGGGCGGGAGTCTTCGTATCGGCCTCGACTCGCCACGGGCCCCAGAGCTCGACCGGCAGCCCGATGGAGCCGTAGTGGAACTCCTTGCCCTCGGTAGCGACAGATAGGATGTTCGGCACGAATAGCTCGGGGATGTTGCGCTCGTCGTCGTCGTGCACTTGGAGCGCCCCGTCGAGCCAGCTCTGGCTCGAGCGAACGGGGGGCTTTGCCTCGATCACAACCAGCGGAATGCCGTTGACGAGCAGCACGAGGTCGGCCCGCTTCTCCGTGGCCCCGGCCCGGTACGTGAACTGTGTGGTGACGACGTACTGATTCTGCTCGAGGTCGTCGAAGGCGAGCATCTCCAGCGTCCCGTCGACCTGTTCGTTGGCAAAGCGGTGTTCGATTGGCGCCGCGAATCACAGGAGATGTCGGAGCGTCCAGTCACCCACCGGCGTGCCGCCTAGGTCTCGGTGTCAGCGGTGCCCGCACCGCGACAGTCCCGGAGTGAATCGGACAGATGGTCCGGTCGGATGACGGCAGCACCGTACATCGCCGGACGGACGGTCCGGTCGGATGATGACTGCACCGCATGCTACGGGGCCGACGGTCCGGTCGTACTACGACGGCGCCGCATGTCGCCGGGCAAATGGTCCGGTCGGACGACGACAGCACCGCGTGCCACTGAGCAGACGGCCCGGTCACACTACGACGGCCGCGCACGCCACCGGCCGGACGGTCCCGTCACACTACGACACCACCGCATGCTACGGGGCAGACTGGCCGGTCGGACAGCGACACGCCCCATGCCATGGAGCAGAAGGTTCTGTTGGACAACGACCGCTTCACGTGCCGAGCGACGAATGTTCCTGTCGCACCACGACAGTACCGCATGCCGCGGTCAGAGCGGTCCCGCAGTCGTACCGCGCCACGGTGTGTGCCCCAAAGGTGACAAGGTGGGAGACCGGCGCCCCGATTCGCTCGCCGCAGCACCGGCCGGCTCGCACCGCGACCTGACCGGATCTCCTCGTCCGCCAACGGGATCGATGGCGTATACGCGCCCGTCGCGGCCTACGCCCGCCGGGCCGCCACAGCGTAGGCGTCGAAGTACCGATGGATCGACTCGCCGGTGAACCGTACTCGTTCGACCCCGCGAAGGCGATCCGGGCTCCCCGCTCCCCCTGCGTCGCCCCAAGGCACACGAAAGTGACTTTCGGCCGGCCAAGAATTTCCTTACTCTCCCACTCGAGTGTCCGGAACGCACCGGGAGGCAAAACGATGCCGCGTCAGACAATGCTGAGGAGACTGGCCCTGGCGGCGGCCGTACTCCTCCTGTCCGGAGTCACCGCGTGGGGGCAAGAACATTCCGGGCGCAGAGAAGCCCCGACGCCCTTTCCCCCCTCTCGCCCAACCCTCGCCGTCGAGGACACCCTCCGGCAGAATGCAGCCGAACCCCTTCCCGAGATTCTGGTCACAGCGCCCCGGCAAACCCTCGACGAAATCCTGCGTCGTGTGGCCGAGGGAGAAGCGCATCGGGACTCTCTCATGCAGGACCAGGCCTTCACGCTCCTCGTCCGCCTCTCGGGGCGGAACGCCCAAGACGATCCCGAGGAGAAGAGCGAGCTGTACTCCGAATCGGCCGACCGGATCTATCAGAAGCGCCCGAAGCAGGAACGCGTGGTGCACCTGAAGGATTGGTCGCGCGAAGAAGAGAAGCACAAGAAGGAAGGGAAGAAGGGCGGCGAGCAGAATGTGAAGGTCTCCTTCGACGCCGACATGAGCGAGAGCTTCATCGCCTTCGCCTTTGATCCGAAGATGCGCGCACGCTTTCAGTTCCGCATCGAGGACCGCAAGCTCGTGGGCGACCAGATTGTGTATCTGCTCAGCTTCACGCCCCGTCCCTCGTTGGAAGCGTTGCCGTCGGGGCGCGTCTGGCTGAACACGAATGACTTCGTGATCCTGCGCGAAGAGTTCTCGTACCCGGAGCGGTCACCGATGCCGCTCTTTATCCAATCGTTCGAGTCGTGTGTGCTCGAACGCACGCTGATCGACCACCGCTACTGGGTGGTTTCCCGGATCTTGGCGCGGGTGACGCTGACCGATCCGGTCCGCTGGATGGGAAAGCTCGCGGGGGACGAAATTCCGAAGGTGGTGGACCTCGCCCTCGCCCGCACCGACTGGATCATCAATGGCGGCATCCCCGATTCACTCTTCGCTCCGGCGGAAACGGGGAGGTGACGTGAAATCCCGCATGACCCTCACCCGCTCCCCGTCCGTCGCCCTGTACGTCGCCGTGATCCTGTCGGGTGTGCTCGCAGGTCTCCCGACCGTGGCAACCCCCGCGGGAGCGCAGCCGCCGGACGATCCGCTCGGACCGTTCCTGCAAGGCCTGGCCGACTCGACCGACGCCTTCTTCGGCCGGACCGCGGTCGCCTTCGACACGACCGGCGTTGATTCGCTGATCCGCGCCCGCGGCGCCGAGAGACCGAAGAAGGCCGCACGGCCGGGAGCATCGGCGCCGGGTGTGTCGACGCATTTCTTTCCGGTCCTCGGCTATCACCGGGCGACCGGTGCCACGCTGGGCGCGGGCGCGCGGGTGGGGGCCGACGATCGTGGCTGGGTGGAAGCGCGGGCCGGCTACGGATTCGCAAACAAAGAGGGCCGGTACCGGGCAAGCTTGGCCCGCGTCCTGCTCCGGCGGGGGCCCGAGGACGCTCGGAGCCGCCTCGTCCTCGCGGGAAGCTATGCGCGGGAGACGTTGCCGTTCGCGCCGGAGCACGCGGGGGCTCTGGGGAGCGCGCTGGTCGCGCTCACAACGGGACGGGATTGCCAAAGCGTCTTCGAGCGGCGCGGGGCGGAGGCAGCGCTGCGCTGGGAAGCGACATCATCGCTGGGGGAAGTCGGGTGGCGCATCGCTCGTGATCAATCGATGCGGCTCGCGACCCGCTTCAGCCTCTGGGGGGCCGACCGCGACGCGACGCCGGTCACTCCAGCCCGTGGCGGCGCCTTCCGCGAGGGTTTCCTGGAGATCGCACACGCCCGGCAGGGATCCACCCACCTCGGAGCCGAGGCCGGCTATGCGGCGCGCCATCGCTGGCGGGCCCGCGTGGCGGGGGCGCACCGCATCGGCTTCGCCGGCTTCGTGGCCAACCTCCAGGCAGAAGCCGGCCTCGCGGCGAACGGGGGACCTGCACAGGATCGATTCGAGGTGGGGGGACCGGCGGCCATTCATACGCTGGGACAGGACGTTGAGGCAGGGAATCGTCTTGTGCTGGGCAAGGTCGAGCTGATCCACGGCGTCGACCTGCTGCGGGCGCTTCGCGTGCCCCATCCATCGTTCTTCGTGCTTCATCCCGGGGTCTTCGTGCACGAAGGAGCGGCGTGGACCAGAGAGGACGGGAGCTGGAACGGTCCCCCGA